>NZ_OY782770.1:0-600000 GCF_963678245.1 uncultured Sunxiuqinia sp.
ATTGCAAAAAATACATTAGCCAATATAACTTCATTTAGTATCCCTAATCAAATTGGAAATACAGAGATAAGTGAAGCAAATAGAACCATTTCGGTAACTTTACCCTATGGCTCATCAGCGAACAATTTAATTGCAACATTTTCTTTATCGGCAGGAGCAACTGCAAAGGTTGGAACAACGGTTCAAACATCGGGGACAACTGCAAATGATTTTACTTCGCCTGTAGTTTATACAATAACTTCTGAGGATGGATTAACAACAAAAAACTGGACAATTAATGTTACTATTGCAAAGAATACGTTAGCGAATATAATATCATTTAGTATTCCAAATCAAACAGGAAGTTCTGTAATAAATGAAGAAGACAGAACCATATTGGTAACTCTACCCTATGGCACATCAGCAAATAATTTAGTAGCAATATATACTTTATCGGCAGGAGCAACCGCAAAGGTTGGAACAATAGTTCAAACATCGGGGACAACTGCAAATGATTTTACTTCGCCTGTAGTTTATGCAATAATTTCCGAGGATGGATTAACAATAAAAAACTGGACAGTTAATGTTACTATTGCAAAGAATACGTTAGCGAATATAATATCATTTAGTATTCCAAATCAAACAGGAAATACAGTGATAAATGAAGAAGACAGAACCATATCGGTAACTCTACCCTATGGCACATCAGCAAATAATTTAATTGCAACGTTTTCTGTATCGGCAGGAGCCACGGCTAAAATTGGAACAACGGTTCAAACATCGGGGACAACTGCAAATGATTTTACTTCGCCTGTAGTTTATGCAATAACTTCTGAGGATGGATTAACATCAAAAAACTGGACAATTAATGTTACTATTGCAAAGAATATGTTAGCGAATATAACCTCATTTAGTATTCCAAACCTTACAGGAAGTGCGGAAATAAGTGAAGAAGACAGAACCATATTGGTAACTCTACCCTATGGTACATCAGTAAATAATTTAGTAGCAATATATACTTTATCGGCAGGAGCAACTGCAAAGGTTGGAACGACGATTCAAACATCAGGAATAACTGCAAATGATTTTACTTCGCCTGTAGTTTATGCAATAACTTCTGAGGATGGATTAACATCAAAAAACTGGACAATTAATGTTACTATTGCAAAGAATACGTTAGCGAATATAACCTCATTTAGTATTCCAAACCTTACAGGAAGTACGGAAATAAGTGAAGAAGACAGAACCATATCAGTAACCTTACCCTATGGTACATCAGTAAATAATTTAGTAGCAATATATACTTTATCGGCAGGAGCAACCGCAAAGGTTGGAACGACGATTCAAACATCAGGAATAACTGCAAATGATTTTACTTCGCCGGTAGTTTATACAATAACATCGGAGGATGGATTAACATCAAATAACTGGACCGTTAATGTTTCTCAAATAACTGGAGTTAACTCAATTCTAAATTCAATTGAAACTAAGGTTTTTCCTAATCCATCAGAAGGTATATTTAAACTAAGGTTAAAATCCTCTGAATATGTAAATATCAAGTTTGAAATAATAAATTCTTTAGGAACAATAATTCTAAATAGAAAAGTAAATTTTAGTGGAGAAAAAGATGAATTAATCGATTTATCTCATGCTTCTAAGGGTATTTATTTTTTGAGAATATGTACCGACAATAGTCAAGAACAATTAAAATTATTACTTAAATAATTGGTTTAAAACAAACATATTTATATTTAAAATGATTAGTTAAGACTAATAAAACTTTATATAAAAAAGCCCAGTACCTAACAAAAGCTATATTTAATGCGGGTTGCAGCGGTTTTTGCAGCTGTGGTTCATTGTTACAACACCGCCAATTCGTCAATGACGATTTGGCTATAAAAACTAAAATATAAATAAACGAATTGGCTCAGTGGTAGCCTGACTGTGAAGTATTTCAAAGTCCCGCACTCCACATAGCCAAACCGTTAGCCATAATTATGAAAAATGATAGAAACGATTAACAACATATTCGGAATTGACAACGAGATTTCTGCTCCAATCTTAATCTCATTGATTGTTTTTATCATTGGAAGTTTCGGGAGACTAGCAGTTAATAGTTTTATTAATTACTCGACAAGACATCAAATCCGAATTTCCTTTAGAAATATTATAAATGAAATTATACTTAAATCTAGGACTAAATCAAAGCATGTCAACGAATTTAGAAATTCATTAAAAATAGACCTCAATGACAATTGGACACTAAAATTTACGAGGATTACATATTTACAACTTGCTTTTAAGCAAGATTTTAATTCAATGTATAATTCATTTATTGCTCTTTTCAAATTCCGACTCAAAAGAAAATTACGACAAAAAGCATTTAATAAAGTATGGTCCATTTTAGAAACTCTGCAATTTACCGAAAATCGCATTATTAAAGATTTTGAACACTTTGCGACAACATTTAATAAATATGAAACCTCATATTATAAAAATCTTGAAGAGCTAAGACAAGAAAATGATGAATTAATGCACCCTTTTATTGGGAGAAAAATACTTAAATCAGATTTCCCTGAAAACGTGTTCAACTATTTAATCGAAAGGGACAAAATTTTCAAAAGGTGGCAAGATATTGACGAAAAAATGCGAAGACAAAGATTTATTGTTTATGAAAATCTTGTTAATCCGCTATATCAATTGAACCTTAAAAATCAACAAATTGACTTGTCCTTGAAACAAAATACAATTTCCTAAGTTTACATTTTCTTATCTTTTATCAATAAACAGAAAGAACGAAAGAGTGGAGTAAGGTTGAGTTACAATTTAGGCCATCAGAGCCTGTCAACAAAGATTATCACCACTCTTTTACTACTGCAACCTAAGTTTACATTTTCTTATCTTTTATCAATAAACAGAAAGAACGAAAGAGTGGAGTAAGGTTGAGTTACAATTTAGGCCATCAGAGCCTGTCAACAAAGATTATCACCACTCTTTTACTACTGCAATACGATCAGTTCTCTGGGCTAAAAGCCTGTTTTTAGGTTGCTATATTACCGTAGATTCGTTCTTTCATAATCTAATGGTTATGTATAAAAGTAAACATTTTATTGGAGTTGACATCTCAAAAGAGACATTCGATGTATGGGATTTATCAACAGGGCATCATTGTTACAGTAATGATTCAAAGGGTTTTCGCTTGTTTTACAAATTAATGAAGTCCAACACTCATTGCGTGATGGAATCAACCGGAAGTTATTACCAACAGCTTGCCGTTTTCCTCTACCAAAAAGGGATTGAAGTTTCTGTGGTAAATCCTTTAACCATTAAACGTTTTATTCAGATGAAGCTGCAGCAGAATAAAACCGATAAGAGTGATGCTCGAATGATTGCATTGTTTGCACAGGAACAGCCACTTAAACAATGGATTCCGGAACCTGAATACATCGAAAAGAGTAAGCAGCTTCAGAAAGTTGTAGTGTTATATTTAAAGCAGAATACAGCCTTAAAGAACCATATCCAGGGACTGGAAAGCAGGGGTGTTAAAACGGGCAGGATTATCACTTCATTGAAACGTCAGCTACGTCATGTTAAGGATGAGATTGTCCTTTTGGAACAGGAGATTGAAGTGCTTATAAAACAATACGATGGTGATTTATTGAGCAATATAACTTCTATTCCCGGAGTGGGAAAAAAGACTGCAGTTTACCTGATAATTATGAGTAATGGCTTTCGGAACTTCGATAACTACCGTCAGGTATCCGCATTCTTTGGACTGGCTCCTACGGAACATACTTCAGGTACAAGTATAAACGGGCAGTCCCGAATCAGTAAACGGGGCAATCCGAATATGCGCAACCATTTGTTTATGTGCAGTTTTACAGCCAGTAAATGCAATCCTCAGTGCCATGCATTGTATCAACGAATTGTAAACAAAGGAAAGTCAAAAAAGCTAGCTTTAATTGCTGTATGCAACAAATTGGTCAAACAAGCTTTTGCCATTGCCAAATCAGGGATACCATACGATCCGGCCTATCGAAGTACCATCGTCGGTCAATAATTTTTCTTTGGGAACAGCCCCCAAAAAAACAGGGTGTTTTAAATCAAAAATTATGGGTTTTTATTTGTTTTTAAGCTCAGTTCTTTGTTAACGGTTGTTTTTATATTATACAATTTCTTATCTCTGTCAAAAAACTTTGTCTTTGATTTTTTAAATCCACATATATTGAAATTGGATTCTGTACTTTAAAGTTTTTCATTTTAGTTTTATTTGATTTTTCATTAAAATAGAGCCAAGTAAATGAACCAGCAATTAAAGGAAAAAGAGTTATTTCATTTTGTATAAATGGTATACCGAAGTTTGCACTTAACCAATGCTTTCTTGAATTTTCAGCAAGTTTTCTGATAGTTGTCCATTCACTTTCTGCTTTTTTCAATTCTTCAATAAACCCTTCATTTAAATCTCTATAGTGCCTCTCGTCAATGTCATTTATATTGATGTTGCTTAGGAAGTGTAAATTGCATTGCGGGGTTTGTGCGGTGTCGTTCGCTGGATTCTCGCAACATCGTTCTGTCCTGCCGGACAGGAACGAGCTCCGAAATCCGCAACGACAACTTACAAGTGACCGTTAGCGCCAAGGCTGAATCAAGAACTTATTAAATGAAATACACTAACATAAATATACCAGAATTCAATAGACTGCTTAATCAAGGTGGAGAAATAAAAGGGTTAAAAATTGCAGAGGAAATTGAAATCATAAATAGAGGTTTTAAAAAGATAAAACTTTCAAATTGCATTTTTGAGGAGACAATAAATGTCAAAAAACCAACTTTTTCGAAGAGCTTGAATTCGAAAACTGTGAATTTAAATGTGATGTGTATTTTAAAGAAATCGAGTTTTTAAAGACTGCAATGCAGAAAAGAGTATCAATTTCATAAATGCATCTTTTAATGTTTTTGAAATTGAAAATTTCCACTGTGACAAATTGATATTTAAAGGAGATGTTCAGTCAATAGTAAATGAAGACGGTGAAATTCATCTTGTTGGAGGTAGTTATAAAAATGTTAGCTTTCCTGCGAAAGAGATAAACTGTTCTTTAAAACTGAGTTCTTCAAAAATACACGATTTAAGTTTCACAAGAGCGAACGTAAATAAATCCATTTCATTTGATGATAATCTTGAAATTGATAATCTATTTTTCGAATCAACAAATCTCTATGACAGGTGGGACTTTTATGAGTGTTCTATTTGGGAAACCAACTATCTTCATAAATCGAATTTTTATGAACAAGTAGTAATTCGAAAAGAAAGTCATAATCCAAGACTAACTCTCGCGAATGTCTATGCAAAACAAAATTTTAGCATAGATTATGCTTCAAACATTGAATCTTTAGACATCTCTGATTGTAGATTTGATAGCAACTTCAACTTATATTGCTATGAGCAAGATATCGATTATGAATCAAATGGAATAATGTGTAACATTTCAGGTGTTATTCATGGAAATGCAGTTTTTGAGAATGTTCCAATTACTCATTTATCGATTGGTGCGGTCAATTTTGGCAACCTTACCTTCAATAGGATTAGAACTAAACTGATATTTCTCCAATATTTTCACAATAATAATAAATTGACAATCAGTAACATTGTTCTTGACAAAAATTACAATCTATTGCTAATTTATGATTCGAACATTAATGATACTGAGTTCATAAATATAAATTTCAAGAAATTTGATGAAGTTGTAATAGCAAAAAGTAATGTAAGTAACATATTACTTTCCAACTCTTTATTTCCCCGTAAAATTCAAACTGAGACAAAATTGCCAACTCTTGGATATAAAATAGAGCCACATGAAAATATTAATAAAAACATGTACTACAGGGAAACTTACAGGCAGCTTAAACTTGCAATGGAGAAACAAGGTAATAGAAATCTAGCCTTGCAATTTAAAGCAAAAGAAATGCATCATCTTCGCAAAGAACTAAAAATTGGTTGGGATAAAACTTTACTATACCTGAATTTCATTTCTAATAATCATGGAATAAGCTGGATAAGAGGAATCATTTTCACAATTGCAATTGGATACGTATTTTTCTGCATTTACAATTCAACGCTCTCTGACCAATACTTTTATTGGGATATAAACAGTTCAAGAGAACAAACAAAAGAAGCTTTTATATTTGGACTTAATCATTTTTCAAGCTTTATTGCATCTTTTCCTAAATTAAGACTTGATGACAATTCAAATACTTGGCAGACTAATCTAAGTGTACTTGCTTCAAGAATTTTTATTGGATATGGAATTTATCAAACTATTACTTCATTTAGAAAATATGGAGGAAAATAAAGCCCAGGCGCTAACACGTGGTATAAGGCATGGCTGGGTTTGTGCGGATTCGACAAGTCGAATCTCGTCCCAACCTCAGTTTCGGTCGGACACTCAGACTCTCGTCTGACTGTCACGACCTCATACCACCACCGTTAGCAACCATATTGAAAAGAGATAAACAAACAATAAGAATTTTAATAAAACATTTTAAATCATGACAATTACGAAGTTCCTTGACTCTTATAAAAATTTAATTTTCTCAGCCATGACATTCTATGTTGGTATTAAAATGATTATAAATCATGAAAGCAAATTTCTTACAGGGCTGTTTATCCTGACAATATCGTTTGGATTTTTATTGAACTTTATTTCTTCAAAAACAAAGAATCAACAATTGACCAAATGGCTAAAATATCTAACCTATCTGATAGTCATTCTTATTGTTGTATATCTCGTTATCGAGTGGTTTATAATTTAAGCAAAGACAATGAAAACAAAAATGAATAGAACTATAAGTACTTGTTTCATTTTTTTACTTTTTGCTTGCAGCTCTGATAATCAAAAAAAGAAAAATTCAGATGATTCAGTTTATTCTCATGAAATACTGAAAACTGCAAATTACCATAGATTTATTCTTATCAGAGGCGACAAATTAAAATCAGCAGAGGAAAAGCTTAAGGAATTTGGACAGCTTTCAGCGCCAGAAAATCAAAAAATATATCATTTTTCAAAAGCCCAATTGGAGACTGGACAGCGATAAAAATTCCATCCGACATGAATGACTATTTTCTTTATCATGTTTTAGTTTATTGGTTTCTTGGCTTTCCGCCAGAGGATAATAACTATGCTGACAAAGTGATTGGAATTTCATTGGATAAATCTGACAAATCCGATTATATAGTTTATAACGACTATTCATTGGAAAAAGAACTGAATAAGCGGGACGAATTGTTTGGGGTATTTAAGAATAACAAGAAGTTCATTTTAAATATTCCGCAGGACAGTTTTATCGTTAGTAAAAGCAACAAAATACTTGACTTTAAAGCCATCATTGATAAAAATAAACTCGAATTAAACTCGTTGAGAAATGGAGACTTAAAATTCAAGAAATTTGATGTTGTATTTAATGAATAATAAAATACGGTTGGTAACACGGTACATATTGCAAGGCGGGGTTCGGTGGTACGCCAACTGCGGATTTCGAAGAGCGTTCCGTGTCCTTCGGACAGGAACGCTCTTCGAAATCCGCCCCGACAACATGTACCAACCGTTGGCGGTAATATCTCAAAATCGTCATTCCATAATTATAAATCAGCTTCAATTAAAAAAACACTAATAAAGTGTGATAATTTGCAATTTTCGGAACTAATTAAGTAAAAAACATTTTGTTTGATAATTTCTATAAAACGTCAATTTTACCTTTTGCCACAATTATAATAAAGATTTGTAAGGCATATACTAATACAGAGGAAGATTTTGAGGACTACTATCAGGAAGTTTGTCTGCAAATTTGGAAAAGCAGAAATAACTTTTCAAAACAAGCAAAATGGTCAACATGGGTTTATAAGGTATCACTCAACACCTGCCTAACATTACTAAAGAAGAAAAAGAACAATGAGTACCTTTTTGCTTCGGATTTCAACTCTTTCGACATCAACGAAAAAAACCAAGCCTTTAGTGATGAGGTATTTAACGAGCTTTATAATGCTATTAAGCTTCTCTCGGAAGTAGATAGAGCAGTAATTCTACTCTATTTGGAAGAGAAACCATACAAAGAAGTCGCTGAAATTATTGGGACTTCACCAAGCAATATCAGTACACGAGTTGATCGAATTAAAAAACGTTTAAAAATAATATTAAATGGAAAAATCAATTGAAACAATTTGGAAAGAAGGTTTTTTGAATAGCGAACCTATTTCTATCCCTAAAATCAACGAGTTGTATAATAGGAAGTCAATTCACGCAATTGACAGGTATATAAGAAGGTTCAAAATAAATATTCAGTTAATTTTTATAGCATCACTTACTATTCTGGGAATATCATTTCTAATCGGCATCCCAATCATGGGAATCCCTATATTCTTAGTATTTAATCTAATGGTAATTGTGGATAAAATTTTATTGAAAAAACAAAAGCGACTTGTAAAAGGAGTAAACTGCTATGAACACCTTACATCTTTTTTAAAATGGATGGACCTTAAAAACAAATGGAACATTAACTTGGCTAGAATTATGTATCCCGTGATAATTATTTCTATTTTTTTGGGGCAATGGTTTCTAAAAATAGATGGAATTACAGTAGGGAATAGGCTTACACAAAGATTATTACAGGTATATCCAGAAATGAACTTTGTATTTGGAATTCCCCTTTTGGGATTGGTTGGTCTTTTAATAATTGTAACTATGTCTGTGTTTTTTGCTGAAAAACTCTATAGGTGGGATTTAAATATTGGATACGGAACATTATTAAGAAAACTAGAGGAAATTAAAAACGACATGGAAGGGTTAAGAAAATAATCCAAGAAAGTATAGTAACAACAAACACTACTTTGTAGTAATTTTAAAAACAAAATTATGGAAATAAAAGAAACATTGACTTTCTTTTTGAACTTGAAAACTAATTCTGTTGAAAAGCCTGAAATAAAAATTTATGACAAGTACATTGGGATTTTGTCAGATTTAAAAAGTAGAGACTTAACCCAAACCCAAATTCAATCCATTGAATCGGAATTAGAAACTCTAAACTTAAAAGCTGAATCCGATAATAGAAAAAAATATTTAAGTCAAAAACTATCTGAATTTAAGAAATTCTTGAAAGACAAACTCAATCTAGTTTCTGAAGGTTATTACGCAGGAGTTGGAACTGGAATCGGAATAGTTTTAGGTTCTATTTTTAGCATGTTATTTAATTCAGCATTAGGAATATATTCTATGTTAATAGGAATTATTGGCGGAATGCTTTTAGGAGCTGTTCTTGGTGGAATAAGAGATTCAAAAGCTAAAAAACAAGGGCGAGTATTAATAACAGAATCGGAATAAAAATACTAGCTACAACAATGTATATAAGCCATAGCGGAATTTGTACCACATCTATGGCTTTTTTGTATATTTAAAGCCCCTGCTAAATCTAAAAGTTAGTGCGTAAAATGCGCTACGACTCATATACAAGACCGTTGGCAAACAAAACTCAATTAAGATAAAAACCATGAAAAACTATCTAAGATTCATTTTTCTTTTGACAATTACACTCACAATTAAAAGTTCGTTCGGACAAGTAAGCCTTTCAGCATATTCGCTTCAGGCTATTAGTATAAGTACCGACAATGACAAAAAAATAAGTGGTGAATTGAAAGCTTTTCTAAACAGAGATTCTGAAGATATAATACTTGAACCAACCATCATGTATAATTTTAAACAACATGACTATCACCAATTTTCAATTGGACTTGGTTTTAGTGCATGCCCGTTTAGAGAAATTGATGGAGCAAATGGATTAACAATTCCACTTCAACTAGAAATTAGTCCGATTGAGAATGTAAGAAACCTCTCTGTCTTGATGGAATTAACTCCTCAAATAGGTGATAATTTTTCTTCTGACATTCGGACACTTTGGGGAATACGATATAGATTTAAATAAAAATGCTAGCGTTGACAAAGTACATATTGCAGGGCGGGGTTTGGAGGTGCGCCAACTGCGGATTCGGGGATCTCTGTTACGTGTCCTTCGGACAGGAACGCTCCCCGAAATCATCCCCGACAAAATGTACCAACCATAAAACATTTATTAAGTGAAAATAGAATACAAAAAGAAACACCTAAATGTGAATTTAATTATAGGACTCATTTGGTTAATCTGGTTTTTGTTGGAGTATTTGGAAAGAAAGATCCAAACTGGATTGATTACGGTTGGATTTTTATTTCTCTAATGTATTTCGGATTTTATTTTACCAAAAGAATTAAAAATATTTAACCATTGAAAAAGGAATTATCAACATGAATGAATCATTTGGGAAAAAACTAAATCTGACCAGAATAAAACGGATTAAAAAATTTGCGGGAGATTATATTTTAAAAACGGACAATACAGAATTGAGCACAAATACGCAAATAATTGCCCCGAATTCACTCGCTGAATTGAATGCGGAATGGAATAAAAAAACGTTTTACAACACACAATTTGAAAAAACGAATACCATATGAATAAACAAATAGGTTTAAAAGAAGCTATTTCTATCGGAATTGGTGGAATGGTTGGTGGTGGAATTTTTGCAGTACTTGGACTTGCTGTTTCACTCGCAAAGGGCGGAACACCTTTAGCATTTTTATTTGCCGGCATTTTAGCAGTAATAACTTCTTACAGCTATGTTAAGCTTTCAACGAAGTATCCTGACAGAGGTGGAACGGTTAAATTCATCAACCAAGGTTTTGGAAAAACAATCTTTAGCGGAGGAGCTAGCAACTTATTATGGATAAGCTACATTATAATGCTTTCCCTTTATGCCTCAGCGTTTGGTTCTTACGCACCTAATTTATTAGAATTAACTCACGACAAAGCGATAGACTTTCACATTTATGCAAGTGTAATTATTGTTTTAGCAACAGCGATTAACTATTATAGTATCACTGTAGTTGGTAAAATAGAATCCTATGCTGTAGTTATCAAACTGGTAATTTTGATTTCCTTTATTTTTATTGGTGCTTACGGTTTAATAGGCAATGCAAATGTTGCTCAACTTGCAGTTTCAAATTGGGAAACACCAATCAAATTGTTTGCAGGCGGAATGGTGATTTTCGTAGCTTACGAAGGTTTTGAACTCATTGCAAACGCAGCACCAGATATCGTAAACCCTGAGAAGAATATTCCAAGGGCTTATTACTATTCTGTAATTTTTGTAATTATACTATACATCGTTATTGCGTTGGTAACAGTAGGCTCATTACCATTTTCGAAAATAGCAACAGCGCAAGATTATGTTTTGGCTGAAGCAGCAAAACCAATGCTGGGGAAAATCGGGTTTTCTATTATTACAGTTGCAGCCTTAATTTCAACTTTTTCAGCAATCAACGCATCTCTTTATGGAGGAAGTAAAGTAAATTACGAGATAGCAGAGGAGGATGAAATACCTCATCACTTTTTAGCAAAACTTTGGAATCAGCCAGTTGGATTAATGATTACCGCAATAGCTACATTAATTTTAGTAAACCTACTCAAATTAGAGAGTATCTCAACAGCAGGTAGCGTTGGCTTTTTACTCATATTTGGTGTAGTTAATCTTGTTGGATATCGATTATCAAAAGAAACAGGTAGTAATAAAATAATTCCTATGACAGGTTTTGTTTTATGTATGGTTGCTACAATCATTTTAATTAATCAACAATACGCTTCAAATACTATTGGTGTTATAACTTCAATAGCGATTATTGGATTTTGTTTTTTAATGGAATGGATTTATAAAAAGTCAGAAAAGAAAAAAACTGAGTCAAACAATGTATAAAATAATAGCGGTTTAATAGCTAAGCCGAAAACAAGCAAATATAAAAAATTCTATATCTAACTGAAGTTACTGCATGTAAATTCGCTACTAAGCATACGTCACACTGTCTAAGAAAACCTCTTTCCATGAAAGAATTATTTGGATAGCTGGCTTTAATGAGAATCAAACATTGAAACCTAAACGGCTTAATTTTACTTTTCAGACAGACTGCCGTTACCTGCAAGGCTGAGAGCCGGATATATTATTATTCATTTTGATAGAAAGATATTTGGTGAGTGGAGAACAGGAATAAAACCATTGCCAAAATATACTAACAGATAAAAACACAGTGTCTGAGTATATTCGAGATAGGTTCAGGCCTATAAGTTAGATTGTAAAAACGAACTACAATTATTAAATAAAGGAATCAAACAATTCTTTAGAGACCAAGCCTATCACCCTATTAGGTAGACAGATACAGCAAACCATGGCCAATATCCCAATTAATATTATTTCAAAAACTTCATTCATATTTACTTTCAATTATACTTCATATTTTACAAAATAGTCAAATAGATTTTGTGTTAAAATGAATTTAACCCACTTTGGATTTTCTATCTTTTTTCCCAATTAAATAACAAACCGGATAACAAATATTACCTCCGGTTGGGCCGCAAAAAGAACACCACCACTTTGTTGCAGGAATATAAGCCGCTTTAAGATCTACACACTTTTCTGGTAATTTTGATTTCTTTGTTTTCATTTTTTCAAGTATTATTATTTAGATAACATCACAAAAATACTCGTTTAATCTGTTACTTTTGCAGGAGTATCCTTTATGTAACTAGTAACTCTAATGTAACTCAACATGGCTTGCACAAAATGCTCGGGGATGAATGATTGTAATACATTCTTTCTTCCATTAAATGATTTATTGACAGTGTTAAACGGAAAATGGAAAATGCGTCTGATTTTATGTTTGTCATCTGAACCCAAACGTTTCAATGAAATGAAGAAGTGCCATGGTATTTCACCACGAATTCTTTCTAAAGAATTGAAAGAATTGGAAATGAATGGAATAGTAATTAAAACAGAGGTTAAAGATAGCCTCAATACTGTAATTTATAGTTTAACTGAAATAGGATTAGAACTTATTCCCATTATTATGCAGCTTCAAAAATGGGGAGATACCCATCGACACAAAGTTTTAGCTCAAATACAACAAAAAAAGTGATGATGTTTGAAATACTAAATCTTTCAAAGATTTCAATTAAATGATTAAGGTTAAGCCTAGCAGGTAACAAAGAAGTGTAAATTTTATAGTGGGAGCAGTGGTGTGTGGGGCACAGATTCCCGCATCAATTTCGGTCCTTCGGGACTGGAAATAGCCCGAAAATCCGCTACAAAAACTTACACCAAACGTTACCAGCGAAAGATAAACTTTGTCATGACAAGTAATTTTATATATTTGTCATGACAAATATAGTTTGCATGGATAAAGTACAATTAGATAAATCAGTAAACCATCATATTGCATTAAGTGCAATAATGATAAAGCGAGTATTCTATAAGATACTGAATGAAAACAACTTAAATATTACGCCAGAACAATGGAGTATATTGTATTATCTTTCAGAATCGGCAAATCTAACAGTAAGCGAGCTTGCCGAATTAACGTTTAAAGATTTTGCTAATATTAGCCGAATTACTCACAAATTGGAAAAAGCAGGTTTAATAAAAAAGCAAAAGCACTCTACCGATAAACGAATTTCAATTTTTTTTATAACAGATACAGGCACAAAGCTCGTCAATCACGTCCATAAATGTGCATATAAATCAACCAATATTAGTATGCAAGGAATTGAACCTCAAGAAAGGGAAATTATATTAAGAAGTCTGAAACTGATCCTCATAAATACGAATAACTATTTAAAATAAAATAATGGCAGAATTAACAGTAAAACAAAGAAAATGGTTAAAATCAATTCATGTTATTGCAGCTGGAGTTTGGATAACAACTGGAATTGTAATGTTTATAATACACTTTTTAGGCAACGATTTATCGACAGGAACTGAGTTACACTTGTTGAATAAAATTATCTATTTTATTGATATGAAGTTGCTCGTTCCTTCTGCTGTTATATGCCTTTTGACAGGTTGGATTTACTCGCAATTTACAAAATGGGGATATTTTAAGCATGGTTGGTTAATCTTTAAATGGATAATTACAGTTCTTATAATAGTATTAGGGACAATATTTTCTGGTCCATGGATTGAAGAAACAGTAAACATATCAGGGGAAATGGGTCTGAAAGCCATTCAAAATTCTGATTATATCTGGTATAACACGAATCACTTAATTTTGGGGGTTTGTATGACTACTACCCTTATTTTAACCGTTTTTATATCAATATTTAAACCAAAAAAAACTAAAAAACAGAACTCTTAAATTATTAAGAAATATCAAATAACGATTTTATTATAAGAACTTCAACTGGTAATACGCGATCATATAACATTTTAGAGATAATGCTATAATTGAACGAAATAACATTTAACCAGCGGCTTAGCAGCTGATAAGTTTGTGTTTCAAAATGTGCAACGTTTCATACCGCCACCGTTATAAGAACATTCGCCACAGATGCACTTCCGAAATAGATTAAAATCAAATTATCTATTTCTATAGAGCTTATTAAATACTTTTGCAAACGACGAAATTTTAACGTTTTCTTGAAATTTAACAAAGACAAATAAAGCTGAAAGCATTATGAACAAAGCGATACAAACTAAGAAAAACAAAATTTGACGTTAGTCAGAATTCCCCTTTTAATTATGATCATCTTTTTATTTGAAGATTAAAAAATACTTTAGATAACGAAAATGCGTCAGATCGAAGCTCGCTTTTTTTAATGGTGTAAAGGTTGCAAAATCAACCCGATCAGAATTCTGGAGATAGGAACATTTTGGAAAATACAGTGGTGGAGCGGAAAGCTACCCCGAATACAATAATCTCTAATAGCAATGTATATGTTCCTGTTCTGGCAAATTTTCAATTTATAGACAAGCAGCTTTCCTGAGTTTTCGTGGGTAAAAGATTTTCCAACTGGAAATCAATAATTTGCGCTAAATTAAGGATTTTCGTTATATACAATTTATTTCAATCGCCATTAAGCTTCCTCATCATAATTCGGAAATTTGCATGCATACAAAAAGAAACGATAAGGCTGTAGTGGTTTCTGTAAGCGATAGCGGAGTTGGTATTTCAAAAGACAACGAAACTAATGAATATAGACCAATCGATAACAACAGCCGGAACGCAGGGAGAAAAAGGCACAGGCTTAGGATGCTGATTTGCAAAGAGTTTATCGATAAACACCATGGCGAGATATGGGCTGAAAGCGACCTAAAAAACGGAACAACACTCGCTTTTTTCATTCCTGTAGCCTAAGCCATAAAGAAAAATCATGATTAAGGATTAAACATGTCAGGTGTGAAATACCCTAAAATATTTCTTGCCATCTCAGTATTGGATTGTGCTTCCTTGTGATCCGGGTTCAACTCCAACACTTTGTGATACGCATTGATTGCTTCACCCCATTTTTGCTGTCTATAGTAAATCTGTCCAAGATAAAAATACAATGCTTCTGACGAGGAATCCACATCCAAGGATTTTTGAATCAGCTGCTGTGCTTCATCTAATTTATTTGATTCAATGAGATCTTTAACCTGTTTCAGTGAGCCATTCATAATTTTCGATCCCTATAATAGTTGCTCACAAAAATAGAGAAATTCTGGACTTAAACAGAAAATCGTGTTCAGATTGACGAAACTTCAGCAATTAACCCAACACCCAGATTGATTGAAAGAACTTTTTGTAGTAAACCTGAAGGACGATTGCTTGTTTACTAAAACAAATCAGAAAAACTACAAGTATGAAAGATTCACAAGAAATATCAGCATGGATAAAAAACCGGAAATCAACCTTTGTAAATGGATTAAAAGAAGGCGGTAAAATTGACGATTCAGTTATTGAGAAACTACTGGGAAATGCCACCTGGGCTCCATCGCATGGATTGGTTCAAGCCTGGCAGTTTAAAGTATTTGCCGACGAGGGAGTAAAACGCTTTTTCAATGTTCAACAGCAAATTTACAAAGAGATTACCCCCGCCGATAAGTTTTTCGATTTCAAGTATCATGCATACAGCGAAAAGTGGAAACGTGTTTCCCACATTGTCGCCATCATTGCAAAAAGAGATCCACACAAGCGTTTTCCGGAACAAGAGGATATCGTTTCGGTGGCCTGTGCAGTTGAGAACATCTACTTAAGTCTGGAGGCGTTTAACATTGCCGGGTACCTGAGCACCGGAGATATTTGCTATTCGGAACAAATGCATAATTTTCTGGCATTGGAAAAAGAAGATACTACAATTGGCTTTTTTATTTTAGGAGAGCCCGATGAAGCTTTTCAGCGCCCACGCCGAACACGAATTGCAGCTGAGGATAAAACCGAGTGGATTCGTAAGTAAAAAAAATCGTTAATTACAACTTCAGTTCGTCAACTAGTTAGTTTTATCTTTTCCCGAGTCACTGATTTTTAATTTTTAAAAATGAGCGGACATTTTTCATATCATTGAATGAAAATTTCAAGAATTTCCACAATCAAAATCACGACGGAATAAGCTACAGTAATGCTTTTATATCTTCCTCAATTTTCTCGGGTTTCGTAATCGGGGCAAACCGTTTTACCGGATTTCCGCTTCTGTCAAGCAAAAATTTGGTAAAATTCCATTTTATACGGCTTCCTAAAACTCCGGTTAATTTATGTTTCAGAAACTTAAAAACTGAATGTGTCTGATCGCCGTTAACCTCAACCTTTTTAAACATTTGGAAAGTAACACCATAATTTACAAGGCAGCCTTCTGCAATTTCCTCTTCTGTTCCGGGCTCTTGATTTCCAAACTGGTTGCAAGGAAATCCTAAAATGACCAAGCCTTGTTTTTTATACTTTTTATGAAGTTTCTCCAATCCTTCATATTGAGGAGTAAATCCACATTTACTCGCGGTATTTACAACTAAAATGACTTTACCTTCATAGGTTGAAAAATCAATTTCTTTCCCTTCTAATGAGGTAGCCTTAAACTCATAAAAATTTGTTTTCACGATATAACAATTTCGATTTTCATTAATGCTGATATAACTAACAATTGATTGAATAGTTGCTTGCATTAACATATTTTAACCAACCATAAGCATGCTGAAATGTTCATTTTGACATAACTACAAAAAAATAAGTGTTATGAAATACAATCAATTAGGGAATACGGGAATTTTAGTCTCTGAATTATGTCTTGGAACAATGACGTTTGGCGGAAAAGGTTTTTGGGAGACTATTGGTAAAGTACCACAAGAAGAAGTCAACAAATTAATGAAAACAGCTTTGGATGGCGGAATTAATTTCATTGACACCGCGAATGCCTACTCTGAAGGGTTATCGGAAAAAATACTTGGCAAATCGCTTACGGATCTTGGGATCAACAGGCAACAAGTTGTTGTTGCTACCAAAGTCAGAATTCGGATGGGATCTGGAGCAAACCAAGTTGGTCTGACCAGAGCTCATATTATTGACTCGGTGAATGATAGTCTGGAGCGAATGAGCTTATCTTATGTCGACTTACTTTATATTCATGGTGTTGACCCACTGACTCCACTTGAAGAAACAATGCGTGGCTTGGAAGATGTTGTCAGAGCCGGGAAAGTTCGATACATTGGAATCAGTAATCATCCGGCATGGATGGTTGCCAAGGCAAATGCCATTGCCGAAAGAAATGGCTGGACACCTTTTTGTGCTGGTCAATATTATTACAGTCTGGCATCGCGGGATATTGAACGTGAAGTAATCCCGATGATCGGGGATCAAGGCATGGGGCTTATGCCGTGGAGTCCACTCGCTGGTGGATTTCTGTCGGGGAAATATACTCGGGAAAAAGAAAAAGCCGGAAATAGCCGACGAGATGATTTTGATTTCCCTCCACTAAATAAAGAAAAAGCATACGACATTATTGATGTCATGCTAAAGATTGCGAAAAATTATGGGGTTTCGGCAGCTCAAGTTGCTTTAGCCTGGATGCTTCGCAAACCAGCAGTAACAAGCGTTATTATTGGAGCAAAAAAATTAGACCAATTAAATGATAATTTGGCATCAACGAAGCTTCAACTTACAGAAGATGAAATCAATCAACTTGATGAAATTAGTGCATTAACACCTGAGTACCCGGGATGGATGGTTCAGCGTCAGATGCATGACAGGCTCATGAATCAATAAAGAACGTAGGCAAAATATCTCATTAAAATAAATCCCGGTAATTCACAACTACCGGGATTTTTTATTGTTTAATAAAAAATCTATTGTATTGGCTTCACTTTTCCCTTCACCTGAAAACGCCCCGAAATTGTTGATGTCGTTTCAGCATCGGTGTCCCCTTCAAAACCAGGTTGTTCGCCACCTACTGCAATGGTAAACCATCCGGGCTCAATAACCCGCTGATCTTTTTTATTGATCATTGACAACTGGCGGGGTTCCAACGTAAAATGTACGGTCTGCGTTTCTCCTTTCTTCAGATGGATTCGCTTAAAACCTTCCAATTGCCGAATTGGTCGGGGCGTTGAAGCTTTTTCATCTGTTAAATACAACTCAACCACTTCATCTCCATCCATATCGCCGGTGTTGGTCACATCTACTGCAACTATCATGGGCTCATTCCACTGAATTTGATCGGGTAACTGCAAATTGCTATAGTCAAATGAAGTATAACTTAATCCATAACCAAACGGGTACAAAGGTTCTCCTTCAAAATAGCGATAAGTGCGGCCTGCCATTTCGTAGTTCTCAAAATCGGGTAATTGATCAACCGATTTATAATAAGTGACCGGAAGCTTCCCTCCCGGATTATAATCGCCAAATAACACATCGGCAATGGCATTTCCGCCCTGCTGTCCTGGATAGCCAGCTGTTAAAATTGCAGGAACGTGCTCAGCCGCCCAGTTGATGGAAAGAGCACTGCCATTGATCAACACCAACACCACAGGTTTGCCGGTTGCCATAACTGCTTTCATCAAATTAACTTGTGTTTGGGGCAGGTTTAAATTGGTACGGTCTCCTTTATAAAACCCCTCCAATTCCACTGACATTTCTTCCCCTTCCAAACGTTCATTCAACCCCAAGGTCAACACAACTGCATCTGCTTGTTGAGCAATACTCACAGCTTCTTCTAAGCGGTTTTCTTCCGGCACCGACCAGAGAAGTTGTGCTGTAGCATCACCATAGAAATTTTGATATTCAACCAGAATTTTATACCGCTCACCTGCATTCATATGAATAGCTACTGGTTTGATACTCCCATGATGAAGATGATCACCTCCGGTTACCTCAGTGCCGTTCAGTGTGATTTTCATATAGGGTTTTCCCCAATCACTAAAATGATACAACCCTGTTTTAGGGGCGACCACATAACCCGTCCAACGAATACTAAACTGCCCCGTTTCCAGTCGAGGATCAGGTGTTCCCAAATCCCACATAAAGTCTACGTTATCATCAAGTCGTGTAAACAGAGGCTGTCCTTCCCACTTGCTATTATCAAAATATTCGCCTTTCAAACCTTGTTTACCATCCTCCGTTTGTAAATAAATCGAAGGGATAACTTCCATGGTAGGAATTCCTTCAGCCAAATCACTTCCTTGAGCATATAAAACTGTCGTCTCTGGTTCCACTTTATTCTTGATTCCTTGTAAAACAGTAATCGGGTTGGACGGAATACCATTGTAATTCCCCCAGAGCGACTGCACTTCGTCAGCATTTGGACCGATAACCGCAATGGTATTTAATGATTTTGATAAGGGAAGTGTATGTTGGTTTTTCAAAAGTACAATACTCTCTTGCGCTGCTTCACGAGCTAAACGGTCATGAGCAGGGTTGTTATTAACCTCATATGGAATTTGAGCGTACGCCACTCGTTCCACAGGATCGAACATACCCAATTTAAAACGGGCTTCAAATAAGCGTTTCACAGCAACATCGAGGTCTTCCTCTTTTAAGATCCCGGATTCAACAGCATCCGTTAATGCTTCGTAGGTATTTCCGCAATTTAAATCACAGCCTTTTTTGATTGCAAGAGCCGCGGCAGAAGCTGCGTCGGACACAATCTTATGATACTTCCAGATATCGGAGATTGCCCAACAATCGGATACTACATAACCATCAAAACCCCATTCGTCGCGCAAAATACCAAATAGTTCAGTGCTGGCACAAGCCGCTTCTCCTCGAAACCGATTGTAAGCCCCCATGACAGATTGCACATCGCCATCAACCACTAACGTTCGAAAAGCCGGCAAGTAAGTTTCCCGCAAGTCTCGTTCACTAACACGAGCATCAAACTCATGTCGCAAAGGTTCCGGACCCGAATGAACAGCATAGTGTTTTGCCGTTGCCACCACTTTTAGATAATCGGAATCATCACCTTGCAACCCAAGAACAAATTCTTTACCCATTTGTCCTGTCAGATACGGATCTTCGCCGTAAGTTTCGTGGCCTCTTCCCCACCGTGGATCGCGAAATATATTAATATTAGGCGACCAAAATGTCAACCCTTGATAAATTCCACGTTCCCCTTTACGAATAAACTCATGATGCTTGGCCCGAGCCTCATCAGAAATAACCGAAGCAACCTTGTGCATCAATTCCTTATCCCATGAAGCAGCGATAGATATTGATTGTGGAAAAACCGTAGCATAGCCAGCGCGAGCAACACCATGCAAACATTCATTCCACCAATTGTATTTAGGAATACCTAATCGGCTAATTGCTGGTGACTGATATAGAGTTTGATCAATTTTTTCCTGAATCGACAATCGGGAAATTAAATCATCTACTCGCTTTTCAATCGGAAGATCCGGATTTTGAAAAGGATACTCATATTGAGCAAACGAATTAAGAAACAAGCCTGTAACAAAGGCTAGTATTAAAGTTAGTTTTTTCATTTCAATTGGCTTTACCTGTTCTGTTCTGGTATGCAAATATACAGCTTTTTCTTTTATGGTGAATGGAGCGAAAAAAAAGGTTGGTAAAACAATTTATATAACTGGCCTCCAAGCTATTTTGATTTCTACTGGGTGCAGCAGAAGTTACACTTCGGAACGACTATCCCACATATTTAGTTAACAAACTTTATCGATTTTGCTTATTAGTTACATATTAGCAACTTTGTCTAAAAAGAATCTCTAGAAAACACTCTGAATCTTTTTGTTTTACTACCTGGATTGAGGCCGATCTTCAGGATTTTCCCCAAATTCTTTATTTGGTTTAGCCCCCATCATAAACTTAAGTTCCCCTCCTTGCATAATGTTATCATGACTGATGTATGACTTCGTGTAAGAAGCTCCGTTTAGCTTTATGGATTGAATATAGATATTTTCAGAACTATTATTCTGGGCTATAACTTTTAATCGTTTACCCTTTGGAAGCACGAGTTCAACTTCATCAAAAAGCGGACTGCCGAAAACGTAGTTTCCGTTAGCTGGATTAACCGGATAAAATCCCATGGATGAGAGAACGTACCAAGCCGACATCTGGCCGCAATCTTCATTTCCGCTCAGACCATCCGGCTGATCAGAATACATAGTTTTAAAAATCTCACGAACTTTTTCGGCTATTTTCCATTGCTGACCAACGAAGGCATACAAGTAAGTAATATGATGACTTGGTTCATTACCATGTGCATATTGACCAATCAAACCAGAAATATCGGCAGATGCTCCTTCAACTTTTTCAGACTTAATCGTGAACAGACTGTCCAATTTGTTTATAAAGTTATCTTCTCCGTCAAACAACTCAATTAGGCCGGCTACATCATGTGGTACCAACCACGTATATTGCCAGGCATTTCCTTCGCAATAATCATCCTCACGATGTTGAGACGAAATTGGATTGAATGGACTCCGCCAAGAGCCACCACTCATCTTACCTCTCATGAATTGGCTACCCCGATCAAAGTAGTGTTGGTAGTATTTAGCTCTCTCCGAAAAATATTCGAAGTCTTCCTTTTTTTCCATCGCTTTAGCCATTGTTGCGATGCACCAATCATCAATCGCATATTCCAACGCCCGGGCAACAGACTCAACCTGATTATCGGCCGGAATATATTCAGCTTTTTTTATGTAATCCAACCCTCTTTCGTCTCGCATAGCCGATGCCTTAACAGCCTCAAAAGCCAATTCCGCATCGAAACCTTCGAAGCCTTTCAGGTAAGCATCAACGATGACTGGCACGGCATGATAGCCCACCATCGTATTGGTTTCGCATCCCATTAAATGCCAAACGGGCAATTTGCCCTGCTGCTGATAAATCGCTAGCATCGAATTGACAAAGTCGTTCACTCGTTCAGGTTGAACGATTGTAAATAAGGGATGAGCTGCACGGTATGTATCCCACAGGGAGAAAGTCGTATAATTTTCAAATCCCGGATTGTGATGAACTTCCTTATCCGTTCCCCGATAGTCGCCACTCACATCGTTAAATAGAGATGGAGCAATCATGGTATGGTAAAGAGCCGTGTAGAATATTGTCTTGTTCTTCTTACTGTCTGTTTTAATCTGAATCTTAGCAAGTTCACTATCCCATTTTGCTTGCGCCTCTTCTTTTCCCTTCAAGAAATCCCAGTGGTCTATTTCTGCTTTCAAATTTTGCGCTGCTCCTTCGGTGCTTACCGGAGAAATGGCGGTTTTAACCAGCAACTCTCCTCCACCTTCAAACTCGACCATGACACGCGTCACTTCATTTTGGTTCGACGATTTCAGGATCGTAAATTGCTTGATGGGTTTAGAGAACTCCGTTGAAAAGAACACCCGCTGATCAGTTGCCCATCCTTTTGAATAGCGACTTCCCTGAATAGTTTGATCGTTCAATTGCGTGATCGATCCTTTTGTGAGTTGATCCCAGCCAGTTCCATAATTTAAGTCAATGATTATCTTCGAATTTCCGACTCCGTTGTACTTGTATTTATGAAATCCAACCCGCTCGCTAGCTGTTAATTCAACATCAACTTGATGACGATCGATGTAAACACGGTAGTATCCTGGCTCAACAATTTCCTTTTTGTGTGAATACGATGCCTTCCAATTAAAGGGATTATCCTTGTCGCTTTTTGCAGTATAATTGCCAGACACAGGCATAAACAGGATATCTCCCAAATCTCCAATACCGGTTCCACTTAGCTGGGTATGCGCAAAACCAATCAGTACCGAATCAGAATAATGGTAGCCCGAACACCAGTCCCAACCTTGCGTTTCATTATTAGGGCCTAACTGAACAGCACCAAAAGGTACACTTGCCCCAACAAAAACATGTCCGTGTCCGCCGGATCCAACAAACGGATCAACGTAATCGATAGGCCGTAGAGAAGCAACTTTCTGTTCTGAACAGCCCCAAGCAGAAAGGATTGTCAGCACTAATATTATTGTTTCTCGAACTGAAAGGAAAGTTTTCATCGTCATTCTTAATTTACTTTGAATTTCTAAAGTTATCTAAAAATAAGCACCGTCAAAATTGACGGTGCTTGCTGTTCTAATTATTACTAAAATCTAGTTGGTTTGGGTATTCCATTGAGTCGGATGTAATTGAGGATTAGCATTCAATGCGCGACTTGGTATCGGATAAACCGTTTTATCAGAAGAATCAGCAGATTTATCCCACCATTCATTTCCAAAACGATTCCAGCGAACCAAATCGGTACGGCGGTGTCTTTCTCCCAAAAATTCGCGTCCAAGTTCGTCTACAAACTCATCATCCGTTAACCTACTCACATCACTTACATAGCTATTCACACTCCAGTCGGCATCAGCAAAATTGCGTTTGCGAACTACATCCAAAAGAGCAGCGGCTTCGTCTTTGTTTCCAGCACGATATTTGCATTCTGCCAGCGCATAGTAAGTCTCGGCCAAACGGATCTCAGTTGCTGAGTTCATCTGGAAATAGTTTTGAGACATCGGTAACCACGGGAATTTGATGAAACGAACTCCTGTATTTTCTTCGCCTGTGCTAACGTGGGAACCTTCTTGCCAACGTCCGTCCGGTTTCTCAGAAAAGCGTCCGCATTGATCCACATATGATAGCGGTTGTCCTGTGTACTCCTCTGTTCCTAAAATTACACTTGTGCTGTCAAAGCCATAACCTTGGTCGTAATTAAACTCATATTGCTGCCCAATTAAGAAAAAACCTTCTCTGTTTCCATTAGTATCAATTACCTTGAAGGGTTGTTTCCGTTTATCTGCATCATCGTATTTTTCATAAGGCTTTCCTAACTTATGGGAATAGATATCGCCATCTAAGTCACGCGATGGAGTTAAGGTTACACCGTTCCATCCACCCCAGTCATTATCCAAAGAATAGCGTTGTTGATAGTGCATTGTAGCATTGTACATCCAACCAAACTCATAGATATTTTTGGCATGAGGAAATTCAAGAATATTCTCTGGAGAACGATAGCCGTTGATTCCTGAACGAAATGGGCCAGTGTAATCTTCATCGATTGAATAAGTTCCATACTTTCCATCGATAATTTCTTGGGCATATTGGGCACACTCAGTGTATTTGGGCGTTCCAGTCCACACGTCAGCATTCAGGTACAAGCGCACCAACAACGATGCCGCACCTCCTTGATCCCAGCGCCCCGCTCTACCATTTTTGGGTAAGCCTGGCAACGATTCCTTTAACTCTTTTTCAATGAATGTAAAAACCTCTTCCGAAGATGACTGTCCGACTACCTCGCCAACTGTTTCAACAACGGGTACTTCCCTGAAAAAATCAATCAAGAAAAGATAAAACCAAGCGCGTAATGTTCTTAGTTCGCCAATATGCTGCGCTTTGTCAGCCTCTGTCAATCCAAAAGAAGGATAATCCAGTTTTGTAAAATCATCAATAAACTGGTTACACTGAGTAATTCCTTGATAAGGGCCAATCCATGCTCCATAAACTACTCCTTCATTGTCTGTCCATTCATGTCCATGAAAACGAATCCATTGGCCACCATCCCAACCATGTTTTCCTTTTTGAGCCCACATAAATTGGTCAGCCGAAAGTTCTTGCGCGATCCAACGATCACCATCCCAACCACACCAATGGCCGTGTTCATATGGACGCACCAGAGCAGCCATGATCGAATTTTTATCCTGATAATAAATATCTGTCGTTAAGGTATCAAAGACTTCTTCCTCAAGATCGGTGCATGAAGGTGCTGCTAAAATAAAAATAAGCAACAGGTATAATATTTTTTTTGTGTTCATCTTTTATAGCTTATAAATTAAAAAAGGAGATACTTAAAATGAAACTTGTAATCCAAATGTGTAATTACGGGTAATTGGATAGACATCAAGACTCACAATTCCGGGTTCCAAGCCTGAAATCCCAACGGTCGTAGGATCAAGCCCTGTGAATTTAGTCAGCGTAAATACATTTTTTACCGTAGCGTATAGGCGAACACTCCTGACAAACTTACTAAAAACCCTTGGAGACCATCCCACGGTTACATTATCCAGCTTAAAATAATCTCCATCTTCAAGAAAGTAGTCGGTAACCACCTTGCCAGATGTTATATGACCATTTCTTTCGTAAGCATCTTTCAAAAGATTGACTCCAGGTTCTGCGACCAGACCGTAATACATTTGATAGGTGTTCAATATCTGGTAATCAAAACGTCCGCGAAAATAGAGCATCAAATCAAAATTTTTGTAGGTAAAGCTATTGCCCCAAGATAATTCCATTCGAGGAGCACCATGACCAAGGTATGTTTTGTCTGTCTCTTTAGCTTCAGACGATGCATTAACCTTCTCGGTACCTACTTGCCCGTCTCTCCAAATTAAAATTTTACCATCTTCGTCTACACCGGCATATTTGTATCCATAAAAGCTGCCAACCTCGGTATCATCTTCCAGGCGTTGCGCATAGCCGGGATTACCAGGAGATGGCAAGTCGTAACGATTCATGTATCCTTTAGTAAATGTACCGTTAGAAAATTTATCTAGTTTAGATTTAATATAAGATGCAGTAATATTTGTTGAGTAGCTAAATTCGTCTACTTGAACAACATTCCAGTTCAACATTACTTCCAAACCCTTTGAACTGGTAGAAGCCACATTCGTAAAAACCTGATCATGAAGATATGGAGGAACAGGAGCATCGTAATTTGAAATTACATCTTTTCCATTACGGACAAAGGCATCAATACTACCAGACAGTTGGCTATTAAATAAACTAAAATCAACACCTAAGTTATGCGAAATTTGTTTTTCCCATCTCAAGTCAGGATTTGGATTATTTGCAGGACCATACACTTGAATCCATTCTCCTTCGTCGTTCTGCCATTTTCCATATCCCTGATAACGAGCTAAGGCAGCATAACGATCAAAACCGGAACGACCTGTTTCTCCGTACGATAAACGAATTTTCAAATCATCTATGAAATCTGCGCTCTGCATCCAAGGCATCTTAGAAAGTCTCCAGGCAGCTGATGCCGCGGGGAAAGTACCCCACTTGTTTTCCGATCCGAACTTGGTATTACCCTCATATCTTACTGAACCTGTAAACAAAAATTTATCGTCAAAATTATAATTTACGCGACCAAAAAAAGCAATTGTTTTTTCTTTACTTCTCCAGGAATCCATACCCAATCGACCTTCTTCCAACTGCCAGCTCCCTGCATCTAAGTTGTTATACCCAAATGCATCTGACGGGAAATCCATATTCTCTGCCCAGAACCCATGATTGTTGAATTCCTGATAAGAATATCCACCCATTAATTTGATATCGTGCTTATCGATTGTTGTGTAGTAATTGCCAATCCATTCCAGCGTATAATCACCCCATTTCTCATTTTCCAAACGGGCACGGCCGGTACGCATATTATCGACCGATTCTTTCGCTTTTGAAGTATAATATTCCCTGCGATACTCATCATGTTTTTGACGAGCAAGCTTAAGCTCGGTATTCAGGTTCGATAATAAGTTCAGTTTGATGGTGAAATCAATGATTGAATACTCCTGGTCGGCGCCATTTTCTCTTTCTTTCAGCTCCTGAACCGGATTAAAAGTAGCATAGCCATACATACGATAATATCCTGATGGATTATTTTCGTCGTAAACAGGGATGGTAGGATTCAATTTAACGGCTTGCTGAAATACTCCGTAGTTTGTGTATTCTTCCGACGCATCTTTGAAAGAAAGATTTCCACTCAACTCCAATAGACCGTCCAACGCTTTTTGCTGAAAACTGGCGCGAATACCGGTTTCTTGTCTCTCAGAAGCAATATCAATCGCCGTTTTTTCGCGATAGTTTGCTGAGATGCGGAAGATTGTATTTTCACTACCTCCTGATGCAGAGATAAAGTGATTTTGTCCAAAATTATCTTTACGGATCAGCTCGTCATACCAATTTGTTCTGCCACCACGGTCCACATCGATTTCATGTGAAAGAAATTCTTCGGGCGATAAAATGTCAGGCTTTTTCGAAACAACATCATGATCAACATAACTATCATATGTTACTATAACACGTCCTGACTTTCCTTTTTTGGTTTGAACGAGTATTACTCCGTTTGCTGCCCGAGAACCATAAATTGCGGCGGCCGAACCGTCTTTCAATACAGTCATCGACTCAATATCTTGTTGGGCAATGTTACGCAAATCGCCACCCGGCATACCATCAATAATAATGAGTGGTCCGTTACCAGCGTCAATAGAAGAGGCTCCACGAACCTGAATATCTGTATCTCGGTTTGGGTCCGCTGCTGCAGGATTCGAAATTGAAACTCCGGCAACTTTACCGTCAAGCATCTGTATAGGGCTATTAACAGCTCCTTGCACAAGGTCTTTGCTGGCGACACTTGACACGGCACTGGTCAGGTCTTTTTTCTGCATCGTTCCGTATCCAACAACGACGACTTCATCCAATCCTTGCAACTCTTGTTCTAAAGTTACATTCAATACTAAATTAGCGCCAACTTTTATTTCTTTGGATTTCATTCCTACAAATGAGAAAACCAGTGTCTCATCGGGAGCTATGTCTCTGATTGTATAGTTTCCATCCGAGTCAGTTATTGTTCCATTTGTAGTTTCTTTCACGATAATAGTTGCTCCCGGTATTGGATCTCCTTCGTGGTTCGTAACTTTACCTCTTAGGGGTTTCTCTTGCTGTACATTAGCATTATTCGATGTTAAAAGAATCAGATTATCATCCATTATTTTGAATGAAACTTCCTGATCTTCAAAGAGCTGATTCAGAACTTCATCTACACTTTTTTTACTTGCTTTTAGATTGACCCTGCGATCAACGTTGACCTGTTCTCGTTGATAAAAGAAACGAAAATCGGTTGTTTCTTCTATCTCCATAAACACATCCGAGATTTTCTTATTCTCCATATCGAGAGTTAGCTTGGTTGTTTGCGAATACACAGAGGCAGAAACCTGCATCATACAAGCCAGCAAGGTTAGTAAGGTTAGCTTCATCTTAAAGAATAGATTTTGTTTTTCCCTTCGTCTAACAGGGACAGAAAATTCATTTTTTTTCATAAATTTGAATGTTGTTGATTAATAATTAGTAGGTGTAACAGCACCTGGTTATTAACTTACAGGCCGGTTAGATGTAACAGCATCTGCCGGCTTTTGAGTTTTAGTTGATTTAGTTTTCACATAGGCATCCTCCTTTTTATTTTTTTGTCACCACAATTATCTGATTCTTAATCACATAATCAACAGGAAGTGTTTTTTGTAAGATATCTAATACCTCAATGATTGTCTCATTTTGAATAGTTCCATCGTAATGGAAATTTAAAATCCGAGGGTCTTCAATCCGAATTTCAACTCCATACTTTCGCTCCAGCAAAGTGGCTAACTCTCCCAAACTCATGTTCACAAATATGAGTTTATTGTCTTTCCATGAAGTATAAAGCTTCGGTTTTACTTCTCCTACCCGCAAGGATTTCTCTCGTTTGTTATAAACCAATTGCTCTCCGGGAATGAGCACCACATCTTGTTTTAGTTTTAGCTTTTTGGTAGACTGAACGCAAATACTTCCTTCTTCCAGAGTTGTGACGACCTCATCATCTTCAACGTAGGCCTTCACGTTAAACTCAGTACCCATTACCCGGACATCGTAATACGACGTATGAACGATAAATGGAATTTCGGTTGACTTCTGAACATCAAACCATGCCTCTCCGGTCAGGAAAACTTCCCTGCTATTGGCTTCCATATCGCAAGCATATTTAATTTCAGAACCTGAATTGAGAAAGATGACGGTTCCATCAGGTAAAATCACCTCAGAGACAGAACCTTTTGGAGCAATAGCCGTATGGTAGTCCGGAGAATGATGACTGGAAGTGTACTGCAAAATGTTTCCCGTCAGTAAGCCAACCACCAGAATAGCTGCAGCCGCATACCAAAAATTGATTGATCGACTGGCTGATTTTTCTTTTCCGCTTGTATTCTCAATTTTGCTCCACAAACGATCAAACCGTGTGTCTTCATCAGCAACCAGATGAACCTCTTTGTCGTTTCCCAACTGTTCATAGAGCTCATTTTTCAAATCATACTCCAGCTCCTCTTTATGAAAAAGACTTTTCACTTTTTTGCTTTCGCTTTCGCTTAAATCTCCTGATTTTAAATGTTCTAATTTGTATTTTAACTGATCCCTCATCCGTCACTTTTTATACTGGTAGTACGAAGGAGTCATTCAATACACTCACGTTAACATGAAAAAAAAATTAAAAAAGTTTTAGCAAAACAAATAAAAGAAGAGCATGGCAAACGCTGAGTTTTGGGGGAGATTCTCTTTTAGGAAAGCAGTTGCTCGATAAAGTTGGTTTTCCACAGTGCGTTTTGAGAGGCCCAAACTCGCTGCGATTTCGTCATTCGAAAGACCATTTTCACGGCTTAATTTAAATATTCTTCGACGTTGCTCTGGCATTTTATCCATCAACCGATGAATTTGGGCTAACATATCATTGTAGACGACTTCATCCCATGTCCCCTCGGTCAAAATGTCTTTACCCGAAGCAAATTCATGAAAAGCTTGTTCGACATTTTTACGCCGGATAAAATCGTAAATACTATTAACTGCGACTTTAAAAATGTAAGAACGAATATTTCCCGAGCCATCCAACAACAAGCGTTTATCCCATAATTTCAGAAACACATCCTGAACCAGCTCTTCTGCGTCGTGTTCCGATTTAAGGTAGCTATAGGCAAACCGGTGAATTTTAATCCCGTATCGACCATATAGTATGCGAAACGCATCTTTTGATCCTTCTTTTAATTGCCTGGCCAATTCCTGATCTTTTATGTCGAGGGAAACTTTCACGGACTGCTATTTAGTTGGCTTCGGGCAAAGATAAAATAAATTCACCTCCTCCTATTGAATAACTGCTTTTTTGTTAATCAAATTCGATTTTTGCAAAAAATTTAATATGATTCGCCCGCGATCTTGCTAAATAAATCTCTCATCAGCGAAAAAGTCTATCTCCGATTAATCCAAGCCGTTCGGCCAATCGAATCATATTCTTTTGAAAAATAAGGCTGAAAAACCAAGGTGGTATCTTCAACTCCGGTAAAAGTAAAAGTTGTCAATTTACCAGCCGGCGAGACCATTTTTAAATAATCGATTGGATTTTCTTTATGAAATGCGAGCTGCTTTATTGATGAATTAAGATAAGTTAGAAATAAGGATCCATAAGTTAGTGCAAAAGCAGAATCATTGTTTTCAACAACTTCCGGCTCAATCCCTATCATTATTTCAACCTCATCGCCATTTTTCCATTTTTTAGCAATCTCGGTATATCGTCCCGGAATAACGGCATACTTCACTCCTTTTACCATTATAGTGGAGTTGGTTGCCCACTCTGGTATCCGGATATAAAAATCAAGATAGCGAGTATCCTGCAATTCAACTTTTATCGAAATCCGGTTATCGAACGGATAATCAGTTGCCTGCACTAAACGTACGACTCCTCCAGTTGTGTGCTCGTAATGAAGACTTGAACTCCCTAATACGTTGAAATAAATCCGGTCGTACAAACGGGTATAGTAAAATGATTTTAATTGCGCCTTGGATATTTGATTGTTGCCAACCGGATTGTAAGCAATGCGTTCCAAGGCATCAGCAAACCTTACCTCTTGCGTATATTTTAACAAACTGTCACTTAAGGCCACCCAAGCATTTACATCCTTAATCGATAGTGTTTCAAAATTCAATAAAACCTCTTGGTTTAAACCATCCCATTGCTTCGATAAATTAGTGCCATCAAGTTCTTTCCGTTCTGCCTTTAATTGCTCTAAACGTTTCGACATGCTCTCTATTTCTGAAATAAAGTACGATGAGTCTGCTTGAAGAAACTGATCGACAGAATCTGTTACAAGTAATTCAGCTAAAACACCTCCTAATGAGATTTGATCAGGCAAAAGCCGTTCCGATTTATCAATCGGATCGGTTGTTGATCGTATGCTACATGACACAGCCCCGAAGACTAGATATAGTGCAATTAGTTTTTTCATTCCTAAATCTATTTTCTGCTGTAATGAACAGAAAACTGCCTCTCAAGTTCATACAAATAATCTGATTGTATACTTACAATGTCAAAATTAAATATCTGAAAACAGTTGTTTTATATACATTAAAAATCGTAATTTTGCTCACGAATAAAAAGGAGACCACATCATGATGATTACTATTCCTGCTACGGTCATTAATTACGCGGCCAACTGCTAAGTTTTTGCCTAGGTTACAAATAACTTTTTTAAGCATTTTTGTATCAATCCTTTTTATCAATCTTTTTAAATTTCCAAACACATGTTATTCAATAAATTTGTTTTGCTGACTCGCAAAATAAAAACCACAAACTTCAAATCTTTATGGGCAGATGTTAAAGAATCAATAACCGGTAGCGAAAGAGACTTCACGACTACCAGCCTTGGGAAAGCCATTTTCTTACTCTCGGTTCCTATGATATTGGAAATGGCTATGGAATCGGTATTTGCTGTTGTGGATATCTTTTTTGTATCGCGACTAGGTGCAGATGCTATAGCAACGGTAGGGATCACCGAATCGACAATGACCATTGTGTATGCCATTGGGATTGGATTAAGCACAGCAACTACCGCACTTGTCGCTCGCCGAGTTGGTGAAAAGAAAGCGGGCAAAGCAGGTAATGCTGCTTTTCAAGCCATAGTGGTTGGAGTAGCCTTTTCCATTATCCTCGCGATACCGGGCTTCATTTATGCCAAAGAATTTTTACGGCTAATGGGAGCTAGCAATGAGATGACCTCCGAAGGCTATTTCTACCCGATGATCATGTTTGGTAGCAATGTGGTAATCATGCTTCTTTTCATCATCAATGCTGTTTTCCGAAGTTCAGGCGATGCCGCCATATCTATGCGAGTACTGTGGATGGCTAATATTATTAACCTTATTCTTGATCCAGTTCTGATTTTCGGCATCGGACCTTTTCCTGAAATGGGGATAAAAGGTGCTGCTGTTGCAACAACAATCGGACGAGGACTAGCGGTCTGCTACCAGTTTTACCTGTTGTTTAAGGGAAACGGCCGCATTCATTTGGACATCAATAATTTAAGTATCCGTTTTAATATCATCGTAAAATTGCTGAAACTATCGATCGGTGGAATTTTTCAATATTTGATTGCCACTTCGAGTTGGATAATTCTAGTACGGCTGGTAGCAGAATTAGGAGCTGATGTTTTAGCTGGGTACACCATTGCCATACGCATTATCATATTTGCACTATTACCATCGTGGGGCTTATCGAATGCCGCTGCAACTTTGGTAGGACAAAATCTTGGAGCGAAGCGACCTAATCGTGCAGAAAAGTCAGTTTGGATAACCGGAATTGCAAATATCATCATGATGAGTGTGATTGGCATTTTTATTTTGCTAATGCCAGGCAAACTTATACAGCTTTTTATTGAAGCCCCTGCTGTCGTTGAAAGCGGAATTACAACCTTGCAATGGTTGGGTGCCGGGCTTCTTTTTTATGCTTTTGGAATGGTTGTGGTTCAGGGATTCAATGGAAGTGGCGACACGCTTACTCCTACAAAAATAAATCTGGTTTGCTTTTGGGCGATTGAAATTCCATTAGCATACCTGCTTGCGATGAATCTGGAAATGGGAATCACCGGCATATGTATGTCAATTATTATTTCCGAATCATTACTAACCGTTATTGGTGTAATCGTATTTAGACAAGGCAAGTGGAAGCTTCGGAAAGTATAAGTTATCAATTTGTATCGGTCTTGACAAAAACAGACGGTCACAAATTCCGTTTTTTACCAGATGGTCTTATTATCTAGGGAATAACGCGAAAAGCTTCTGTTACGATTTCTTGGACTTACCATTTGTAAAGAGCGTAGTCAGCTTCTTCAAGTTCTGTGTTTGCTCTGCTAACTGTTCTGCATTCGCAGCCAACTCCTCAGAGTAAGCCGCATTATTATGGGTCGATGAATCTAACGAGCGGATGGCATTTCGAACCGAACCAACTACAGAATCCTGAATACAAGCTATTCTTATCACTTCCTGCTTTAGCTTTATGGTTTCCCAAATATGCGGAATAGATTTATTCAGCAAATTGGAAGTTTCAAGCGCACGATCTACACTTTCTTTCAAAATACTATTAATCTCATCTGCGGCCAGCTTAATCTTTATTGCCAGCTTTTTACCTCATCGGCAACCACAGCAAAACCGCGACCTGCATCTCCTGGTCGCGCAGCCTCCGCTGCTGCATTTAATGCAATTAAATTTGTTTGAAAAGCCACATCGTTAACCACTTCAATTTTATCGTTAATCTTAAGTATTGCTTTTATGCTGTACTTAGCTTTCTCTTTCAAAAAATCGAGTTTCTCGTAAACTTCATAGCTAATTGTTTCTGTTTCCGACGAATCGGATACACCCCTATGCATGGCTGCCCCAATCATCCCAATGTCTTCTGACACTTATTCGGCAGCCGAAGCTTGTTATGTCATAGTTTCTGCTAATAGCTGAGAGTTTGATGTCAGCTTCTCAAATGCTGCTGATACGCTAGCAGAAGTCTCAACAATAGTCAGCAAATTATGAACCAGCAAAACAACAGATGTACCTAATTTACCGATCTCATCGTTTCGCAATTCAAATTGGTCATTACAAACGAAGTAATGACCATGGCTAAACCAATTGAAATGAACCATACCAAATTTTCCGGCAAAATATCCAAAGTTAAAGAGGATTGTGGTTTCAATGATCAGGATAACTCCAACACGAAATAAAAGGAAGTTTCGTAAAAACCACACAACTGAAAACTGACCTATTTTGATCTTTTAGTCAGAGCAACGATAAACAAAACTAAAGCAATAGCAATCAATTATTAAAGGAATGAATATTTATCTGATTTTTTCAGAACAAAAGTGGTTATCCTTATCTGGAAACTACGATAGAACAATAGCTCGTTTCGGAGAAGAAAAAAGAATATGACAAACTGAATATGTGAGACTCTACCCCAAAATTAAATAACAGACAACTATCCGCATTATTTGCCCGTTACTTGATACCGAATCTATCTTCTGCTCAAGAAAACTTAGCTGGAAATTCATTCACCCAAAAAAATTCCCTATTTGCCGAAAATGTCATTCATAGCCAAACAATAAATCCTACTTTAGTTCATCGAATAAATTTTGATCACTTAATTTTCAGAAATGAGCACACTAGGTAATGTTATTTGGATTGTATTTGGAGGTTTATTTATTTTTTTGGAATACCTAATTGCAGGACTTTTACTCTGCCTGACAATTGTTGGTATCCCGTTCGGATTGCAAAGCATTAAATTATCATTCCTGGCTTTGTGGCCTTTCGGCAAACGAATTGAATATATGGACTATGCTCCGGGTTGCCTTTCAACCATTATGAATATACTATGGTTTTTTGTTGGTGGTATCTGGATTGCACTTACTCATTTGGCATTCGGATTACTCTTTGCAATAACCATTGTCGGGCTTCCATTCGCCAAACAACATTTTAAATTGATGAGCCTGTCACTAACGCCCTTTGGCCGAAGAATTATTGACTAAAAAAGCAGGCCTCTTAAACCTGCTTTCCATATTTTAATTACTTATCAGTTCTATTTATGCGTGTGTAATCCACACTCTTTTTTAGAGTTGCGTTCCCACCACCAGCGTCCGGCTCGGAAATCTTCTCCCGGCTGAATTGCGCGAGTACAAGGCGAGCAACCAATACTCACAAATCCACGATCGTGTAAAACATTATATGGTACTTGATTTTCCTTCACATATGCTTTGCAGTCTTCCAAACTCCAGTCCCGCAAAGGATTGTATTTTACAATTTCGTGTCCTCCATCCCACTCAAAAAGCAGCATATCTTCGCGGTTATTCGATTGAGAGGCACGAATCCCGGTAATCCAGCATTCCATTCCATCAAGAACACGTCCAAGTGGTTCTACCTTACGAATAAAACAACATTGCTTCCGATTTTCTACAGAAAGATAAAAGCTATTGGGTCCTTTTTCACCGACAAAACTCTCCAATTCATCATGTTTTGGATAGTACGGTTGAATAGGCTTTTGATACTTTTCCAGCGTTCGGTTATACACCTTGTAGGTTTCTTCAAATAAACGTCCTGTATCTAACGTTACGACCTTGATATCAATTTCATTTTTGAAAATATAATCGGTGATTACCTGATCTTCAATTCCAAAACTGGTCGTAAATACAACTTTCCCCGGAAACTGACTTGCTATACGTTTCAGTGTTTCAACAATTTCTTTTTCATTAAACTCAGCGTTCAACTGATCTGCAATATGCTTTGTAACCATGCTTTGTCCTCTTTCTTTAATTCTTCTTTTTTACTACAAAAATAATCATTTCCAAACAAGTTTAAATCTGAATCGTTACTCTTAGTAGCAAGTCGCACTTAATTCATTACAAACGAAATAAAATTAAATTCCTTATAAAATACGTTTTAACGCCCATTTTGTTTGAAAGAAAATAATGCATTCAAACAAAAACCACTAGAAAATAAGAATTTATAAAATCACTGTTTTAAAATAATTCGAATAAAAAGAGCTTTATTGATTTTAAAAATTTTAGTTCCTTTGAAAAGAATAACTTCATATAAAAAGAACATATTAATGGGAAAAGTTTTGATAATTGGTGCTGGAGGAGTGGCAACTGTTGTTGCTCATAAAATGGCTGCACTTCCAGAGGTTTTTACAGACATCATGATGGCTAGTCGCACAAAATCCAAATGCGATGAAATTGCAAATAAAATTGGCGGAAATCGGATTAAAACAGCTCAGGTTGATGCTGAAAACGTTCCACAACTCGTTGAACTAATCAGAAGTTTTAAGCCTGATTTAGTGGTTAACGTGGCACTTCCATACCAAGATTTACCAATTATGGATGCCTGTCTTGAAACTAAAGTTAGCTATATGGACACTGCTAACTACGAACCGAAAGACGAAGCAAAGTATGAATACAAATGGCAATGGGCTTATCAAAACCGCTTTAAAGAGGCGGGGATTACAGCCATTTTAGGTTGTGGTTTCGACCCGGGTGTAACAAGTATTTATACTGCTCATGCAGCTAAGCATCATTTTGACGAAATACAATACCTGGATATTGTAGACTGTAATGCCGGCGACCATGGAAAAGCTTTTGCAACCAACTTCAACCCGGAAATCAATATTCGCGAGGTCACCCAAAAAGGGAAATATTGGAAAGATGGAAAGTGGGTAGAAACGGAACCCCATGAAATTCACAAGCCTCTGGATTATCCAAACATTGGCCCAAAAGAATCATATTTGATCTTTCATGAGGAATTGGAATCATTGGTAAAGAATTTCCCAACCATTAAACAAGCTCGTTTTTGGATGACTTTTGGTCAGGAGTACCTAACTCATTTGCGCGTGATCCAAAACATTGGAATGGCTGGAATTGAACCGGTGATGTATGAGGGGAAAGAGATAGTTCCGATACAATTCCTAAAAGCTGTTTTGCCAAATCCGGGCGATCTGGGTGAAAACTATAAAGGACAAACATCAATTGGCTGCCGTATTAAAGGCATAAAAGACGGGAAGGAAAAGACCTACTACGTGTATAACAATTGTGACCATGAAGTAGCTTTTGCGGAGACCGGAACACAAGCGGTTAGCTACACCACCGGGGTGCCTGCAATGATTGGTGCAATGATGTACCTGAAAGGACTTTGGAAGAAAGACGGCGTGTATAACGTCGAAGAATTTGATCCGGATCCGTTTATGGAAGCGCTAAACCAACACGGACTTCCATGGCACGAAATTCACGATACTGATTTAGAAATGGATTATTAAATCTATTGAAGCCAGATCTACCCGATCTGGCTTTTTTCACTTCTAAAACAAGACAAGTAGTGTACTAAAGCCGGATTAAAAAAATAGAAAACTCATATAAACTCATCACGAAGTTATCTCACACTCCAAAGATTTAACTTTTTTAGTCTTCCTTCAACCTCCTAATATTCTGAGCACTACCTCAATCTGCAAACATATATTTTATACATTTCTTTCTCATTCTAATGATTTTTACAAAAATTAGATACTTTTGCAATGCTTGAAACCGCGCAAAAAAAAATGAATGTATTTAGTTTAGAAGAGAAAATGGGCATCATACATGCCTCTTTCTACGGGAAAACACCTTTAAGTGTATTTGAAGAATATCTTCAACATTTAAAAAAAATGGAGCTTTCGAGTAAGATTAAAATCTTACACGATCACCAACAATCAACCCCTGTTTTAAAACCGACAGAACTGGATTCACTTGCCGAGATCTATAATCGCTATCTCGCAGAATTTAAGGAAATAAAATTAGCATACGTCAGTTCCGACCCGCTGGGAATTGCTTTGGCCATGCTCCTGAAAGACATCATGAAAACACCCAAGTATAACATTAAAATATTCTCGGAGAAAGAAATTGCCATCAAATGGCTGAATACCTAAATTGAAAAAAATCAGGATATATTCTCAAGAATATCGACTAAGTGTTTCCAAAATTTATCGACCGTTTTGATATTGATTTTCTCATCAGGAGAATGGGCTCCTTTTATTGTTGGACCAATAGAAACCATATCTAATTCCGGATATTTTTCTAAAAACAAGCCGCATTCTAATCCAGCATGAATAGAGCGAACAATTGGTTTCTCATCAAATAATTTGACATAGGAATCAACAGCCACTTTCACGATCGGGCTGGCAGGATTTGGAGCCCACCCCGGATAACCATCTGATGTTTTTACTTCAGCACCAGCCAACTCGAAGGAAGACCGAACCATTTCCGATGCATAGTACTTCCGACTTTCGATTTCACTGCGCTGACTTGTTGTGATCAACAACCGGGTATCGTCCAAAAACTTTACCGATGCCAAATTGGTAGATGTTTCAACCATATCTTCCATTCGGGTACTCATTTCCAACACCCCGTGCGGACAGGCGTATAGCAGATTGAGTAACTTTTGCTGGCTGCCTTGGGTGAGAACTTTTGCTGGCAAAACTGTTGAGCTTTGATCAACCACCAGATTAGGCTCTGTGCGTTCGTACTCAAATTCAACATCGGCCGAAAACATATTGATTTCAGCTACCAACTGTTCTTTTTGCACATTTGGCACAATTACAGTTGCTGTTGCCTCGCGAGCAATTGCATTACGTAAATTTCCGCCATCGAAATCAGCTATTCGAACACCAAATTGATGAACAGCCTGCCACAAAAACCGGGTTAAAATCTTAATGGCATTTCCTCGTCCTTTATGAATATCATCGCCTGAATGTCCTCCCATCAATCCCTTCACCATAATTTTCATGGCAAATGATTTACCCGGAGTTTTTTCCCTTTCAACAGTAAGAGTCCCCAAGGTATCAATTCCTCCGGCACAACCGATAAATAATTCACCATCGTCTTCCGAATCCAGATTAAGCAGAATTTTCCCGGTCAAAAACCCGGTCTGCAAGGCAAATGCTCCGCTTAGCCCTGTTTCTTCATCAACAGTTATTAAACACTCTATTGGACCATGCGAAATATCCCTTGATGTTAAAATCGCAAGTTGAGCAGCGATACCAATTCCATCGTCAGCCCCCAGCGTTGTTCCATCAGCTTTCACCCATTCGCCATCAACAACAGGCACAATCGCATCGGTTTCAAAATTGAAAACTTTATCACTATTCTTCTCACAAACCATGTCCATATGCGATTGAAGAACAACCATTGGAACATTCTCTTTCCCCAGAGTCGCCAATTTACTAATCAATACATTTCCGATTGAGTCAGTCTTTGCAGCTAATCCATTTGCAGCTGCAAACTCAAGCAAAAACCTCCGAATTTTTTCTTCTTTCTTCGACGGACGCGGAACTTGACAAATTTCCTCAAAATAATTCCAAAGTGGTTGTGGCGTGAGGCCTTCCAGTTTCTTCATAGCTCAATTCTATTTTGATGTTGAAAAAAGTGATTTTCAATTTTAAAAACAATGACCAAAGTTAATAGATATTTGCCAGACCTATTTTTAATCAATGAATAACTTGTAAAACAATTGTAATTTCGTCGAAACACTGACATTTGTATAGTTCTATATTTTGAAAAAGGTTATTCTTTTGACACAAACGAAAATCGCATGCATTCAATTCAGGATATTTACAGAATAGGCTATGGCCCATCGAGTAGTCACACGATGGGACCTCGCAAAGCTGCCGAAAAATTTCTATCGACCAATAAAACAGCAAAGCATTTTAAATGTACACTTTACGGCAGCCTGGCTGCCACCGGAAAGGGACACCTTACCGATTTTGTTGTTGATGAAGTCTTTAAACAATACCCGCTCGAGATTATCTGGAAACCGGATGTCTTTCTCCCCATCCATCCGAATGCACTAAGCCTCGAAGCCTATTCAGAAGATGGAAAAAAGCTCACCGAAAAAACCTACTACAGTGTTGGAGGTGGAGCAATTATTGAAGAAGGAGAAAATGTGGAAATACAGCGTATTTATCCTCATGATAAGCTGGATGATATTTTGACTTGGTGCCGTCAGAATGGAAAACAGCTGTCGGAGTATGTTGAAATTCACGAGGGCAAAAAAATATGGGATCATTTGGCTGTTGTTTGGGAAACGATGGATAATTCGATAAAACGGGGAATGAAAACCGAAGGCACATTACCCGGAGGTCTGATGCTACCACGTAAATCATCTTCATTTAAGTTGAAGGCTGCGAATTTCACCGGACCTTTTAAAAAGCGATCACAGCTATTTTCGTTTGCACTGGCCGTTTCCGAAGAGAATGCCGGAGGTGGACTAATCGTAACAGCTCCAACTTGTGGGGCGTGCGGGGTTGTTCCTGCTATTTTAAAGTATTACCGAAAAGTGTACCGAACCGACTTAAAACAACTCTATCATGCACTTGCGACGGCCGGATTGATTGGAAATCTGGTGAAACACAATGCCTCCATTTCGGGGGCTGAAGTTGGCTGTCAGGGAGAAGTCGGAACGGCATGCGCGATGGCTTCGGCTGCGGCAACCCAGCTAATGGGTGGCAATTTAAAACAAATTGAATACGCGGCAGAAATGGGTTTGGAGCACCACCTGGGACTAACCTGCGATCCGGTTGCCGGTCTCGTTCAAATTCCATGTATTGAGCGAAATGCATTAGCTGCCGAACGCGCGCTCGCTCATAATACCTATGCCTTAATGAGCGACGGCGATCACCGAATAAGTTTTGATGAAGTAGTAGAAACCATGTTTCAAACAGGTAAAGACCTTTCCTCTAATTACAAAGAAACCAGTAAAGGGGGGCTGGCCCGCTATCGGGCACTACCAAAATACTAGTTATATTTTTTGAAATAATTGGTCAGCCGACTTGTTAGCTGCTCGAAGATGGGTTGCGTAAACTCTACAAACAAACCTTGCGGAGCAGGAGGTGGAACTGCACGGTTATTTAAAATGTGAATCTCCTGACCGGTTAGCACACCTTCGTCGCCAACAAAAATACCATACTGGTTTCGCCAAATAAACTCCCCGGGCACCTGTTCATTCAAAATAGTTCGTTGCTTCTGAAACTCTTCTATCCGAACATTTAAAATTCCCTGGGAAGATACTTCGTCTGTAATTATTTTTATTTTTCCACTCAAGCGTTCTTGCCGTTTCTCAATCCGAGTTGAGTCACGACTAACTTTCACTTCTACATTGCGCTCGACAACACGGCTTAGTTTTTCAACATTTTCAAAATGAAGTGGCTTCCCGATAAAAAAATCGTAGAACTCCATTCGCACAACCATGTCAGGATATTTCAAGCCATTATCTTCAGCTTCATCCGGAGTATAAAAAGAAACAAAACCTGCATTTGGAAAACTCTGTTTCATACGATTGATTAGCTGCTCGTAAAAAAACTCGGATGATAACTGATATCGCCTTGAAGGCAAAGGAATCGTTTCCAAAATCACATTCAATGTTGCCAACTCTTTAGCCTCAACAATCTTACCCACAACATCTTTATACGATGGTATCAAATCATCAACCTGCCTAAATTGAAAATAGGCTTCCCGTGCATCTTCTCGTGAGCCGCGCTCCAGTAACTGCATACCTGACTGATAGTGCTCTTCCGCAGCTCGCTTCTTAACATCTTCCAATTCTGACGTGTAAATCTTCAACGAATCAACCAGCTTTCGCGCTGCCGGTATTCTGCGAATTTCTTCACTTAAATGATTAACTCGATACATCACTTCTAAGGTATTGCTCCACTTCAACGGATCATTCCCACTCAATGTCATATCAATTTCTTCCTGGTAATACTGAATCGCCAATGGATAACCTTCTTTGATAACTCGTTTTGCTTTTTTGTTATCCGAATCGTTGCTCAGCCGATTAGCAGCCTTTTCAATTGCCGAAATATAATCTCCTTTCTCCAATGCCCTTTGTCCTGACGAACAAGCTATTAAAAAAGATGCGAGCACAACTAAGTAAATCCATTTTTTCATCTGATCAAATTGTTTGTTTTTAATGTATCACATGGAACTCCTAAGATTAATTTTATCATTCTCGTATGTATTTAATGATTAAACCAATCATGGTCGTTTAATATCTGTTGAAATATTATTGTGTCAATAGACCTTTCTATCTAACTACTTTCAGTTGATCTTACAAGTTATATGCCAACTTGATTCCCTGCAATCTGCCAGTCGAAAATGGAATCACGGCAAGTTTCTTATCTTTATTTTTTCGCTCACTAACCAAGTTGCCAACAGTTATTCCAATAGCCGCACCTGCCACCACATCGCTAAACCAATGTTTATTGTCGTAAATGCGCGATAACCCAGTTGCTGTTGCAATAGAATACGAAATGATTGGAATAATCAGATGATCACGATACTGATTAGCAATAACCGATGCCACTGCAAAAACAGCTGTTGTATGGCCCGACGGCAAGCTGGTTCCGTTAATTGGCCCATCAAACCTAAATGCTGAAATATCAGGTTCTGCATCGGGTCGGGCTCGACCAATTAGCGTTTTGGGAACCCGCACAATTAAGCTGGCCAAAATAAAACTCTCGGTGGCCAATAAGGCTGTCGATTGGCTTTTCTGATCCTTAGCCAATAAGCCATATCCCATAAAACCACCAATTAAAGCCAGTGAATATTTTCCGCCCCAGGGTTCCAGAAAATTTGATGTAAAGTGATCGCCCGAACTCCCCCACTCGCCACGCCAATCTTGAAAAACATCGCGCATGGGTTCATCAACCAAAAATAAACCGGCAGTTGAAGCGGTAACCACACCAAATGTCGTCCAATCTCGGCTATCCCAGTGAGCCGGGGCTGTAAAAGCCGTTTTGGTATCTTGCCAGCACTTGTCGACAAAGGAGCGATTAAGCTGCAATGTGTCAATTTGAGCCGACAAGATAAACGGCAAAAACATGAATAATAGAATAAATTGACTTTTCTTCACGGATGAATTATAATTGAGCTACAAGTATCTTAACTTTTGGCGACCTAAGCAAGTCTATCCTTACGAACTTAGCTAATTTCTTTTGCGCGATTTATTAAAGCAAGGTTAAATTATTTCTCATTCCATTCAATATCTAACAATTATATTGTGCACAATATATATTCATATTATATTTGTCGCCTAAAGCTATCAACCATGGATGAAATTTTGAATTTAAAGAGTCAGGTTTGTTTTCCAATCTACACCTTGTCACGGGAGATTATTCACCAATATCGTCCATTTCTTGATGAGCTGGACATTACTTACTCACAGTATCTGGTACTCATGGTGTTATGGGAACAAGAACCGCAAACGGTGAACCAGATCGGTAAAAAGCTATATCTCGATAGTGGCACACTAACACCGCTACTAAAAAGGTTGGAACTAAAAAAAATGATCACCCGAACTCGCAAACAAAGCGACGAGCGCGTAGTGGAAATAGGGCTTACCGAAAATGGTCTTCATTTGAAATCAAAAGCCTTATCCATTCCTGAAAAAGTTATTGAAGCCATGGGGGTTACTAGCGAGGAGCTATTAGAATTGAAGGAAATTGTAATAAAAATTTTAAATAAAACGAAATAGTTCATCATGCAAGTTTTAGCCAACATATTAATTGCACTTATCGCTCTCGAGCACCTCTACATCGTTTGGATGGAAATGTTTGCGTGGGAAACTGCAGGAAAAAAAACGTTTGGAAGCACCTTGCCGGATCAACTATTTCAGCCAACAAAAGGATTAGCAGCGAACCAAGGTCTTTACAATGGCTTTTTAGTCGCCGGTTTAGTTTGGTCGTTTGTCATTGCCGATCCAATTTGGGCAAACAATATTCGTTTATTTTTTCTGGGATGTATTAGTATTGCCGGAATATATGGCGGATTAACGTCTTCAAGAAAAATATATTTTGTACAGGCAATGCCTGCTATTATAGGTATAATTTTAGTTTTAGTATCATAAAAAAGAGAAGAAAATGGCATTATTAGAGAATTTACAGTGGCGCTATGCTACCAAAAAGTACGACCCAACCAAAAAGGTTGCCCAAGAAGATGTCGATAAAATTGTTGAGGCTGCTCGTTTAGCTCCAACTTCATCAGGCTTACAACAGTTTAGAGTTATTGTTATTACAGATCAGGAACTAAAGGAAAAAATCGTTCCGATTGCATGGGGTCAGGAAATTGTAGCCGAATGTTCTCATTTGTTGGTTTTTGCCGCATGGGATCGCTACACACAAGAGCGGATTGACCAAATATACGATTACACAACTGATGAAAGAGGCTTGCCTCGTGGACGTTTTAGCTCGTACACAGACAAGCTAAAAGCATCATACTTGCCCCAAACTGCTGAGGAAAACTTTGTACACACAGCACGTCAGGCATATATTGGGTTCGGTCTTTCAATTGCGCAAGCAGCTGAGCTAAAAGTAGACTGTACGCCAATGGAAGGCTTCACTCCCGAAGAGCTGGATAAGCTACTTGGATTAGATGAAAAAGGGCTGAAAAGTGTGACTTTATTGCCACTGGGCTATCGCGACGACGAATCAGACTGGCTGGCAAGCATGAAAAAAGTTCGAAACCCAAAAGAAGAATTTATACTAGAGGTTTAATTTTTGTTCAGTGAAAATATAAAGAGACTGTTCCGATATTTCAGGGAATAGTCTCTTTTTCAATTTAGCAAGAGTAGTACACAACTATTTTGATTAAAAATCGAATATTAGTTCTAATGTTATCTAAATTTGCAAAAAAAGGAAGACAAGCATGATTGACATTTCAAATGACGACAAAACATACAAACAAGTAGATTTTTCGCAGGAAAACCTTGCTGGAAAAGAATTTCAAAGCTGCGAGTTTATTGAGTGTTCATTTGCAAATTGTGACCTTTCAGATTGTGACTTTATTGAATGCAAGTTTAAAAACTGCAACCTGACAATAGTGCATACCACGAACACTGGCTTAAAAGATGTACGATTTAAACAATGCAAATTGGTTGGGTTCGATTTTAGTCTTTGCCAGAACTTTTTGTTTGAAGTTGCATTTGACAATTGCCAGCTTGACTACGCTTTGTTTACTCAAAAGAAAATGAAAAAAGTACATTTTCGCGATGGCTCATTAATTCAAGTTGATTTTTCAGAATGTGATTTAACCGAAGCCATTTTTGACAATTGCACACTTACGGGAGCTACCTTTTTTCGAACCAATCTTGAAAAAGCTGATTTTCGAACCGCTGTTGATTTTTCGTTTGACCCGGATCAGAACAGAGTCAAAAAAGCTCGTTTTAATGAAATTGGTTTGGCTGGGCTACTTCAAAAATACAACCTCCGAATAGAGCGGCATTAACCTGCCGAAGTATACCAAAAGTAGTTTTGGGTATCCTTAAGATTCCAGTTTTTTAGCTTCTTCCCAGTATTTATCCATTTCAGCCAAGGTCATCTCTTTCAAGTCCTTCCCTTTTTTCAGGGTCTGACTCTCTAAATAATTAAACCGTTTAATAAACTTCAGGTTTGTGCGCTCCAGGGCAGCCTCCGGATCAACACCATACAGCCGGGCAGCATTTACCAATGAAAAAAATAGATCCCCAAACTCTGCTTCTATTTTATCCTTTTCATTTGCCATAATTTCATCCTGCAGCTCGTTCACTTCCTCTTTTACCTTATCCCAAACCTGATCCGGCCGATCCCAATCAAACCCAACACCACTCACCTTTTCCTGTACGCGATCAGCTTTTACCAAAGCAGGTAGCGACGATGGCACTCCTTCCAAAACCGTTTTCTTTTTCCGGCCTTTCTCTTTCAATTTCAGGCTTTCCCAGTTTTGCTCAACCTCGCGGGCATTATCAACATCAATATTCCCATAAATATGAGGATGACGATAAATCAATTTTTCATTCAATCCTGAGATAACATCTTGAATATCGAAAGCATTTTTCTCAGAACCGATCTTCGCATAAAATACAATGTGCAGCAGCAAATCGCCCAATTCCTTTTTAATCTCCTGCGAGTCAGCCTGCAAAATAGCATCACCCAATTCGTAGGTTTCTTCGATCGTTAATTTGCGTAACGACTCAAAAGTTTGCTCACGATCCCACGGACACTTCTCGCGAAGTTCATCCATAATTTCTAACAACTTGCCAAAAGCTTCCAGTTTCTCATTCATCTGCATGGGATAATTTTTTGAATCCAACAAAATTACAATCTTTATTGAAAGCAACCAGAAGAATGTTCTAAAATCAAGTGTCTCAGTTTATCTCTTTTAACATTCAACTTTAAAATGCGTATTATTGTCGTCAAAAAACAAATTTCATGGAACTTGCACTCAACTACATAAGCATTTTAGGTTCTTTTGCTCTGGCTATTTCAGGGGCGCTAACAGCTATGCATAAACGCTTGGACCCATTTGGAGTTCTGATCATCGCATTTGCAACAGCGGTAGGCGGTGGAACAATTCGTGATATTTTACTAACCGGAAAATCAGTTTTTTGGTTAGAGCAAACTTCCTATATCTACTTTATTTTAGCCGGAACGATTTTCGCCATAGCGTTCAAATCACGTCTTTACAACATTAGCCGTCCGCTGCTATTTTTCGATGCCATTGGTTTAGGGCTCTACACAATTACCGGCGTACAAATCGGACTTGAATATGATTTGGAGTCCGTAAATTGTATTATTCTTGGAACAATAACCGGTGTATTTGGTGGTATTCTGCGCGACATCCTGGTCAATGAGATGCCTGTTATTTTCAAAAAAGAAGTTTATGCAACCGTCTGCATTTTAGGTGCAAGTCTGTATCTTGCTTTATTTCGATTAAATGTTGCGGATCCAATTCTTCAGATCATCCCAGTGTTATTCATCATTGCTCTAAGATTAATTGTTATTCACTTCAACATTTCACTTCCATCATTGTATGCCAATGATGGAAGTGAAAATGCTAAAAACTAACCAACCCTATTTCTTAATCTGCCTATTCTACACTTCCAACTAAAAATTTCAGAAAAAAAGCTATTCCAAATCTTCAACTCGATTTTGGAATAGCTCCTCTATTTTAAAATACCGTCGAACTATAATCGGTTGTACCTTTTCGTTAACTCCTTCAAGTAATCCTTTTTCGAAGTTTTCAACTGCTCCCACTTAAAACGCCATTCCCAATTGCCAACTGCAGTTCCCGGCACATTCATGCGACCTTTAGAATCAAGAGCCAACAAATCCTGCATCGGAACAATTGCCATCTTTGCAACCGATGCCCATGCCGCTTCAATAATCCGATCCGGCAATTTTGCGACTCCCACATTAAAATAGTATTTGAGATTCTGGCGCTCATCAATAGTGGCAGATTTTATCCATCCTAACGTTGTATCATTATCATGTGTTCCGGTGTAAACCACAAAGTTTTCACCAAAGTTATGCGGTAAATGCTCGTTGGTCTCGTCCGACGCATAAGCAAATTGAAGGACTTTCATTCCTGCTAATTCAAATTCATCCCGAAGATTTTCAACTTCTGGGGTTATAACACCCAAATCTTCAGCAATAACAGGCAGTTCTCCAATCTGAGATTTCAGCAGTTTCAATAATTCTAAACCTTTTGCCGGCACCCATTCGCCCTTTATAGCTGTTTTCTCGTCAGCTTTTACCGACCAAAATGACTCCAAACCACGGAAATGGTCAATCCGGATTAAATCATACATTTTAAAGCTGAAGTGCAAACGTGCAATCCACCAGTCGAAATCGCGTTCAGCCAACCGCTCCCAGTCAAATACCGGATTACCCCACAGCTGTCCTGTCTCACTGAAATAATCTGGCGGTACTCCTCCAATATGAGTTGGTTTGCCCTTATCATCCAACAGAAAAATATCCTGATTTCCCCATACGTCTGCACTATCGAGCGACACATACAAAGGCATGTCGCCAAATAACTGCACATCATGATTGTTTGCATATTCCTTCAAGTCAAACCATTGCTTGAAAAATATAAACTGAATAAAACGTTGGTAACTGATTGCCTCTGCGAACTCAAGATGAGCCTTGTCAATGGCAAGCTGATTTCGATGCTTTATCGGCTTTTCCCATTCATTCCAGATTAAATCCGGATCCTGTTGTTTCAAAGACTGAAAAAGAGAATAATCATCCAACCACCAAGAATGCTCACCCAAAAAATTGTAGTAATCCTCTTTATACAGATCAAATTTCTCGTTAAACCGTTTAAAAGCCTTTTTCAACAAGGCGGTTTTAACCGGAGCTACTTGCTCGTAGTCTACTTTTTTATCCGAAAATTTCGTCAAGTCAGCAAGCTCACTTTTCTTCAACAAATTATCTTTTACCAATCGATCCACTCCAATCAGCAGGTCACTTCCGGCAAATGCTGAATAACTCTGGTAGGGCGAGTTTCCGAATCCTGTTGGTCCTAACGGCAAAATCTGCCAAAGTTTTTGTTCTGTCTCTCGTAAGAAATCCACAAAGTCATATGCTTCTTCTCCTAAGGTTCCAACTCCGTACTTTCCCGGCAACGAACTGATATGTAATAAAATCCCACTGCTTCTCGTCATATTACTTCTGACTTTTTCAAATTAGACTCAAAAATAAACCTTTTCTTCTGAACGCTATAGATTTCCATATTAAATCGAAAAGAAATTACTAATATTTCCTTTGAAAACGTACCTTTGCGACTAACTAAAAACACGGAGAAATGGCAGCTATTGGTTTAATGAACGAACTGGAAATTGTAAAAGAAGTTGACTTTGGGATTTATCTCGATGGTGGCCCACATGGCGAAATTTTAATGCCCAAGCGCTATGTACCTGAGGGTTCAAAACCTGGAGATGTACTGAATGTATTCATATATCTTGACTCTGAAGACCGACTTGTTGCGACCAATGAAACTCCCAAAGCAATGGTGGGCGAGTTTGCATTATTGAAAGTCGTTTCAGTAACAACTGTTGGGGCATTTTTGGATTGGGGCTTACCAAAAGATTTGCTGGCACCCTTTCGCGAGCAGCAACACCCAATGGAAGCCGGGCATTCGTACTTGGTTTTCGTGTACCTAGACGATGAAAGTCAACGTATTGCTGCTTCATCAAAATTGGATAAAAGCGTCGATAATATTCCGGTTGATTATGAAGTAGGCGAAGAAGTAGACCTAATTATAGCTGGGCAAACCGATTTGGGATATAAAGCCATCATCGACAACAGCCACTGGGGAATGATTTACAAGAATGAGGTTTTTCAAAACCTAAAAATCGGTCAAAAACTGAAAGGCTATATCAAAACTATTCGCGAAGACGAAAAAATTGACCTCTCGCTTCAAAAGGAAGGCTACGAAAAGATTGATGAGATCTCACAGGGAATTTTGAACAAGCTGGCAGCCAACGAAGGCTTTCTTCCTTTAACCGATAAAAGTTCGCCCGAGGTAATCAAAAACACCTTCCAAATCAGCAAAAAGAATTTTAAAAAGGCCGTTGGTGCTTTGTACAAACACCGCTTGATAAAGCTCGAAGAAGATGGCATAAGAATGCTCTAACTGAAACCGGACATAAACAACGAACAACTAACTTCTGTCAACCAATCACTTTTCATGAAACTTTGTATTGCCGAAAAACCAAGCGTTGCCAAAGAAATTGCACAAATTATTGGAGCAAAAAGTCGGCGCGATGGTTATTTCGAAGGAAATGGCTACCAGGTGAGCTGGACCTTTGGCCATTTGTGCACACTCAAAGAACCGCATGACTATACAGCACGCTGGAAATACTGGAATATCAACGAACTACCGATGATCCCCAAGCGGTTCGGAATAAAGGTGATTAATGACGAAGGGGTGAAAAAGCAGTTTTCTATTTTAGAAAATTTGATTGGTAAAGCTGATGAAATTATCAATTGTGGTGATGCCGGGCAAGAAGGAGAATTAATCCAACGCTGGGTACTTACAAAAGCCGGAAACAAAGCACCGATCAAACGACTTTGGATTTCATCGCTAACAGAAGAAGCTATTCGCGAAGGTTTTGAGAAACTGCTTCCCAGTGAGGAATTTCAAAAGCTATACGAAGCAGGCAGTGCTCGTGCAATTGGCGACTGGCTTTTGGGCATGAATGCAACTCGATTGTACACCTTAAAATACGGACAAAACAAACAGGTACTTTCCATTGGCAGAGTACAAACGCCCACCCTCGCGCTAATTGTAGAGCGACAAATTGAAATTGAAAATTTCAAACCAAAACCCTTTTGGGAAATTAAAACCAATTACCGCGATGCTATTTTCGCCTCAACAACCGGGCGATTTGAAAACAAAGAGAAAGCACAAAAGGTATTGGAAGATATTTCGGAAAAGGACTTACACATCGGCAAAATTGCGACAAAGAAGAGCAAAGAACATCCGCCACGTTTGTTCGACCTGACCTCATTACAAATTGAATGTAACCGAAAGCTAAACCTCAGTGCCGACGAAACCTTGCGAACCATTCAGTCACTCTACGAAAAAAAAGCAACCACTTATCCGCGTGTTGACACCACTTTCCTTTCGGACGATATTTATAAAAAAGTGCCTGCCACTTTAAAAAACCTGAAGGGTTACGAAGAACTAACCCAGCCATTATTAAGTGCCGGTAAAATCCGAAAATCGAAAAAAGTTTTCGACAACAAAAAAATTACTGATCACCACGCTATTATTCCAACCGGAGTTTATCGAATTGATTTAGCCGAAGCAGAACGAAAAGTGTATGACATGGTTGTGAAACGCTTCATTTCTGTCTTTTATCCTGATTGCGAAATTGCCAATACCACCGTTGAAGCAAGCATCGAAAAACACCAGTTTAAAGCAACAGGCAAACTGATTTTGAAACCAGGTTGGCGAGAAGTGTACAAGAATGATAAAAAAGGAGGCCAGTCGGACGACAATATTCTGCCTGCATTTACCACAGGCGAACACGGACCGCACAAGCCCGAGTTACAGGAAAAACAAACCCAGCCCCCCAATTACTTTACGGAGGCAACGCTGCTACGGGCAATGGAAACTGCCGGCAAAAACATGGACGACGACGAATTGCGCGAACTGATGAAAGAAAATGGTATTGGTCGTCCATCTACTCGAGCCAACATTATTGAAACACTTTTTCGCAGGCGATATATTCGCAAAGAACGCAAGCGATTGGTTGCTACACCAACAGGGATGGATTTGATTAATACCATTGAGAATGACCTGCTAAAATCGGCCGAATTAACCGGACAATGGGAGAAGAAACTTCGTAAAATTGAATCCGGCGAATTGGAGATCGCCCAGTTTATGGCCGACCTGAAAAACATGGTAACCGAGGTGATTTGGCAGGTAAAAAAATCACAAAAAAAGCAAATCACAATTCTTGAAGACGAAGAGAAAAAAGCGCAGACTGAAGAAAAAACCAATGCAAAAAAGAAAGTTTCAAGCAAAGCCCCCGATAAGCTAACCTGCCCGCAATGTAAAAAAGGCAAACTTATGAATGGCAAATCGGCCTTTGGCTGCTCCGAATGGAATAACGGATGCCACTTTAAAATTCCGTTTCAATGGTTTGGCAAAAAGCTAACTGATAAACAAATTTCAAGCTTGGTTGCTAAAGGTAAAACACCATTGATTAAAGGATTCAGCTACGAAGGCTTGAAATTGGATGGCCGACTATTGTTAAATGATGAGCAATCTATCCAACTTCACCCTCAAATAAAAGACGAAAGCACTTGCCCAAAATGCAACACCGGCAAAATCCTAAAAGGCAAAACAGCCTACGGATGTTCCAATTTTAGAAATGGATGCGATTTTCGGATTTCGTTTGAAATCTAAGCAACTTTCGCTACTCTCTTCTGGCAAATAAGCAGCCACGAGATCAGATCTTTTCGAATACAATCTGTTCATTAAATTTCTTAACAATTGTATCCAAACAATGCTTCAGCGTAGTATATTCATTCGGTTGATAAACAGATTTTTTTAATGTGTAACTTGCATTCGCACCAATCAATTCTTCTCCGTTTTTGAACTTGATTTCAATATCAACCAGATCATCACTGAAATGGTAATCGCCGGGGAGTGAATTTATTTGATAGCCTGAAGGAATTTCAATTATTGAATTATATTCCTCCGTTTTCGAATAGATAAAATCAACCGGGTATGAGCGTGTTTTCTGTTTCAATTTATTCTCTCTAATCGGGAAATTCAAGAATGGTGAAACCACCAGTTTATTTCCCAATTGCTCGACAGGAAATTCGCTATCAAATGAGATGACATAAGGCTTTCTGTTCCGATCAAAATTGAAACTACTCACCATATTGACTTTTGAAAAACCACGCTTTAACAAATGCTCCCTTATTTTTGCAGTATCGTTTTGAAAAGAGTTCTTATACCAAAATGATTCAAATACGGAGGTATTAATTGAAACAGATGCCTCGCCAACAAAATGGTTGGCATCGATCTTAATCCGAATATTCTTACTGTCAATTGAATTTTTATGATTAACTAAACTAATCCAAGCAAGCTCTTCGTCATCGACCAATAATCCCTTTTCGTTTATACAACTTGGAGGTATTTCATTATAGGCAATCAGGTCATTTGTTCCATCTGTTAAATAGGATTTATTATCAATCTTCACCAACACGACAACGTAGTTGAAAAAGTATTCAAAAGGGTAGTCAACCTTTATTTTTCCATGGTTGCGTGTGCTAATTATTACAGGATCAGCATCGACGCCAGCCGTGCGAAGTAACGCAAGTAAAAACAAGTTTATATCTGCATTATTTCCTGATTTCTCAGTGAGTAGTTGCTTCGAATTCTTCGACGCATACTTAGAATTAATCTGATTCCAACTGTAATGAGATCTGACAAATTCAATGATAGCAATGCTCTTTTCGGTCTGACTCATCCCGTTCAAGTCTATTTCAGATTCCAAAACTTTCTTTGCCGACCGGGTACAACTTTTTACGTATTTACCAAAATTTTCATGCTTATTAAGGCTTTCACATAGGCCGGGCCATGTCGTCATAATTTCCTTTGCCCCACCCGTTGGATAATAAATATTGGAAAGTTGAAAATCAACCTTCATAATATAATCATCAACCGAAGTAATATATGATTCATCGTTAAATGCTGGAACATTCTTCATTGCAAACGTGTGAACTAAGTCGTGAAAGACCACCCCACTTCCAATATTCTGTCCATAATTCTGAACGATCTTGCCAAAAGTTCTTTCGGAACGATCCTCCTCTGAAAGTCGATAATCAAAATGCTTTATTCCCTGAGCTAAAAAAGCGTATTTGTAAAAAGGAATCATGCTCACTTGATATACGCTAAAGATTGTGGGAATGCTGGTCTGAAAGACCCAACCCGGAAGGTTAAAAAGAAATGGAGTCTCCACAACATACTTATATTCAATAATTGATCCAACTTTCACATCTGGGAGTGTAAATTTTTGGCAATACCAATTGTTGTTTTTCTTTTCTTTATAAACTAAGTTTTGATCCAATTTTGCTCTTGTCAAGCTTCCATCTTCCAAGCTATAAGTATAAGCTTCAATAGATACGACCTCTTCTGTCTTTCCAAAACCATCTTGATAATACGGGATAGCTATTTCAGCATAATCAATCCCTGCTTCTTTTAGTATTTTAATCCGTTTTGTTCTTGTAAAACGGATATCATAATCTCCTTCATCCGTATCAAAAAATATAGATTTCCCTTGATCAAAAAGAATTACAGCCGGCGCTTCCGGGTCTTTGTCATAGGTTTTAAGATCCCACTCTTCTTTGCTAATAACTCCAAAATCTCGTGAATACTCTTGAGCATAACTAACGCTGGGTGAGATTAAAATCAGAAAGAGAAAAAGATAAAATATTTTCATTTAGTTTGGATTTAATACAATTGCAGACCGGTGTTGAACATCTTTTATAGAATCAAAAAAAGCATATATCTCAGAATATCGATCTAATGGGTAATCCCCATCGTATAACTGAAAACGACGGGTAAAAAACAATGCGCTATCTTTTTGCAAATAATGCTCTTCGTAACAGCCAAAATCAGATTTCAGCAGAACACTTTTGGGCAATTCAACTTCGTAATCGTTGTAAAACGGTAAATAATAAATAATTGAATCCAATTTATTAATTGGAAATGTTATTCTCACCGGAGTCTTTCGGTCTTCTGGCTTATTAATATCCGGCATTCTTAAGGTTTTTGGATTCAGAACAATCATACCACCAATAGTTCTAAATTGGTCTTTCACCTGCATCTCAACATCTAAACACATTGAAGCGGAATCGCGGTTTTCCTGCGAGAATTTCCAATCTTCAATCTGAAAGTTTCGGAGTGGGATCGATTCCTCTATATAATCCTTCTGATCTTCCTTACTTCTACTCGTCTGATAATACTTACATGTCTCGAAATCATCCCCTCTTAATTTTTCAGAAACTTTAGCAGTTCCATTTCCTTCTAAATTTAAGTTGAATGTACAGGTAGTTGTTCTCAAAACGTCTGCCTGACTTAATGTTGGAGTTTTTACCAGTTCGCTTTTCTCTCCATTTACAAGAAGTCCGTATCTGTTTTGAGTGAAAGTTCCTAAGTAATCAAAAGGCAAATAACTGGCCGTATTTTCCAACCATATCGTATCTCCCTGAAGGGGCACCACAAGAATAACATGATTAAACTGTTGACTGGGATAAGCCTGATTAATCCTTACAGGATTCTCTCCGGAGTATATTTTTGTATAGAAAGAAGGAATGCCAACATGGTTTAAAAGTGCTTTCAGGTATATGGTCAGCGCCTTACAATCTCCATATCCGTTTTCGCATACATACGAAGCGGAATAGGGCTTTAATCCTCCTTCATCAACAAAAACGCCGATATACCGGGTATTATCCTGAAGATAATGGTACAGAATCTTAATAACCTCCTTCGGATCTTTCGTCCCTGCGACCAAGCGATCAATTTTCAATTGCTCACTCGGTGGAAGTACATCCAAACCATCATTCATCTGATCTTGCCAGATGCCATATGACTGCCAACTATCAAAGCTTCCTTTCAATTCGTAGTTAAATAAATTTGGGATTACGATCACATGTGGAACAGTTTCTTGACCGGGAGGCGAAAAATATTCACTTTCGAATGAGCTGATATCACTCTTCTGCCATTTAAAACGGGTGGCATTCTTCAATTTTTCCTCTCTAAAGATAAACCCACCGATCGTGTCAATTCTCATTGAAAAACCATCAGGCACGTCAACTTCCAAAGTCGCGTTGTGCGTGAAGACCTTTGCATTGACGCCTGGATACCACTTAGCAATATATAAAAACCGATCAGTAATTCTTTGGTAGCTATATTTTATTTGGTATGGATAAGCATCCCATTTCAGCTCAAACTCTTTTATAAAGTCATCTTCATAAAATGCTCCTCTAGCAATATCATTTCGTGTCGTGATCTCGTGGTTCCTTATTTTTCGAACGATGTTCCCATTCAGGTCCTTGACAACTGCTTCCAGTATCTCCAGTTTGTCATTTTTATCAAATGGAATCTTTATATCTGCGATCCAATTGGATCGTTTATCGTTAATCTGAATCAAGAATGACTCTTTTTTAACCAATTTGTTTGATTTTACTTGTATGGAAGTCGTATAGTCAAGCACTTCACATTCAGACTGCGACCAACATAATGTGCAACCCCAAAAAACAAGCAATACTGACAGATAAATTTTCAGGATTGTAATCATTTAAAAGAATGCCGATTTTGATTTCACACTCCTAATTTACATATGATCTTAGATATTCCAAATGCCTAATTATATAATTTTACTAAATAAATAATTTTTAGACTAGTTTGAACTCATTCTAATTAATGATTTCAAAGATTCAATTCATCATTACAAAGGATTCAATGAGGCTTCCAGTGTCTTTCAAGGTCGGATGATTTCGGTTTAAACCACATAAAAAAATACAGAGGTTTAATAAACCTCCGTATCCCATATACTCAGACAACTATTTCTTACACTGTTCTTATCATCTCCTCCGCCATAATTTTCACGCCTTTTTTGATATCTGGGAATTCAGCATTTGTAAAATTCATTCGAATGTGTTGATTCCCTTCTCCATTCGTAAAAAACGAGTTGCCGGGAACGAAAATAACGCCTCTTTTCATCGTACGTTTTATCAATTCATCTGCTTTTAATCCCTCAGGCAAGGTCAGCCAAATAAACATGCCTCCTTTGGGATGTGTTATTTGCACTTCCCTGGGCAAGTAGCGCTTCAGCATATCGTGCATAAAACGGCATTGCTCTGCATAACTCTTTCGAATTCGCCCCAAGTGTCCGTCCAAATCAAAATGCGTTAAGTAATGATGCAAGATGTATTGTGTCAGGTTATTAGGATTCAAATCGGTTGATTGCTTCGCTTTATCGAAATGGGGAACCAAATCGGGAGGCAAAACCACCCAGCCATTCCGAAACCCCGGAGCTACCATTTTTGAAAAAGACCCGGTCCAGGCTACATGATCCGGTGCATATTTTTTGACGGGCGCTGGAAACTGCTCCTCGAACCAAATTTCATTATAGGGGTCATCTTCAACCAGAAACTGATTGTAGTTTCTCAGCAACATCGCCAAATCCCTCCGCTTTTCTTCAGAATAACTGACTCCGGAAGGATTTTGCGCATTGGGAACGACATACATCATCTTGATGTTCCGGTTCAAGAAACACGACTCGACTTGTTCTAAGTTGGCTCCATCGTTTTCTAAATCCACTTCACAAAATTGCGGTTGATAAGCCGACAACGCCTGGATCGCTCCCAAGTAGCTGGGTTTTTCAAGCAAAACACCATCGCCTTTATCGATAAATAACTTAGCCAAAATATCAATAGCTTGTTGAGAACCGTTTGTAATGACAACCATCTCAGGAGTAATATTTATGCTGTATTTATCACGATACCGATTGGCAATCCACTCGCGCAACGGATAATAGCCCAACGAACCGGCATACTGCAAAATAGTACGTCCACTTTTTGCCATCACCGCCTGTGCTGATTCGGCCAACTCATCAACCGGAAAAAGCGACGGATTTGGCAATCCACCGGCAAAAGAGATCATTTCCTTTTTTCCGGCAACATTTAAAATACTTCGAACAAACGATACCGGGATGTTTCGGTATTGCCCGGATAACTTCTCTTCTAAAAAATGATTGTTCATGATTAGGTGTATTTAAGATTAAAAATGGCAAACAAAAAAATCCCTCCCCGGATGACCACACCGGAAAGGGATTTTGACAATGCAATACAGTCCCGCTCCTATGTGATCAACTCCACACGGACAAGTGCTGCGACTGCTGAGATATTAAATTTCTGTATTAAAAACATAAGCCTGTTTAAATAAAAAAAGCCATTCCCTGTTACAGAGAATGGCTTCAATTTATATTGATATATCTTTTAATCCATACTCCTCCCTAACTGCTCACGATGACTGCGACTGCTGAAAAAAGGACGATATGAATTGTGTTTGCTCTCATTTGATGAAACAAAGGAAATAATATTTCTTAATTCACCGTCCTTCATGTTCCATTTTTTTTATCTCCAACCAGAAAATTGAGTTTTAGTTAACTTCTGTGTCACTATAAAGTTAATATCTTCTCTGTTTACTTTTGTACCGACAATCAAAAATGAGCTTCTTTCATTTTTATATGATAATTTTACTTCATCTTGCAACCCTGTAGTTTTTTTCTTGTCACTAATAGCGAAAACAGAGTAAAAATTGGGCAAAGCGGCATTCATACATCAACACCTGATCGAGGATTGTAAGCATGGTAGCGACCATGCACGGTTCGAGATTTATAAGCTGTATTCCAACGCGATGTTTAACGTGTGTTATCGCATGATGAATAATCGCGAGGATGCCGAAGATATGCTTCAGGAAGTTTTTCTGCAAGCGTTTTCCAAGCTCGACAGTTTTCGCTACGAATCTAGTTTCGGCTCCTGGCTGAAAACCATTACTGTACGAACATGCATTAATGCCATTAATAAGCGAAAACTCGATTTGGTGTATTGTGATGAAGTTTACGATCAACGCCCACCTGAGGAAGAATCGGATGCCGTAAAGCTCACGAGCAAAGACATCCTCAAAGCCATGGAGGAGTTACCCGAAGGTGGTCGGATCGTTTTCTCTCTTTACCTGCTCGAAGGGTACGATCACGGTGAAATTGCTCAAATCCTGGGCATCACCGAGTCAACCTCAAAATCGCAGTTTATGCGGGCAAAACGCAGGGTACAGGACATTTTAAGAAATCAGCAAATGAGAACAGCATGAATAAAGATCGTTTAGAAGAATTCGTGAGAAATAACAGCGAGGACTTTGACATTTACAGTCCATCGCCTGAGGTGTGGGAGAAGCTGAATGAACAATTGACATCACCAACGATAAAACAACCCAAAAACCTGAACTGGCTTAAAATAGCTGCCGTAATAGCACTCGCCATTATCGGTTCGGGGGTTGTTGTCACCCAACTGATGATGCCGGATCAACAATACAAGTTTGCACAAGAAGTAGACCCTGAAATGAAAGAGCTAATTGAAGCTGAGGCTTATTACGCTCAACAAGTAGATGGAAAATTGAGAGAAATCAGGAAATGCTACCAGCTCATTCCGGAGTTGCAAATGGAAGTAGAAGATGATTTGCAGGAATTGGAATCGATGTACAACAACCTGAAAACCGATTTAAAAGAAAATGTTTCGAACAAGGAAGTGATTGAAGCCATGATTGAAAATAATCGCTTCAGGATGAAATTAGTCGATCAGGTATTGGAACAAATTAATTGCTAAAAGTTACTGGATATGATAAAGCTAAGTCGCCACATTTTATGGATTTGCCTATTGCTTGCCGGAGTAGGTAAATCTCAGGCCCAGTTTTCTGAAACCCGGGAAATTCAAAAACGATTTGCTGTTAGCCCAACAACGAATATCGAAATTTCCAACAAATATGGAAAAATAGAATTGTATACCTGGGACAAAGACTCGGTTGCAGTTAACGTAACCATGAAAGTGGAAGAGAAAAAGATGAACCGCCTGGATAAAACACTGGACAACATCGACTTTGATTTTACCAGCAGTACACATTACCTCATTATCCGAACCATTGCAGACAAAAATCAAAGTCAGTTGGAAAGCGAATTTCTAAAGTTTAAAGAGACTCTTTTACAAACTGATGGCTCCATAGAAATCGACTACAAAATATGGTTACCGGCAAGCAATCCATTAAAAATCGAAAATAAGTTTGGTGACATTTATATCGATGATTACAATGGTCCGATTGACGTTGATTTAAGCAATGGTAAACTGAAAGCACATGACCTGACCAAAAAGGCAAACATTCAACTAAACTTTGCCGACGCTTCCATCAACTCCATGCCCAACGGACGAATTACGACCAATTACAGCGACTTCTATTTAAAATCGACTGATAACCTGCGTATTTATTCCAAGTCTTCCGAAATTGAAATCATTGAGGCCAAGTCGTTGATCATCAATTCAAGGCGCGATAAATTCAGATTGCGCCGAGCAGATCAAATTGAAGCCGAAGGTAGTTTCACATCATTCAGGCTAAATCAATTAACTAATCGCGGTACGTTCCGGTTTAGTTACGGTGATCTGGAAATGGAGAAAATCGTCTCCAATTTCGCTGACCTTTACATCGAATCAAAAAACACCGATGTCAGCTTGTATTTCAATCCCGAGAGCGTTTTCAATTTTGAAATAACAACAACAAAAGCCGATTTGCTACTTGGCCGGGAATTGGAAGTAGAAGACAAAGAACTTCTGGATGACAAAAACGACACCAACCGACGCAAAGGGTACTTCGGGAAAAAGACAGCCGAAGGTGAAAAGCTTAATATCATTGCTGTTTCCGGAGAAGTAAGCATTTTCAGCAATTAAAAATCAGTGGTACCAGAACAAAATTTCGGCCAATGGTATCGCTGATTTTCACTCACCCAAGTGCAGTAGTGGGGAGCTCTTCTGTATTGAAACCTTCGCGTTGAAACGTCATCGTATCTTTCTGCCAACCGGTTGTCAGCCTTCCTTTCAACGTGAAATGAAATCCCTATTCACCAGACAGTAGCAAAAAAACTATATTTTTTTATCCGATTTGCAACCCTGCAAAAAAAAGTTTGTCATTAAAAATAGAAAACGAAAACAAACTTTTTATTCATTCCGAAAACAGAGAACTATGAAAACAATTAAAACTCCCCACTGGACGTTTATCGTTATCTTATTGCTTAGTTTCCAGTCGTGCATTGAAGATATTTCGATTGTTGGCAACGGACATGCGGTAACAGAAGATCGTTATACAGCATCGTTTAACGAAGTAAAAATTAGTGGTTCCTACGATGTGACAATCATATCGGGTGACGACTACGCCATTGAAATTACTGCCGAATCAAACATTCTTCCATACATCGTCACCGATCTTGATGGCAATAAACTGAAAATACGTACACGCGGCGTTCATAGTTTACACAACAGCTTACCGATGCACATTTACATCACCACTCCACACCTTGAAGGGGTAACTCTAAGTGGCTCCGGCTATGTTGTGACTGATCATTTTTCATCCGCCGAATTCAAGCTGGCACTTTCAGGATCAGGCCAAATTGAAACAGCCATCGATACTCATGATTTAAGTGCCAACATTTCAGGCTCAGGACGAATAATGATTTCCGGCATTTGCACCCATTCTGACTTGCTCATTAGCGGATCCGGAAAAATTGAATCTTATGGATTGGAGCAAAACACCTGCCATGCCACCATCTCTGGCAGCGGTAATTTATTTGTTGATGTTGAAGCTTTGATTGATGTGAAGATTTCCGGCAGCGGCAGCCTTCGATATATCAATACCCCTGAAATCAGAAGCAGCATCTCTGGATCAGGACAAATTATTAACGATAACTAAGAAGTAATATCCTATGAAAAAACTTTTATTCATTAGTCTAACGCTACTGATTTCCCTTTCAGCTTCTTCGCAACAATACGACCAGGCTATTGGTATTCGCGGAGGCTATTCTTCAGGTTTTGAATATCGTGCATTTGCTAATGAGTACGTGTCCTACAAAGCGCTATTGAGCACCCGAAAACATGGGATACAATTGACTGGTCTAAAAGAGTTTCACCAATACGAATTATTCGATTTTTCCAATGATGTTGTTTTCATCTACGGATTTGGAGCCCATATTGGATACGAAAAGTGGAATGCCTACGATCCGGATGAGCTGTTATACCAGCCTTATTATTACGAAAAAAAGACAGGACCGGTAGTCGGGCTGGATGGATTAGTAGCCTTAGAATACACCTTGATGGATGTTCCGCTCACTTTTGGTATTGAAGCAAAACCCTTTTTCAATCTGTTTGGGAAAAATTTCTTCCAACTCCACCCGTTCGATTTTGCCTTTACCATCAAATACATTTTTTAAATAAAAATTAAACAACAGACAATGAACAAACTAATTATACTTCTCAGCATAATCTTAATTGCCGAAATGGCTGCTGCTCAGAACTACAATCGCTATAATGAAGAGGATGAAATTCAAACCATTTTTTCAAAAAGAAGATCAAATGGCGGATATGGTGCAATCAGCGTTTCGTATAGCGAAATCGATCATAAAGACGCTATTATAATGGGGGCTCGTGGTGCGTGGATTATCAACCACTCGTTTGCCATTGGGCTGGGCGGTTATGGCTTTGTAAACGACATTAACTACGACAATGTATTCAACAATAATTTAGACTACAATTTAGCCGGTGGTTATGGGGGTTTATTTATTGAGCCGATCCTTGGATCGAAACGAGCAGTACATCTATCATTCCCGGTATTATTCGGCTTGGGAGGAATTGCCTATGTGGAGCATCATAACAACTGGGATTACTGGTGGTCGACCAACGACCGAAGCGATGTGTACTGGGTATTTGAACCTGGCGTTGAGTTAGAGTTCAATATTACTCGTCACTTTCGGATGGCAGCCACTGCAAGCTATCGATTTACATCAGCTATTAACATGCTATATACCGACCCGGAGATTCTGGAGGGTTTAACCGCAGGATTGGTATTTAAATTCGGGAAGTTTTAGTCCGCTTTTACCAATATCAGTTGAAAGGTCATCGAAGAATCGATGGCCTTTTTTATTGATCAAATATTATAAACTCACGATTTTCAGAAAATATTCGGGTTTCCGGGAATAACCACAGCCATTTGTCTTTACATTTGTCGCTTCAAATTTAAATCTGGGTCATTTTATGAAGCATTTGTTTCATCCCAAGCTTTACAGTGTTTTGAAGCAAGGGTACAGTAAACACCAATTTTCGAAAGATCTTTTTGCCGGAATTATTGTAGGAATTGTGGCACTTCCACTAGCCATTGCTTTTGCTGTGGCATCGGGCGTTTCGCCCGAAAAAGGACTGATAACAGCCATTATTGCCGGACTAATTATTTCGGCTCTTGGCGGAAGCCGCGTACAAATTGGTGGCCCTACAGGAGCATTTATTGTCATTGTTTTTGGCATTCTGCAGACCCATGGACTCGATGGTCTGATGATTTCAACAATGATGGCGGGCGTAATCCTCATTTTGTTTGGATTGTTGCGCTTGGGTTCTTTGCTCAAGTTTATTCCCCACCCTCTTGTGGTTGGTTTTACCAGTGGCATCTCACTGGTAATTTTCACAACTCAGATAAAAGACGCGCTAGGATTAACCATTGATAAACTGCCAGCTGAGTTCATTCACAAGTGGACAACTTACCTGACCCATCTTGAACTTGTAAATCCGTGGGCAGTTGTCTTAACCATTTCAACAATACTCATTACTATTTTCTTTAAAAAAGTAACCACAAAAATACCAGGCTCATTTGTCGCCATCATTCTAATTACTGCCTTGGTTCAGTTTTTTGAATTGCCGGTTTCAAGCATCGAAACTGTTTTTGGCGACATCCCCAAAACGATAAAGCTGTCGTTTCCATCTATTGAAATGAGCCAATTAAGCAACTACTTGGCTCCCGCGCTTACCATTGCTTTGCTTGGTGGAATTGAATCATTGCTATCGGCAGTTGTATCTGACGGGATGATTGGTGGCAACCACCGTTCCAATACCGAACTAATTGCCCAGGGAATTGCCAATGTGATTACACCTGTTTTTGGCGGCATTCCGGCTACTGGCGCCATTGCTCGTACCGCAACAAACGTTAAAAATGGAGGACGCACTCCCATTGCGGGCATCGTGCACGCCATCACCCTTTTACTGATCATGCTATTTGTTGGTCAGTGGGCTAAGCTTATTCCAATGTCCTGTTTGGCAGGAATCCTGATTGTTGTCGCCTACAACATGAGCGAATGGCGATCATTTGTCTCTATACTGAAAGGATCCGGCTTCGATATCCTGATTCTACTGGTCACCTTTTTTCTAACCGTTTTAGTCGATTTAACTTATGCCATTGAAGTAGGTATTGTGCTTTCTGCTCTCTTATTCATGAAAAGAATGGCTGATGCAGGAAGTCAAACTTCCAATGAAATAGATAGCGACGTACTAGAAAATTACGGTTCGCTCCCCGAAGGATTGGCCATTTATGAGATCAGTGGCCCCTTCTTTTTTGCATCAGCCAAGCAGTATTGCTCTACTCTGAAAACGACGGGACAAAAATCAAAGGTATTGATCATTCGAATGCGCCACGTACCATTTATCGATTCTACGGGTATTCACAATCTGAAGGATGTTATTAAGGAGTTGCACCAAGCTCATACTGTTGTGATACTCTCCGGCGTTCGTTCCGAAGTATTAAAAGAACTCAAGCAAAATAAAATCGTTGAATTACTTGACCGCAGCATGATCTTGTCAAGCTTTGATTTAGCCTTGCATAAAGCGAATGAATTCTTTGAAAAAAAATAGTGAAAGCAAGGTAATGACCAATATAGATTTCAATTAACAAAGTTTGAAAAAGGAAGAGCGACTCCCTTTAAAGAAAGCGTTAAAAATCCTTTAATTTAAGGCATTTCCTTCAACAATATGAACAGGGCATTGTTCTGAATCAAAAAAGTAGGATGCCAGTAAATATACCAGAAACAGAAAAAAAACGAGTTGTTATTATCGGTGCAGGATTTGCCGGACTAAAACTTGCCCGAAAGCTCTATAAAAATGGCTTTCAAATCGTGTTGGTAGATCGAAATAATTACCATCAGTTTCAACCCTTGTTTTACCAGGTAGCTACTTCCGGGCTGGAACCCAGCTCAATCTCGTTTCCCCTTCGAAAGGTTTTTCAGAAAATAAAAAATGTACATATTCGGATTGCTAATGTTGAGCGTATTCATACAGAAGAAAAGATCATCGAAACCTCGCTTGGAACCGTATGGTACGATTATTTGGTAATTGCAACCGGAGCAAAAACCAATTTTTTTGGCAATAAAAGCTTTGAAGAAAATGGTGTTCCTATGAAATCTGTATCGGAAGCACTGTATTTGCGTAACCGCATTTTGCTGAACTTTGAAAAAGCGGTTACCATTCGCGATCCCAAAGAATTGAAGCAGCTATTAAGTGTGTTGGTTGTTGGCGGTGGACCAACCGGCGTTGAAGTATGCGGAGCTCTGGCAGAAATGAAAAAATACATCCTTCCCAAAGATTATCCTGATCTGGATTTCAGCTCAATGGAGATCTCATTGATTGAAGCAAGTCCCCAGCTACTTGGTGGCATGAGTAAAGAGTCGGGTGCAAAAGCAAAAAAATACCTCGAAGACTTGGGCATTAAAGTAATGCTTTCACACAAAGTCGTTAACTACGATGGGCAAACCGTTGAACTGGAAGATCATGAGAATTTCCAGACAGAAACTCTTATTTGGGCTGCCGGAGTTCAAGGGCAAATGCCGGAAGGAATTGAGGCCAACAAACTTGTTCGGGGCAATCGAATAAAAGTAGACCGTTATAATCAGGTTGAAGGAATGGAAAATGTTTTCGCAATTGGCGACATTGCGTACATGGAGACCGAAAAGTACGCTAAGGGTCATCCGCAGGTTGCGCAAGTTGCATTGCAGCAAGCAGCAACTTTGTCAAAAAACCTGATCAACAAACACGAATCAAAAAATTGGATAAAGTTTGAATACAAAGACAAAGGTTCGATGGCTACGATCGGACGTAATCGTGCTGTAGTTGATTTACCCCTCTTTCGGTTCAGCGGATCTTTGGCTTGGCTCACCTGGATGCTCGTTCACCTGATGTCGATTGTAGGAGTAAAAAACCGTTTGGTAATCTTCATCAACTGGCTTTGGAAATACTTCACCTTCGACCAATCGCTACGGTTAATTCTGAGAGCTTCGTCCGAAAAACCAAAACGTCGTTAATTACCTTGCTGTAAATCAATATAAAACGAGGTACCACTTTCTCGTGTCGACTTAAAGCCAATATTTCCTTTTAGGTAACGCTCGCCAAGTAATTTCATACTATAAGTACCAGCTCCCCTGTTTTTCCCTTTAGTTGAATACGACCGTTGGAAAATTTGCAGTTGAATTTCCCGGGGAATATAGGTATTGTTATGAACGCTAAAACGAACGAAACCATTTTTATCTTCCGCTTTCAAAGTAATACGTTCTCCTTCCTCTATGGCTTCCATCGCATTCTTCATCATATTGACTAAGACCCTTACAAGGATCGTACGATCCGTTTTAATGATCACAGAGCTAGTCTCGTCTACCAGATCAACCTTTCTATTCCGCGCAACATCATTGAATCGAATTTCGCTAACCAACTCGTTCATTAAATTCTGAATATTAACTTCCTTATGCTCAACCTCTAATTCTCCAGCTTCAGCTCTCAACATTTGTTGTTGCCCCTTAATTTCATCAACAAGCTGAACGGAAAGTAAGCGTGCAATATCCAGATACTCCTCCTTCTCTTTACCTTCCAGCATCGGAAGAAACTCCAGCACTCCACTCAGTCCTCCGGCAATATTTAGTACATCATGAAAAAATATTCGCTCCAGTAAAGCTTTTCGTTTTGTTTCAGTCACATCTTTAATAGAAACAATCAGGTATTCTTTATCAAAATGTATTGGAGTGGCTGTTATCTCAAAATCAAACTGCTGAGAGAGCCGTTCTTTTTTCGAAACTATCCGGCACTCGCGCACAATCTTCTCTTTTGTCTCCCAGGCATCATCAAATGAAGTTTTGGCTCCACAGTACTCACATTTTTCAGCTGTACCGCAACCACCGGTATTATTCAGCGCATTCACACACTTAAAAATCTCTCCGGGGCGTATACCTATAATCTGCGTCTCCAGGTCGAGCTTGTATTTCTCAAGCATGTCTTCGTTAGAAAAAACGATTTGGTTATAGTCATTTAAAATGCACACAATTGAAGACATTGAGCCCAATAAATCTCTGACATACTCTACTTTACTAATCTCAACCTGACTTTTCAGAACTTGTTCAAGTGTGTCCCGGTAAGCTAATCTATTCTTTTCTTTCATATGCAAATAAGACTGAAAATCACGCCAAGATACTAAAATTGCAATGATTTGTAGGCTTACTTAAAAGAATGGAATCATTATAAACTAGAGACTTATATACAGTATTACATCATTTAGCGCCTTCACAAACGATTTTTTCAACCTCTTCCGGATTAATCGGAATGCGATCTCCAATCAACTCAGCCCCGTCGCTGGTAATCAATAAATCGTCTTCCAACCGAATGCCTCCAAAACTGACATATTCCTCTAATCGCTGGAAATTGATGAAATCAGCATTTACTTTTTCTGATTTCCACTTTTCAATCAAGGCTGGAATAAAGTAAACTCCCGGCTCATTGGTGATCACAAATCCTTCCCGTAGTCGACGTCCAAGGCGTAAAGCAGAAGTTCCAAATTGATCTACCGGTCTGATTTCATCGTCGTAACCAACATGAATTTGTCCGAGATCCTCCATATCATGTACGTCAAGCCCCATCATGTGACCAAGCCCGTGTGGCATAAACAAAGCATGAGCTCCCGCCTGAACGGCATCATCAATATCTCCTTTCATTATACCAATCTCTTTCAGTCCGTTAGCAATCACTTTGCCTGCTTCAAGATGAACTGACAAATAACTAACACCCGGTTTCGACAACCCTGTTGCTCGATTATTTGCCGCTAAAACAATTTCATAAATCTCGCGTTGCTTTTGGCTAAACTTACCGCCAACAGGAGACGTTCTTGTAAAGTCAGATGCATAGTAATTACTTGTTTGCGATCCGGCATCAACCAATAGAAGTCTGCCTTCGTCCAATATATTGGAATGAACGTGATTGTGCAGGGTTTGCCCATTTTGTGATAGAATAATCGGAAAAGAAGGAGGATTTCCATTCGACAATGAGATTCCCTCAATAACTCCGGCTATATTCTGTTCCCACACCCCAGGCTGTGCCATTTTCATTGCAGCCAGGTGCATCTCGTAACCGCCGGCTGCAGCTTTTTTAAGCTCTTCAATTTCAAGCTCATCTTTTACCGAGCGTAAATCAACAATCGCTCTTATCAGTTCCAATGACGCCTTTTCTTGTAAATGACTAACTGAAACTCCGGTTAATTCGTGCAATAATAATTTATTATCGCTTCGATAAGGCGGTGTAAAATGAATTTTTCGTCCTCTGGAAATAGCTTCCTGAACGCTATCAAATAGCTTCTTAAAAGGTATGGCCTTTTTTACACCCACATGTACTGCCTTTTCTTGCATGCTATCCTGTGGCCCCATCCAAATAATATCGTCCATTGTAAAATCATCTCCAAACAGCATCTCTTCCCCCGATTCCACATCGATTAATCCTGCTAATCCCGGAAAATTTAAGCCGAAAAAATATATAAAATTACTGTCCTGACGAAAATGATAGGTATTGTCCGGATAATTCATGGAAGCTTCGTTATTTCCTAACAACAAGATAATCCCATCTTTGACCTTCGTTTTCAGATACTTCCTTCTTTCTATATAGACCTCGCGATTAAACATGATTACAAGTTTTTGAATGAAATGTGAAGATATAAACTTAAACAGTCTGTTCTCATGATATTTTACACCTAAAATGCATAAAGTACAAAAAAGAAACTGAAGTATTTAATACTCATAAACATATAACTGAAAGCAAACTCAGAACGTAAAAGAAAACAATCGGTAAAATTGATCAATAATGGAAAATTCGCTACTTAGTTATATGAATAAGCGCTTTGAAGAAGCATCAAACCCAAAAGCCAAACCCACAACCAATGCTGGACCAGTAATTACAATTTCGAGGCAGGCTGGCTGCGGAGGTCTGCACATAGCGCAAATGCTTGCCGAGTCTATGGATGACTTCGGCCTTTGCAAAGAATGGCAGGTAATCAGCAAAGAAATTCTTCAAAAAAGCGCACAGGAACTGAAGCTTTCGCTGAATAAAGTCGACCGTTTATTTACCACAAAAGAACACAATACCTTCGATGAAGTTCTGGAAGCTTTCAATACAAAAATGTACAAAAGCAATCGCGTTATACTGAAAACTGTTAAAGAGGTAATTAAAGGCTTTGCGGTTGATGGATGCTGCATTATTCTTGGACGGGGTGGCGAGTTTATTACCCGCGACATCGAACAATCGTTGCATATTCGACTGGAGGCACCTTTGAAATGGAGAGTTGATAAAATAGCTGCAAAAAGAGCAATCTCACACGATGAGGCAAACAAACAGATTGCTGAAACAGAAAAGAAACGAGAAGTTTATCGCAAGCACTACCTGAATAAAAATCACCCGGTAGAAAATTACGACTTGACCATCAATGTATCGGCTTTTACTCCAAGCAACGTTGTTGAGCTGATTAAAAGATCAGTCGAGCTTAAAGGAATGATGGGAAATACGCCATTGACACCCCAATAATTTCAGCTGGCAAGCCTTTCGTCTGAACAGGTTTAAGCCCATCCGGTTTTGGCAAAAACATATCTTTATAGGTCAAGCCCAATTTCTCTATCATTTCAAGACTATACTCCAACCTTCCAAAATTAGGAGTAACATTATTGGTCCCGAATGAAAACTTCACCCCGGCATCTTTTGCTTTTTGTAATATCTTTTCTGAAGGTAATTTTAATCGGCTGTTTATTTCAAGAGCAACATTATTTTCAACAAGTACTTTCACGATTCGGTCAATGCGCTCGTCTGTCCAAAGCTCATCATATTTGGCCGCTATTTTTTCAGGCAGATAAGTAGGATTGACATAAATATCAATGGGCTCCTTCGAAACAATAGCCTCAATTTTACTGACTAACTGCTCCATAAAATCTTGCTCATCATCAATAAAAACCTCTTCAGGAATCCACAGTCTCATTCTTCTGCCCTTTTTATCTGTCCACGTCATCGCATCGGTAAACACATAATCAAACTCGGCAATCGCTTTAGCCGAAAATAAGGTAACCCACTCACGACCTTCAGCCTGCATTCCTCTGAATATCGATTTACCTTTCACGGTGTCCATGTATGCGTACAACGATTCATCATCGGTCACCGGGAACTTCAACCCACAGTTTGGAGCTATTCCATAATTGATTCCCAGTTTCATCGAGTTTTCAACAGCCTGCTCCACAGTCAATCCCCCTTTTAAGTGCACATGAAAGTCGACAAGCGGAAAATTTGCCATTTGAAGCTTCGTAACCTGAGTGTCCCATTCCTTATCAACTAATGGTGTTAGTTTCTCTCCATCAGGAAGTTCCTTCAATCTAATATTTTTAAAATATACGGTGCTATTCGGATCATGTGCCTGCAATGCAATTTGTCCACGATCAATTACTTTATAGCTGTCATTTTTCACCCGGTATGGATCATCAGGCTGAATATAATTAACGACTTGCCGGCCATCCACGAATATTTCAATCTGATTTTCAACAACCTTGATTCTCAGATCAAACCACTCATTGTCTTTGGCTGATTGATAGTACACATTTCTAAAGTTATACAAGCTTCCGGTTTTCCGCAGCTCCGGGCTTTCTTCCGAACCAATATAGCTGTTGTTCACTTGAACTTCATACCCTTTTAACGGCCAACTTTTTTCTTGTTCTTTTGTATGAAAAAATACGCCCGAATTAGAATGAGGCTGTGTTTTAACTTTCAACTCAAGTTCAAAATTTTTAAAAACTCCATGATTGTCACCTCCGAGATAGTAAAGATGAGAGCGTTTTCCATGGCAAACCAATTCACCATCGACAACCTTAAAAGATTCCAGATTTTCATGGGCGATCCACCCATCGAGATTTTGTCCGTTGAATAAGGTAATCCAATCGCTTTTGTTTTCAGTTTGACATGAATTAAAAAGGATAGAGACGAAAAGTACGACAATTAATCGGGAATAATTATTCATTAAATTAGGTTTTGTTGGTTGATCGGTCAAAGATACAAACTCCTAACTGACTCCTGATAATCAAGTGGGAAATTTTTCCTGTGGATTATCCGCTTTAAATGCTGCAAAAAAGTTGAGCACTACAATAAACAAACAGATATATGCGGCCCATGAATACCCACCCAAGCGGGTAAAGGAAAAACTGAACATCAATGGTCCAAGAGCGCTAAAAAAAACAAGCGCACTCATGGCAAACCCACTAATTGCTCCCAAATGCTGACGACCATAAAACCGAGGCCAAACCACAGAGCTCAACACACTAAAAAGTCCACCAACAATACCATTCCCAATAATCAAAAATACATATGGAATGCCAGGAGATAGCAGTGACAGGCTAACCATTGAAATCATCTGACCACCTAAAAAGACCAACAACAAATATTTCATCTTAATATGATCGCTTAACCATCCGCCCGCTAGTGAAATAAAAACAGAAATAACCGAGGTCGGCACAAAAACGGCCAAAGCAATCGTTTTGTCCATTGAGGCCGATTCGAATATGGATATGATATTGAAAGTAAAACCGGTAATATATAAAGCTTGCATGGAGAGTGCGATAACTAAAACCCAAAAAGGAAACGAGCGCTGCGCTTCCTTCAAGGTAAACTGCTTTACTGCTTTATGCTTTATCTTGCTTCGCCTTTCAGCTTGCTCAACACTTTCACCATCTGGCTCCAAACCACAATCTTCAGGATTATCCCTAAAAAAGATGAGCACAACCAAACTAAATCCGAAACCTGCAATTAATGCTAAAAAAATCCATGCCCAACGCCAACTGTAGGTTTCAATTAAATAATCAAACACCAGCGGAGATATGGCAAATCCCACCGAAACAAAGACACTGCTGATACCATTGACCAATCCACGCTTGCGGTCAAACCACTTCATCATCATATTTCGGGAAAGCATAGTTAAAACTCCCTGACCAGAAAATCGTAATAAAAAAAATCCAAGCATAATGATGAAAAAACTCAGGTAGAACTGGAGATCTCCAATCTGAAAGATGCGCCCCAGGCTAAATGCAATCCGATCGACCTGGCTCAAATAAATCAATACGCATCCTAAAGCAATTGTAATAATGCCGCCGAGCCACCGAGCTCCTATTTTATCATACCATTTTCCAGCCTTTGTTAGCATGAACGAACTGCTGATTGTACCTAAAAGATAAGCCGTACTTAACTGGTTTCGGCTAAGGTTTAAAGCGTCAATCAAATGGTCGGTAAACGTAGAAACGCCCATCGTTTGACCGGGAATACTCATGATAACCCCCAGCGTTCCCCATAAAATTACAAACCAACCATAAAAAACAGGCGCTTTGACTGGGCTAAACGGAAAATGATTATATTGCTCTTTAATCATTTTGCAAAGCTAACGCTTAATTAAATAGACTTTCACTTCTCTCCCATCCAACAATCAGTTTTCACAATTTATTAAGAAGAGTAAAAAGTACGATAAATACAACTAGTCGTCTTTAGTAATCCGTTCAAAAAGATTAATTTAGTGGTTCACAAATAAGAACCACCATGAATAAGCTATTCCTTTTCTGCTTGCTTGGCTTTTCAGTTTCTTCAGCAGCTAGAAATCCAACAGCCTCTGAAATTATCGAGCAAATAAAAACTCATATCAATTGCGAATGGGATGATGAAACTGTTGACACTTTTAAAAGCGGAAACGCGGACGATGAGGTCACTGGCGCAGTGTGTTGTATGTTTGCCGACATGAACGTACTGAAAGACGCTGTTGCCAAAAAATGCAATTTAATCATCACCCACGAGCCAGTTTACTATAACCACTTGGATGAAACTTCAGGTCTGGATCATGACCCGATTTTTCAAGAAAAATTGAATTATATAAACGAAAATCATCTGATTATATGGCGTTTTCATGATCACTGGCACCGACATCAACCTGATGGAATTTATATTGGCTTGTTGGATAAGCTGGGCTGGAGTTCGAGTACTGTGAAAAATAACTACCGTTTAGTAATAATTGAAAAACAATCTTTAAAAAAATTAAGTGACAGGCTACAATCAATCTTTCAAATCCCAGGAATTCGTGTTATTGGAGATCCGAATCTTGAAGTTTCAAAAATTGGACTTATGCTTGGAGCCCCGGGAGCTAAGAAACAAATCCAGATGCTGCAAACCGATATCGATCTCATGATCGGGGGAGAAGCCCAAGAGTGGGAAACCTATCAGTACGTTAACGATGCCGTGATTCAAGGCAAAAACAAAGCAGTGATTTTCTTAGGACACATAAAATCAGAAGAAGCAGGAATGGCTTATTTTGCCAAATGGTTGGCTACGTTTCAAAAAAAGGTTCCCATCGTATATTCCGAAAACAAAGTCCCCTATTGGGAGCCAAGTCAAAAGCTTTAATAGCGCATCGTTAAGAACGAAGCGAAATAGGGATTAACTCAAAGTTTCTTCGATCAGGTACTTGTTTCGCTCAGCTGAATTCCGAGATACTAATTCTCCGATAAATCCTGCCAAGAATAACTGTGTTCCTATAATCATTGCAGTTAATGCCAAAAAAAAGTAGGGGGTATCGGTTACTTTTGGTGCAGGAACATGGTGTGACAAGGCTATTAATTTATTGACACCTACAACCAAAGTCGCAATAAAACCGATCAAAAAAACCAAGGTGCCCAAAACACCGAAGAAATGCATAGGCTTTTTACTGAACCGTGAAATAAAAATAACAGAAAGCAAATCGAGTGGTCCGCGAATAAAACGTTCAACACCAAATTTCGTCACTCCATATTTGCGTTCCTGATGCTGCACAACTTTTTCGCCAATCTTATTAAATCCAGCCCATTTCGCCAGTATTGGAATATAACGGTGCATTTCTCCGTACACTTCAATCGATTTAATTACCTGCCTGCGATAAGCCTTTAGTCCACAATTGAAATCGTGAATTTTTATCCCTGTTGCCCTTCGTGCAATCCAATTATAAAATTTACTGGGTATATTTTTTGACAGAATAGGATCGTATCGTTTCTTTTTCCAACCCGAAACCAAATCAAATTTATCCTCGGTAATCATGCGATACATCTCCGGAATTTCCTCCGGGCTGTCTTGTAAGTCAGCATCCATGGTAATCACCACATCGCCTTTTGTTGATTCAAAGCCAGAATACAAAGCCGCAGACTTCCCATAATTCCGCTGAAACTTGATCCCTTTGACATGGGGATTTGCCGCGTTTAACTCTTCGATTACCTGCCAGGAACGATCAGTACTTCCATCATCAACCAAAATAATCTCGTAAGCAAATTGGTTTGAATCCATTACTTTTTTTATCCAACCTGCCAATTCAGGCAACGACTCCTCTTCGTTAAATAATGGAATTACAACAGAAATATTCATGATTTGCTTGTCAATTAGTCTTCAGATTTTACATCTTCCATCGCTTCATCAAAAGCGTTTTCATCTTCATTTTTCTTAATAAAAATAGAAGTGATCAAAGATATAATAAATCCAATGAGTGCGAAACCAAACAAGCCTGAGATCATCATGATGGCCGGGTTTTGAAACTTAGACATTATTTCACCGGCCATTTCAATCTGTTCATCTGACATCCCTTGCTGAAGCATGGCCTCTTCCTGGGTAATACGCGCTTGTTCCAAAATACCAGGATCAAGCTTCATCAAAACCAAAGAAAAAACAGAATTCAAAATACCAGCAAAAAGCATAATCGCCACTCCAAACCCCAATGCTTTGTTGTAATTGATGTAACCACCTAGCTCTTTATCGCGGTAATTTAACTGACACCAATAAATACCTCCACCCATAATAACATAGGAAATAAGGGCCAAAGTTCCATTAGTGGATTGCCCCATAACGTATAACACGACACTGTACAAAATGAGTGCGGCAGAAAGATAAATACCATAGGTCATTGCCGACTTCCAGAAAGTTGATTTTTGTTCCATAATAAAAGCTACTCGATTAGTGATTGACAAATATATTGGATTTTTCAGAAGTACAAATGACAATGATGTAGTTTTGTTTGTAGATTTTTTTTTGAAGAATGCTCCTGATCAATAATCGGTTAGAAAAACCGAGCAAAAAAAAATCCTTTAGAGTGTCAATTTCGTTTGTGGGAAATACATTTTTTTCTACTTTTGTCGCCGGGTAAGTCCTGTGCGACCAGCTCCTGCTGAATCCCCCCAGGGTCGGAAGGCAGCAAGGGTAGGCGGTTGTAGCGGTGCGACACAGGTAGCTTACCCACTTTGCCGAATTAGCTCAGTTGGCCAGAGCACGTGATTTGTAATCTCGGGGTCCTCAGTTCGAATCTGAGATTCGGCTCAACAAAAAAAGTTCTTTAAATATAGTGATGGGGAGATACCAAAGCGGCCAACTGGGGCAGACTGTAACTCTGCTGACTTATGTCTTCGTAGGTTCGAATCCTGCTCTCCCCACAAAAAGTGAAATTCTAAATTTCATATTTACAAATTCCAATCTTAGGGACTTTGTAATTTGTTTCTTGGATTTTAAACATTGCGGGAGTAGCTCAGCTGATAGAGCATTAGCCTTCCAAGCTAAGGGTCGCGAGTTTGAATCTCGTCTCCCGCTCATTGAAGAGGTTGTCATTTATTTGGCAACCTCTTTTCTTTTTTGAGAGAATCTATCGGGCATCTTTTTTTTCTATTGAAGTTTCACAACCAAACTATTCGGCTACTGTTACACTAAGTAAATCGACATTTAGTCAATCCAAAAATCACCATACTTAATCTTTATTAAAAGAGCTGCTTTTTGATAAGTTGTTTCACCAAGGTTGTAAAAAAGATTTGCTAAAGCATGTATAATAAATTCACTTCAAAAGAAAAGAAGTTTGAAACAGGAAAAGATATTAAAATAAGTTTAAGGAAATGAGGAATAAGTAATGAGTAAGCATTTTAAACGAATAATTGAATCTAATCGTCCGGTGCTGGTTAACTTTCACGCTGATTGGTGCGAACCTTGCAAGCAAGTCCCCCCTATTTTAAAACGAGTAAAAAACAACTTCAAAGAAAGCGTCCGAATTATTAAGGTAAATGTGGATCAAAATCCTTTTATCGCTTCAGATTACCGGGTTAAGCAGATCCCAACAATTATCTTGTTTAAGAAAGGAAATGTGAAATGGGTCAGCGATGGTATGATTAGTCAATCTGAGTTAACTTCAATTCTCGAGCAACACGTTAATAAGCGTGTTGCATCATCATAATTGCATTGAGTTTTTTCGTACAACACACATCCTTTTTAGTTCGCATCACTGCTACTTAAATTTTCTTTAATTGCTTTCAGTTGCTCTTTCGGATAATTCTCGCTGGGTCTTAAACCTAATGCCTTTTGATAATAAAAACGAGCTACGCTATAATTACCGGATGTCATTGCCTGATCTCCATCAGCAATCAACTGCTGATATTCTTCATTATCGGCATTCGCTAATTCCTGTTTTACCAAATCTGAAATCTCATTTAAACGAATTTTAGGATATTGCTCCTCTGGTTTAACGGAAAGTGACTGGTTGTAATATCCTCTGGAAACGGCATAGTGCTTCATGATAAATGCTTCATCTGCTTTGGCAATCAGGTCTTGGTATTTCTTTTCTTCTATTTGCGATAGCAACGAATTGGTCAAACGCTGAATCTCTTGAATCTGATCTTTGGGATATTGTTCCCATGATTTTACCCCCAGCGCCTTGTAATAGTAAAACTTAGCAATATTATATTGCTTCCCGGCAAACGCTTCATCTGCTTTTTTTATGGCATTATTGTAATCTGCCAATTCATTTTTATTCATCGACTGATTGATTTTATCTGAAATTTCAGACAATCGTTCCTTCGGATAGGATTCATCTGGTCGCTCGGTCAATGCTTTCTGATAATAATACTGGGCTATTTTATAATCGTCTTGATTATAACTCTCGTCAGCCGATGAAATAAATGAATCATATTGATCGCCCGCACTTGACGCCACAACCGGAGCACTTTCAACAACGGCTTTTTCTTCGGGCTGTACTTGAGGAATCTCAGCTAAAGCCTCCCGTTCAGCAAGCAGCTTTTCAATTAAGACAAGCTGTCCTGCCGGGTATTCCTCATTTGGTTTAATATCCAGTGCACCTTGGTAATTAACTTTAGCCTCCTCATAGTTTTTCAATCTAAACTCCCTGTCGGCTATATCAATCGCATTTTGGTAGCTTTGATCAATTTCCTGACGTTGCTTTGCCGTTTCAGCTTGTTGAGCTCTTTTTGCCAGCAAGGCATTAATTTCAGCAATTCGTTTATCCGGGTAGGCTTCTTCCGGCTTAATGTTTTTGGCATTCTCAAAGCCTGCTATAGCCATGGTCAGCTGATCGTCCACAAATGCTTCTTCCGCTTTAGCAATTGCGTTCAGATAAGCCTGTTCTTTTTGTTTAGCCTCTTTTTCAGCCAATTGGATTTGAGCTAATCGAAAATCAATTTCTTTAATTTGATCAATCGGATATTGCTCTTGCGGCTTTAAAGCCAACGCTCTGTTGTACTTTGTTCTGGCTTCGACCCAACTTTTTGCACCAAATAAGAGGTCCGCTTCCCGAATTGCTTCGGCATAACGGTTTTCAATATCGCCCAACTTATCGTTAATAAACTGTATACGCTCTTTCGGATAGGTTTCCTCCGGCTTGTAGGTCAATGCTTCTTCATACCTCACCTGAGCACCACTCCATTCTTCTTGATTGAACATGTTATCAGCTTCTTTTATGGCCGCAGCATAATTTGCTTCCAATGCCTGCTTTTGGCGTATTTTTTCCTGCACTTGCTCAATCCGGGCATTAACAATTGGTGTTTTAGAAGGAAAAATCTCTTTGGCTTTAACAAAACTACTTACTGCGGATTCAAACTGTTCGTCTTCCTCAAATTGCTCGGCATCAGTAAAGGCACGCTCATAAGCAAGTTCTTGCACCCTTCTTAAAGAATCTTGAATTGCTTGCTGTTCCTGTTCTAGCTGTGCCTCTTTTTGCTGCTCTATTAAAAGGTCAATCTGTTCAATTCGGTCTTTCGGAAATTGTTCGTCGGTAAAAATATTAAGCGCTTCAACATAAAACCCCCTGGCCTCTATATATTCCTGATCGTCAAAAGCAGTTTGAGCATTTGCCAGTGCAGCATCATACTTTTCTTGTTGGGCTTTTAAAATTGCCTGACGTTGTGCTTCTTCCTCGGCATTCAAACGCGCTAGTTCTTCACGCTGAGCAATAATTGTCTTAACTTCAGGAATTCGTTTTTTCGGCAATACTTCTTCAGGCTTAAGAGAAGCCGCTTCTTCATATAATGACAAGGCGTCTTGAAGCAGGTCGCTATTAAACGCATTCTGTGCCTGACGAACCAACTGGATATATTTCTGATCAATTTCTTTTCGTTTTTGAAGATCGGCCAGCAAGCTGTCAATTTTTGCAATTTGATCTACCGGATATTCTTCCCCGGGCTTAATCGTGCTTGCTTGTTCATACTTTCCTTTGGCTTCGACAAACTGAGAATTATTAAACAACAACTCAGCATCTTTTAGCTTTTCATTATACTCCTTTTCCATCTCCAAGCGCTGCAAGCGATCTTGAGCCAGTTGCTCCAATAGGGCTGTAATCTTTTCTATTTGAGCTAAAGCATACGGATCTTCAGGCTTAACTTTCAATGCATCGTTATAAGCACTTTTTGATTCGCTGTATGTTTCATTTTGAAACAGCTGGTCGCCAGAGGCAATCGCCTCCTGGTATGCTTGCTCCTTTTCCTGAGCTACGAGTCTGGCGATCTCAGCAATCTGCTCTTTCGGATAAGTTTCGTCAGGCAATAAGCTCAGGGCTTCTTCATAGTCGAATTTAGCAGCCGAATATTCTTTCTGTGCCAGTTTCTGATCAGCTCGCTGAACAGCTTCTTCATATGCCTTGCGAGTAACTTCTGCTGCGATCCGTTGTCGCTCCAATTCAGCTAATATTTGATCTATTTCAGATATCTTTTGCCTCGGATAAGTTTCTCCGGATTTTATGGTTAAAGCAGTTTGAAATTTTGCTTTGGATGACTCATATTCTTCGAGAACAAACAGAGAATCTCCCGCCTGAACTGCGGCTTGAAAATCGGCTTCCCTTTTCGCCTCCGCGGCAATTTGCGCCAAAATTTCATCAATTTGCGCAATCTGACGTTTTGGATATTCTTCATTTGGGAGGTACTGTTGTGCTTCTTGATACTTTTCTTTCGCCGACTCATAATTTTCCCGCTCTGCTAATCGATTCGCCTCTTCGATGGCCTTATTATACGCCGCAGTTAACCGTTCCAACTGGGCAATCAGACCTTCGATCTCTGCAATTTTTTCTTTTGGATAGCTCTCTTCAGGTTTGATTGACAATGCACTTTGATAGGCTGCTCGGGCTGGCTCATAGTCGCCAAGGGTCAATAAACTATCTCCTCTTTGAACGGCTGTTTCATAATTTCGCTGTCTTTCCCGCTCAAGTGCAGCCAATCTTTCTTGCTCTTCTTTTATCCGTCGATCAATTATCGATATTTGTGTCTGAGGCAGCGTTTCATTGGGAAGAATCTCCGACGCCTTTTGATACAAGGCTTTTGCTTGCTCCAACTCATTTCTGTCAAAAGCTTGTGCAGCCTCAGCCATTACATCATCATACTGCTGCTTTTTCTGCACCTGAAGGATCATTTCTTCAGTTTGATTAATGCGATCCTTAACCAACTGGTTATCGTTTTTCAAGGCTAAAGCTGCTTTAAAAGCTTCTAAAGCTGAAAGATAATCTTCTCTTGCAAACGCGGATTCCGCATTGGCCAGGGTTTCTTCAAACTGCTGTTCCAGTTGTCTCTCAGCCTCAATACGAGCCAACTCGTCGTTAATTTGCTGAATTTGCTGAGCCGGATATGCCTCATCTTTCAAAGCTAATGCTTCGTTATAAAACGTTTTGGCAAGTTCATATTCTTCGTTTGTTTTAGCCGCATCAGCACGTTTTAGTAAATCAGCATACTTGTTATCCAAAGCGATACGGGCAAGTTGGCTTTCAACCTCCCCGAGTCTTTCCCTGACCGATGAATCTTCCTGGATCAGCAGTGCCTGTTCGAAAACCTGTTTGGCTTGCTCATAATTTTGTGAAGCTAAAAACTGGTCGCCCTGATTGACAAGCTGCTTGAATTGTTCCTGTAAAGCCAATTGCTGGTCGATCTCACTAATTTTTTCTTTGGGGTAATCCTGATCAGGAATGAGAGATAAAGCTTCGGAATAAAGAGATTTCGCAAGTGCTAAATTTTCTTCGCGTAAAGCCTGATCAGCATTCGCAATTTGTTCGTCATAGCGTTCTTTAGTCTCAATTTGCAACATTATATTCTCAACCTCTCCGATACGCTCTGCTGCCAGTGAATCGTCTGGTTTATTATTCAATGCCTGACGGAAAGCAACCAAAGCTTCGTTATATCTCTCGCGACGCAAAGCCTTCTCTCCGTCTTCCATATAGCTGTTATATTGCTGCTCTTTTCGTGCTAACTCGGCCAAGCGTGCGACTTCATTATCAACCTTTTGTATTTGGGCATTGATGTAAGCGGATTCTTCTGGCTTGAGCAGAAGAGCTTGTTGGAAAGATTCTTTTGCCCGATCAAACTCGCCCGTACTAAAAAAGTTTTTAGCATCGGAAATAGCCTGATTGTACTGCAAATCAATTTCGCGTTGCTTGATCATCTCATTCACTTTCGCTATTTGCCCGAGCGAATAGGAGTCTTCCGGCTTCAAAATCAAAGCTTCATCGTAAGCCGCTTTAGCACGCTCATATGCTTCTTGCGTCATCAAGTTGTCTGCCTGCTCTATTTTGGCATAATATTCTTTGTCAGCCTCGCGGCGGCGTTGTTCTGCAATTTTCAACGCATTTACTAAATCCTGTAGCTCGGCAATCCGATCACGTGGATACGGACGTTCAGGAAATAAGCCTTTAGCATTCTGGTATTTTGCGAGCGACTCCTCATATTTTCGAGCTTGCATTAAAGCGTCAGCTTCGGCTATCGATTGTTTATAGTCAGCTTCACGTTGCGCTAGTGCAGCCCGTTGCTCTTCGGTAAGCTCCTGTTCTTGCGAGCGAGCCGTTTCAGCCTGCTCTTCCAACTGAATATCGGAGAAAAACACTTCAGAATCAAAATTGTCGATATTGGCATTGTAAAACACCCGCCCGGCCGCCTTATTAGTAAAACTTTTATCAACACCAGGAATTTCTTTAACCAGCGAAACCTCTATCTGAAAAGGAGGAAAATCGCTGTTTTCATCTAAAACCTCCTGCGGAACATGCGTTGATACAACAATCGTCTTTTTATAATAGCCATCCTTAGAAAAGGTCACATCAAATTGATTATTATATTCAAATTCGAATCGAAAACGTCCGCTCTTGGGTGGCGTAAAAAGCTGTTGTTCAACACCGTTTTTAGTTATCTGAACCTGAATATCTTCATTATTGCCATCATCAGTACTTAAACGGCCGGTAACCACAAAAAAGTCATCTGATTTTGCAAATGCCTCCTGCGAAAACACAACTGCTGATAATAGTATAAAAGCATAAATGAAAAATTTATTCAATTTGATCCGCATAGTTTTTAATTCCTGGGGCACACCACCTATTTCTTAACGTTAATTCAGCCCTTTCAAAGATGTGACTTTTGTAACAAATCTGGAAATAATCTTCCAATATTAGTATATATCCCTCAAAGAGGTTTAAATGTTACCCTCAAATTTCACAATTTTATCTTTTATTCCGTTATTTATAACTAATTAATGCCTCCCAATATTGTTTTATGAAAAGTGCTCCCAATCTGGCTGAAGCTTTGCTTCCTATTATTTGTTTGATTATTCTACTCATCCTTAACGTATTCATTTTTGAAGATACACTTGCCGGATCAAACCAAATTGCCTTGTTGCTGGCTGCAACTGTTGCTGGTATAATTGTTAGACGAAACGGACAAAAATGGGAATCAACAAGCAAGCAAGTTGTAAAAACGATTGGCTCTGCCATGCCGGCTATGCTCATACTTCTACTTATTGGTTCGCTGGCAGGAACCTGGATGGCGAGTGGAATTGTACCAACAATGATCTACTACGGGTTAGATCTTATTAACCCAAAACTGTTTCTATTTACAGCAGTCGTCGTCAGTGGATTGGTTTCCGTGTCAACCGGAAGCTCATGGTCAACGATTGCAACAATCGGAGTGGCTTTACTGGGAATTGGCAATGCCATTGGAATTAGTAATCCGATTGTTGCTGGAGCCATTATCTCAGGAGCCTACTTTGGCGATAAAATTTCGCCCCTGAGTGACACGACAAATCTTGCGCCTGCCATGGCAGGAACCGACTTGTTTACCCACATCCGATACATGTTATGGACAACCGTTCCAACCATGCTCATTACCCTGATTTTGTTTTTAGTTATCGGTTTAAATTACAATTTTAGCGAAACAATTTCTGATGTTGAGCAAGTAAAATCAGTCATCGGAGAATCTTTCAACACAACGCCTTGGTTATTTTTAGTGCCAGTTATTCTTTTCGTTATCATCATCCTAAAAGTTCCTCCCATCCCATCGTTAATGATTGGAACCTTGTTAGGCGGAATGGCAGCTGTAGTTTTTCAACCCGCAATTATTCAGGAGGTCGCAGGGCAAGGAATTGACTACCCCAAAGCGTCATATATCAGCTTTATGCAATCGATGTTTGGAGAAGTATCCATTTCAACTTCGAATGACAATGTGAACCGATTGATGCACACCACCGGGATGCGTGGCATGCTCGACACCATTTGGCTGATCCTTTCGGCCATGGTTTTTGGAGGAATTATGGAAGCCGGCGGACTGCTTTCACGAATTACCCGCCCCATTATGAAGATGGCTAAATCGACCGGTTCTTTGGTAGCATCAACTGCCGGAACTTGCTTGTTTTTTAATGCAACAGCATCAGACCAATATATTTCGATTGTTGTGCCCGGGCGAATGTACCGGAAAGCTTTTGAAGATAAATGCTTGAAACCCGAAGTGCTTAGCCGAACGCTTGAAGATGCCGGAACGGTCACGTCAGTTCTTATCCCTTGGAACACCGGAGGAGCAACACAAGCAAGGGTGTTGGGTGTCGCCACTTTTGATTATCTCCCTTATTGTTTTTTCAATATTATCAGCCCGTTTATGAGTATTATGGTGGCTTATCTCAATATTAAAATCCGACGATTCGATAAGACTTCTGCCAAGCCTGAACCATCGCCAGAAATCAAATGACGAAACATTTTCTATATTTGATCGCGTACTAACTAATCCGGCTACTTTATGATTCCAGAAATTGTATTGATTGTTTTTTATTTTGGTCTACCAATTCTTTTGCTGTATCTGACGCAAATTTCAAAATTTTTGAATAAGATTGGAGCAGTAGTTCTGGCCTACGTCATCGGTTTAATTGCCGGTAATATTGGTATTTTACCCAGAGCATCAGTTGCCTTTAAAACAATTCTGGCAGGAAAAACCAATCTTCCCCAGGAACAAACAAGCGAATTATTAGCTCAGGGATTAATTTCTCCCAACGACCTTCTTGCGAACCATGTTGCCAGCATTCAAAATATCATCATCACGATTGTAATTCCGCTGGCTATCCCATTGCTACTGTTTTCGCTTGATATTAAACAGTGGGTAAAGCAAGCCAGAGGCGCTTTTCTCTCGCTTATTTTAGCCTTGATATCATTGCTAATTGTAATTTTCGCTGGTTTCTTCCTATTTAAAAATGAAATAGCTGAAGCATGGAAAGTTTCGGGCATGTTGGTTGGAATTTACACCGGAGGCACGCCAAACCTTGCAGCCATCAGCACCGCAGTTGATGTTAGTCCCAATGTATTCATTCTGACTCACACCTACGACATGATGCTTGGAGCCATCTGCCTGACCTTTTTAATGACCGTCGCCCAACAGGTATTCAACTTGTTTCTTCCGCATTTCAACCACTCATCAAAAGAACGTAATCAAGAAGTTGATGTTGAAGATGAGAACATGGATAACTATACAGAAATGCTAACTAAGAATGGAGTAATCCATTTACTCAAAGCACTGGGGCTATCAATTGTAATACTTGCAATAGCAGGCGGACTCAGTTTACTTGTGCCAAAATCAGCTCAAATGGTGACAGTCATTTTATCCATCACAACGCTGGGACTTATTTTCAGCTCCATAAAAGTTGTCAACCACCTCAAGAAAACCTTTCAGCTTGGAATGTACTTTATTATTGTGTTTTCGTTGGTAGTAGCAAATATGGGCAATCTGAACAGCATGTTTCAGATTGATTTTTTGCATCTCTTCCTCTTTGTTGCAATGGCTGTTTTTGGATCTATGATTATCCATGTTTTCTTATCGTGGATCTTTAAAGTAGACTCTGACACAACCATAATTACGATCACAGCCCTCACCTATTCTCCCCCATTTGTGCCGGTTGTTGCCGGAGCTTTAAAAAACAAAGAGATTATTATTTCCGGCCTGACAGTTGGCATTTTGGGCTATGCCTTTGGAAATTATATTGGTGTTGCCATCGCTTACTTTCTGAGTGGGTTTTGATATTTTGATATTTAAGTCGGTACAACTTCGAAATTGAATATCCGTGAGTTTACCCAAGGTCACAAGTCATTCAATGGTCATTTAGGCGGCATTAAGTTTTCATCAAACCAATAGGAATGACAACACTTAACGACATGAAGGACTATATCGGTAAATGTGCAGGCATTCATATTATTAAAAGAGATAATTCAGTCCCATGTAGAATCCGGAATCGCCATCCCGTTCATCGGCAGCTATTCCATAATCCAGCGCAATAATAAAGTTTTGGTTCATGGCTATTCGCAAACCTGCGCCATAGGAAATATGCATCTGTTCAACATGATCTTCAAAATAATCACTATACCGAATCGATGACATCTCGGGAGAAAGAGGATTGACAAATTCAATTTTGTCGGTTACCTGGCCATAATCAACAAAACCGTTTAAGCCAAGGTAGAAATTATTATTTAAAAACTGAAAGCGGGCAAACTTCCAACGTAATTCAACATTTCCGAGAAGGACACCGTCACCAACCACTCGGTTTCTTCGTATTCCCCGAAGCGTTTTTGACCCGCCCAACCCTTCGGATGTAGCTCCTTTCATAACAGAAGTGATAACCTGCGACTGATAATAAAAAGGGACATCACCCAATAAGGTTGTTTGCCAGGCTATTCGATAAGCCAAGGATAAATCATCCGGAATAATTGTAAAATACTGACGATGGGTTAAGCTCAATTTTGAAAAAGAACTTTCAGCTCCCATAACATTTGGCGATATCAACAAAACAGCTTCAGCCCAAATGCCTTTCATCGGATTGGGCTTATTATCGCGGGTATCCCAAACCAAACCACCTTTAAAGGTTGGCACAAAACCGCCATCAGCCTCCTCCTCTTCTATTATTCCCCAATCAATGTAGCGCTCATACAAACCGGGGACATCAGGCAAAATATCAGAACCACTTTTCCCTTCATTTAATTTTTTAAGATTGACCTTTTCAATCTTAAAATTCAGGAAATTAAAACCGGCAATCCAACGAAACCGCTCATTGGTTATTTTTCCCTGCAAATCAATTTTCCAGCGAAATAATTTACGGTCGTATTTATAAAACATTCGTGTTCTGTAATCAGCAGCGTCTTCATCAATCCAATTTTTATTGAAGGCGGCATCGTAGCCGTTAAATCCATAAAAATCATAAGCCTGATCGGTTAAATAACTCAGATCCATTGACGTTTGAACTCCCTTTATTAATTGATCAGAATCGTAATAAAACCGATATATGCCACTGCCTTTTGTGTAGCGCGATACTTCGAGATAAAGGGAATGTTCGTAGTTTGGATAGCGGCTGCCATCGCCATAATCGAATAAATTAACGAACGCTCCGTACTGAAAACCCAAATCGTTATCGAAAGTAATTGCCGGCAATGCTCCAAAATTCCATCCGCTTTTTATTGTTTGTTCATTCTTTCCGCTCTGAGGGAAAACCGATATAGCAATTAAAAGAAGTAGAAACAGGATTTGATATGATTTCATTTCAGAATAATTGTTCGTCCTGAACGAAAATACTTCATTTTTTAGCTTAAACCTACGATTCGTGAAATTGGCTTCGACAAATTATTTAAAGACATACTTCAGTTGAATGATGGATTTCTTATTTTTACACTTTGATCGTGCATAGCTTAACTTTTGCAATCTAAAAAAAATGACTCAATTTTCCAGGATAGATTCTGATTCTGAAGTTCCAAAATACAAACAAGTGGAAGAGCTTATCATTTCAGATATTGAAGCCGGAATATTCAAACATGGTCAACGTATCCCATCCATCAACGAAACAAGCGAAGAACTGCTGCTTTCCAGAGATACGGTAGAGAAAGCTTACGTTAATCTTAAAAAAAAGGGAGTTTTATTAGCCGTCAGAGGCAAAGGCTACTACGTGAATAAAACAACAGTAAGTCGAAAACTCAAGATCGCCCTGATTTTCAACAAACTCAGTAACTACAAAAGGAGTTTATATTCGTCATTTGTAAATACGATTGGAGCTAAAGGCAGTGTGGATGTGTTCATATACAATTTTGATATTGCCGAGTTTGAAAACATTATCAATAATAACCTTACCAATTACGACTACTTTGTTATCCTGCCACATTTCAGAAATGAGCATGCTAATGTTAGCCAGGTCATCAAGACAATTCCGAAGGAAAAAGTTTTAATTATTGACAAAAATCTGGATGAATTAAAAAACTATCCGGTAGTCTACCAGGAGTATGACAAAGATATTTTGAATGCTTTGGGTGAAGCTATTGATCTATTAAAGAAATACAAAAAGCTGAATCTTGTTTTCCCTAAAAATGAATATTATTCGCAATTCATTAGTCGGGGATTTACAATCTTCAGTCAAATTCATAATTTTAATTGCCAAATTTTCGACTCGCTGGAACACAAGGACATTAAGCAAAACGAAGCTTACATTCTGATTTCGGATAATGATTTGTTTGAGCTTTTAAAATTTATCAAACCCAAGAATTGGATTGCCGGAAAAGATATTGGCATCCTCTCGTACAACGAAAGTCCGGTAAAAGAGTTGCTGAGTGACGGCATCTCAACCATTTCAACCAATCACAATCAAATTGGACAGCTCGCTGCTGAAATGATTCTCAGCCAAAATTTCCGCCGAATCAAAAGTCCTTTCGATTTCATTCGTAGGAATTCCCTCTAATTCGAACTATTTTTGTCCCATAATTGGCTATAACAATTGAATCCATTATATTCAAAGCACTTTAATATTAACAACAGAAAGCATAAGTATGTCTGAAAATCTAATTCACATATTGGTTGCCGAAGATGAAGAGTTTAATTTCTTGTATCTCGTCGAATCTCTCAGTGAATTCAACATAAAACTGTATCGAGCTAAAGATGGCTTGACTGCAGTGAAAATGTGTCAGGAAAATCCGAATTTTGATCAAGTACTCATGGATATCCGAATGCCAGTAATGGACGGCTACACAGCAACGAATGAAATTAAAAAGTTTCGCCCCAAGCTGCCAATCATAGCGCAAACAGCTTATGCCATGGAATCGGACAAAAGAAGAGCTTTTGAAGAAGGTTGTGACGACTATATTTCAAAACCAATCCGAAGACAAGAGTTAATTGATATTATTTCGAAACATGCGCCTGATCGGTGTCCGCTAAAAACCGCGAAACCTAAAAATTAGGGGGTACGCGATCAAAAAAAATAAAAGCCTGATGAAAACAACGATTTTGTATTTCATCAGGCTTTATTATTAAGGATCTTGTGGCTCATTTTCGTTAAGCTCACAACAAGACTCTCATTTTATTGGCATCACGGTAATTCCAAGCATAAGGTTTATTGAAAGAAAACCAAGCCTGAAATTTCAGATTTATCACTTTATCAAGCGCACTTCATACACACCACCAACGATAGAGCCGTCTTTAGCTTCAAACTTTACCCTCATCCGTCCACCGGATTGTTCAACAATTTCTTCCGGAATGGCATAGTCTTCTCTAAAAAACTCAAAGCCTTTGCTTCCATCAAGATTAACTTCAGCAATCAGCTCACCATTCACTAAAATAGTAAAATGACGGTTGTTGTCCAGACCAAAATACATGACAAGAAGCTTCTTTGCCTCCTTCTTTTCGTCTTTTAACTGATAGCTAAACCATCCCCGCGCATCGCGCCAATGACGTCCCTGATTTACACCAACTTGGGATTTTTCGCTTTCAATAAAGTGATCGGACTCCGGTTGCTGCTCTCCCGGGAAAACCAAATCGATTGTTTGTAACGCTAATTGTTGCTGAGCCGCTTCTTCGGCAGCCAGCTCTTGTTGCATTTTCTCATATTCCTCCGCAGTTTCAACTTGCCAGTAAATCACGTAACGTGATTCATGAAGGCGGAAAAAAGGAATTAAATTCAGATCGGCATATTTTTTCGGTTCCAGATTATCAATAGTAAAAGTTAAAGCCTCTCCAGCAACAGGATGGATTTCACCAACGACTGCATCCGGCTGGCTAATAATCACCGGCATGTCTTGCAACGGATATTTCTCGCCGTGAGCGATATGTCCTCCCCGGCTATCATCGGCATATAGACCCTCCATATCGGCAGTATCTGTTTTGGCGGCCAACACAATGGGGCCATGCAAAATTGTGTAGTACGCTTCGCCATCAGGTAATTGTTCAACGTGGGTGTGCATGGGCATTTTTACTTCGACCACATCGCCTTTTTTCCAAGTCCGATTAATCGTTACATACGTTTCTGGTTGAGCCACGAAATCAAATTCCTCACCATTGATCGTAATGCTCAGTTCCCCTTCCCTCACCCAGGATGGATAACGGATATTCAAAGTAAATTCTTGCTTACTTTTAGGATTTACCGTTAACTGAGTCGTTGCTTCATCCGGAAAGTTAGTTTGCTGAATTACCTCCACTTGCTTGTCTTCCCAATTCAATTTAGAGGGAATAAAAAGGTTGACATACAAGTCATCGTCATCGTATGCGTAGATCATTTCGCCGTATTTGGTGTGGTTTTCCAAACCGGAGCCGACACAGCACCAAAAACTGGTTTCCGGTTGCGAATACACCCGATAATGTCCGGGCCGCATCGGAGTGAAATAGACAAAACCTCCATGATCCGGATTTTGAGTCGATAAAATATGGTTGTACAAAGCACGTTCGTAATAATCCATATATTCGCCTTTGGGATCAGACAGGAACAACAGCTTGGTTAGCTTTAGCATGTTGTACGTGTTGCAGGTTTCGGGTCCCTGTTCACTGGTAATCATGGTCGAAAAATCATCGCCCGGGTTGAAATGCTCCCGCACACTGTTGCCGCCAATCGACACCGAACGGTTTTTAACTACTGTTTCCCAGAAGAAACGTGCAGCTTCAGACCATGATTCATTTCCTTCCACATCAGCAATTCGTTTGTAGCCGATTACTTTAGGGATCTGGGTATTGGCATGCATTCCCGTTAAATGATCTTCATGCTCCAATAAGGGTTTCAAAACAGATTCGTGAGAAAACTGACGAGCCAGTTTCAGGTACTTCTCATCACCTGTAATCACGGCTACGTCTGCAAAAACTTCATTCAATCCACCATGTTCACTACGGAGCATATCTTGAATTTCCTCTTCATTTAAACTTGAAACCAGTTGAATTGCCCAGTCGGTTAGCTCGATCAACATTTCCTTCGCAACTTCATTCTCGCCATACCAATAGGCATCGCGCAAGCCCGTGTATATTTTATGAATATTATAAAGCGGAACCCACTTCTTATTTAAGCTGAATGAACCGGCATCTATATTACCATCAGCAATTTCTTCCCACATGGCTCGCCCTCCGGGAACTCCCCCCAGATAACCGTCTTCATGCTGATCCTGTGCGTGCTTCAGCTCACTGACCATGTAATCCATTCGTTCTTTCATTCGCTCATCACCCGTGGCTGCATACATCATTGCTAAAGCCGACAGGTAGTGACCTCCAATGTGTCCGCCGAGTCCAGTGTTTTCCCAATTCGTATAGCTTTCGGCTTGGGGGGCTAATCCTGCCTCGCGTAAGTAAGGGGCTAGCAATCGATCAACATCCATTTCCAACATATACTGCATATCAGTGTACATAGCCTGTTTAAAAGGGCTATCGAGCAATTCAACATCCGATAAGTGGAATGACTGAAGTTGAATACTCTGCGCCAACAGTGCCAATGGGTAAAAACAAATTAATAATAATAATAATAGTGATCTCATATTCATGATGTACTTCTCAGTTTAATTTAATCTCATATTTACACCGATCCTGTCCGCGATGTATGGAAGAAACAACCGTTGCCTGAACCGGTTTGCCTGCGACTTTTGAAAACATCATCTCAGCAAATCCTTCGGAACAGTAACACAAGATTGACGATTTTACTCCTTTTTTCTGATTCATCAACGGACAAACACAATAATTTTTGTTTTCGTCGGCGACTAACAAGCCCTCCTCCTCATTATAGCTTATCTTCCAATCCCATTTCTCTTCGATAAAATGGATGAATTTATTCAAATTTCCAACATACGGTTTCAAAAATTGGTTCATTTTTAGATGCTCATAATGGCTAACTGCACATTGCTTTAATATTCTTCGAGAGACCGTTTCATCTTCATTGTCGTCGATGTTTTTCAAAAGCGTTGAGACCCACTCGTGCATCAGCACTTGATTGGGATCGACCTCTGGCACATCAGCCGAAGGATTTACGGCTCCGTTAACCAGCGAGGTAAAGCCGCAGAAACATCCTCCTGCGGCACAAGTCTTTTTTAAAAAGTTCCTGCGGTCTGAATTCATCTCTTTTGATTTCTATAGTTCTTCAGAGACTGCTTTTCCCGAATAATTAACTGTTTTTACAGGCGTACTTTCGTCCAACCCAATCCCTGCTGTCTCATCCACCAACACCAAACGGAACTGACGTTCGGATAACATGCCCGGGAACTCCCCCTTCCGGTCAGAAATGCTTAACGTTTTTTGGGAATCGTTCCAATTAAAAGTAATTGTAGCATATTTTCCTTTTTCGTAGTTGTAATTATCACCTTCGTCTTCATACAAAGTAAATTCACCATCCGCTCCAGGGAAAATCCGGATCTCCATATCGTCAGCTTTCTTTTCTGATGCATATTGCACCTCAGGTCCCCAAGGCACGATCGACCCGGCTTTTACATATAAAGGCATAATACTGATCGGGGTTTCCTTTTCAATGGTTTGACCGCCTTTAAAGCTCTTTCCTGTCCAAAAGTCAAACCACTGTGTGCCTGCAGGTAAATATACCGAAGTTGACTTTACTTTGCTGAAATCTTCAACTGGATCAACGTATTTGTTTTCATCTTTTTTTGTTTTAACATACATAGGCTCAGTAACCGGACAAACCAAAAATGATTTTCCAAACATGTATTCATTGTTAATATCCAGGGCATTTTTATCTTCCGAAAAATCCATTACCAAAGCACGCATCATACTGGAACTTTTTGAAGTCACCTCCCATGAAGTTGAATAAATATAGGGGAGCAACCGGTAGCGAAGGTTAATAAATTTTTCAATCGCATCGTAACTCCAATCACCCTTTTTTCCAAACTGAAAAATTTCCCGTGGTGTATCAGTTCCGTGCGAACGCATCATTGGGCAGAACGTTCCAAACTGCAGCCAACGCACATAAATTTCATGGTATGCTTTATTTTTTACACCTCCAGGAAAGTTCCCGGTAAAGAATCCTCCAATATCGCTGTTCCAATAAGGAACTCCACAAAGAGAGAAATTCAAACCCGCCGAGATTTGATTTCGCAACACGTTCCAATCGGTAACAACATCGCCAGACCACGAATTTGCAGCATAACGTTGCTGACCGGCAAAAGCTGAGCGAGTTAAAATAAAAACCCGCTTTTCTGTACTTGTTTCACGTTGATGTGTGTACACCCCTCCAACGGTCATTAGAGGATATGCATTTCTAAATTTGCGAAATGACCCTAGGTATGTTTTTTGATTGTAGTCTGAATCTACCCGATTAAAATGGTCAGGTTCGGTAGAGTCCATCCACCAACCATCATTTCCTAACCTGAAAATACCCTTATTTAGGTATTTCCAATAAATATCACGTGCTTTTGGATTATAAGCATCGTAAACTTTTACACCTGATGGTCTGCTCATATCAGGAGGCCATACATCTATACCAGATAATGGCCATGTTTTGAAGTCAAAAAGCATATTGTTCTGATCCAACTCCTTGAACGGTTTTGTTTGCGGACCAAATGACGACCATATTGAGAAGATAATATTTGCATTTAAACTGTGAATCTGGTCAACCAATTTTTGAGGCTCAGGGAATTTCGGATTAAAAAAGTCCATCGCGTTCCAATGATAATTATCTCCCCAGTATTGCCAATCCTGAATGATCCCGTCAAGAGGAACTCCTAGTTCGCGGTATTTTTTTACAACATCAACGGTTTCATCCTGACTTTTATATCTTTCCTTGCTTTGCCAAAAACCATAGGTCCAGTAGGGAAACATTGGAGCTTGTCCGGTTAAATCTCTCATTTGGGCAATTACCCCATCGGCATTTCCACCGTACATAAAGTAATAATCGACACAATCGCCAACAGTTGATCTAAAAGATGTTTCATCTTTGTTGTCGGAAAAATAAGTGGGAGAATAGTTATCCCAGTAAATTCCGTATCCTTTGTCGGATTGTAACATCGGAATCGCTGTGATTAAAATATCCTGCAACAGATATAGCTCCTGATCACGCTGCGACATTTTCCCATCCTGAAACTGGCCTAGGCCATAAACTTCTTCATCCTGATCTAAAACGAATGACTGACTAACGACATAGCTATCCTCATCAACATCCTTAATAGGTGTAAACTGGGTTCCGTTGCCTTTTTCGTTAAGCAAAGATGTACCATTAAGAGTATAAAAAGAGATCTTACCAGTCTTTTGGTTCAAGTGTACTGTGATATCTGTGGAAGAAACCACTATTTCATCTCCCTTTGTTTCGGTTGTTAATTCAACTGATTCCGCCTCTTTCACTACCGACAGGCTTTGCTTTTCAAAGCTGAACCCGGTTTTCGATTTTACGATACGTACAATTTTAGGAGAATAGAATTGCACTTCGATTTCGGTTGAATCTACCGTAGTTTTTATACCGAGTTGAGTTTTTGCATAGCTTTGAGGAGCACATGCGGCCATGAATAAGGACAGACAAATAATAATTAGGTGAGTTATTTTTCGCATAGTTTGTTTTTTTTTGATACTAGGTGATGTTCTTTTCACAATGGGGACAATTCCCTTTAAATGGCTCTCTTCTCAGCGATAACATAACGAAACCATTGATTATTTCTTGCGCCTCTTACCATACAAAATAGAAATAACTCCTCGTAAATTTAAACATCACATTAACCGATCACTCTTTTGTATAAACAGTATAGTGAGGGATGCTTTCAGAAGCCCCTCACTATACTATTTTCAATCAGTTATTAATAACCTGGATTTTGGGTCAAATTTGAGTTTTTGGCAATTTCACTCTGTGGAATTGGATACAATGCACGGTAATCGCCATTTGGCGAGTGAGACAACCAAGATTTCGTGGTAAAAACCCCGAACCGGATCATATCAGTTCTGCGCCGAGCTTCCTGACAAAATTCCCAGCCCAGCTCATCCAGGAAACGACCATACATGATATCATCACCTCCTTCAAACGTTTCTTCTAAATGATTTCTCAAACCATAATCGAATGTGCTTCCCCCCATTAGTTGAGCTCCGGTAACTTCCGCTTTATCGGGATTGGACTTAAAGTTACGAGCACGAACCTCAGTAACAATGGTTGCAGCATCATCCGCATGTTCTGTTCTTAAAAGGCATTCTGCTTTCATCATCAAAATATCAGCATATCTGAAAAGAGGCCAGTCGTTGCTCAAACGGTTTGTGGCTCCCATTGCTATTTCAAATTTTCCTAACCGAAATCCATCTACTTCTGCAGATTCATCAACTCCGGCAACATAGTTACGGAAAAACAATGGTTTTCCTGCCCAGTCTCCCATGCTTGCAATGATGGGATCCCCGTTGGCAGCATACTGTGGTCCTTTAATATAGTTATCAATATATCTGGAATCTAGCGTATCAAACGTACTTATAAATTGAGGAACGGCGCAAACTCCTCCCCATGGACTAGATTCCAAATTATAAGTTTTTTGATTGCCTGGATCCAATGTTTGCATGTGTACATCAAACGAATTCCATTCATTGACATACTTTGAATCAAAGGGCAATGCAAAAATGATTTCATTCGAATTTTGATTCTCTGTAATAAATACATTCTTTTGATTTGATTCTAAACTAAATTCGCCTGAACTAATGATTTCATCGCACACTTCAATACAATCGTTCCATTGCGGAGTTCCGGTGTACACTTCAGCATTCAGGTACATTTTGGCCAACAGACTAAGCCCTGCCCATTTGTTAAATTTTCCGTAGGTTTCCAGGTTATTTTCCTCGCTAACCAACGAGATATTGTCAATTATCTCTTTTACGATGAAATCATATACCTCTCTCCTATTATTTTGCTGTGGTAAAAAACCTTCAGGTACATCGAAACTATCAACAATTGGTACGTTTCCGTAAATATCACATAATATCCAGTAATAAGAAGCTCGTAAGAGTTTTATCTCAGCGACTAATGGCTCAACGTCATCTGTAGCAACAGGAATTTGCTTTGTTTGTACCTGATAAATAATCCGGTTACAATTGGTGATTCCTTTGTATGCCCTTGTCCAGATATTGATAACAATATCATCATCGGTTGTCCAATTGTGCTCGTGAATCCGGCGATAGACTCCTCCATCGACCCATCCATTTGGTCGGGCGGGTGTCAACATTTGATCACCAGAAACTTCTTGAGCCCGATATACCGTGTTCCACTGTAAAAGCAGACCACGCCAATCGACATAAGCAGCACCGGTAAGTGCAGGTATATCATAAGCGGTTGGAACAAATTCACTTGAAATAATTTCTTTATAGGATGTATCTTCCAGTTCTGTGCAGGAAGTAATTAGAACCAGTAAGAGTGCTACTGCAGCCACTCCTGAACAGGTAATATATTTTAATTTTTTCATATCTCTCAAATTAATATTTAAAATGTCACGTTAAGTCCAATTGTAAAAGTTCTCGTTGTAGGATATTTGTATGGAGAGTCCATTCCTGGATCCAATCCAGATGTTGGTGTTTGAACTACACCGGCCTGGGCTGTTGATACTCCATTACGGATACTAACTTCCGGGTCTATACCTTTGTATCCGGTTATAATCAACGCGTTAAGAACTGACGCATAAATGCGCGCCGACTGGATATATTTGATACCAGTTTTATTTTTGAAGTTATACCCCAATGTGATATTGTCAATTTTCCAGTAGTCCCCATTTTCGATGTAGTAGCTATTGAACTCAAGTGGCGATTTTAATTGGGTTTTCCCAAATACCGGATCGAATGCTGTTTTAAGTACATTGTACTGGACATAAGTCGGGTTCTCAAACATCATACGTTGTAGGTTTGCTACCTGAAATTTAAACGCCCCTCTTTGTGAGATACTCAAATCCCAGTTTTTATAGCTGAAGGAATTGTTCCAACTGAGGTGGAATTTAGGAATTCCGTTCCCAAGTACTTTTTTATCCTCGAAAGAATGCCCAAAATCAGTGTATTTTACGGGTTCTCCATCAGCGCCTTCATAAATCCATTGACCATAATTGCCTGGATCAGCAGTCTTGTCATTGCCAATATCAATTACCTTATAGCCATAAAAATCGCCAACGGGGCCTCCAACTTTCAACAGGTGAGAGAAAGTCTGAATCGGTGGAAAAATGGCGCCTACCCTTAAATAATCAGTTGACTGTTGGTAAATGTCATTTGAAAGACTAACCAGTTTATTTGAGTTCGTAGAGAAGCCAACACTGGTATTCCAAAACATTTCCCTGTTTTTAACAGGTACAAAATTAAGCATGACTTCTACACCCTTGTTTTCCATTACCCCAACATTTGCTAAGGTTTGATTATAGAGATTCGGAGGGCTTGGCACAGCAAATATCGATAAAAGATCATGAATCTGTCGGTTGTAGTAATCAACACTACCACTAATACGGTTATCCAACATACTGAAATCAACACCAATATCCGTTTCTCGCTTCTCTTCCCATTTCAAATTAGGATTAGCATTCTGAGATGGGGACAGAGTTTTTATCCATTCCCCGTTAGAGAAAACATATTGGGGATTTCCAGTTGCAGGATCAGTATAGCTAATAATTCCAACTGCTTTAAAAAGATCAGAAGGTTGTGAACCTGTTACTCCATATCCTGCCCTGAGCTTAATATCATTAAAAAGGGATTGACTTTGCATAAATGATTCTTCTGTAACCCTCCAACCTACTGAGATTGCAGGAAATGTACCCGAAGGATTATCTATACCCCACAGCTGACTGGCTGCTTCACTGCGAATGCTAGCCATCAAAAGATATTTATTGTTATAATTATAGTTGAAACGACCGAAATATCCTATCAGGTTAGTCTTTTCTCTATAGTTATCAATCATCCCCTCATATTTTCCACTACTAATAGCTTGTCCAAGTTGAATATTGTTGTATCCAAACTTATCGGTTGGAAAGTCCCAGTTTCTCATTCCATAATTGCTGTATTCATTATCCTGGTAACTATACCCTCCTAAAACACTGAAATTGTGATCCTTTACAGACTTCCTGTATTCTGCAGTGAGTTCAACCAAATGATTGATCGATTCATTTCCTCCAATAGATGCATAACCATTTCGACTATCCCTTAAGGTACTTGCATGTTGTTTCGTTTCAGCATAGCCATTTTCTTCTGTACTTTTCCCATATGAAAAAACTCCGGATAACTTTAGTCCATCAATCGGTGCATAGACAATAGAGCCTTTATATCTCGAAATTTGGTTATTCGCCTTTCCGTCACTTTCGTACAAGTCAGATACCGGACTTTGATAGTCAAACTTCGTCAGTTCCTGAAACCACGTTCCGTCAGGATTTTGAACAGGAGCAGTTGGGTTTTGCATAACTGCCTGCCTATAAATATTTGAATCAAACCCATTCCACTTAGAAGAGGAGCTAAATAAATTGATATTAAATTTCAACTTATTGTCAAGCATGCTATGGTTAAAGTCCACACGGCCTGAGAATGTCTCATCATAAGACTTTCTAAATATCCCTTCCGTATTATCATAATTTAAACTTATCAGATAATTGGAAGTTTCTTGACCTCCACGGAACGTTAAGTTGTGAGATTGAATTATAGGAGTTCTGCTTATCTCTTTAAACCAATCTGTACTTTCTCCATAATCAGGCATTTCATTTCCGCGAAAACTTGCGTCAACCTGATCCCTGAAATCAGCAGCAGTCGATAAGTTAAGCTTCCGTGCAATAGTTTGAGTACTTACATATGTTTGAAATTCAACAGTACTTTTAGCATTTCCGCGTGCTCTTTTGGTTGTGATCAGAATTACTCCATTGGTTCCACGTGTACCATAAATTGCAGCAGCAGAACCATCTTTTAACACGTCAATAGTCTCAATATCCTGAGGTGATACTGTTTTCATATCTCCAGGAATCCCATCAATAAGGACTAATGGATCCTGGTTTTCTCCCATTAACGAAGTATTTCCACGTAGAAGAATCTGGGTTTTGCCTGTTGGGTCACCACTAGGAGAAATAATTGTTAGTCCAGCTACTTTGCCCTGAATTAATTGGCCTGCATCAGTAACGCTTCCCTTGATGAAGTCATCAGCTTTTACAGTGGCGACAGAACTAGTCACATCGGCCTTTTTCATAGTACCATATCCAATGGCAACTACTTCATCCAGTCCTATGGCTTCGGCTTCCAATTTGACGTTCATAACAGAACGGTCTGCCGGAAGTTCAATTGTACGCATTCCAACGAAAGAAAACACCAAGATAGCATTTGAAGGAAGGTTGTTTAATTGATAATAACCATCAACATCTGTGATGGTTCCAGTTGCTGTTCCTTTAATGACAACGGTTACCCCAGGCAGAGGCATACCGGAAGCGTCGGTTACTTTTCCTGAGACATTGGAAGGTTGCTGCATAAGCTGAGAAAACGAACCACCTTTGCCCGACGAAAGAATGATTTGTCTGTTGTTGATTGTATAAGTTACCTCAGAACCTTCAAACAACAAATTAAGTACTTCTTCGATAGATTTGTTTTCCACATCTAAAGAAACCTTTTTGTCCAGCGCAACGGTTTTGTTGTTGTAAAAAAAGAAATAATTTGTTTCATCTTCTAACCGATCAAGCACCTCTGCAATTGTTGCGTTTTCAAGCTTTAATTCTACTTTTTGGGTTTGTGCAATATTGCTTTTAGCAATTGTTTGCAGTGATAATAACGCAATTAAAAATACTGTCAATCTCATAATTTTAAAGATTTTTCCAGCTCCGGGATATAAATACCCACAACTTGGTAAGAACCACGTTTTTTTCATAAATTTGATTTTTCAACGGATTAATTATTCTATTTGATTAATTCAAAAAAGGGCAGTGGTACCAACACTGTCCTTTTCATTAGTTTTCAGACCATATTGTTACTTCTCTATCTTCAATTTTTGTTTTTACTGATGTAGATATCTCAATCATTTTCAAAACCTCTTCAATCGTTTCGTTTTGTATTGTAGCCGTGTATCGTATATCGGAATTTAACAAGTCCGGTGACACGCTGATCTTACAATTAAACCATCGTTCGAGTTTTACCACAGTTTCTTCAAGTGATGCCTCTTTAAAAATTAGTTTGCCATCTTTCCATGAAGTCGTTAAGTAAGTCTCCACATCTTCAACAAGCATTTTTCGTGATTTCCGGTCCAGCGTCATTCTTTGCCCGGGCTTCAGGTTGGCTATCTCTTCGCCGTTGTCATTTAGCAAAGCAATGCGTCCTTCTTCCAGGGTGGAGCTCATTGTTCTTTCGCCAGCATAACTCGATACATCGAAGGAAGTACCCAAAACCCGAATATTCAGTTCTGATGTTCTTACAATAAAAGGTTGATCAGCATGATGAGCTACTTCAAAATATCCTTGGCCAATAAGTATTACCTCTCGGGTGTTTTGCGTTGTGAAGTTTACCGGGTACTTAATAGAACTGCCTGAATTTAGCCAAACTTGTGTTTGATCGGGAAGTGTAAAGTTTACCCGTGATCCAGGCATTGCAAATACCTCCTGCATGACTAATCCCCCTATTTGATCGTGCTGATACAAACGGTAGTATAAAAAAGCAGATCCAATGAATAGCGGAATAAATAGTATTGCAGCAATGCGAATAAGATAAGAAGTCCATTTAAGTTTCCTGAAGTCTTTCCCCAGGTGACTCTCTTGTTTAGTTTTTACAACTCGCCAGATCTTATCTCGTAACAGATGAAAGTATAAATCGTGTTCCTCAACAGTTACATTTTGTTGATCCCAGTGGCTTGTCATTAGTTGATCCAGCTCTTTGTCTCTGAAGGTCGACTTGATGTATGCTCTGAGATTTTCCTTCTCCTGAGCCGTAAGCTCACTTGATTTCAGTTTTTCAAGCAATTGCGTAGGCTCTATTGTATATTTTGATCCCATATGATTTTTTCTCTTTTCATATAGGTATACACACTCCTCTCCGTCAACCCCTATTCAAAAACTCATTTTCTTCATTTTAATGAAAAAGATCGAAAAATATTAGCCCCGAAAAACCCATAGACATCAGACTCTTTCGTATTTGGGAAATGGATATAGTCATCTGGTTTTCAACTGTTTTAATAGATATACCCAGTTGGTTCGAAATTTCTGCATTTGTCAGAATCTTCTCCCGGCTCAGTAAAAAAATTTTCTTTCGTTGCGGACTCAATTCTTCAATGGCCTTTTTATAGGCACGCTCCAATTCCGCAAAATCTAGCTCGTCGTCAAGTAGAATATCCCGACCCGGATGTAGTTTCGCATAACTGACATAAAGCTGCTCATTTTTTGATTTGCGGATGGTGTTCAAAATGGCATTTTTAGCCATGGTAAAAATAAATGAATCAAACGACCGATCGGGTTGTAAATCGCCTCTAACTTTCCAAATTTTGAGAAACACCTCCTGGACGATTTCCTCGGCTTCCTGCTCACTTTTTAAATATGCCAGCGAAAAACGGTGTATCTTTTTTCCGTAAGCATCGAAAATGGTTTTAAACGCCGCTGAAGAACCTCCTTTTAGTTCTTTAAGTGTAGTAGAATTAATATTTTGAGCATGTTCGATCAACGTTAGGTCAATTTAATTTCAAATATAGGAAAACCGTGAATGCTCCCCAAACCACAAACTTTGCTACTTTCATTTGTAAAAAAAACAAGTTCATTGACCTGAAAAAGAAGGGTGTAACGATTTGACTAGTACTACACCCTTCTCATATCTAATCTCACTCTAACGGATCAATCCCTTTCAAGGTTGGATCGACCTCTAATATTTCGCCTGCCGGGCTAAACGCTAGTTTGTCGATACACACTTCGCGATGGAAGCCTCCTGAACGTCCCATTTCGATTCCCTTTGGGTAGGTAAATCGATGATATACCAAATACCATTCGTCTTTGCCTGGCACCTGAATGGCTGAATTATGGCCGGGGGCAAAAATATTTTGCTCTTCATCGCGCTGAATCACGATATTGTTTTCAGGAATGGTTAACTTTCCCAAAGGAGAATCAGAAGTAGCGTAACGTACTTTATAATTCGGACTGCGAGTATCATCTTCCGACCACATGAAATAATAGGTTCCATCCCGATAAATAACATACGTTCCTTCTCGATACGTGTTATCAATATTCATCTGCTTCAAGGTATTTTTGTTGATCGACACCATGTCGTCATTCAACTCAGCCGCTGCCATATAGCCATTTCCCCAATACAGGTAACTTTTACCCGATTCAGGATCAGTAAATACATCCGGATCAATTTCCTGTCCTCGATCCACCCCTAAAGTTTTAAAATCGATTAATGTTGTTCCACTATCAACAAAAGGGCCTGTTGGATTATCAGCAACTGCCACACCTATTTTTTGGGCCGCTGTGAAATAGAAAAAGTACTTGTACTCGCCATCTATTTTCTTTTCGACAATACAGGGAGCCCAAGCATTACGGTTAGCCCAAGACACATCCTTTTTCAGATTGAGAATCGTGCCTTCGTCCGTCCAATCGATCAAGTTATCCGATGAAAAAACCTTAAAGTAATATCCGCCCCAATTATTAAAACCATCGGTTGTTGGATAAATGTAGTACTTTCCGGTTTTTTCAGCATATAAGATATCGGGATCTGCATAATACCCCTCCAACACCGGATTGTGGTGTTCAACGGCTTCAACCTGATAAACGATTTCGCCCTGCCCTTCGATTGTAAATTTGTAAGCTACTGGTCCGGATGAAAAATCCTGAGCTCCTTGAGGCGTATATGAAACTCCTGACCAGTTCTTAAATTGAGGATCAAAGCTTGTTAAATCGACACCATTTTTTACCGGCAGTTGAATTGATTTTTCCTCCACATCGAGCACAACATTTTTCTCTTTCACCCCGTTCGACTGCACCTCAACAAAAAAGTCTTCCGGTTCGCCCCATTGATTGATCAAACGCATTAGTTCCTTTTCGGTAATCGGCATTACCGTACCATGGCGCGGATGAAAATTCATAGAAATTTCTTCGTCAATCACCTTAAAATGTTTTAAATCTTTGCTTTTTGTAAATTGGTATCCACCTTTGGTATAGAGGTCGTACATCAAAATCCACTCCTCAGAATTGTTGAGTTTGAAAATACCACTACCCTCTACAGGGTCGGTTTCTTCATCAACGCGCTCGCTGCTAATTTGCTCATAACCTTCTGTCAACTGGTTAGAAATAGCAAGTTTGATACCCGGTTTTCCATCTTCCGATTTCATAAACAGATGATATTTCCCATCGTGGAAAATAATATCTCCATCGATACAGGCATTGTTGGTCGGGCTATAAAACAATTGTTCGGGAGCATCTTCCAACTCCGTAAAATCCTCATTGGCATAAGCATAATAGATCTTATCCGGATCATCTCCTTGCTTCATCGAAAAGTAAATCATGTACTTTCCGGTCTGCTCATCATAAATGGTTTGTGGAGCCCACACCCGCCAGACGTCTCCAAATTCATCAGGGAACGACTCAGGAATATTCACTTTTGATGATTCCCAATGAATTAAGTCAGTTGACTTCATGAGCACCATCGCATAGTTTTTCCATCCCATTACAGGGACATACAAATCAGTAGCTACCATGTAGAACGTTTTACCATCAGCTCCACGCAGGATATGTGGGTCACGAACACCGCCGGAAGTACTAATTTCTTTGGAATCTAAAACCGGTTCATTGTTATTTAGTGCTTTGTAATGATACCCATCCATACTCACGGCAAACCGGATCGCTTCTTCTCCCGGCCCATTTCCCGTAAAATAAGTAAACAGGTAACCTGATAATTCGTCGTCGGAGGATTTGGATTGACATGACACTAGTGCTGTTAGAACTGGAAATACCACCCCAAAAAGAAAAAAAGTTTTGAGTAAATTGAATTTAGTCATCGTAGTATTAATTAATTTGATTTCATACGTAAAACTGAGAAAGAGTATGCCGGCAACGTGTAAGTAAGTTCTTTGTCAATTTGAATGGTCTTCGCTTCGGGTTTGGCCTTTTCATCATCTACCTCACCCGAAAGAACTGTTAGTTGCGCATCTCCAAAATCAATCGGAATTTTAGACAAATCAACTTCTGTATGCACAGAGACTGGCAGAAGATTCGCTAATTTCAGAATATAATCACCCGATTTACTATCGTAAACGAACGATGATGCAATACGTTTTTGCACGTCTTTATTGTTATCCGACAAACTAACCATAGACGGAATATACTCATCTCCCGAGTTTTGTCCGAAAAGCTTTTGGACATAGTAATCAGGGGTCAGATAAATGTTGGTATTGTCGAAATAAATTAAGTCCGGATTCCACTGTGTATTCCCTTTTTTAGCCAGCAAAGGAGCATACGACGTCATGCTCACCACGTCAGCATTCCGTTCCACATTAATTAAATGAAGTGCATCGCACAAGGCTGTTTCCATGTTCAGTTTTCGACCCGGAATATGGGTCGCATATTCGCCCAAATACACCTTTGGCTCCGAACGATCATACCGGTCATAATAATCCTGATTATTCAAATACCAGCCAGGAGGTTGATAGTAATGTTCGTCAACCATTGGCACTTCCAGCTTCGAAGCTAGCTCCCAACCAACACGATAGTCCGTTCCCTCAGAAAAAGGGCCAACGGTGCCAATCACAGTAATCTCAGGGTGCTTCTCTTTAATCGCGTCAAAAATCATAATAAAACGCTCTTGAAAAATGTCCGTGATAAGATCCTCATTTCCGATACCCACATACTTCAAGTTAAAGGGCTCCGGGTGACCCGATTCGGCGCGAAGTTTTCCCCATCTTGTACCCTTATCACCATTGGCCCATTCAATCAGATCGAGGATATCCTGCACGTACTGATCCATATCGCACATCGGAATTCCTCCTTGCTGTCCATGCCCTCCAGTTTGTGAATTTTGACAGGGAACACCGGCGGCAATCACAGGTAGTGGTTCAGCCCCAACATCTTCACAAAACTGAAAATACTCAAAATACCCCAGTCCCATCGATTGATGGTAATTCCAAATATTACGATCGGGTTTGCGCGTCTCCAAAGGACCTACCGTATTTTTCCATCGATAAATGTTATGCAAGCCGTCGCCATGCGCCACACAACCTCCGGGGAATCGCACGAAACGAGGATGTAGATCAGCAATGGTCTGAGCCAGATCGGCTCGCAATCCATTCTTTCTTTCCTTGAAAGTTTTCCGCGGAAAAAGGGATATCATATCCAATGCTACTTTTCCTTTAAATTGGGGTGTTAATGCTAATATCGCCTTGTCAATTGTCTCTTTTGCAGTAAGCGTCAACGTCAGCTTTGTCCAGTCGGGCTTCACTACTGCTGATTGACCTTCAGCATAAACATTACCATTTTCATCCACTAGTCGAACTTCCAATTTTCCTTTTGTTCCTTCCAACGTGCGTGCAAATACGGAAAAATTATATTTGGCACCAGCTTTCAGTGGAATTCCATCAAAGCCTTCATTTTGCAATGATTCGCTTTTCTCGCCAGTAATTACTACAGCATAGTGTTTTTGATTGGGATGAACCGGAACCAAGGTATCAATAAAGAAATCACCTTCATCCCCTGTAAAGCTCCAGGCCTTCTTACTGTCCCAGTTTTTGTCGCGGAACCTGGTATCTGCAGGATTGTATTCGAAACCTCTATTTTGCACTAATTCGGCATACAAACCACCATCAGCTGCATAGTTAATATCTTCAAAAAACACACCAATCAGCAGATCGCTAATTGCCTTTCTGTTCTCTGGCATCGCAGTTATCTTTGCATTTAATGGTTTTAAATCAGCATAGCGATCAGCATCATCCGTTAATCGCTCTGAGCGCTGTATTTCGTGATATTTCGTCAGCTCATAAAAACGAATCAATCCGTCAATAACCGACCACGGAACCTTTGACACAACACCGAATTGTTTTTCACCATCGATCAGTACCTTTTCGCGCGCACCAACCCGGTCGGTTTCGTCTCCTTCAACAGTTTGCGAGTAACTTTTAAAATCAGTTGTAGTTGTTTTATAGATTTTCTGTTCCTCATACCAATCACTTAACCAAGTAATTTGATAAACATTTTCCGTCGACAGGAAAGTAACCTCTGGAAGCAAAACATTTCCAGTTTCCAGTACATACGGATAAGATTGCGGCGACCAAGTAAATAAATCATCGGTTTGCGCATGGGCAAATTGTCCCGTTTTTTCATTCAAACTCCAGATCGCATGCCATCCGTCCTCATTATCTTGAAACAAAAAAGGAGCTAACATCCGTTTTTGCGATCCCCATGTTCCGAAATCAGAAAATAAAAAACGGAATTCCGGTCCAATCGAATGCCATTTTTCCTGATCAACACTCCAGGCATAATGCAAACCATTTTTTCCATTATTCTTTTGCGTTGCATAAGAAAAGACATAAGCAGAATCGGGCTCATTTGCCTGAGATGAGAATACTGAAAACAAGCTTAGAACAAAGATAGAAAGTAGTAGTTTCATTGTCGTTAGTAGCTAATTAGTAATTAATCGGACTATTAAAAGTCAAAACTACTTTTTTAATTTCAAAATTGCAATACACTCCTTTTTTCAGTCCCTGCCTGAGAATGGTTGAAATTAGTGTACCAGCAAACAGCTCTTCCGGATAGCGTTGATGGGAAGGACTAATAGGATTTTGAAAGTTAAACTTGATGTCGTACAATGCCTTTTTACTTCCTAGCATGCTTAATCGGCACCGTACCTTGTACTGGTATTTGTTACTCAGCTGGATCCTTCACTTGATCTAATTTTATCCCTTGTCAGGATAAATAAAAAAAACCCGCTAAAAAGCGGGTTTTTTTGTGAACCTGGCGAGACTCGAACTCACAACCTCCTCATCCGTAGTGAGGTGCTCTATCCAATTAAGCTACAGGTCCAGTGCAAAAGCGGTGCAAATATAACGTTTTTTAGAAATAACAATCAAATTATTTCTGCTTTTTTTCTCATTTATATTTGTGCATTTTGTCATCGATTGTCACATCTTGCTGAAAAACAGTCTGAATCTTAATATAAGTCATTAATTTCTCTGTCCCATTTTTTTCAAGCTCTTGATGAATTTGCTTCACCAGGTCCATTAATTCATCAAATTTACCTTCAATCACGGTTTCAAACGGACACACCTGATATGTTAATCCAGACTTTTGTATAACGTGAATGGCTGTATCTACAAGCTCATAACTGTTTTTCCTTTCAGCTTGAGGCAGTACCTGCAAAGCCATATTTACTTTATTTCTGTTCATCTTGATTATTGTTTTTTAAAAATTCATTTAGTTCTTCAACTTTCAATCTTTTTACATTTGTGATAATGACCTCATCACTTAGGAAATTTCCAAACTGGTTGCATTCGTCAATGAAAGATTTAAATATGACATGCAAATTTTCCTTTAAAGGAAATAAAAATACAGCAAATGCATATTGAGCTTCAAAGCTTATTTCTTCCAACTCCCCTTCACTTTTCTCTAAAAAATACTCGAATTCACTTTTTACCAGCTTCTTTTGGGTGTCATTAAACGCCTGCCCCTTCCTCGTGCAATGCATAGCCGCGGAGTAACGAATATTTTTTCCTTTACCGCCGAGTCCGGTTGAAATAAAAACTTGCTGCTCGCCGAGCAAAGAACTCTGAATCACCATACGGCTTTCCTGAAATGCAAGAACCGCCCAATCTCTAATTTCCTTTGGAGCCTGCTTATAAAAAGCTTCAATAACGCGAAATGCCTCAACATCGTCAAAACCTGCCAGCTGAACTAACAATTGCTTTTTGTCCTCCAAGTTAACCTCATCGCTATACAAATCAGTCTTGGCTTTATCAATCAACGATTCATCAAACTCTGCATCACGTAATTCTTTGGCTTTGTCAAAATAAGTCATCTGCAAATTAATGTCAATTTGCTCTTCCAGAATATTGAAATCTTCGGGCAAAGCATTAATTGCTTCTTGTATGTGTTTTAAATGGTTTTCATCTTTCATATTAGTTTCTTCAGTTTACAAAGTTAAGCTAATGCAAAAATCATGCATGGCTTTTACTGTATTTCTCCAATCTTTTTTAAAAACTTAAATATCTTTGCAACTCTATTTTAATTTAAATCAAATTAGCATAAAGGGGATCCTGTGTGAGGCTTTCAGAGATAAAAAATAACGAAACAGTAATAATAACAAAAGTTCTGGGCCATGGTTCTTTCCGAAAAAGAATCACTGAGATGGGATTTGTAAAGGGCAAAGAAGTCCGAGTTGTAAAAAACACTCCCTTTAAAGGCCCCATTGAGTTTAAAATTCTGGATTATAATATTACCCTGCGTCGTTCTGAAGCTAACCTGATTGAGGTGGTGTCGTTTAACGAAGCAAAAGAAATTATCGATGCTAATTATGAAGGAGTCATTGATAAAGAGATTTTGAAGAAATCGGCTAACGAAAAGGGCAAAATTATCAACATTGCCTTGGTAGGAAATCCAAATTGCGGAAAGACCACTCTTTTCAATTTTCTTTCGGGATCAAAAGAGCATGTTGGCAACTATAGTGGAGTAACCATCAGCGCAAAGAAAGCCTCATTCGAGAAAGAAGGCTATTTATTCAACCTGATCGACCTCCCGGGAACTTACTCTCTGACAGCCTATTCGCCCGAAGAAATATACGTGCGCAAATACATCTGGAAAGAAACACCGGATCTTGTTATCAACGTACTCGATTCATCGAATTTGGAACGCAACCTGTTTTTAACGACCCAGCTTATTGATATGGACATCAAAGTGGTTTGTGCACTAAACATGTATGATGAGCTGCTGAAAAACAAAAGCATTTTCAATTACGAGAAAATGGGTGAAATGATGGGAATTCCTATCATTCCAACAGTTAGTTCGAAAGGGCAAGGTATTGACGAGCTACTGAAAAAATCGATTGAAGTTTATGAAGATCGTGATCCGATTGTGCGACATGTCCACATCAACTATGGGCAAGAAGTTGAAAAATCGATTCGCAGGATACGCGCTAAAATAAAGGAAAACAAACCCATTACCGACAAAATTTCCTCTCGCTTTTTAGCTTTAAAGTTACTGGAAAAAGATAATGAAACGTTTTTCAACCTGTCGCGCTATTCAAATTTCGATCAGATAAAAGCAATTACAAAAGAGGAGTCGCTCCGGATTGAGACGCTTTTTAACGAAGACAGCGAAACGGTAATTACCGATGCTAAATATGGGTTTATATCAGGAGCACTAAAAGAGAATTTCAAACAGAAATTAAAAAAAGAAAAATCAAAATCAGAGAAGATTGATGGAGTTCTAACGCACCCGTTGATGGGCATGCCAATTTTTATTGTCCTCATCTTCGTTGCATTTTACAGTACTTTTACGCTTGGAAGTTACCCCATGACCTGGATTGAAAACCTGGTAGGTACACTGAGTGGTTTTGTATCGTCACACATGGAAGAGGGGATGTTGCACGATTTAATCACCAACGGAGTCATTGATGGAACTGGAAGTGTATTAGTCTTCCTACCCAATATTCTAATCCTTTTCTTTTTTATTTCCATCATGGAAGACTCCGGCTACATGGCACGTGCAGCATTTATCATGGACAAAATCATGCATTTTTTTGGTCTCCATGGGCGTTCTTTCATTCCAATGGTAATGGGTTTTGGATGTAATGTTCCTGCGATTATGGCTACACGAACCTTGCGGAGTCCCAGCGATCGGTTGTTGACCATGCTCATCATCCCATTTATGTCGTGCAGTGCGCGGTTACCGGTTTATGTGTTGTTTATCTCTGCTTTCTTCCCCAATAACCCGGGACTGGTATTAGTCGGAATCTATTTTACAGGTATATTCATTGCTTTTCTGATTGCACAATTATTCAATAAAACCATTTTTAAAAGCAAGGAAACTCCATTTGTATTAGAACTCCCCCCTTACCGAATCCCAACGGCTCGAAATGTATTAATACACATGTGGGATAAAACCTGGCAATACCTGAAGAAAATTGGTGGCGTAATTTTGATTGGTGTAATTATCATCTGGGCATTGGGATATTTCCCTCGCGAAACAGATGTAACAAAACAAATTGCTACTCAAATTGAACAACTTCAGACAGAAACACAAGCGCAGCAAAAAACAATTCACCAGCTCGAATTAAAGCAAGAAGCGATGCGTTTACAGAATTCATATTTAGGTAGAATCGGTCAATTTATAGAGCCGGCAATGCGCCCTCTAGGCTTCGACTGGAAAATGAGCGTTAGTTTATTAGCTGGACTGCCCGCTAAAGAAATTGTTGTAAGCACCATGGGCGTTCTGTATCAAATTGATGACGATCAAGAAGTTAGTTTAACAAAAAAACTTCAGCAGGAACGTTATACAACAGGCCCAAAAAAAGGGCAGCTCATCATTTCGGTTCCAGTGGCTCTGGCATTTTTAATTTTTATTTTGGTGTATTTCCCATGTATAGGAGTAATTGCAGCTATTCGAAATGAATCAGGGAAACTATTCTGGGCTCTATTTACGATGTTCTACACTACAGCCTTAGCCTGGGTTTTATCGTTTATCGCGTTACATATATCCCGTTTTTTCTTTTAAGCGAAAACATTTCCCGCTTCCAATTCCTTATTGAAATCAGCATGGTACAGGAAATTATTACATACTTAATTTTGGCGATTACTTTTGGGCTCGTTATTTGGAAAATCTACCAGCTAATGAGCTCGCTAAAAAAGCAAAGAGACTCAAAATCAGACGAGGGAAAATGTGGTATTTGCACTACAAGTTGCAGCTTAAAAGATCTTAAAAATCCCCCTAACTGCCCTCCCGGTCAGTCATAGTAAATTGGTTATAGTGTCTTAAATTTGTTGATCATAGTAATTGGGTCGTCAGTTTTAAAAATAAAACTTCCTGAAACAAGCACATCCGCCCCCGCCTCATAAAGATTGCGTCCTATTTCAAAGTTCACCCCACCGTCTACCTCAATCAAACATTTGGGATTTTTAACCATAATGAGCTCTTTTAAATCCCGAATTTTTTGGTAGGTATTTTTAATAAATATCTGTCCGCCAAACCCCGGGTTTACTGACATAATGAGCACCATATCCAGATCGGAAATAATATCGTCGAGTAAATGAACGGGAGTATGCGGATTTAAACATACACTTGCTTTCATTCCTTCATTTTTAATTGAACTAACAGTTCGATGCAAATGAGGGCAAGTTTCGTAATGCACCGTCAATATGGAAGCTCCGGCTTTCCGAAATGGAACAATAAAATGATCAGGATTCGTAATCATTAGGTGCACATCCAGCGGTTTCGCTGCTACTTCAGCAACCTTTTCAACAACAGGGATTCCAAATGAAATATTCGGAACAAAAACTCCATCCATAATATCGCAATGAATATAGTCAGCGTCACTGCTATTTATCATTTCAATATCTTTACCTAATTTGCAAAAATCAGCAGACAAAATAGAAGGGGCTATAAATCGTGTGCTCATTACTATATTTTTTACACAAAGGTAAATTTTATCCTTATTTATGAAAATAGAATTTATTAAATGTAATTTAAATCTACTGTCCCAGGTAAGCTTTCAGCAAGCGATTTCGATAGTTGTTTTTCAATCGTTTGATTGATTTTTCTTTAATCTGACGAACGCGTTCACGAGTAAGGCTAAAAATGTCTCCTATTTCTTCCAGCGTGTGCTGCCGATAGCCATTCAACCCAAAATAATATTTTAAAATTTCAGCTTCTCGTTCGCCTAAGGTTAACAATGTACGTTCAATTTCCTTTTTCAATGAGTTATCGAGCAAGCCGTTATCCGGGCTGGGAGACTCATCATTCAGCATCACATCGTAAAGACTATTACCATCCTCATCATGCATTGGAGCATCCATAGAAACATGATGATTAGACACTTTCATAGCATTCTCCACAACTCCTGCAGTTGTTTCCAATACTTTAGCCACCTCCTCCGCCGTAGGTTCCCGCTGATATTCTTGCTCCAACTTCGAAAATGCGCGGTTAATCTTATTAATCGATCCAATTTTATTTAAAGGCAGACGGACTATCCGGGCTTGTTCGGCAAGTGCTTGCAATATCGACTGGCGAATCCACCAAACTGCATACGAAATAAATTTAAACCCACGGGTTTCATCAAAGCGTTCGGCAGCTTTAATCAAGCCCAAATTCCCTTCATTAATCAAATCAGGAAGACTCAAACCTTGATTCTGGTATTGTTTCGAAACTGAAACGACAAAACGAAGATTCGCTTTTATTAATTTTTCTAACGCGGCACGATCACCTTTCCGAATACGCTTAGCAAGTTCAACTTCCTTCTCGGCGGTTAGCAGTTCAACTTTACCAATCTCGTGCAGATACTTATCAAGAGATAAGGTTTCTCTGTTGGTAACTTGCTTTGTAATTCTAAGTTGTCTCATGGGAGCTGAGTATTATAAAAGAAAAATCATGGAAAATCGTCCTCGCTTAATTTACGGAAGTGAAAATAGTTAATTCAAATGATTTATTACAATTCTACACATTTATTTCATGAGTTCGACGAAATTCATTATGAATGGGCTATTTTTCTTTATGAATGAATAAAAAGCATTGGTTTTGGTTTTGGATCGAATTTGTAAATTATTAAAATATTTATAGAAATTAAACGCTTTTTTTGGGTAATAGTTTCATATTACTTATAATTGCAGAATATAACGACATTTTAACGTTGTCCAACTATTTTTACCCAAAGTCATTTTATTACTTTTCTCCTCCAGACATTGAACTAGATGTAATTAATTTCAAAATATATGTATGACATTATTGAATTAAGCAAAAAGTTGGTTCCCGAATTAAAGGAAATCGCTAAGGAGCTTAACATTAAGAAAGTAGAATCCTACAAAAAACAAGACCTGATTTATAAAATACTAGATACTCAGGCAATTATTGCTTCTGAAAAAAAATCAGAACCGCAAAAAAAAGAAAAAGGGTCCAGAAGTAAAGCCAATACCGGCGCCCCTACAAAGCAAGACAATAAAGACTCTCAGAATCAAGAGAGTAATAAAAACCCAGAGCCTAAAAAGCGTAAACGAGCAACGGTTGTAAAGGCGTCCTCATTCTTTGACAAGTCGAAGAAAACAGGCGATCAAGGAAAACCTCCTACAGACCCTCAATCTGACGTTCCCAAGGATAAGACAATAGAAGTCAAGAAAGACAAACATCAGCAGTCTAAGCCTACGGTTGTAAAAAAAATAGATAAATCACAGGATCAAGGAGCAAAGGAACATAAAAAAGCTCCTGATACACAACAGCAACCGCAGCAACGGAAACCCAAACAATCCAAATGGGACAATAACCAACCGCATAGTAAGAAACATGGAAATTCAGGGGCGGATAAATCATATGAATTTGAAGGTATTATCACCAATTCCGGCGTTCTGGAGATTATGCCTGATGGCTATGGTTTCCTGCGCTCATCTGACTATAATTATCTGAACTCTCCGGACGACACCTATGTTTCTCAATCTCAGATTAAACTATTTGGCCTAAAAACAGGAGATACAGTAACCGGCACAATTCGCCCTCCCAAAGAAGGTGAAAAATATTTCCCGCTTATTAAAGTAGTCGAAATCAATGGAAGAACTCCTGATTACATTAGAGACCGTGTTCCATTCGACCATTTGACTCCACTTTTCCCTACTGAGAAATTCAATATCACAGGAAATGGACACGACAATATCTCAACACGGGTTGTTGATTTATTCGCTCCAATCGGGAAAGGACAGCGTGGTTTAATTGTGGCTCAACCCAAAACGGGTAAAACCATGTTATTAAAAGAAATTGCAAATGCAATTGCCGCTAACCATCCGGAAGTGTTCATGATCGTACTATTGATCGATGAACGTCCGGAAGAAGTTACCGATATGTCAAGAAGCGTCAATGGAGAGGTAATCGCATCAACTTTTGACGAACCAGCCGACCGCCATGTTCGTGTAGCCGGAATGGTATTGGAAAAAGCTAAGCGTATGGTTGAATGTGGTCATGATGTGGTCATTCTACTTGACTCGATTACTCGTCTTGCTCGTGCGTACAACACGGTTGCACCGGCTTCAGGTAAAGTATTGTCGGGTGGTGTTGATGCTAACGCTTTGCACAAACCGAAACGCTTTTTTGGAGCAGCCCGAAATATTGAAGAAGGAGGTTCATTAACCATTCTTTCAACAGCATTGACCGAAACCGGATCTAAAATGGATGACGTTATCTTCGAAGAATTTAAAGGAACTGGTAACATGGAATTGCAACTCGACCGCAGATTGTCGAACAAACGCATCTTCCCAGCTGTGGATATTGTTTCTTCAAGTACACGCCGCGAAGACGTACTAATGTCTAAAGGAATGATGGATAAAATATGGATCTTGCGTAACTATCTGGCTGACATGAACTCATTGGAAGCAATGGATTTCATTAAAACACGTCTGATGCGCACAGATTCGATTGAAGAATTCTTGATTTCGATGAATAGCGAATGATCAATAAAAAAAACTTATAAAAAAAGGGCTTCACGAATCGTGAAGCCCTTTTTTTATGACACAATTGCACACAATTTCATACTTCATATTCTCCATATCTTTAAAGTAAACAGCGTAATAGTTTTCACCGTACTCTGGGTGTACTTGGGGTCCGGAAACAATGACAGCCCCAATCCTCTGCAATTCAGAATAAGCCTGATCAACTTCGGCGCGCGATTCGGCCTTAAAAGTTAAATGATGCAAGGCTCCGGGTTTCCTACGATGCACCGTGTCATTTTTAAAAGCCTGTCTTGGCGAAGTTATCGCAAAAGCCAATTGTTTGTGAGTATACTCAACAACATGAAAATCGTGCTCTTCGATAAATGCACTGACTTTGTTTTTGATGTCGAATCCGATTATTGGCAGAAACTTGTCGTAAAATTTCTCAGCGACCTTTAGGTCCTTGACGGTGATTTGAATGTGATCGATTATTGGTTGCATAGAAACTTGTATTAGTTATTAAAACACGAAGAAATACAAGCGCCAATTTACAAAACCTATAAGTATTATACTTAAATCACGTTTAATTCGGAATGATTACAAAATAACGTAAAAAAAACCACTCTCCATTCAGGAAAGCGGCTTTTTATTATTTTGTAGTAAGAACTACTTCTTGTATACTTTTTTGTATCCGTAGATAGCAGCAGTACCCAATTGCTCTTCAATACGAAGCAGTTGGTTGTATTTCGCCATACGATCTGAACGGCTCAATGAACCTGTTTTGATTTGTCCGGAATTAGTCGCTACAGCAATGTCAGCAATCGTAGAGTCTTCAGTTTCACCTGAGCGGTGAGAAGTTACTGAAGTATAACCTGCACGGTGTGCCATTTCAATAGCATCCAATGTTTCAGTTAAAGTACCAATTTGATTTACTTTAATCAGGATTGAGTTAGCAGCTCCCAGTTCGATACCTTTTTGCAGGTATTCAACGTTAGTTACGAACAAGTCGTCACCAACCAATTGGCATTTGTCGCCTAATTCAGCGTTCAAAGCAACCCAACCGTCCCAGTCGCCTTCGTCCATTCCGTCTTCGATTGAATCGATCGGGAATTTAGCAACCAATTCAGCCAAGTAAGCAGCTTGTTCTTCAGAATTACGTTTTGCACCGTCTTTTCCTTCGAATTTGCTATAGTCATAAACGCCGTCGCTGAAAAATTCAGAAGCAGCACAGTCTAGTGCGATAGAAACATCACCACCATCTTCTGCACGTCCTGGTTTGTAACCGGCGTTCTTAATAGCTTCGATGATTGAGTTCAAGGCATCTTCAGTTCCATCCAAAGCTGGAGCAAAACCACCTTCGTCACCAACAGCAGTACTCAAGTTACGTTTTGACAATACTTTTTTCAAGCTGTGGAAAACCTCAGCACCCATACGCAATCCTTCGCGGAAAGAAGGAGCACCAATTGGGCGAATCATGAATTCCTGAAAAGCGATAGGAGCATCAGAGTGAGATCCTCCGTTGATGATGTTCATCATTGGAACAGGCAATGTTTTTGCATTTGCTCCACCGATGTAACGATATAATGGAAGGTCAAGTGCATTAGCAGCAGCTTTGGCAACAGCTAAAGAAACACCCAACATCGCGTTAGCACCTAATTTTGATTTTGTTTTGGTACCGTCAAGCTCCAACAACTTGCTATCAAGAGCAACTTGGTTAGAAGCATCCATACCAATAATTTCTTTGGCGATTGCGTTGTTTACGTTCTCTACAGCTTTTAAAACTCCTTTTCCCAAGTAACGGCCTTTATCGCCATCACGCAATTCAAGAGCTTCATTTTCACCTGTTGAAGCACCAGAAGGAACAGCAGCCAAACCAATAGCTCCACATTCCAAAGTGATTTCAACTTCCACTGTAGGATTACCGCGAGAATCTAAAATTTCTCTACCAACGACGTTATTAATTAACATGATTTATGGTTTTGAATTAAACTTAGTAATTTATCTTAATACACTGATTTTTAAAAACTTTCAAAAACCGATCGCAAATATACGAAATCCCCCTGAAAATCATAAGCACAACAGCAAAGGGATAACCTAAATTTAACCACACCAGTGCTGTCGTTAAATCAATTAAAGAAACGCCTGTTGAACACGATTAGAAGCTATTATTTACGAGCTGAAAATACGGATTAATCAATGAGTCTGTTCGACAAACCCTAAAACAGATGTACTAATAATTGATCAATTAGTTCATTTATTTTGAATGAATTACCAATACACGTAAGCCATTCTAGGACTTTTTAAACTGACTATATTTTCTCCCGATTTGTATTCTACCACATCCACATCCTGAATGGTCACCAATGCTCCCTTTTTCGAATCACCAATTAATTCACTTACCTGCTTTGAAAATACACCAATTTTACTCTTTTCATCAACAATCTCGACAACAATAGGCAAATGACTGGACAAGGCAAATATTTTAATTTCATGAATGGAATAGCTGGCCCCCAATGACTCCTCCGATGAACAGTTGCTCCGGCCAATCCAGCATGTCTGGCTTCTTTGACAATTTCCTCATACAATGCCGATGATCTTATCTGATCCAGAAATGTAAATTTTTAATATACTTACTTTTCCTTTCATGCTGTAGATTTATCAAACGTTAAAATTCTTTCTTAATACTCTGTCTCTAAAACAGCTCTCACTCTTCTATCTACCCATTTATGTTACACTGGTTCAGATTGAAACGTATTACCACTCCAAATCAGCATAGAGCATTTCCCAACTAAACAACAAATTTCCGAAGCCCTTGTTATAAAATAAAACCAGCTATATTTTTTTACCGGAAAGAGTACGCCATCATGAAATATGAATTTGATAAAAAATATACCGCCGGCTCCAGCTATTCAACCACTCGGATAGCAGCCTTTACATCGGGTGACTACAGCAGTACCCGGATGATTTTGCAATCATTTGTAGCTTCAACAAAACAAAATCTGGCCAATTTAAAATTATACCATGATCGGGAAAATCACCGGAGGTTGTCGAATGTAGCTCATAAAATGCTGCCACTTTTTAAAAGTCTTGAGGTGAATGAAATTATCCCTACGTTAGAGCTAATGGAAGAAAAGAAACTTGCACCCGAAAAGTGGGACAGCAAAACGCAAGAACTCATTCAAAAAGTAGAACAGCTAATTGCCACCATTCGAAAAGACTATGACATCGAGTAAAGTAAATTAGGTCTTATTCTTTTCAGGAAGCTCAATCTGGTAAGCCTTAATTTTATTGTACAAGGTTTTCCGATCAACCTTCAGCAATCGTGCAGCTTGGCTTTTATTATAATTTGCCGCTTCCAGTGCCCGTCGAATAACCTGGCGTTCATTTTCTTTGCGATACAGGGCGAATTGGTCACTTCCCGGCCCGTTATACAGTTCATCTGGAATTTCCTTCAGGGTGATTTGCTTACCTTGAGCCAACAAGGTTGCTCGTTTGACTATATTTTTCATCTCACGCAAATTACCCGGCCAACCGTAATTCATGAACACCTCTTCCAGTCTTTTGTCAAAGTCCTCAACATCTTTTTCTAAATAGTGATTTGCCTGCTCCAAAAAGTAGTGTGCAAAAAGCATAATATCTTGCTTTCTATCTCGCAAGGGTGGCACATTAATCTGAAACTCGTTCAACCGATGATAAAGGTCTTCGCGGAAATCACCGCTTTCTTGCGCATCGGTCAGATTTTCATTGGTTGCAGCAATAATCCGAACATCCACGATTACGTCCTTATTGCTTCCAACAGGTTTTATCTTTCGCTCTTGCAATACCCGTAATAACTGAATTTGCGTGTTATACGGAAGATTTCCGACTTCATCTAAAAATAAGGTTCCTCCACTGGCCGCTTCAAAACTTCCTACTTTATCGCCAATCGCGCCGGTAAATGATCCTTTGACATGCCAAAAAAACTCGCTGGCAACCAACTCTTTGGGAATCGCGCCACAATCAATCGCCACAAAAGGTTTGTCAGAGCGTTTGCTCTTATTGTGAATCAATCGGGCAACGTATTCTTTACCGGTACCACTTTCCCCGGTAATAAGCACCGACATGGGAGTGGGCGCCACCAATTCAATATGTTGATTTAATTTTCGTGATGGACGGCTGACTCCTTCTTTATAATCAGATGTCGTCTCCCTTTTGCTTTCGTTGACCGACGTGGCTGTTTTATTGCTTGCAGCCTGTAATGCCTCTTTTATTACGTTCAACACTTCATCCGGATTCAAAGGTTTGGGGATATAATTAAATGCTCCTTTTTTGATGGACTCAATAGCGGTGGCGATATCAGCATAACCTGTCATCATGATAATCTGGGAAGCGGGTGCCTGATTTTTGATTAACCGAATCAGATCCATTCCGCTCATATCCGGCATCCGAAGATCAGTCATGACAATGTCAAACTCTTTTTCCTGAATAATCCGTTTGGCTTCAATGGGTGAAAAAACAGTTGTTACGCGGTACTTATTCTTTTCTAGCAAAGTTTGCAACATTAAACAAAAAGTAACATCGTCGTCTATAATTAGAATGTTTATCATATGGGTTAAAACACGATCGTATTAATATTCTTTAGTTGATTAAAAATAACGTTGAACTATCTCAAATAGTATAAGTTTCCTGATGAGAAAAAAGTTTAATAGAAAAACCTCTATCAGTCAGATTTTAATCTTCGTGATAGAGGTTAAGACACTTATTTTATAGCATCCAAGCAATTCTTATATTTTATTAAAAAAATGATAATTAATCCATTGGGGCTGCCTGCTCGTCTTTTTTAATCTTCAGGAATTCTCCCTGTTCGTTGAAAAAGATAGCAAGTTTTTCATTTCCGTTTTCAAGTTTCACTTTAAAACTACCATCGGTACCTTTAAAAGCTTCAGAAATTGTGTAGTCAGCGTACCCTTCAGAAATTGATTTACTTACTGCTTCAGGCAAACCTTCCTTATCTATTTTTTCATACTTAACATCCTGTTCAGTAATTATTTTAGCTTTCACTGCATTTCCAGCTAAAACACTTGCAGCTGGTACACTAATTCCCATAATTGCTACTGCGGCTGTAATTATCATTCCTTTTTTCATAACTTTTTAATTTTAATATTTAAATAATTTGTAATAATTAACTCTACACCCTCCCTTATAGAGATAAGTGTGCCACAAAGTATACTCGGGCCAACGACAACACATAACCTATTAAAAAACAACAGACTACTAATAGTATTCGACACATTAAGTGGGTCAAAGACCAAAATTAGCAGATGAGGATTACCCGTGTAATTGTAGAAACTTTCTACATGATAAATAATAAAACCTGATAACAAGAATTTGGCTTTAAACAACAGATTTAAATTGAAAGGAAAAAAAACAATAGATGAAACGAATAGTAACAACTCCTAGGTAGATTGCCACCGTTTCTACAATCACATTCAAAGTGAGATTCCCCTATAAGTTAAAGCAAGTTATTCTCAGCAAGCATAAAAAGGTTATTATAAGCAAAGGAGGATAACCTTGCAACCCCACCACAAAAACCTACGGTCATAAAACAGACGCCATTCAGGAGCAAGCAAATTTCCGCGTTCAGAACAAGCACTCCAATCCAACAAGAAAGCATCCCGCTACATTTTCGAACAAAGTTCCCCACCGAAACGAGCTGTGCAAATACCATTCACGATGAGTTGCATTAAAAAGTGTGCACCCCTCCCGAAAAAGCCTCCTATACCAATAATGAAGATGGTTTTAACGTTGATTTTTTTTATAATTTCAGGTGAAATGAATACCTTCCGTCCAAATTTATAATTATAATCGACATTCTAAATGGAAGTCGAACTTCAGAAATGCTCCATGCAAAAGCTAATACACTATTTGGTCATCATATTAAGTTTGAGTTTTCCTGCAGCAGGCACTGCTCAGGGACAAGATTGGTCATTGAAAGATGATATAACGCTTTGGAAAAACAATGACTACCTGAAGCATGCCGGAATTGGCATTTACCTTAAAAACGCTGAAACCGGAGAAGTTTTAGCCGAAACCGATCCTCAACTGAGCCTTACTCCCGGATCAACTTTAAAACTATTAACAACGGCAACAGCACTAGAAATGCTGGGAGCTAATTACCGGTTTGAAACAAAACTCTGCTTAACCGGTGAAGTAAAGAATGACACTTTATATGGAAACTTGGTCATTTTAGGTGGTGCCGACCCGGCTTTGGGATCAAAATATTTTAAAGAGCATTACTTCAAAAAACACTTTTTGGATGAATGGACTTCGGCCGTGAAAAAGCAAAATATTAAACATGTAACCGGCAACTTAATAACCGATGCGACTATTTTTGAAGAACAGATGATTCCGAACACCTGGATTTGGGAAGATCTCGGGAATTACTATGGTGCCGGAGCGAGCGGACTTTCAGTGTATGATAATATGTATCAAATCCATTTTTCATCACCAGCCGTGGCCGGAGAACTAACAACATTAAAATATACCAAACCCTTCATCCCCGATTTGAAATTCATCAACCAAGTCAAATCATCAACGATCAATCGCGATCAGGCTTATGTATTTGGAGCTCCAATGATTAACCAGCGAACAATCCGCGGAACCATTCCCAAAGGACGTAAAGACTTTTTTATAAAAGCCTCGGTTCCAAACCCACCCTATTTGCTGGCTTGGGATTTTAAGAACCGATTATCAGAGGCACAAATAACAATTGGCGGTTTAATTGAAAGTCAGCAAAGCAATTTGAAAGACTCATCAACTCACCTGATTACTAAAACAACATCGCCTCCATTGATCGACATCATCCGGGTAACCAATCACGAAAGTGTAAATTTATTTGCCGAACACCTGCTGAAATATTTAGCGTATATGATCCACGGGCAAGGTTCAACAAAAAAAGGAATTGATGTCATAACTGACTTTTGGGAAAAACGAGGCATCAATATGGATGGCCTGTTTATGGCTGATGGAAGTGGCTTATCGCATTTCAACTGCCTAACTGCCAAACAAATGGTTCAAATCATGTATTACATGAAGACCCAAAGCCCCGAAGGTGAAAACTGGTTCAGCTCCCTTCCCTATGTTCCCAACGGAACGCTTTATTACTTCAACCCAATAAATTTTCCCAGCAAAACGCTGCGAGCTAAAAGTGGCAGCATAACCCGAGTCAGGTGTTATGCAGGAGAATTGATTACCCATCATAAACAGCCGATTCTATTCGCCATCTTTCTAAACAATTTCAATTGTAAACAGTCACAAGCCATCAAACTCATTGAAGATTTATTGGTGACCATTTCGAAAAACTAGCCAGCCCACAACCTTCATTCTTTTTATAGACGAAAAGCCCAGCGGTATAATTTTCAAACGACTCCCAACAATTTTGCTATTTTTGCTGTTACAAATAGCGGAATTAAATTAGTCTATGTTCGAAAAACAAATATATCTTGAAGGCGTTGATCCTCTGGAGTTTTACGGGGTAAACAACACAAAAATTGATCTGATCAAAACGTATTTCCCAAAACTGAATATTGTCAGCCGCGGTAATCAATTAATCATTCAAGGCGATGAGAAAGAAAATGAGGCTTTTGAAAACAAGTTTCAGCGACTACTCGATCACTATCATCAGTTTAATGTGCTGAGCGTTGACACCATTAAACAGGTCATGAATAATGATCTGAACCAGATTGAGACCGGAATTGATAGAGAAGTTTTACTTCATGGTAATAGTGGGAAACCCATTCGGGCAAAAACACCGAACCAACGCGTGTTGGTAGAAGAAAGCAAAACATCGGACCTGGTTTTTGCCATTGGCCCTGCCGGAACGGGGAAAACCTACACTGCAATTGCATTGGCCGTTCGCGCACTTAAAAATCGTGAAATAAAGCGGATTATTCTGAGTCGCCCTGCTGTGGAAGCCGGCGAACGTTTAGGTTTTTTACCCGGTGATTTAAAGGAAAAAATCGATCCGTATTTACAACCCTTGTACGATGCTTTGCAAGACATGATTCCGGCAAAAAAGCTGGAGGAATTCATGAAAGACGGCATCATCCAAATTGCTCCACTGGCCTTTATGCGTGGTCGCACGTTGAGCGATGCCTATGTAATTTTAGATGAAGCTCAAAACACCACCCTCAACCAGCTGAAGATGTTCTTAACCCGAATGGGGATGAATGCAAAATTCATTATCACCGGCGACGAAACACAAATTGATTTGCCATCGGTTCATCAATCAGGTCTGGTTCAGGCAAAAAAAATACTGCGGAATATTAAAGATATTTCTTTTGTACAATTTGACACCCGTGATATTGTCCGACACCGATTGGTGCGCAACATTGTCAATGCCTACGACCAGCATTATCAAAAAGAACTAGCAAGAAAAGAAGAATTCAAAAAAGATAAAAACAACAGCAAATGACGCAAGCATTAACAAAAACAGATTTTAACTTTCCCAAGCAAAAAAGTGTATACCACGGAAAAGTCAGAGATGTTTATAATATCGACGACGAGTATTTAGTCATGATCGTGTCTGATCGTATTTCAGCCTTCGATGTGGTTTTACCCGAAGGAATTCCGTTCAAAGGTCAGGTATTAAATCAGATCGCCGAAAAATTTTTGGATGCGACATCAGACATTGTTCCCAACTGGAAAATTGCAACTCCTGATCCGAATGTGACTGTTGGGCACCATTGCGAACCTTTTAAAGTAGAAATGGTAATTCGTGGCTACTTAACTGGCCATGCCTGGCGCGAATACCGTGATGGCAAACGCACATTGTGCGGAGTCCCAATGCCCGAAGGAATGATTGAAAACCAAAAGTTTGCAGAGCCAATTTTAACACCAACCACCAAAGCAGATGAAGGTCATGATGAAGATATTTCGCGCGAAGCCATCATTGAGCAAGGATTAGTGAATAAAGAGGAGTACGAACTACTCGAAGATTACACTCGTAAATTGTTCCAACGTGGTACAGAGATCGCTGCCGAAAAGGGATTAATTTTGGTTGATACCAAATATGAATTCGGTAAAAAAGATGGCAAAATCTACTTGATTGACGAAATTCACACGCCAGACTCGAGTCGCTATTTTTATGCCGAGGGTTACGAAGAACGCCAGCAAAAAGGTGAAAAACAAAAGCAACTTTCAAAAGAATTTGTGCGCCAGTGGCTGATTGAAAATAGCTTTCAGGGAAAAGAAGGACAGCAAATTCCTGTGATGGATGCAGCTTTTGTCAGCTCAGTGTCGGAACGATACATTGAGTTATTTGAAAAGATCACAGGCGACAACTTCCAAAAATCAGACGTAGATGCGATCCAATCTCGCATTAAAAAGAATGTAATTGATTTTTTATCAGCATTATAATCAAAACACATACATACAAACAGCATCCGGAGCTACCACTTCGGATGTTTTTTTATCCACGGTTTAATTTGAAGATATACTAAGATTTACAGAAGGAGAAGAAGATGATGATGTTTTATAGGTTGCTTGATGAACCTCTGGATTATATAATGAAAGCTTAATACAAAAACAGCTACCATTTCCGACTTCACTTTCGGCCCATATTTTGCCATTCATAGCATCAACAAATTCCTTGCAAACCGTCAGTCCCAATCCCGAACTTTTTTCGCCTTCGGTACCCGGAGTAGATTTTGCACGCTCAATTTCAAACAACGAAGCTATTTTTTCTTCCGGAATCCCAACTCCTGAATCCTGCACAAAAAGCACTACAAACTTTTTCTTTTTTGAATAATCAACAGTGATCGATCCTCCCCGTGGTGTAAACTTAATGGCATTATTAATCAAGTTTCGGCAAACGGTTCTCAACATATTTCGATCAGCCCATAGGATCAACCCGTTCTTATCGGTATGACTAAGACGAATTTCTTTGGTCTTTGCAATGGGCTGATAAAGGTCCATACAATCTTCCAAAACTTCGCTAAAACGAATCGGTTCAAAAATTGGGTTGAGCCCTTCCGTTTTACTTTTTGCCCAGCTTAGCAGGTTATCAGTCAAATCCAGTACCTGCTCATTTTTTTGCTCCATCATTTGCGCAACTTCTTCAAGTTCATCATACCGTTTATCATCTAAGTAAAAGCCAATCAGCTTCGAAACATTCGAGATAGAAACCAGCGGGCTACGCAAATCATGGGCAATAATACTAAAAAGCTTGTTTTGTGTGTTTATCGAGCTTTCGAGCTTTTTATTTTGCTTCGAAATTTTATTTCGTTGATTCAAAATGCGCTTCCCCTGTAGTTGCAGAAGCTTATTAATTCTTCGATTGTAATAATAGAAATAAATGAAGATCCCCAAGATCCCGGTCACCAACAACATAACAATCAACAAGTAATTACGCTGGGTGCGTTGCAATACAATTTCATCTTCCTTCAGTTCATTTTCTTTTTTCAGCAAAGTGATATGAGCATTCTTTTTCTCTGTTTCGTATTCCTTCTCGAGCTCCAGTACTTTTTCGGCTGTTTCAACTTTATAAAGACTATCGTTCATTAAACGATAACTCTCCATATAATAAAGCGCATTGTCCAGATCTGAGAATTGATTGGTTTCAATTCCTCTTCTCCAATAAATTAAATACAAATTTTTATAATTGCCCAAAATTGATTTTTTATGATCAATATTCTTCGCAATATCCAACGCTTTTAAATAGTTTTTTTCCGCTTCGGGATAATTCTTCTGATCAAAGTTGATAGCACCAAGAACACGATAGCAGCGTTCTATATAAACTTGATCACTAATAATAATATAAGCCTCCAGTGACTGATCAATGCACCTTTCTGCTTCTCCAAGTTTCCTCTGACGGTAATATAATGCGCCTAAATTATAGGTTATTAATGCGAGCTTATCAGGACTATCTATTTGTAGAGCCTCGCGATACGCTCTGTTAAAAAGTTCTTCTGCTTTTGCATAATTCTTCTGAACAGCATAAACGTTTCCTTTATTCATAAACAGTAAATAGTGCTGTTCCGGACTTAACTGATAATAATAGTTTTCTTCTAAATAAGTAAAGTAGTTTAGTGCACTTGCATAATCTTTCATCTTTCGATGAGTGGTTCCAAGTGTATTTAAGATACTAAAACGTAAATCAATAAGATCAGAATTTTTTAATAATCTTTCTGCACCTATCAGATGTTTAATCGCTTTTTCGAATTGGTAATCATCCTGGAGATTTGAAGCTATTTGAGTGCGGGTTTTAATTTCAATCAATCGATTTCCTGTTGTTTGAGCTTGCTCTAAAACTCGGCTTAGAATAGTATAAGAAGTATCTTTTCGTCCTAAATTATAATAAGCCTTTCCTTGGTATATCATTGCTTCCAATAATAAAGGAAGTGAATCTTGCACAGCAGTTTCTTGTATGATTTCATTGCTGATTATGACAACACTATCTAAATTTCGAGTCAGAAGTTTTTCAAGTAGATTGAATTCGCTTGTCAGTTCAACAGAATCAGCTCTGGAGAATTCTTCAGCTTTTGTTTTCCAACAAAAAGGCACGCATAATATTACAAGAAAAAGCAACCTTCGCTTGAGCATAGTGACCAAAAATTATGTAAGAAATTTCTTTTGCGCAACGAAATTTACAAAAAAGCATTCGTTTTTTATAAATAACAGAAAAGAAGCTTTTGGTTTAAAGCTTCTTTTCAATTTCTTAGCTATTAGATATCTCCAAAATCGATATCCGTTTCTTCATCCTGAGAAGGTGCAATCATATTATTTTGATCACCATACGACTGAATTTGTTTGGTACTTGCCGGTTCAGTGTATTCTTCTGTGGGATCCTGGCATTCTACAAATACCCCCCCCCAATAAAATTAAAGATACTAACGAAATATAAATTGTTCTTTTCATTTTTAAAGTTTTAAATTATTAATACAAAAATGTAAACATAGAAGAGACTTCTATTTTAATTTCCATCTCCAAAATCGATATCTGTTTCTTCATCCTGTGCGGGTCCATATTCTCCCTCTTTAACTTTTTGTTGAACCACACATTTAATGGTCTTGTAACTTTTACTTTTATCCAATGCAATTGGAACTGTGGATGAAAAAATTGGGTTTTCCGGACCGTTCATCAACTGGGTTACAGTCGAAAGAGTAACAACAACTCCCCAATACTTTTTTGTTTCAGTTGAAATTTCCTGTTGCTCAATACTGGCAATGGTTTGGTCCTGTGAGCAATTCAATACAACCCCAAGTTCATAATGGCTTGATGCTTTGCTTAAACTCAGGTAAGGTTTGTAACTTTTCATGTTTTTTTTTTAGTTTGTACAATCTCCATACTTCTTTATTATAGTGTGCCAACGCATGAAACTCCGAAGTCCCCCTCCTGTATGAGCGAAATTTTGATCATGGTCGTTTCATCATTATAAAATAGCATGGGTTTTTCAAATGTAACAATTATTTCACTAAGTATCTTTCATTCATCCCAATAAAAAAAACTCAACAACACACACATAAATCACTTGCAACAAGTTAATTAAATTGATATAAGTTGCATGAATTATCAATTTTGTTTGAGTTTTAAAAATGATGATTTATTACGGTTATTCAAAACAAAAGCACAACATCTACTTCATCTGTTCGAGAGATAAAAGTTCGTAGCAATTTAGCGATAAGTCCGCTTAACGAGAAAATGGCTCCGGTTAACGAATAAATTTTAAAATGAGCAAAAGTTCTTGTTTTCTTGAACCGCAATCCAATAAAAATCAAACATCATGAAATCAAAAAACTTATATCTGATTGCATTACTTTTTGTATTTTTATCCGGGTGTATTGTTTTCTCATTCTATCCGCCGTACACAGATGATGATCTCTATGCAAATGATTTGCTACTTGGAGAATGGTTAGACTCGGACTCTTCCGTCTGGCAATTTGAGTTTAACTACAAAGGAGAACATAAAGCAGAAAACCTGGATAGCACAGCCTATATTCTTCGAATCAAAGAAGATGATAAACTATCAAAAAAATCTTTTCTGGTGCATTTAATCAAATTAGATGGCTATTATTTTCTCGATTTCTACCTGGATGATTATTTCGACAAAGATCCCGATCTCTTCGATTGGCATGCTCTGCCGGTTCATAGTTTTGCTAAACTGGAACTGGAAAACGGTGAAGCCAAAATTAATTGGTTTGATCCGGAATGGTTGGAAGATTTAATCGAACAAAATCGAATTCGCATTCATCATGAAAATAATGGCGAGAATAAATTGCTCTATGTTGAAGCCATGGACGATTACATCCGGCTCATTTTAACCACCCAAACACTGACCGTTTACGACCGGCTGGCTGCCTTTTTAGAAAAACTTCCTTCAACCGGATTTTGTCAAATTCATAAATCATACTTGGTTGCCCTCAAGCACATTGAAGGCAATCGATTAAAAATTGCCGACACTTTTCTGCCCGTGAGCAAACGTTTTAAAGCCAGATTGATTGAGCACCTGAATACTTAAAGTTCAAACCATTCTGCAACTTTCAGATGGTAGTCTTTTTCATCCTTATGGCTAAATGTATTCGTGCGAGGCACCGGCTTGTAATTTTTTGAATAATCTGAAATATTGGAGATGATATCTTTTAGCGCTGCAATAAACAATTCGACCTCCGCATTCGTCATGGTCGGATGTAGCGACCAGCGCACCCAACCCGGCTTTTCTGACATATCGCCATGGTTTATTTTATCGGTTATCGCATCGGATCGCTCTGCTGTTACTTCCAATAAAAAGTGACCATAAGTTCCGGCGCAAGCACAACCTCCCCGAACCTGAATCCCGTATTTATCGTTTAGTAACTGCACCAATAGGTTGTAATGAATACCCTGCACATAAAATGAAATTACGCCTAAACGATCGCGCTCTTCATTCGCCAGAATTTTAACGTCAGGAATGCTGTCTAAACCATCAAAAGCAAGAGTCAACAACTCGACTTCGCGCTGCATGATATTTTCGACACCCATTTGGTCTTTTAATTGAAAACACAAAGCTGTTTTTATTGATTGTAAAAAGCCGGGGGTTCCACCATCTTCTCGAACTTCAATATTATCGACATATTTGTATTTCCCCCATGGGTTAGTCCAATCCACCGTTCCTCCGCCCGGATGATCAGGGACGGGATTTCTATACATCGACTTATCGAAAACCAGCACTCCTGACGAGCCCGGGCCTCCCAAAAACTTGTGGGGCGAAAACAAAACAGCGTCTAGTTTCATCATTGCATCTTTCGGGTGCATGTCAATTGTTTCGTACGGAGCCGAAGCCGCAAAATCAATAAAAGCGACTCCGCCGAACTCGTGCATAATTTTAGCCATCTCAGCATAAGGTGTCCGAATTCCTGTAACATTCGAACAAGCTGTAAATGCTCCAATTTTGAACGTGCGGCCTTTATATTCCTCCAGCTTTTTACGAAGATTTTCTGTGCTAACCTGCAAATTTTCATCCGGCTCAATAATAACTACATCAGCAATGGTTTCGTACCAGCTTGTGTGGTTCGAATGATGCTCCATATGCGTGATAAAAACAACCGGCTTTTCAGTTTCCTCAATATTTTTACTTCCCGGAACTTTACCATTTTTCAACCCGAGAATTCGCTGAAATTTATTAATCACCGTTGTCATGCCAAATCCTGCAGTAATGATGACATCATTGGGACCGGCATTCACATGCTCTTTTATAATTCTGTGCGACAGCTGATAAGCCTTCGTCATTAGGGCTCCCGTTTCGCTGGTTTCGGTGTGCGTATTGGCTACAAAAGGGCCAAACTGCTCCAACATTTTCTGCTCTATTGGTCCATATAATCGTCCGCTGGCAATCCAGTCGGCATACAATATTTTCGGTTCTCCAAAAGGGCTGGAGAAAGTTTGATCGATACCAATAATGTTTTCACGAAAGGGTTTAAAATATTTTTCGAGTTGGGTCATCTTGCTTGAAATTTTACTTCACTCAAAATAACGCAATACAACTGACATAAAAACCGAGATAAGTCAGCTTTTTGCGAGTCAATAAATCAAGCTTTTGCAAACGATCGTGACAATTCGTCATTTTTTAAGAATGGCACAAGCTTTGAAAAAGAGGAGCCGTAAAGATTGATGTTAAACTAAAAAATATAAAAGCGATGCAAAAAGGTAAAATTGGCGTTTCCAGTGACAATTTATTCCCCATCATCAAAAAGTTCTTGTATTCTGATCACGATATCTTTCTTCGTGAAATCGTATCAAATGCAGTCGATGCTACTCAAAAATTAAAAACTCTTGCCGGACGAGGTGAAACATCTGCATCAACAGAAAATGCAAAAGTTTGGGTTAGTCTGGATGAAGACAAAAAGACAATTACCATTTCTGACAATGGAATTGGAATGACAGCCGAAGAGATTGAAAAGTATATTAACCAGATTGCTTTTTCGGGAGCCAATGAATTTCTCGAGAAATATGAAAGCGATGCCAATGCGATCATCGGGCACTTTGGATTAGGTTTCTATTCGTCGTTTATGGTTTCGGATAAGGTTGAAATTGTAACCAAATCATACAAAGAGGGTGCGCAAGCTGTAAAATGGGAATGTGACGGAAGTCCGGAGTACAGCATTGAAGATACCGAGCGTGAAGAAGTTGGTACTGATATTATCATGTATGTCAACGAAGATTCGAAAGAGTTTTTAAATAAAGCCCGACTTTCAGAAATCCTGAATAAATACTGTAAATTCTTGCCTATTCCTGTTGTTTTTGGAAAAGAAACAGAATGGAAAGATGGTAAAGAAGTTGAAACAGAAAACGAAAACCAGATTAACGATCCGAATCCAGCCTGGACAAAAGCTCCGGTTGATTTGAAAGATGAGGACTATTCGGCTTTCTATCGCAAGCTTTATCCAATGGGCGAAGATCCGTTGTTCCATATTCACTTGAATGTCGATTACCCATTCAACCTGACCGGTATTTTGTATTTCCCACGTTTGAAAAACAGCATTGAAGTTCAGAAAAATAAAATTCAGCTGTATTCGAACCAGGTTTTTGTAACTGATTCAGTTGAAGGAATTGTTCCTGAATTTTTGACATTACTACATGGTGTGATCGACTCGCCGGATATCCCATTGAACGTTTCTCGTTCGTACTTACAAAGCGATTCGAATGTGAAGAAAATTAGTAGTCACGTTACCAAAAAAGTAGCTGATCGTTTGCACCAACTGTTCAAAGACAACCGCGAGGATTTCGAGAAAAAATGGGATGACTTGAAGATTTTCATCGAATACGGAATGCTAACCGATGAAAAGTTTGCAGAACGTGCCATGAACTTCTTCCTGTTTAAAAATACCGATGGTAAATACTTTACTTTCGAAGAATACGAAAAACTAATTAAGGATAACCAAACAAATAAAGAAAACAACCTGGTTTACTTATACACCAGTAATCTGGAAGAACAATACTCGTTTGTACAAACAGCCAAAGATAAAGGCTACGATGTACTTATTCTGGATAATGTTTTGGCAACCCCACTTCTAAACAAATTGGAGCAACAACATAGCGACAAACGTTTTGTGCGAGTTGACTCGGATGTGGTTGAAAACCTGATTCAGAAAGAGGAAGAAAAAGAAGAATTGAGTTGGGAAGAAAAAGAAGAACTGAGCCCGGTATTTCAGGCGGTTTGCCCTGCGGATAATGGCGTCAATTACATTGTTGATTTTAAAAACTTAGGCGAAGCCGGCCAACCAATCGTTATCACACGTAACGAATTTATGCGCCGAATGAAAGATATGGGTCAGCTGCAAGGCGGAGGTATAAATATGTACGGCAACCTGCCCGACAGCTTAAATCTTGTTGTAAATACAGCTCATCCATTGGTACAAAAAGTATTGGAATCGAAAGATAAAAAATTAGGTAAAGCTTTTGAAACGATAAAAGAAGACTTAACTGCCAAGAAACAGGAAAAGGATTCTTTGGAAAAAGCGAAAGAAGGAAAGAAAGAAGAGGAGGTTCCTGCCGCAGACAAAGAAAAATTGGATGATCTGCAAAAAGTGATTGCGGAATTAGAACAACAAAAACGCGAAAAACTTAGTGACTTTGGTAAAAAGAATAAATTTACCAAGCAAATGGTTGACTTAGCGTTATTGGCAAATGGCATGCTAAAAGGAGAAGCACTCGATAAATTTGTACGTCGCAGTGTGGAGCTGATCAAGTAAAAACAGCCTATCAAATAAATGACTGAGAAGAGCGATCGGGCGTAAGCCATTTCGCTCTTTTTTCAAATCTATAAACTCGTAAATATTTATTTTTTCCAATATACAACTAACATTCAAATGTAGGATTGATGCATCTTTAAATGAAAAAATCATTTTTAATTAATACATTACCCAACATTTTTATATTATTTTAGCTTAAAATTAAACAGACAATTATCAGATTTTCATTTCTGAAGCAGATAACAAGCTAACTTTCAACAAACAAATAAATTACAATTAAAAACCATAAGTATGAGAAGAACACAAACACTTAAATTCGTTTCTCTGGCTGTCGTATTAGCTCTGTTTGCTGGTACTTTCGTTGCATGTACAGGCGGTAAAAAAGAAAAAAAGGCTGAGCCTAAAATTGTTGAGGAAACGATAAAAGAAGAAATCGAAGACTACTCTTACCCCATATCATCAGCATTCGAAGTAACTCAAATGTTGAACGAAATTGAAGCAAGCTACATTGTTGGAATCACCAACGAACCTGAAAAAGCGTCAGAATATTTCTCAGAAAAAAACCGTGCTGTGAATCTGGGAATTTACACTTCAGATTTGGCTTATGCAACAACTTACAACCAGAAAACGGATGTGCAGGATTACTTTAAGGCAGCAGAAAAATTGGTGCGCGAACTAGATATGACTGAAGCATTTGAAGAAAATCTTCCTGACCAAATTGAAGAAAATCTGGACAACAATGACGAATTGGTGAATATTATCACCAACATGTTCCAAAATGCTTACACTTTTTTAAACAAACAAGGACGTCCGGAAGTGTCCTACTTGGTGCTTTCTGGAACTGTTTTCGAAGGACTATATTTGACAACTCATATCTCTGAAAATACGTTTCAAAACCCGAAAATCATTGAAGCAATTCTTTTTCAAAAAGAACCATTGATGAAACTCGAAAAAATGATGGAGCCCTACAAAGATTCAGAGATTTTGAGCGATGTATACGCTGACATAGTCGCTATCAATGACATTTATGCGTTGGAAGAGGGTACTACTGCAATGACTCAAGAACAAGTGACTAAGTTGACTGATTTTTTAACTTCTGTAAGAAATAAATTCACAAAATAAGACCAAGTCAGCTCTAAAATACAAAACGGGTTTTTGTTGTTCCATCACATTATAGGAATACAGGAATCCGTTTTTTCTTAAATTTCAGACTTATGTATGAAGGTATCATAGAAACGCTGATCAGGCTGTTTGCAATCATAACAGACTACCAGGATGAAGAATCGAGATCGATTTCTTCAGAACTGGTGCGGTCGTTTCTCAATGAAAACTTCAACCGCGAATTGGTTGAGTTATATCATCAACATTACGTTGAATCAGTTGAATACTATCACATCAGCAACCGTGATATTTTATACGAAGAAAATGGTAGAGGTGAAAAATTCATTAATAAGTCTTATCTCAGTCAAATTTGTGACGATATTGTAACTCAATTTGATTTGAGTACCCGCTTTATGATTGTCGCCCAACTGTTGAATTTCATCAATCAAGATGGAGATTTTAAGCTGGACGATCTAAAAACGGTTAATCTCGTAGCTAGAGGATTAAAAATTAATTCGAAAGAATATGATAACCTTTATCGGTTTCATTTATTTTCAATAACTAAGGTAAGAGATAAAACATGCCTCTTTGTAGTTAATGGAAATGAGGCCTATCATGATAAAGAGATTAAACATCTATATCGGGAGAATCAACAAGTAGAACTAGAGCTGATACGTATTGGAAGTATAAATACTCTTTTCTTTAAATACTGGGGGCCACGTAACATGTACCTAAACGGACATCGGCTTACTCAAAACCGGCTGTATGTTTTTCCTCCCGGATCAATATTGAAGACCTCCCGGATCATTCCGATCTATTATAGCAGTGTCATGACACGCTTTATTCAAGAAAAGGGAAAACCTCGCATTGTGCTAAATGTCGAGAGTATTGAATATCGATTCTCTAAAAAAAATTATGGATTGCACCCCTTAAGCTTTCAGGAACGATCAGGTGACCTTGTTGGTATTTTGGGAGGTAGCGGAGTTGGAAAAACCACTTTGCTAAATGTATTAAACGGGAAACTAAAGCCCAACAATGGAACCATTTCGCTAAACGGATTCGACCTGCACGATCCAGAAAATGAAGAATTACTGAAAGGAGTTATTGGATACGTCCCCCAAGATGACCTGTTGCTAGAAGAACTAACTGTATACAAAAACCTGGAATTCAATGCCCGTTTATGTTTCGGCGATCTGAATGACGAAGAAATTGAGGAAAAAATAGACCAAGCTCTTCAGGATTTCGATTTGGTTGAAGCACGCGACCTCGTAGTAGGAAGTCCTCTGAAAAAGATTCTGAGTGGCGGACAACGGAAACGATTAAACATAGCGCTTGAGCTCATGCGCGAGCCCTCTATATTTTTTGTTGATGAGCCGACCTCTGGACTTTCATCAGCCGATTCGGAAAAAGTAATGCACCTCCTGAAGAAACAATGCTTAAAAGGGAAATTGGTCTTTGCCAATATTCATCAACCATCGAGCGACATCTATAAATTGTTCGATCGCATGATTGTGATGGACAAAGGCGGCCGGGTTGTCTTTTTTGGAAACCCAATGGATGCTATTACCTATTTTAAAAATCAGGCTAGCTACATCAATCCGGATGAAAGCGAGTGCCTGAGCTGCGGAAATGTAAAAACAGAGCAACCACTACAAATTATTGAAGCTCGAATGGTTAATCCATTTGGGAAGAGTATTCGCCGTCGGAAAATATCACCGGAAGACTGGTACGAGCGTTACAAAAAGAATGTCGAACCAAGAGTACTTGATTTCATGAAAACAAATCCGGCAGAGAAAGAAGTCTTTCCAAAAATTCATTTTAAAATACCGGATTGGTTTAACCAGCTAAAATTATTCATCAAACGAGATTTCGCCACCAAAAAGTCGAATAAACAATACCTGGCAATCGCATTGCTTGAGGCTCCACTGCTTGCAATTATTTTAGGCTTTTTTTCCAAATATTCTGACGAAGGAAAATATTGGCTGGCCAATAACGACAACCTACCAGCTTTTCTGTTTATGAGTGTCGTTGTGTCTCTGTTTATTGGACTAAGTATTAGCGCCGAAGAAATTTTCAAAGACCGCAAAATTCTCAAGCGTGAAGAGTTCCTGAATTTGAGCCGGGGGGCTTATATTTCATCCAAAATACTAATCTTGTTTTTAATCTCGGCTGTTCAAATATTTTCGTTTGTACTGATCAGTCATTTCATGCTTGAAATACCGGGACTCACATTCTCCACCTGGGCAATTCTATTTTCTACTGCTTGTTTTGCAAACCTGCTGGGATTAAACCTTTCGGCAGGACTAAACTCGGCAGTTGCCATTTATGTCTTGATTCCCTTAATCCTGGTTCCTCAACTATTACTTAGTGGTGTGATTATTGATTTTAATAAGATGCATCCCTCGCTTAGCAGCTACAACCGTACGCCTTTAATTGGCGATCTTATGAGTTCACGTTGGGCTTACGAAGCACTAGCTGTAGATCAATATAAAAACAACGCCTACCGGAAAATTCTTTTTGATGAAGAACAAAAGAAAAATGACCTCGGTTTTAAAGCGTTCTATTGGATTCCTGAAGTTGATAAATACTTAAACTCTTACATCATTTTTGAGGATAAAAACGAGAATGAAAATACCCAAACATTGATCCCGGTTCTGAAAAACTCGTTTACTGATCTCTTTAAAGAGAACGGCCATTTTAACGACTCCATTCATCTGGCGTTTGAGTTTATTGGCACTCCTGACTTTAATGCTTGCTGGGGAGATCTATTGACGCAATACCTGCAGGAATCGCAGCAGGAATACAAACTAGCCTATCAGGAAGTCTCAAGCGAACTTGAAGCAAAATACAATCGTTTACTTTCGCGCTTTGATGAAAAAGACGATCAACTAATTGAGTTTAGAGATAGATATACCAATAAAAAAATGGAAATTCTGGTGCGTGACAAATACAGCCTGCACAAAACATACCTACACAACAACCGAATTTACCAAGGAGATGAACCTATTTACCGAAAACCAACACAAAATAACGGAATTGCACACTTTTATGCTTCTTACAAGCTTATTGGCGACTGGGAAATAGGAACCATCTTATTCAACATTGGTGTATTATGGCTATTTACGTTTTTGTTGATGGTTTCTCTTTACTTTGATTTATTGCACAAAGGATTAACTTATGTTGAGAACTGGAGATTGGCTCGTCAGGCAAGATTAAGAGACAACATCTTCTATAACCCAATGGCATTTATGAAAGGCGACTCGAAGAAAAAAGAGAAATAAAAATCCTTAGTTTTCGTGATATTCATTTTTCCACCATCGCTTCTTCGGAAAAGGCGAATTTAAGTTGAAAACCTGCCCTATTCGTGGCGTAACAATTTCAGTATTTTCGTTATCCCGGGCAGCCAGTAAACGATCAACTGGCTCGGTCCAGGGATGAATACTCAATTTGTATTTCCCCCAATGAATGGGCAGCAATGCCTTCGCTTTTAAGTCGTCAGAAGCTTTGAGAGTCTCCTCTGGCATCATGTGGATAAATGGCCAATATTGACTGTATTGTCCACATTCAAGCATGGCTATATCAAAAGGGCCATACTTCTCTCCTATTTTAATGAACCCGGGATAATAGCCGGAATCAGCCCCAAAAAACAGTTTCGTTTTTGAACCTGCAATAATCCATGACGCCCACAAGGTTGAAAAACGATCTGCCAGTCCTCGTCCTGAAAAATGCCTCGCAGGTGCTGCCGTAAATAGAATTTCATGAGTAAACTGATAATCTTCCCACCAATCAAGTTCCGTTATCCGACTGGGGGATATTCCCCAATACTCTAAATGTGCACCAACTCCCAAAGCAGTTACAAACTGAACATCAGTATTCTTTAGATTTTTAATTGTTTGATAATCCAAATGATCGTAATGATCGTGCGAGATCAATACCAAGTCAATTTCTGGAAGAGTCTCCAACGAATAATTTTCAGAATACGGAAATGCCTTCGTACCAATAAACGAGAATGGCGAAACCCGTTGACTAAACACAGGATCGATCAAGATCACTTTACCATCAACTTCAATTAAAAGTGTGGAATGTCCGAGCCAACAAATGCTGACGCTATCTCTGGAATGGTGAAATCTTGATTGATCGATCGGCTCAACCTGTATTTTTTCTTTAGGAACTCGATCTCCTGTTGTTGAAAAAAATTCCTTAATCAACTTGAGATATGGAACGTCATCAACCTGAACATTTGTCACTACTGGATTTTGAAACTTCCCATCGACATAATTCGTAGAGTTCTTTATACGAGCCAACCGCTCTCCGTCCGGTTTTCTACCAAAGGCTCGATTGCACCTAACTAGCTGATAGACAGAAACAAAAATTGCAAATATAATAAGAGCAAGTACCATCATTGTTTTCTTCATATTGATTGGTAAAACAATAATGGGGGACAAAAGTTTCAGGGCATAAAAAAACCGCCTCGTGGGGCGGTTTAAAAGAATTTCTTATCCAAGATATGTTTTCAATAATTTACTTCTGGATGTGTGTCGCAATCGACGGATTGCTTTTTCTTTTATCTGGCGCACCCTTTCGCGGGTCAACCCGAATCTTTCTCCAATTTCTTCCAGGGTCATTTCCTGGCAACCAATTCCGAAGAACATCCTAATGATGTCACTTTCGCGTTCTGTAAGGGTAGCGAGAGCACGCTCAATTTCACGGGCAAGCGACTCCATCATCAGACTACGGTCTGCATTTGGTGAGTCGTTGTTTACCAGCACGTCCAATAAGCTGTTATCCTCTCCTTCAACGAAAGGAGCATCAACAGAAATATGGCGTCCGGACACTCTCAAGGTATCTGCAACTTTCTCAGGAGGCAGTTCCAATGAATCAGCTAGCTCTTCAGGTGACGGTTTACGTTCGTTTTCTTGTTCGAATTTCGAAAATGCTTTGTTGATTTTATTCAACGAACCTACCTGGTTAAGCGGTAATCGAACAATACGCGACTGTTCAGCCAATGCCTGAAGGATAGATTGACGAATCCACCACACAGCGTAAGAAATAAATTTAAACCCACGGGTCTCGTCAAACTTTTCAGCTGCTTTAATCAGTCCCAAATTTCCCTCGTTAATTAAATCTGGAAGGCTTAAGCCTTGGTTTTGATACTGTTTAGCAACAGAAACCACGAAACGCAAGTTCGCGCGGGTCAGTTTTTCTAACGCATGTTGATCGCCTTTTTTAATCCGCTGTGCTAATTCAACTTCCTCTTCAACTGTAATCAGATCCTCCTTGCCAATTTCTTGCAAATACTTGTCAAGTGAAGCACTCTCACGGTTGGTAATCGATTTTGTAATCTTTAATTGTCTCATATACCCTTCTAAAAAAATCGTGCAAATATAGACTTTTATGGTCAATAATTCAAACAAACAGAAAGCTTTGCACAAAGCCTTCTTGTTTGTTAATTATAAGTAAACAATGATGTACTTATTTGGTGCCAAACACAAAATATGCCGGCTCTCCAGTGGAATACTTTCCTTCAATTAAAATACCACCATCAGCCCTGTTAACTATCCGTTTAAAATCATTAACCGACTCAACCTCTTCCTTGTTCACATCTGTTATGATAAAACCTTCTTTAAGTCCAGCATCTTTCAACTTTCCCTTACTTAAATCTGTAATCTTTAGCCCATGACTTATGCGAAGTTGGTATTTTTCGTTTTCTGTTAGTTGTTCAAACCTGGCACCAAGAAATCTGTTGTCGCTAGCTTTAACAATTTCTGTATCTCCGTGCATGTTACGAAGGGTCACCTTAATTTGTTTCGAATTTCCGTCTCTTTTTATCAAAACTTTCACGACATCTCCCGGACGATGCTGACTAATTTGCTCCTGAAGCTGTGCCGTTGAGTTAACTGTTACTCCGTCTACATTTAAAATAATATCACCCGACTCAATATCAGCCTCTTCTGCAGCACTATTTTCGTTGACTTCGCGAATATAAACTCCTTCGATTACATCTATATCTTTTTCTTCAGCTAGTTTTGCATCAACGTCCTGAATCATAACTCCAAGCAATGCGCGTTGCACTTGACCAAACTGCTTCAAATCGTCGACGACCTTACCTACAATGCTCGCCGGCACGGCAAATGAATAGCCAGCATAAGAACCAGTCCTCGAAGCAATGGCAGTATTAATACCAACGAGTTCGCCGTTCATATTTACTAAAGCGCCACCGCTATTCCCTGGATTTACTGCCGCATCTGTTTGAATAAATGACTCAATCCCCATATCAACACGATTGATTCCTATGTTACGACTTTTTGCACTTACAATTCCAGCTGTAACCGTTGATGTAAGATTGAAAGGATTGCCAACTGCTAATACCCACTCTCCCAATTTCAGGGCATCCGAATTCCCGAATTTCAAATGGGGTAAGTCATCTTCCTCTATCTTCAATACTGCAATATCGGTAGTCGGATCTGTTCCAATTAATTTTGCTTCATACTGTCGGTTGTCATTCAAAACAACCTGAATATCATCGGCACCATCAATTACATGGTTATTGGTGACAATAAATCCGTCCGCGCTAAGAATAACCCCCGAGCCTGCTCCTTGCCGAAGTCGTGGTTGCTGCTGGCGTGGATTACGATCGCCATAAAACCATTCGTAAAAAGGATTCGAATGATATTGTTGGACCTCTTGTTTTGAGGTTACTTTTACGTGCACAACCGCATGAACTGAATTTTCAGCCGCATAAGTTAAATCCGGAGCCTCTCCCTGCGGAGCAGATGGCAAGCTGGCGTAACGCATTGCTTGATCCTGCTGCACTGTTATAACCTCAGGTTTCTCAAAAAAGCTAGTGTAGGCCCATATTGCAACGAAAGCACCCAAAAGCGCTACGATGAATGTTAGTCCAATTTTTTTATAGTCTTTCATTTCGTCTTATTTTATAATTAGAAATTATTTTTTTCAATATCGGCTAAATTAACGCACAAAAGGTGCCAGTGTTTCCCAATTTTTAATTCATTTGTATTGTTTAACATGTTTTAACAGCAAAGCACCTATAAAACAAGAATTATAAAGAAATTATATTGCTCAGCCTAACATCATTGAAAGATCAGTCCTATAATTCGACTCTGCGCACAGACAAATTGAATGCGCATGGTACTGACAATATTTCAGAGATATGATTAACTTTGAATGTGACGACTTTAATTTAACGATTTTAATTGTTTTTTTCTGAATGGAAGAAAAACAAACAATACAAGAAACCATGCCAACAGAAGCACCAAAACGACTAGCTTCCAGGAGCATTACTAATCATATTCGGAAAATTGTAATCGTATCGACATTACTGATGACTTTTTTTGTTGCCGGGATTATTTCCATTCAGGAAATTTTAATCTTCAGAGATATCAGTAAGCAGCAACAAGAAGCACATATTGGAGAGCACAAGGAGTTTTTACGAGACTTAATCAATATTGAAATTGAATACATAGCCAGCCAAAAAAGATCGTTTGACAGAAGGCTGAAAGACAGAGTCAGTGATAATGTGAAAAATGCGTACCATGTTGCTGACAAACTATACAACTACTACCAGGGCAAAACTGAAACCAAAGATCTTGAGAAATTAATCATAGAAACCGTATCGGCCTTAAACTATGGCAATGAATTCATGCACGTTTTCATTAATGATCTGGACGGAACCGGCGTTTATTATCCGGGACGACCGGAATACACCGGCTCAAATCTGCTTGCCCATACCGACGTTAATGGAAATAAGGTCGTGCAGCGTGAGCTGAATTTTTTCAAGGATAAAAATCAGGGATTTATTAATTACATTGACGGAGATAAACTTGCCATAACGGACACTATTCCTCAAAACAAAATTGTTTTCCTAAAAAAGCACAACCAACTAAAATGGTACTTTGGATCTAAAACCTACTATGAAGACTATTATCAGGAATTTAAAAACGAAGTTGCCCAGAAAGTGAGCGCCGATCATTTTCGCTATGGCGGCTATGTTTTTATTAATGAAACAGATGGAGATCCGGTGGTTTTTGATGGTGAGCCCTATTATGGTGATTTCAATCTGCTTGACGGAACAGACTCTGCAAAAATGGCGGTATTTCTACAAGAAATAGAGGTTGCAAAAAATTCGAAGGACGGAGGTTACTTCACCTATCAGTGGAACAAAATCGGTGAAGAAAAAATGCAGCAAAAAATTTCCTATGTAAAAGAATTTCCGGAAACAAAATGGCTGATTGGTGCCGGTTTTTACCTGGACGACATCTTATTGGAGATTAAACATCAAAAGGAATTGCTTCGAAATGACTTGATCAAAAACCTGTTGGCTATCCTTTTTGTCCTCCTACTGGTAATCCTGGGAGAAACGATGGTTATCCGCAGGTTTAATTCCCATTATTTTGCCGACTTTAGCAACTTCACTCGCTTCTTCAAAACCGGCAAACAGACTTATAAAAAGATAAACATTGACAACCTCTATTTTAATGAATTTAAAGAAATGGGAGAAGTTGCCAATGAAATGATTTCAGAGCGCAGCAAAGTATACAGACAGCTGGTTCTTGAACAGAAAAAAGCGCTTGAATCTGACCGATTAAAAACGGCATTTCTCGCCAACATGTCGCATGAAATTCGTACACCAATGAATGCAATCCTCGGATTTTCAAGCCTTTTAGACGAGGAAAATTTATCTGAAGAGGATCGGATCATGTACATTCAGCTTATACAAAGAAATGGCAGTTTCTTGTTGAAACTGATTAACGACATTATTGACATTTCTAAAATTGAGTCTGATCAATTATCGATTGCCGCTAATGAATTTCGACTTAATGAACTGAGTGAAGAAATAAAATGGAACTATAAAGACCTCTTCATCAAACAAAAAGGGAAAGAAGTAGAATTTATCGTGGAAAATACACTGCCTGATGACTTTGTGTGCACAACTGATAAATACCGATTAAAACAAGTATTGGATAATCTAATAAACAATGCGTTAAAATTTACCGAAAAAGGATCGGTAAGCCTCAAAGTTGACAAACGTGATAAATGGTTGCATTTTAAAGTTTCTGATACGGGAATAGGAATTCATGAAGATGACAAGAAAGACATTTTTAAACGCTTCATCCAAGCCAAAAAACTAAGAAATAAAACATACGGCGGAACGGGTCTTGGGTTAGCCATTTCTGAAAATATCATTCACCTTCTGGGAGGCGATATTGGCGTAAAATCTGAGCTGGGCAAAAGATCAGACTTTTATTTTTACATTCCGTTTCAATGGGAACCGAAATCAAAATAGTTTTCAATTTGCCAACTCAGAGGCAAGCACTTTCTTCAGCTCATTAAAATCAGCCTCATTAAAGCCAACAGAGCTGTATATAATCTTCCCTTCCCGATCGATGATGAAATTGCGTGGTATAAATTGCTCGGCAAATTTTGAGTAAATCTTTCGCTCAAGATCAGCAATCAGCTGAAAAGAATACCCCTTTTTCTCCTTAAACGTTGCCAACTCATCAGAATTATGCTCCCGCCCGATAACCAACAGCCTGAAGTTCGGATTGTCTTTATAAGTATCGAAAATATTGGATTCAACATGAGGCAGCTCTTTTAAACATGGACCGCACCAGGTCGCAAAAAAGTTAATCATTACAACCTGACCTTTCAAATCAGAAATGGACAGCTCTTCTCCATCCTCATTTTTGAAAACAAAATGTGGAACCTGTTGTCCAACCTGCACAATCGTTGCTTTTTCTTCTTCACTCTGTTGTGCGAATAGAGTGGATGAAAACGTGACTAACGAAACAATAGCCAGTGAAAATAAGTATGTTGATTTCATGTGTTTTTATTGTTTATTCTTTTATGTAATCGTATGAAACTCGCTTCTAATCATCCTCTGAATGTAAAAACATTTAGCAGCTAGTTTCATCTGAACCGTTTTTTACAAAAAACTATAATTATCAGAGTACGATAGCATTTGAGCAGTATAATCCTCTGCATAAGCGACCTCTACAGCAATCACCTCTCCTTGTTCATTCTCGTTAAGGCTTAATTCCGGATTCATAAATCCGGCGTATGGCGCAATATTCAGCTTCTTAAAACGCTCCAATACTTCCTGATGCAGATTCGCATCAACTTTCACTCCATATGTTTCAACCAATTTAGCAGCAGCCTTAAGATCTCCCTCCGATTTTATTCGCTGAACTTCGGCCAGTAAAGTCCCAAACATGGCTCGTAACTTTTTATAGTCGTTAATTTTGACATACGTTTTACCATCCTTTTTGATCCACTTCACCACATTTTCGGCTTTGCCATGCTCAAAACACCAACGCGCAATTAGCTGGCGGTTGCGCATATGCGATTCTTCTATATCCTTTCCCGGCTCCACCCGGGTCAGCTGAGTAATTAATCCAACACGCAGGTAAGAATCGTACTCAGCCATCCCCGATTCTTCAGATGGCACCAAGCCCAATTCCAGCAACTTTTCATCCATGGCATAATAGAGTGCAAATAGGTCGGCCCGGGTTTCTTCAATCGTCGAATAGTAGTTTTTCAAATCCTCCGGCTTTGCACCAGGCATCATCTTCCCTGAGCCATGCCCTAAACATTCATGTAAATCGACATGCAAATTGCCCGCCTTGTAGCCATATTTTTTTGCTCGTTCTACTTCTTGCTCCGAGTCTGCAAATTCTTCAATCAGGCCATTACCCAGCGAATCGAGAAAATACGATTTGGTGATATTTTCAATCGTTACCGATTTAGAACCGTAAACTTCTCTGATCCAGTCGGAGTTGGGTAAATTAATGCCAATTGGTGTGTGCGGATAACAATCGCCGCCAAGCATGGCAACATGAATAACCTTGGCACTTACGCCTTTTACTTCTTTCTTTTTGAATGCTTCATTTACCGGCGAATGCTGCTCGAACCACGACGCATTTTCGGACAAAATAGTTGCCCTTTTAGTGCCTTCCAAATCCTTATAATTAACAATAGATTCCCAGCTTCCTTTAATGCCCAGCGGATCGCCATACACCTCAATAAAACCATTGATAAAATCAACTTGCCCCTCTAGCTCTTTCATCCATAAAATACTGTAATCGTCAAACTTCTTGAGATCACCTGTCTGGTAGAATTCAATCAACTTGCGAATATGCTGCTGCTGAAGTTCGTTTTCTGCAAAAGGAATTGCCTGCTCAAGCCAATAACAAATCTGTTCTATAGGCTTTCCATATTTCCCGTCAACCTTCCAAACAATCTCAGTCAACTCCTCATTCTCTTTTACCAATTGCGAATTCAACCCAAATGGAGGGGCTTTTTCCCCAGCTCCCTGGCTTTTAGTTTTGTAGAACTCTTCTGCTTCTTCCTGCGTCACATCCCGATAATAATTCATCGCCGAAGCTTCCAACAAATCTTTTGAGCTATCCAGGCTTACACGCTTCTTTTCGCGCGCCGGGTTCGTAATCACATCAACCAAATCATCAACTTCATCAATGTGCTTAAATTCGGAAAGGTCAGAATCTGAGATTAACTGCTTCAATTCTTCAGCCGAAAAACCAGACAAAATTTTATCCATCGAATAATGATGATGCATGCCATTGGCAAACCAAATTCGTTTCAAATAGATATGAAATTGTTGAAACAGCTCACTTTCCCGATCTCCGGGATACGTTTTATAGATGATCTCTGCCAGTTTTCGAACCTTCAAATTGTATTTATTGTTCTGATCCCACAAAATATCGCGCCCGCACAAGACTGCTTTCGACAAATAATAAATGTACTTTTTTTGTTGAAGGCTCAGGTTTTCAAAGCCTATAAGTTCGTATCGTAGTATTTTTAAGTCGGCAAATTTTTCTGCAAACACCTTCATAGTTTTCCTTCTTTTTTCAGTTCGTTGTATCGTTCTTCTAACAATTCCGATCGTTTTAAAGTTCTTTTGATCCAACTCAATTTTATTGTTGCTTTTTCCTCTTCAGTCAAGCTCCAATCGATGTTCGAATCTCCATGCATTTTATAGGTCAAATAGTGCAAAATGATGGCTGCAGAAACCGATATATTAAAGCTTTCAGTAAAACCGTACATGGGAATTTTCAAAAATTCATCTGCCTCCTGTTTAACCACATCAGAAATCCCTGTCAGTTCGGTTCCAAAAAAAAGAGCAGCTTTCCCCTTGGCCAAATCGAAGTCTTCAAGGTTTGTGTCACCATCATACGGAGTGGTTGCAACAATCCGGTATCCTTGCTGCCGTAAATGCTGAATCGCATCCAAACTATTGTTTTCATGCCCCTGAAATTTCTTGAGCGTTAGCCACTTTGATGCCCCCATGGCCACTTCCCGATCAACCGTAAATTCATTCCGATTTTCGATGACATGCAAATCCTGTAACCCAAAACAATCGACTGAGCGAAGCACTGCACTTGCATTTTGCGGTTGAAAAATATCTTCCAATACAACCGTAAGGTAGCGAGTTCGTTGTTCCAGAACTTTTTCAAAAAGTGCCTTTCTTCGCGGTGTTAGGCACTCCGTTAAGTATTCAATAAGTTGGTAATCCATAAATCAATCGTACTTGAAATAGAGTAAGTCAGCTTTGGCGGGTAAAAATAATCAATTTTTAAACTTTTAAGCTGACTCAAAATTTGTTTTACATCTGCCGCATCCTGGAGACATTCGTACATTTGCTCGCAATTATAGCCCGATCAATAGCTTTTCATCATTTTTCCTGCTTCACTTTAGGAATAATGCTTAATTTGCAACAAATAGATAAAATCATGGATATAAAATTAGCCGTATTAATTGATGGCGACAATATACCGTCAGCCCACGTAAAAGAAATGATGGAGGAAATTGCCAAATATGGTAACCCGACGATCAAACGTATTTATGGCGACTGGACTAAACCCAACTTAACACGATGGAAAAACCTATTGCTGGAAAACGCCATCACTCCCATCCAACAGTATGGCTATACCACAGGGAAAAATGCCACCGACTCGGCAATGATTATTGATGCCATGGACATCCTTTATTCGGAAAAAGTAGATGGTTTTTGTCTGGTATCGAGCGATAGCGACTTTACCCGACTGGCAACCCGCTTGCGCGAAGCCGGCATGAAGGTGATTGGAATTGGTGAGAAAAAAACACCAGAACCATTCATTGTCGCTTGCGATAAATTTATTTACATTGAAATCTTAAAAACCGAACCTGAAGAAAACGAGTCTGCCACCCCTACCAGTCAGGCAACTCCCAAAAACAATGTCGACAAGATTACTCCCAAGGTCATCCGATTAATTTCAGGCTCTATTTCCGATTTGGCGGACGATGATGGATGGGCTTTCCTTGGCGATGTTGGTAATCTCATTCAGAAAAAACAACCGAACTTCGATTCCCGGAACTATGGTTTTCAAAAATTGACACCATTAATCAAATCCATTAAAAACTTTGAGATTGAACAGCGAGAGAACACCAAAGGACAGCTTAAACTGATTTATGTAAAGATAAAGGAAAAGACAAAATCAAGACGTTAATTTGTATCTGATTGAAAAGAGGCGGAGTTTGGTCTAAAATTTTGTTTTTCGCTACCACACTTTCAAATACTAAACGATGAACTTAATACACAAAGTAATTATTAGTCGTAACTGTAACGAAATAAAAATCAGAAAAAAGCTGTTTTTAATTTTGGCTACCTGTGTTTTTCCTTTTCAATTCTAGTGCTTCTTTCATTCGTATGCTTTACCGAAATATTCTTTTGCAGAATGACGGAATTGGGGACAGTAATTCGGTCGCCATCGGCAGAAATAATATGAACAAAGAAGAAAGTGACATCATCGATTTTACCTTCAATAATAAAGTCTTTCTCAAGTATTCGGATATGATCTCCCAATTTTAAAGGATGGTTAAAATAGAGAATCAGTCCGGCGGTAATGTTCGATAAAATTGACCATTGAGCAACAAACGCTATTCCTAATATGGTGAGTACAGAAGAAATAAAGAGCAGTAACTTTTCTTTTTCAATGCCCCAAATACCCGTCAATGCAATTAGTGCGCCGATGATTATGAACAGGTTCATAATCTTTGTGGTCATCCTTCGTCGTTGTAATGAGAAGTGAAACTTTTTCAGGGTTTTATTAATGGAGTGTCTGACAATGAACCGGACTACAATCAGTAAAACGATTACAATTGCAGTTTCTATAATTTGTAATTGGTATGTTCCCATGGTATGTTTTGCTTTGAAGCAAAAATAGTGAATTCGTTGAAACAAAAGTGATTTACTATGAAAAGAAAGAGGCCGGATAAACCGGCCTCAAAATCATTAAAATAAACCATCAACGGATAAATATCGTTCTCCGGTATCGTAGGCAAAAGTCAATATTTTTGACCCTTTGGGTAGTTCCTTAATCTTTTTGGAAACAGCTGCCAGCGAAGCTCCTGACGAAATTCCGACGAATAAGGCTTCCTCTTTTGCAGCACGTTTTGCATAGTCAAAGGCTTCTTCTTTCGAAACGGACACAGTCCCGTCTAGCAAGTCGGTTTTTAAGTTTTCAGGAATAAAGCCTGCACCAATTCCCTGAATGGGGTGTGGACCAGGGCTTCCACCTCCAATTACAGGAGAAGCTTCAGGCTCAACAGCAAATGTTTTCAAATTAGGAAAGCTCTTTTTCAATACTTCACTAACTCCTGAAATGTGTCCACCTGTTCCAACACCGGTAATCAGGTAGTCGAAACCTTCCGGAAAATCAGCCAAAATCTCTTGTGCAGTATGGTCACGGTGAGCAGCAATATTTGCTTCATTGTCAAACTGAGACGGAATCCATGAGTTTGGATTTTCAGCTGCTATTTCTTCGGCTTTCGAAATGGCTCCCTTCATCCCTTTTTCTTTTGGCGTGAGCACTAATTCCGCTCCATAGGCTGTTAGAATACGGCGACGTTCAATTGACATCGATTCGGGCATTACCAAAATCAATTTATACTTTTTTACTGCTGCAACCAATGCCAACCCAATTCCGGTGTTTCCTGAAGTTGGTTCAACAAGCAGGGTATCGGGCTTCAGAATGCCTTTGCTTTCGGCATGTTCAACCATTTTAAGTGCGATACGGTCTTTAATGCTACCGCCAGGATTTGTTTTTTCCAGTTTCACATACACTTCATATCCATCTGGATATAGGTTATTCACTCGAACTAGTGGAGAATTTCCAATTGTTTCTAAGATGTTGTTAAATTTCATACTTATTTGTTTTTAAATGGTTTTATTCAAAAAAAAAGCCTCCCAATAACTGGAAGGCTTGCTTATATCTTTTAGAATATCATTCCTCTAGCTAAAACATACCTTCCCCATATTGCATTTCATACAACAACAAACACACATATCTGAAAAGGTATAACTCATAAGAAAGTTTTTCGTTTTGCTTATCTGGAACAATTATAAATAAAATATATGAATTAAATACAATTTGATCTGAATTAATTTTTATAAAAAAGCCATTTAACAATTTCTTTAAGATTGACTTTTTTGCCGTACATTAAAATTCCGGTTCGGTATATCTTTCCTGCCACCCAAATTGTTCCATAAATTGAAGCCACCAAGATGCCCATTGATAGCAGCAGCTCCCAGACTGGTAGTCCATATGGCACTCTAACCATCATGATAACCGGCGAAGTGAATGGAATCATGGAAGCCCAAAACGCCAGCGTTCCTTCCGGGTTTTTAACCACTGGAAATAAAATGATAATTGAAAAAATTAGGGGTATTGTCACCGGAAGCATTAATTGTTGTGCTTCTTCTTCATGGTCGACGGCTGCACCTACAGCTCCCATCAACGAGGAATACATCAGAAATCCTCCGAGAAAATAGAAAATGAATGTCCCAATAATTAATGGAATATTCAGGTTACCCAACAGATCGATGATGTTTAAAACCGCGTTTTCCTGAATTTGTGGAGATGAGGCCATCATATTTTGCGATTGCTTAAGCATTTCTGCCTGATCTGGTGCGAGAAACATTTGTAACCCACTAACAATTAAAAACATCAAAATCAACCAGAAAGCCAATTGTGTTAATCCAACTAAGCCAATGCCTATGATTTTACCAAACATCAATTGAATTGGTTTGACCGACGAAATAATTACTTCGACAATCCGGCTTGATTTTTCTTCCATAACACCACGCATAACCATAGCTCCATAAATAAATACAAACATGTAGATCAAAAATCCGGCAGCATATCCAACTCCCATGGCCAATTCGGTAGAGCTTTTGACCGCTTCTCCTTTTTCGCCAACCTTAAGCGTTTCCAAATTAATATTCGTTCGTGCTGCCGATAACTTTTCCTCCAAATCCGGAATACCCGAACCGTCAATGATAACAGCTTTTTTATCCGCTTCAATAAGGTTTTCGAGCTTACGACCAATCATATTTTTGATGTCGAAAGTTACCTGTTTATCCGATAGCAATTGGGCTTTGTTCGTTACTAAAATATCTGAGGGAATGTACAAGACGGCATAGTAACTGCTTGACTTGATATCTTGTTGAATATGCTCAAATTCGGTTTGCGGGATGTTGGTAAAGCGGGTAAACTCGGTGTTTTCTATTCGTCCCGAGTACTGATCGGTCGCATCGTAAACTCCAATCGTTCGTTGTTCTTCATCGTTTTGCATGGCCAGCCAGGCAGGTAAAATCGTGAACCCCGCAAAGATGAATGGGACAAGTAGCGTCAGGATGATAAATGATTTTTTACGGACCCGGGTTAAATATTCTCGTTTTAATATTAGTAGTGACTTGTTCATCTTAATATAGTTTGAAGTTTTCAAAGGTATTTGATGGAATTCGCTTGTAATCTTCCGCTAATGTGTTTGCACTTTTGTGTACTCGTTTCATGCGGTTTGTTTTTTAGGATTGGCTTGTCCTACAACTTGGATAAACACTTCGTTCATAGAAGGAATAACTTCGCGGAACGAGCGAATTTCCATTTTTCGCATGAGCATCTGAAGTAAATCGTTGCTGGTCATTTCTTTCTCAAGTCGGAATTTTACCCGCTGACTAAGACCTTTCAGCTCGTAATCAATTAACTGAAACCCATTTCTTGAAAACTCCGAAGTAACGTCATGCGGAACAGTCGTTTCTATCTCATAAATATCTTCTTTGTAGCTCTCCTTAATTTCATCAATTGGCCCATCTAATATTTTTTTCGATTGATTAATCAGCGCAATATGATCACAAGTTTCTTCGACTGAAGCCATATTGTGCGTAGAAAAGATAATGGTGGCTCCCTGATCTTTAAAATCAAGAATTTCATTTTTAAGCAAATTCGCATTGATGGGGTCAAATCCGCTGAATGGTTCATCAAAAATCAATAATTTGGGTTTGTGAACAACCGTGATAATGAATTGGATCTTTTGCTGCATCCCTTTCGAAAGCTCTTCAACCTTTTTATTCCACCAGGGTTGAATTTCGAATTTCTCGAACCAATACTTGAGGCTCTTCAGTGCATCTCTTCTGGAGAGTCCTTTTAGCTGTGCCAGGTATAAGGCTTGCTCGCCAACTTTCATCTTTTTGTAAAGTCCGCGTTCTTCAGGCAGATAGCCGATGTGTTGAATGTCGTTGGCTTTCAGCTTACGACCAAATAATTGCACTTCTCCTGCATCCGGAGCTGTAATTTGGTTTATAATTCGTATTAAGGTTGTCTTCCCGGCTCCGTTTGGCCCCAGCAATCCAAATATGCTTTGTTCCTTTGTCGAAATGCTCACTCCGTCTAGTGCCCGGTGACCAGCATAATCTTTGGTGACATTGGTAGCTTTAAAAATTTCCATGAGTTTGTTTTTATATTGAATATAGCTTTATCCGCGTTAAGAAAAATATAAATATACAATTATAGTAAAATAGGCTGACCCAAAAGATGATTTTCGGTGAATTATAGGATCTGGATCCGTGAGCGAACCAATTGGTACTAGGAAATTGCACTTTTACTTCAAGTTAGTTTACCTGTGTTACTCCTCCTGAAACAACAAATTTCATGGCTTCGGAAGGTGCCATGTTTAGAGACTTAACAGCCAATGAGTCGATCACATACAGTTCGCCGGAAAAGTTATAAGAGTGAGGAAAGTATACAGCTACCATGCCTTCCATGCCAAGTTCGGTCATGCTTTGTTGGGTTATAAAGCCTATTTTCCACAATCGATTTTCTTTGTTGATTTCAACTAAGACTGGTTGATTAAACTTCTTTTCTTTCCCTACAAAGGCAGAAAACAGGTCAACCAACGAGCTGTAGATGACTTTCAAAAGAGGTGCTTTTTTTAAAATACGATCGCTCAATGCTTTAAATGGGCTGGCAACAATGTAATTCCCAAACAATCCAAGGGCAGCAACAAGGATGAAAATAATTACCAGTCCTAACCCCGGAATAGCATAGCCAAACCAAGTTGCCAACTGGTCGCGAAGCAAGCCGTCAACAAAATCAAAAATGAGAAAAACAATGTAAACAGTAATCGCAATGGGAGCAACTAAAACCAGTCCTTGCATGAAATAGGTAAAAAGCTTTTTCATTATTCTGATATTAAAGTTTTTGTTTTGTTCGATCGGAAAGTTACGAAATATACCTGTGCTCAAATTAAAAACAACATAAATTATTGTTGAAGTCAACAGCCTGCTATTAATTTTCTCTATTAAGCCAATAATGAAAAATAGACAGACAAATATGCAACTAATTGAAATTTCAAAAATGCAGGCTGACGAAATTGGTGAGGCCGTTGAGCTCGTGAGTAAAGCGATGAATCCTGATGAAGGAAAATGGGCTGATAAAACCATGAACTTTCATTTTGAATGTATGGAGAAAGGTATGGACGATTGACGTGATTATTACTTATGGTGGCAGAATGAGAATATACAGGGCATAGCTGGATTACATCATTACGAATGAGGACCACCGGAAAACGTTTGGCTCGCTTGGTTTGCTATTGATCCGATGTTGCAAAGACAAGGTTTTGGAAAACGTTTACTTGATGCTGTTCATGAAAAGGCTGCCGACTTGGGTTATCAGAAATTTTTCATAGAAACCTACTTGCATCCCGATCTCGAAAAGGCAATTCGTTTTTATAAAAAATATGGCTTTTCCGAGCATGGGCGTATCGACAATTACCTGCCTGATGGATCACAAATGTTAGTATTGGGAAAATCAATTTAACAGGTAAAAGTTCAAATATCCGATCGTTAAATGAAACGTTCTAAAGCCTCCATGAAAAGTTTAGGTTGTTCTGCGTGTAGCCAATGTCCTGCATTGGAGATTCGTTCGAATTTCACTTCCGGGTAAATCTCTTTAATTTTTTTCTCGTCTTCGACCGAAATGTAAGGTGACTTCTCGCCTTTAATAAACAGAACCGGATAGTTTAAAATCGGCATGCGGTCTTCCAGCCAGCGGTAGTTGACTCCACTGATGATCTCATCAAGATGATCATACAAAACATCAACATTGATGCGACAATCGAATTTTTTCGTGTCCTTTTTCCGGTAAACGTTTTTGAGTAGAAACATCACCAAACTTTCATTGTCCAGTTTCAAGGTTAAAAAGTCGGCGATATCCTCGCGCGAATCATATTGGTGAAGTCGAACTTCTTTCAGCGATTCTAAAATATGTTGATGTTGATAATACTGCCCCTTTTCCTGTAGTTCGAAATAGTTTTTGGGTGCGATATCAGCAATAATCAGTTTGTCGACTTTTTCGGGGTATTCGGCAGCAAAAAAGATTGCTGTTTTTCCACCCATACTGTGACCAATCACCACTGCTTTGTCGATCCGACGTTGTTCAAAAAAAACGGCTAGATCTTCGGTCATATCTTCGTAGGTGTGCGTTTCTGCATTGGGCGATCGACCGTGGTTGCGTTGGTCAACCATATAAACATGATAGCTTTTTCCCAGCTTTTTCCCTACGGTAAGCCAGTTGTCCGACGATCCATAAAGCCCGTGTAGAATCACAATAACTTGTTGATTCTCTTTCCCTTCTTCCCGATAAAATAATTTCATAACTAATCGTGTTGTTTGTTCTGTTTGAGTTTAGTGATTAGCTGTTTGTTTACCTTATGGCTCGATGCACTCCAGATATTCGTGGATAGTGTCTCGAAGTCCCATATACAGCGCATCTGCAATTAAAGCATGCCCAATTGAAACTTCATCAATATATGGAATCTTATCGATCAGGAATTTTAGGTTTTTTAAGCTGAGATCGTGTCCGGCATTAATGCCCAAGCCTAATTCTTTAGCCAATTTTGCAGCTTCAACAAAAGGAGCTACTGCTTTATCGGGATCAAATAAATACATGCTGGCATATGGCTCGGTGTACAACTCAATGCGGTCGGCACCTACTTTTGCTGCACCTTCAATGGCTTTTAAGTCAGGATCCACAAAAATTGATGTTCGAATTCCGACAGCTTTAAAGCGTCTGATAACATCGACCAGAAAATCGTGGTGCTCAACCGTATTCCACCCATGATCCGAAGTGAGTTGCCCGGGCTGATCCGGAACTAACGTAGCCTGATCGGCATTAACATCGGTCACCAAACGAATAAAATCTTCCGAAGGGTATCCCTCAATGTTAAATTCAGTGGTAATGTGAGGTTCAATATCATAAACATCCTGACGGGTAATGTGGCGTTCGTCGGGACGTGGATGCACGGTAATTCCCTCAGCACCAAATTTCTGACAATATATTGCAGCATCAAGTACACTGGGCATTTTGCCTCCTCGCGAATTTCTTAATGTTGCTATTTTGTTTATATTTACACTAAGTCTGGTCATAATGATCGAATAAGGGCTGCAAGTTACAATTTAGAATTGAAACAAATAAAAAATTGATCGCAAAAGAACTCATATCAGATGTTATCCCATCGCTCAGACTCTCCGATGACGGGCAGAAAGCGTTGAATTGGATGGAGATTTTCCGAATATCGCATCTTCCAGTGGTTGATGGTCATGAGTACCTTGGCTTGGTTTCAGACAAGGCTGTGTATGACCTGGATTTAATTGAGGTGAAAATGGAAGATTGCCGCGATCATTTACTACAACCCCATGTGCATATTAACCAGCATATTTACGAAGTGGCTTCTATAATGTCTGAGTTGAAATTAACGCTTGTTCCGGTTTTAGATTTGAAGCATACTTATCAAGGGGTAATTTCGGTTCTGGATTTGTCGAAAAAACTGGCAAGCCTGATGGCTGTGCACGAACCTGGCGGGATTATTGTTTTGGAGCTCACTCCACTGGACTATTCACTGTCGCAAATTGCCCAGATTGTTGAGTCGAATGATGCGAAGATTTTGAGCATATACACTTATAAAGGAGAAGGACCCAACGATTTTTTAGTTACCTTGAAAATAAATCAGGTTGACCTTTCACGAATAATACACACCTTTGTACGGTATGACTATTCGATTCGGTCAGTATTTATGGATGATTCAATCCTGAATAATACGTACGACGACCGCTTTGATCAATTAATGAAATATATGAATATTTAGTGCCGTCAACATATGATAATTGCAATATTTGGAATTAATATCGAACCTGCTTTCACCTCCGACTTAGCCAAATTGTTTTCCTTGCTAAAAGACCGAAAAATCAATATTTACATTTATGAACCGTTTTTCGTTTTTCTGCAATCCACTTATTCTTTAAAACCTGAAGTTGCCGGGCTATTTACGTCGGGGAAAGACCTGCCGGATGATGTTGAGTTTTTATTCAGTATTGGTGGCGACGGAACTTTTCTACAATCAGTACTGACGGTAAAAAACAAGTCGATTCCTGCGGTTGGGATTAACCTCGGACGGTTGGGCTTTTTATCTGATATTTCGCGCGATGATATGCACGAAGCGATCGACCAAATCCTGAATCAGCAATTCCAAATTGAAGAGCGTTCGGTGCTGTGTTTGAAAGAAAAAGGATCTTTGTTTGGCGATTTCAATTATGCCATAAATGAGATTGCCGTAACTAAGCTTGACACATCGTCGATGATCAATATTCACACCTATTTGAACAACGATTATTTAAGTACCTACTGGGCCGACGGACTCATAATTTCTACACCAACCGGATCTACAGCCTATTCAATGAGCGTTGGAGGACCAATTCTCACACCTGATTCAAAGAACTTAGTGATTACTCCGATTGCGCCGCATAATTTGACCGTTCGCCCAATTGTTGTGCCCGAAAATGTTTCAATCCGCTTACATGTTGAAGGCCGTGGCTCACAGTTTCTTGCATCGCTGGATTCCCGTTCTGAAGCAATTCATTTCCCAGGTGAATTGCACATCAGCAAAGCCGATTTTCATGTAAAAACCCTAAAACTTCCCGGGCATGGATTTTTCAATACACTTCGAAACAAGCTGATGTGGGGAGCTGACCGAAGAAATTAAACTTTTATGCTTAACAATTTTTAACCTCTATTTCGGTTTTATAATAAGCAGTCGGTAAGATGTTTTGAGAATTATATTACTTTTGTAGCTCTTGAAAGGAGTTATGATTTTAATGTCGTTATTGAATGCCAGAATGTTTTACCATACTGTCTTTTTATTATCAACCTTTCAAAGAAAAAGATAGTCGATGAAAAGATTTTTTGCAATCATTTTTTGTACCCTAACTTTAAGTTCAGTTTCGGCTCAGAATACAGCAGACATTGGTTTGTGGGGAGGCATTGGAAGTTACATTGGCGACATGACAAACATAGATAAAGCAAGTTCTTTGAATCCAAATGTTGGATTGTTTTTTCGTTACAACTTTAATTCGCGTGTGAGTTTAAGAACAAGTGCGATGTTAGGAACAATTGGTGCGACCGGTGAGTTTGAAACCGAGCCTTGGGAGTTCGACAAGTTTATGACCGATATTTCGCTGATGGGAGAGTTTAATTTCTTTCGATATATTATTGGGAGTAAGCGATATAGCTCTACACCATATCTTCTTGGAGGAGTCGGAGCTAGTTTGTATAATTACACGTACGATCCAGTCCGTTTAAGCCCTGTGGTGTATTACTTAAACCCCGGCCAACTGGCAGGAGTACCAGCAAATGTCAGAGGCGAGCTTTTAACCGGCCAGGATGAGGCAGTCGTTGCGCTAAACATCCCCGTCGGATTTGGATTTAAGTTTAATGTAGGAGGACGGTTGAGTGTGGGCATTGAAGCCATTCTCAGGAAATATTTCAATGATAAGATTGACGATTTGGATGATCCGAGAAAATATTACTCAACAACAACTAATCTGGCTGGTGAAACAACTGAAGGATGGGTAAATTACAACGATTTCTTGCATAACAACGATTTCACCTTACATTTGGGGGTTCATTTAACTTATCGGTTTTACCGGGGAAGCAATGAATGCCCGGTGTATGAAAATATTAACTAGAATAAATGACCATTAAGGACAAAATACAGAAAGATAAATTACCTAAGCACATTGCCATTATCATGGATGGAAATGGGCGTTGGGCAGCCAAACAAGGAAATCAACGAATTTTTGGGCATGAGCATGGTGTAGAATCGGTTCGTTCCACTGTTGAAGGAGCAGCTGAAATAGGAATTCAGTATTTAACCTTATATGCATTTTCTACCGAAAATTGGTCGAGACCCCATGATGAAGTGAATGCTTTGATGGGACTTTTGGTACAGGCTATCAATGATGAAACGGAAAAATTGAAAGAACAAAATGTGCGTCTTACGATGATTGGTGATTTTGATAGCCTCCCGGAAGATGTTCAAACGAAACTCAATTGGTCGATAAATGAATTGAGCAAATGTACTGGTTTGACTTTGGTATTGGCTCTCAGTTACAGTTCGAAATGGGAAATAACCGAAGCCATAAAAAAAATTGCCCAAGACGTAAAAGACGACAAATTACAAATTGACAATATCGATAAAGATATACTTGATAACTACCTTGCTACAGTTGGAATACCAGACCCCGAATTATTAATCAGAACGAGTGGTGAAAACAGGATAAGCAACTTTTTGCTTTGGCAAATAGCTTATTCCGAATTCTATTTCACTCCTGTTCTTTGGCCCGACTTTCGGAAAGAAAATTTGTATGAGGCCATTTGTGATTATCAAAACAGGGAACGACGGTTTGGTAAAACAAGTCAACAATTAGTTAGCTAATCAATTCCAGAAAATGCAAAAACTGAAATTCTTCTTAATTCTATTCTTATTTAGTGTGAGTGCTTATGCACAAATTAACGAAAGCACTAATTTTTCGATTTACTATTCAAGTCCTAAAAAGTACACGATTGCCGGCATTGAGGTGCTAGGTATTCGCTATCTTGACGCTGATGTCCTGATCCAAATTTCGGGTTTAGAGGTCGGTGAAGAGATCACTGTTCCCGGCGAAGCAATTACGACAGCGATAAAAAAGCTGTGGGGACATCAGATGTTTTCTGATGTGAAAATTGAAGCCAGCAAAATAGAAGGCAGTAAAATATGGTTGGATATCTATTTACAGGAAAGACCCAAACTCTCAGATGTTAATTTCTATGGGGTTTCCAAAGGCGAAAAAGATGACATCACCGAAAAGGTTTTGCTATTGAAAGGAAGTCAGGTGACCGACAACCAATTAAATAATGCAGAACGTATAATAAAAGGGATATTTCTGGAGAAAGGCTTTTTAAATACCGAGGTGAATATTGTTCAGCGCGACGATACGGCCTCAGTAAACAGCGTTATTCTTGATATTAACGTTGACAAAAAGGAGAAGGTTAAAATCGACGAAATTGTTTTTCATGGTGTAGATCAACTGAAAGAGAACAAGTTGAGGAAAGCCATGAAAAAAACCAATGAAAAGCGGCTGAGAAACTTCTTCCAGACAAAGAAATTCAATGAAGAGAAGTTTATCGAGGATAAGAAAAATGTTGTCGATAAATATAACCAGGAAGGTTATCGCGATGCTACGATTGTAAAAGATAGCATCAGTAAAGTTGATGAAGACCTGATTCGTCTGGACATATGGGTTGACGAAGGCGAAAAATATTATTTTGGAGATGTTCAGTGGGTTGGAAATACAATCTATCCGGGCGACTATCTGGATGCCTATCTTGGTGTTAAAAAAGGAGATGTATTTGATCAGAAATTATTGAACAAGCGATTGAACGAAGATGACGATGCCGTTAGCAACCTATACCTCGATAATGGCTATTTATTCTTCAATTTAAATCCGGTTGAAGCCAGAGTTGAAAATGATACGATCGACTATGAGATGCGTATTTATGAAGGAAATCAGGCAACAATTAACAAGGTGCTGATTGAAGGAAATACGAAAACCCATGAGCATGTTGCCCGAAGAGAAATTCGCACACTACCCGGAGATTTATTTAGTAAATCAAAGATCATCCGTTCGGTTCGTGAACTTTCGCAGCTGGGACACTTCGACCCCGAGGCTATTAATCCGAATGTTGTTCCGCACCCCGAAGATGGAACTGTTGATATTGCCTATCAGTTACAGGAGAAAGCAAACGATCAGATCGAACTTTCAGGAGGTTGGGGAGCCAATATGTTTGTAGGAACAGTTGGTTTGAAATTCTCAAACTTTTCGGTTCGTAACATTCCCAATAAAGAAGCCTGGCGTCCTTTGCCAACCGGAGATGGACAAACATTAAGTCTGCGGGCACAAACCAGTGGAAAGTTTTATCAGTCCTACAGCTTTTCATTTATCGAGCCATGGTTAGGAGGTAAAAAACCAAATTCATTCTCCCTTTCATTTTCACATTCGCGTGTGAATTACTCAGCCAACAACAACCTATATAGTGGTGGTTATGGTAGTCCCTATGGTGGGTACGGAGGAGGTTATGGCGGATATAGTGGATTTGGAAGCTATGGCGGATATGGCGGGTACAACCCTTACGGCGGGTACAACAACTATTATGATCCTGGAACAAATTATACCTATAACGATAATCAAACATCAGATGAAGATCAGATTCAGGTAACTACTCGTTTGGCATTGGGTTATGGCTATCGTTTGAAATGGCCGGATGATTTTTTCACGGTTTATCATGAACTTTCATTAGAGCACTACAAATTACAGAACATGTCGGGTTATTATTACTTCCTGACTGATGATGACGGATCAGGTGGTGGTGGCTTCAACAACCTGAGCTTTAAAACGGCCTTTGGACGAAATTCGGTGGATAATCCATTGTATTCGCGAAGTGGTTCAGAGTTCTCTGTTAGCCTGCAGTTTACACCACCATTCTCGTTGTTTGACAATGTTGATTACAACGATCCGAACTTATCAAGTGAAGATAAGTATAAGTGGATTGAGTATCATAAATGGAACATGAAAGGTGCGTGGTTTACACCGCTTTCATCAAATCGGAATTTGGTACTGCACACCAAATTTGAATATGCATTTTTAGGATACTACGATAAGAACCGTAGATCGCCCTTTGAGAAATTCAGAGTAGGTGGCTCAGGGATGTCAGGCTATAACCTTTATGGGTCCGAAATCATTTCTCTTCGTGGTTATGAGGATTATAGTTTGAGCCCGAATACGGGCTCGAATATGTACAATAAGCTTACAATGGAACTGCGATATCCGATTACATTAAAACCGTCGGCAACCATTTATGTACTTGGTTTCCTTGAAGCAGGTAATGCCTGGATGGACTTTGAAAACTATAACCCCTTTAATTTAAAAAGATCGGCAGGAGCTGGTGTCCGAATCTTCCTACCCATGTTTGGTTTAATGGGAATCGATTGGGGATATGGATTTGACGAGTCAGGATATAAAAACAATGCAGGAGGAAGTCAGTTTCACTTTGTTATCGGGCAGCAGTTCTGATCGTTATAAGAATGGCTCGGTATTTGTAAATCTCGGAGATAGTATGAATTTAAATAGAATTGCCATGAAGAAAAAAGTATTGTTATTTGTTTTTCTGATTGCTTTTGGAGCAACAGCGATGGCTCAGAAATATGCCTACATCGATACAGAATATGTTTTAGAAAATATTCCGGCTTATAATGCAGCGCAGGAGCAGTTAGATCAAATTTCCAAACAATATCAAAAGGAATTGGAGACCATGCATGCTGACATTGAGCAGATGTATCAGGATTTTCAGGCCGAAGCTGTTTTGCTTTCCGAAGAAATGAAACGCAAACGTGAAGATGTCATTATTAGTAAGGAAAAAGAATACAAAGACTTGCAGCGTAAGTATTTTGGACGCGAAGGAGACTTATTTAAAAAGCGTCAAGGATTAATTAAACCAATCCAGGATGATGTTTTTAATGCGGTTCAGGAATTAGCCAACGAAGGGAGCTACGCCGTTATCTTCGATAAGGCTGGAAGCCTTACGATGCTCTATACAAACCCGAAATATGATCTGAGTGACCAAGTGCTTGAAAAGCTTGGTTATAAGAATTAATCAATTATATTTGTCAACGAATTTTTAAAATCCGACAAAAGAAGTTAAATCTTCAAAATTGATAGTTTGATTTGATTCGGCTAGACAGGAACACGTACTGATTTTAAAAGGTTGACGCGGAAATAATAATAACTAACAAAGAAAAAATAACCAGATGAAAAGTATTTTCAAAATTTGTTTCGTAGCGGTTCTGTTCTTTTCAGTAGGAATGGTAAATGCACAAACATTAAAGTTTGCCCACATTGATACACAGGTTTTAATTCAGGCGATGCCTGAAGCAAAAACTGCACAAGCTACCATCGAGAAAGAGGCTAAGGGGTTAGAAGATCAAATGGGAACGCTGCAAAAAGAGTATCAAACTAAATTGCAGGATTTATCGGACAAGCAAGACTCATTAACTGAAATCGTATATCAATCAAAAGTTGAAGAATTACAAAGTCTTCAACAGCGTATTCAAAGCTTTAATAGTTCAGCACAACAACGTTTGCAACAAAAGCAAAGTGAGCTGATGCAACCTATTTTTGCAAAAGCCAATGAAACCATTGAAGCTGTTGCGAAAGAACAAGGTGTAATTTACGTGTTTGATGCAAACAATTTACTTTACAAGTCAAACCAAAGTATTGATTTATTGCCACTTGTTAAAGCAAAACTAGGAATTCAATAGACTATAACTAAATAGTTTCAAGAAAGCCGTCTGAATCAGACGGCTTTCTTTATTTTTGTTTGCAAAGAATTTAAATGACTGCGAGGAACCAACCCATTGGCGTTTTTGATTCGGGCTACGGAGGCTTGACTGTGCTCAAGGAGATTGTTGATCTTTTACCTCAGTACGACTTTGTTTATTTGGGCGATAATGCCCGCACACCGTATGGCACTCGCTCGTTCGATGTGGTATACGAATACACCCTGGATGCGGTAAAACGACTGTTTGATGAAGGTTGTCACTTGGTTATTCTGGCATGTAACACCGCTTCGGCAAAAGCATTGCGAAATATTCAGCAGAAAGACTTGCCTATTATTGCTCCGAATAAACGTGTGTTAGGGGTTATCCGGCCAAGTGTTGAAGAGGTGGCTAAGATGACGAAAAATGGCCATGTGGGAGTTGTAGCCACATCAGGAACAGTGGCATCTGAATCGTATCCTATTGAGTTGGAGAAATGGTCGAACGGAAGTGTGAAACAGACAACGCAGATGGCATGTCCGATGTGGGTTCCCATAGTTGAGAACAATGTAATGAACACCGCTGGAGCCGACTATTTCGTACAAGATAATCTACAATCCTTATTTCAGAAAGATCCATCGATTGATAGTTTGATTTTGGGCTGTACGCACTACCCATTGCTTATTGACAATATCAGAAAGCACATACCCCGGCAGCATGTCAATATTATTGAGCAAGGTAAAATAGTCGCACAAAAATTAAATGAATACCTTGTACGCCACCCCGAAATTGAGTGGAACTGTTCTAAACACTCGACCCGTAAATACTTAACGACTGAAGATCCCCTTTTTTTTGAAGCCCGCGCAGCTCAGTTTTTAGGGTACGGTATTCAAGCTGAAAAAATTGAGCTCTAACGTCTCCTACTTCGAGCCGCACGACAATGACGAACGACTACACCTAACTTTTGGGCATTTTACCTCGCCAGCCAAGTGCGAAAAACAGAATAATTTGTAGTCCACCATTATGTTGCAAATCGCTGATGCAGTTTTGGTCAAGATCGGAAACGCTGCTTCCAATAAAATTTGAAAGAAAATTGCTGGTTTCAGCAGCATAATACATCAAACAGTTATCGTTATCTGAACGGTGTTCATGTTCCATCACCGTTGTTTCCAGCACTTTTTTTGAAGGCTCTCCCAGCCCACCCGAAAATTTCTGTATTGTTTTTTCAAAATAGTCATGGAGCTTGAACCGTAGGCCACGCCAAGCACTTTCGAATTTTCTTTATCATCGGCATTGGCAAAAGAAAGAACCATGCGACCAGCTTGTTATCTTCCGGATACTGTGTCCGGTATGTTTCTTCAATAGCCTTTAAATCATCCAGGGAATAAGTCGCTTTTTCAGAAGATAGAATAGCGGTCAGCCTTACACCAATACCTTTGCTCTTGTGCAAGCGCTTATTTAAAAATGATTTTATTTGGTCGATTGACGCATCTAAAGCTTGTACCCGTCAACATAAACAAGCTCAATCAATAGCTGGTCGTATTCATCTTCGGACAGGTAGCTATTGGGAGTAACAACAAGATCTTTAGGTTTCGTATCTGGATTCTCGGTATCGATCAAAGAGGTACCATCATCTCCACAACTAACAAATAAAGCAACTATCCCAATCAAGACAAAAAGCGATTTCAATAAATTTCTCGTTTTACAGGCTTTCCTTTTTTAAGGAAAATGAACTTCTGAATTAATATTCATTCAAGATGTTCCAAGCCATAACTGTTATTTAACGCTTTGCAGACTGGTTTTAGAGTCTTTTTCCATTTCTTGCAAAACATAAGTGCTCTGCTGTTGTTTATTCAAAGATAATGAAAACACCTACCCTACTGGTCATCCTGTTTTTGGTATTTAAGCTTGCCTTTTCTCAGCGTGAAAGCACGAATGATTTCTTTCATTACTATCACAATTCGCCAACGCGCGATTACACTACGTTACTGATTGCCCCCGGAACGATGGGACCAAATGCCCTACCCATCCCTGATATCTTAAACGGGCAAGTGGGAACTGATTCACAGTTTAAAGTGTCGATTGACAATTATTATAGAGATGAGGATGACGACAATGGGCACACCTTCAAACTTGATTTCCGGTTTCCGGTTGTGCAAAACTTTATGGCTTTCGGACTCGAATGGAACCTGATTGATTATTTCCGAGTCACCAATGAAGTGCGCGACATCATCCAGCTATACAAAGATGATCCGGGCTGGAGTACCGACTTGGGCGACATCATTCTGAAAACCTTCATCCAATTGACAAAAGAGAAACGCGGCTTACCGTCGGCCATGCTTGTTTCGGTATTGAAAACAACCAGCGGAAGTATTTTTGATGGCCGGTACACCGATTTGCCTGCACACTGGCATTACGCCAGTTTGGGGAAGAAACTTATAAATCACGAAATTTTTCGCTGGCAGCTTAATGCAATGCTTGGGTATTACTTTTGGCAAACCAACCAAGACGACCTGGAACAAAACGAAGGCCCTCTTTGGGGGATTGAGACGCAATTCAATCACAAAAAATTGGAATATGCATTTGGAATCTCCGGTTACAACGGTTGGAAGTTTTACGGAAACGACAAGCCTATTCAATTCAAGGCACGTCTAATTTTAACGAATGAAAAGTTCAACTATTTCGCCGAATATAAAACAGGTCTTCGCGACTATCCTTATACTTCGATCAATATCGGGATTAATTGGCATCCGCTGTCGCCTTTTAAATTAAGTGAGTAAACGAAGGTCATCGCCCGCAGACAACTCGCATTTCTTATCTTTGTCAATCAATTTAATTGAAAAATATGAAACTGGCTATTATCGACTTGGGAACCAACACTTGCAATCTTTTAATTGCCGAGGTGAAGGATAAAAACTACCAACTAATTTATCAAGGGAAAGTTGGTGTTAAGCTGGGCAAAGGCGGAATAAACAAGCTGCTGCTTACTCCCGAAGCTTTTGTAAGAGCAACCAATGCACTGAACGAACACCGACAAACCATTGAAAAATATGAAGTTGATAAGGTTTTTGCCATTGCCACTTCGGCCGTGCGCGATGCAGCCAACCGCAAAGAATTTGAGACTCATTTGTTAAGGGAAACAACAATAAAACTAGTTACCATCTCAGGCGACCAGGAGGCTCAATTGATTTTTGAAGGCGTAAAACTGGCTTTTGGTAAACTCGAAAAACAGTCCCTGATCATGGATATTGGCGGAGGCAGCAACGAATTTATCGAAACCAACAACAACCAAATCGTTTGGCAAGAAAGTTTCCCATTAGGAATGGCTCGAATTATTGAGCAAATCCCTCTTTCAGATCCAATAACTACTGATGAAATGAGTACCGTGGAAAAATATTTTGACCAAGGGTTGGAGTTGTTGTGGAAGAACGTTCAACCACGCAAGCAACAACTGATTGGTTGCTCGGGAGCTTTCGATACCATTGCAGACCTGATCGACCGAACCTCTCCCGGAACAAAAATAAGACAACAACAAGAAATCAGCCTGACCGACTTTAATCGAATCGCTGATCAGGTAATCTTTTCAACAAAAGAACAGCGGGAACAAAAGAAAGGGATGGATCCCTTGCGAGTAGAGATGATTGTGCCTGCTTTAATTTTCATTCGGCTGGTTGTTGAAAAACTGGAGATTGAAAAAATTACACAAACTGATTTTGCCTTGCGCGAAGGCATTTTGTACAAATGGATTTATGACTAAATTTGAAACCCGAACAAATAAAACCGCATAAGCATGTCAAAAATATTAGTAATCGATGACGAACGTAGTATCAGAAATACCTTAAAAGATATTCTGGGATATGAAAAATACCAGGTAGATTTAGCTGAAGATGGACAAAAAGGAATTGATCTGATTCGAAAAAATGAGTACGACATCGTTTTATGCGACATTAAAATGCCGGGAATGGACGGCATTGAAGTGTTGGAGAAAATTCAGATACTCGCTCCGGATGCTCCGGTTGTTATGATTTCCGGTCATGGAAATATTGATACAGCTGTAGAGTCGATCAAAAAAGGAGCTTACGACTACATCGAAAAGCCACTTGATCTGAATCGACTTTTGATTACGATTCGCAATGCGATGGATAAGTCGAACCTCATCACCGAAACCAAGGTTCTAAAAAAGAAAGTCAACAAGAAATACGAAATTGTTGGTAGCTCTGATGCGATGACAAAAATCATTAGCATGGCCGACAAAGTAGCCCCAACCGATGCGCGGGTACTGATCACGGGAGCCAACGGAACAGGCAAAGAGCTTGTGGCTCGTCGGCTGCACGACCAAAGCAACCGTGCTTCCGGACCGTTTATCGAAGTGAACTGTGCTGCCATACCAGCAGATTTAATCGAAAGCGAACTGTTTGGCCATGAAAAAGGAGCATTTACATCCGCAGTGAAGCAACGCAAAGGAAAATTTGAGCAAGCTACCGGTGGCACTTTATTTCTCGATGAGATTGGAGATATGAGCTTGTCAGCACAAGCCAAAGTGCTTAGAGCCTTACAAGAAAGTATTATCACCCGTGTTGGGGGCGATAAACAAATTAAGGTTGATGTTCGGGTTATTGCGGCAACCAATAAAAACCTTAGAGACGAAATTGAAAACAACAACTTTCGCGAAGATTTATACCATCGGTTAAGTGTCATCCTAATTAAAGTACCAACGCTAAACGAACGGACTGAAGACATTCCTGAATTAACCAACCACTTCATCAAACAGATTTGCAACGAGTACGGCATGCCCGAAAAAACAATTAGCGATGAGGCGATTAAAAAACTTCAGGAAATCAACTGGACTGGTAACATTCGTGAATTCCGAAATGTGATCGAACGTCTAATTATCCTTGGGAATAAGTCAATTTCGGCTGAAGATGTAGAGGCTTTCGCTACTTCTATCAAATAACCAGCCCCTCTTATTTGATGTTTTCCAAATTTTTTCAAACAACTTTTGGCATCCGTTGTTATAACTGAACGAAGCGCCACCGGAAGCGTTTCACCGTTAGAGATCAGTATAATTTCAGGCTCTTGTCAACCTGCTTTTTGTTATAAGCATTGACATCTTGCCGTTAATAAAAAGACATTTTAAGATTTAAGGAAAGCCTCTGAAGCAGGAAAGTTTTTGTTGTTGTCATGGCGTATTTAAACACTTCACCCCGGGGTTTATTGTTTCCCGGGGAACGGACCGAATCTCAGGGTTTTCCTTTTTTATTTCCCACTTCCTTTTTGCAATAAATTAGCTATTTTTAGGTTTTCAAATCTGATACTGATTCAGCAATATCTTAGATCTCGAAAACTAACAGTCAAATGATCCACAACAAAAAAGTAGTTGTCGTTCTTCCGGCATACAATGCAGCCAAAACGCTAAAAATAACTTATGATGAAATTGATTTCTCAATCGTTGATGACGTAATTCTAGTTGATGATCATAGCAATGACGACACCGTTGAAGTAGGCAAACAACTTGGAATTAAACACATCATCCGGCATGATCAGAATAAAGGTTATGGAGGAAATCAAAAAAGCTGCTACAACAAAGCAATTGAATTAGGAGCAGATATTGTTATCATGCTTCATCCAGACTACCAATACACTCCCAAACTGATCCCGGCTATGAGCCATTTAATTGGAAGCGAACTATATCATGTAGTTTTAGGATCTCGTATTCTAGGAAGAGGAGCGCTAAAGGGTGGTATGCCAGTGATCAAGTATGTCGCAAACCGCGGACTCACTTTTATCCAAAACCTTTTGATGAATGCGAAACTTTCAGAGTATCACACCGGTTATCGGGCATTTTCTCGTGAAGCACTCGAAAAAGTTAACTTCAATGCAAATTCCGATAACTTTGTATTCGACAACCAGATGCTTGCTCAAATTTGGTATGCTGGTTACGAAATTGCAGAAATTACCTGTCCCACAAAATACTTTAACGATGCTTCAAGTATAAATTTAAAGAATAGTACAATTTATGCGTTAGGCGTCATGCGAACCGCTGTTCAATATAGAATGGAAAAATGGGGGATAGTGAAAAATAAAATATTCGCGAAGAGATGAAGTTAACAACCAATAAATTAGCGAAATCATTCCTAATTGGGATGACCATTTCAATTGCAATTATATTAATCCTATTTGTCTCTTATAAAGCCGCAATTGCTTCATTCACACACGATGAAAGTTTTACATATTCCAATTATATACACCAGAAATTCATCCACATCTTATCTTTTAAAGGTGCCTACACCAACAATCATATATTAAATTCATTATTAATGAAATACACTGAAGCAATCTTAGGCACTTCAGAATTTACCTTGCGTCTTCCTAATATCATTGCCTTTGTCTTATATCTTACTTTCGTTTTTTTGCTCCTAAAAAAGGAAAGTATCGTACTAATTATTCCACTATTCATATTAATTACTTTCAATCCATTTTTAATGGATTTCTTCGGACTTGCAAGAGGTTACGGACTCTCCATTTGCCTGATGATAATCAGCATTTATTATTTAATACGAAGTTTTAGTTCTGATAGTAACAACACCAAATCACTAATAATATTTAATTTTACAGCTCTCCTAGCAAGTTTAGCAAACTTTACGCTTATTAATTTCTATTTCGCTAGTTTTATAACTTATAATTTGATCTGGGCTATTAACTACCATCTTGACGATAATTTAAGAAGATATACGAACACTTTCATAAGGCTTAATCGCATCAACCTTATTTCTATTTTCTTATCGTGTATTATATTGTTTGAACCGATTAGACGACTGGCCAAATATAATACACTAAACTATGGAGGAGATACGATCTTAGACACCTTAAAATCACAAATTTATAATACCTTTTATAATGTTCCAGTTACAGGAACGATGAGAGATTTTTTAACATACTTCATACTACTGTCACTTTTCTTTAATTTCTTCATTACTGCAAAAAAGCTAATATCAAAAAATAAGTCCTTCTTTAGCATATTTCAAGGTTTAACCATAATTAATCTAATTACAATCATCGTCCTTCTCGAGACGATTGTTCAACACTATCTGTTTAACTATGATTATCTAAAGGATCGTTTTGCTCTCTTTATCTATCCTTTAGTCACTCTAAATATTGCCTACTCAATTATATACATATATAAACTCAAATCTAGAATTTCATTAGTTATCGTTTGTTATAGTGGGGCAATACTCTTAACGATTAACCTTAGTAATAATCTTAATTTCTATTCATATAAAGATTGGAAGTTCGATGCGAATTCTAAAAAGATGCTAATTGAGCTTGAAAAATATACAAGAGATACTAACATTACACAACCTATTAGTCTAGGAGTAGACTGGATATTTGAACCAACAATTAATTTTTACAGAAAGACGAAACGCTTAGACTGGATCAAACCGGTTTCTCGGGAAAAAAGCAACTCTGAAAATGATTTTGTTTACATATTAGCGAATAACGCAAATGAAGTTGAAGAAAAAATAGTTTACTCTGAGGATCTTATTGGATCTCCAAAGAAAACTATTCTATATCTTAACAAATAGATACTTAATTCTAATATGAAAAAAAATGTCTTTTTAGTATCCACTTTTACTGTTGCGACGATTATCTTGATTTTGATTTTTCAACCAATACTGAAGCAGCCAAACTCATATCTATATTCAAAATCAGGAGATGCATTGAAGAGCTATTTCAATTTTTCATATTACCTCAAATATGATGAAGGAATTAAACATGATGGCATTAATTATCCGTATGGGGATCACCTACAATATATCAACTCTCACCCGTTATATGTTCAAATTCTGAAGTTCGTTGATCTTCATATTTATCCGATTGCAGATTATGGCGTTGCAATACTCAACCTAAGTATGATCATATCCTTATTGTTGGCTATGCCATTTCTATTTCTCATTCTAAGATATTTCAAGCTCCCTATATGGTACGCAGCAATCGTTTCTGTCATCCTATTATTTCTCACCCCTCAGCTTGATCGAATACATGGACACTTTGAGATGGTATATGCCTTTTTCATTCCGATGTTTTGGTACTTATTGTTGCGATACCGCGAGAATAAAAAGCCTGTTTTATGGGGGACATTATTGGTTCTTGCAGGACTAGTCGGCGGGTTTACCAGTGCATACTATGCAGCTTTTTACAGCATTTTCCTACTTGGGGTGTTGATCGCTGATGTATGGATGCATCGAAGAAACCTAAAAGCATATCTGAAACCAGGAATACGATTGCTGATTTTAGCAATCATACCAATCTTAGTTGTTAAAGGATTAGTTTCTGTCACAGATTGGGTAGATGACCGACCAAACAATCCTTACGGTTTTTATGTTTACCACGCCAACATATTCAGTATTTTCCTGCCTTTTACGTCTTCTTTAAGGAACCTGACCGGGAATTGGATAAATATGGATTTCCAATGGGAAGGACGAGCCTATGTCGGATTGCCGGCAGTACTAATGGCGATATCAATTATAGGTTCGGCTATCTATCGGGTAATTACGAAAAAGAAAGGATTAAGCCAGTCATTTTTCTCCGACCAAACTATGAATGCCTATCTGATTGCTGCTACGCTTATTTTATTATTTTCCATGTGTTTCCCATTCAAATGGGGGTTTGGTTTTTTATTAGAATTATTGCCACCTGTAAAACAATTTCGCGCATTGGGCCGATTCTCGTGGATTTTCTACTATGTGTTCACTGTATACACGGCCCAGTTCGTCTATTCCCTATTCCATAAACTGAAGCAAAAAGGCCATCCATATACTGCAATTCTACTTCTTGCTTTTATTTTATTTTCATGGTCCGTAGATGCAAAAACCAACATTAAACGCAGCACACGTGGCTTATTCAATAAAAATGACAAATTAGAAAGCAGTGACATCGAGTACCAGGATCGGTTTAAGGAAGCGGGTGTAAGCCCTGCGGAATTTCAGGCGATCCTTTTCCTTCCGTTTGCCAGCACTTGTGGTGACAAGCTGCTATTCGAGCATGGTATGAATGCTTTTAGCGAAGCTATGAAATGTTCCTTCCACACCGGCATTCCTCTGCTACAGAGTTTCTCTCCCCGGCTATCGTTTACCCATTCACTCAGCAGCATACAAATGTTGGCCGACTCCTGCATACGTAAAACGAGATTGGACGACATGAATGATAAACCGCTGCTGTTAGTTTGCACCAAAGAACAACTAACAAATCATGAGACTTGGGTTCAAGCACATGCGAACACCTTTTGGTACGACAAACACATCTCTCTATCGATTTTGCCTGTAGATGTTTTTAAAAACAGTTTCGAAAATTGGGAGCGTTATGCCAAACAAACGAGTGATTCACTAAGCTGTAATGGAGGTATTTATTCGAACACCAGTGCTGAAAAGCTGCTGTTTTATGATTTTGAAAATCAGAAATCGGATGTGGCATTTACGGGGAAAGGAGCCATTTACAAGCGTAGAGGACAAGTTGAACTCTTCAATCAAACCTTCCCAAAACAATTTCAAAACCAAGAATACGAACTATCCTTTTGGTTATATTTTGACACCCGGCATTATGACATGCCGCAGCCAACTCTTCATGAATACGATAAAAACGGGAAGCAAATTAAACGAATCAAACTGAACAACAGAGAAGTACACAACGTCTATGGGAAATGGATTCGGATAAAAATGGATTTGCAATTTGAGCCCGATATCAGGTATCAACTAATTGTAAAAGGTAAATACATCACTGTTGATGATCTGTTGATCAAGCAGAAAAATGCTACAGTATTCATAAAATCATCCGGAAGTTTCAACCTTTTCAATAATTTTCCTTTGGAAAAATAATCTGTAAAACAAACGTTAAAACTGAACGAGCCGCAAAAAATGAGACCATTGCCAGTCTGTATTCCACCAAAGATAATGTGAATATTTATAGGCAAATAAAACATTGTAAACGACAAAAAATACCAACCCGATTTTCAATCCAATTTTTAACCCTTTATGTTGCCCTTTCAATACTGTTTGAATTAAAAAAGCCAAAGGGATAGCTAACAAAGGATAAAATTCAATAAGGGCTCGATAGCCTGCGGCTCCGCTGAAAGTGGGTCGCCACCAACTTCCATCGAGGTAGACAATTATGATCATGACCAATAAAATCCCCAACGCAGAAAGCTTTTTCTTATAAACGAGGTAAAACATGCTACAAACTGCCAGAAACATAATCGGAGTATAAAGAAACAATCCATTCCGAGCACCTATTAAAACCGTAGAAATATGAGGAGATAAAATATTAGTAAAGCCTTCATTCTGATAAGAATAAATAAAATATTTCCCCGTCACAAAATGCCAATAGAACATTTGCGGTAAGAATACTAGCAAACTGGCGAAAGCCATAATGAAAACCAGATACCATTTTTGAAACAATAACTTCATTCTCTCTCTGAGCGAATGCCATGAATGTATCCTGTACAAAAGAAAATACAAGCCAATCACAAGTGTTGTTGGACGAATCAATACGGCTAAAGCGAAAGGGAAAGCTAGTTTTAATGCATTTTTCGCAGATACATTGTCGTAAAAGACAGGAACGAGATATACAAAAATTGTAACAAGAGAAAATGAATAGGCATGAGACATGCCCGGCATAATTATAGTGTAATAAAACAAATTTGTACAAAAGAACACCAACGCTGCTGTCAACAAAGCATATCGCTCCTCAAAAAAATGAAGCAATGCTTTGTATAAAAAAGCAAGCCCAATGGTCACGTAAAACAAAGTTGCCAAAAACACAAAAATAAAATACACGAAAGCATACCCATCAGACTGGAGCCTAAAATATTTACTTATACCATGAGCTATGAAGAAAAAGGGAGCCTGCATAATCGCAACCCCACAAGTAAAAACATTTAACTTGTTTCCATTTTCGTATGGCTTTGCCCATCGCATATGCTTTATTTCTTGTTTATCTTTAATGAAAAAATAAGGCAAGTATTGATAATATCCTTCCATATCAGAGCTCATGACATAGTTTCTCACGTTCACTTGTTCAAAATAACGATGAACCCAGTTCGCAGAAAAACCAATAAGAAAAAATAGTAAAGCCCAAGTGAGTAGTTTACTTAACTGAAAAGGAGGGTTTGAAAAAAACATTACGTTGTAAACAGATTATACTTCAAAATACACCATAACGCCCGAAAACCATCCTGCCAATTTATTTTCTTTCCTTCTTCGTAGGTACGGCCGTAATAAGAAATCCCGATTTCATAAACCCGAACTTTGGGTATACGGGCAATTTTAGCGGTAACTTCCGGTTCAAATCCGAACCGATTTTCTTTCAAGTCCAAACTTTTTACCATATCTGCCCTAAACAGTTTATAACATGTTTCCATATCCGTGAGGTTCAGATTGGTAAACATATTCGATAGCGTTGTGAGCAATTTGTTTCCAATAGAATGCCAGAAAAACAAAATTCGGTGTGGATTTCCGCCCATAAAACGTGAGCCATAAACCACATCGGCAAAGCCTTCGGCAACTGGCTTCAGAAGATCATTGTACTCTCTGGGATCATACTCCAGGTCAGCATCCTGAATAATCAAATAGTCACCTTTTGCTTCCTTGATCCCACGATGCAAGGCCGCTCCTTTTCCCATATTTACGGGTTGCTGATAAAACTGAATGTCAACTTCAGGATGAGACTGAATGTATTTCTCGATGACTTCTACTCCGTTGTCAGTAGAACAGTCATTTACGATGATCATTTCTTTCGTAAAATCAAATTTCAATTCGACATCAACGACTTTATCCAGAAGCTGCGTGATGGTTTTTTCCTCGTTATAAACCGGAATAATGATCGAAAGTATCTGGCTCATTTTATTTCATGCTAGTAGTTTACGAATAGCAAATCTAAGAAAAAATAACACGTTCCAGCGCGTATTTATCAAATTCAAATAAGAACCTGTAGCTTTTGAATTCTCCCGTGATCTTTTAACTTTGATAAAAAACTACAGCATGGCTAAATCGTTTGTGAATTCGAATGCTAAGTTCGGCACCATGCCGGTCTTTCTTACAGCATTGTCCACAATATTGGGAGCAATCCTCTTTTTGCGTTTCGGCTGGGCTGTTGGGCAGGTCGGATTTTGGGGAGTAATCGGCATCATTCTAATCGGTCACATCATCACCATCCCTACAGCTTTTGCGGTGGCCGAAATTGCAACCAACCAGCGAGTACAGGGAGGTGGGGCTTATTATATTATCTCGCGTTCCTTTGGGTTTAATATCGGTGGAGCTATTGGCTTGGCTTTATTTTTCTCACAAGCCATTTCTGTGGCCTTTTATGTTATTGCTTTTGGTGAAGCTTTTGAACCGGTAATTAATTTTTTAAACGACAACTATCAGTTGGGAATTGAAGACCGTAGATGGATCTCGATTCCTGCAATGGCGATTTTATCAATTATTATTTTAGCCAAAGGTGCCAATATGGGCATGAAAGCGCTTTATTTTGTAGTCGCTATTCTTTTAACCTCTTTGGTATTCTTTTTTATTGGCGATTCTCCGCTAAAACCACACGAAGTACATTTTCATTCACATATCCCCAATAACCTGAGTTTCTTTTTTGTGTTTACGATCATCTTTCCCGCTTTCACGGGTCTGGCCGCAGGACTTGGCTTATCAGGCGATCTAAAAGATCCGAAAAAATCAATTCCTCGCGGAACTCTTTGGGCAACAATCGTCGGCATGTTAGTTTACATTGCTGCTGCTTATAAATTCACCGTTTCTGCCAGTCCTGAGGAGTTGGTGGCTGATCAACTGATTATGCAACGCATTGCTATATGGGGGCCCATTATCCCGGTGGGTTTAGCAGCAGCCTCTCTCAGTTCGGCTCTGGGGTCTATTATGGTTGCTCCACGAACCTTACAAGCTATCGGATACGACGATATTTTTCCTCAAAAATGGCTGAACCGTTGGTTTGCCAAAGGGAAAAAAGCCGACAATGAGCCTATCAACGGTTCAATTGTCACCATTATCATCGCCTTCTTTTTTATCGCTATTGGCGACATCAACTTTGTAGCTCAAATTATCTCCATGTTTTTCATGGTTACCTACGCGGCTATTTGCATGGTTTCATTTTTGGAGCATTTTGCAGCCGATCCGGCCTATCGCCCAACGTTCCGTAGCAAATGGTATATTTCGTTAATTGGTGCCATCTTTTCCTTTTGGGTCATGTTTAAAATGAATATGCTATATGCAGCCTTTTCGGTGATTATTATGGCCATGATTTATTTCATCATCACCTACCATAGCAAGGAAAGACGCGGATTAAATAAGTTATTTAGAGGTGTGGTATTTCAAATGAGCCGACAGTTGCAAATATTTGCGCAGCGGGCGGACAAAGAAGACCGTGAAATTAGCTGGCGTCCTTTTGGTGTATGCATTTCGCACGATACCTTTAAACGAAGAAGCGCCTTTGATGTAATGCGCTGGCTTTCGTATAAATATGGGTTTGGTACGTATATTCATTTTATCAAAGGCTACCTCAACGAAGAAACCACCTACGCCTCAAAAGAATCTCTGAAAAGATTAATCAACCTCTCACACGGCAGCAAAAACAGGGTGTACCTCGACACCATTATTTCTCCTTCTTATACGTCGGCTATTGCACAAGTTGTACAGCTTTCCGGTATTTCAGGAAAAGGAAATAATTTGATTCTATTTGAATTTTCGCGTACCGAACCCGAAACCTTAAAAGAAATACTTCCCAACTACAAAATGATTGAATCGGCCGGGTTTGATGTTTGCATTTTAAATACCTCATACAAAAGCTTTGGGTACAAAAGAGAATTGCACATCTGGATTCGTCCTGATGATTTCGAAAATGCCAATCTGATGATTTTGCTGGGGTATATTATCCTGGGACATCCGGATTGGAAAAAAGGAATAATTAAAATTTTCGCCCTATTCCCTAAAGAAGATGTAGTTGACAAACGTCAGCAACTTCTGGATCTGGTAAAGGAAGGACGACTGCCAATCAGTCCCTCCAATATTGAAATGGTTCCCTACGAAAAAGGAAGCCGTAAAAATGTAATTTCGACATACTCTGAAGACGCCGACCTAACGTTAATTGGCTTTAGAAATGAGATGCTTAAAGGAAGCTTTGAGTTCTTTGATGGCTACGTTGACTTGGGGAACATTCTATTTGTAAGTGCCAATAAGGCCAAGGATATCGAATAATTCCAAAGAATTACCGTTATATTTGGTGATACATAAAACGAAAAACTATGGAGCGCATCGCAATATTTCCAGGCTCGTTCGATCCATTTACCATTGGACACGAGAGCATTGTAAAAAGAGCTTTACCCATGTTCGATAAAATTGTTATCATGATCGGGTTTAATTCAAATAAAAAATCGTTTTTCCCATTGGAAAAACGCATGAAATGGATCAATCAGATATTTGAAGATGAAACCAAAATAGAAGTGAAAAGTCATGAAGGCTTAACGGTCGATTTTTGCAAACTGGTTGATGCCAAATACATTTTAAGAGGTCTGCGAACCTCATCCGATTTTGAATACGAACGAGCAATCGCTCAAGTAAATAAGAGAATGCATCCGGAACTGGAAACTGTTTTCCTACTAACAAAACCGGAGCATACTCCTGTAAATTCATCTATTGTTCGCGATATTATTTTACACGATGGCGACGCCAGTATGTTTCTTCCGCAAAAATTAAACATGAATGAATTTAAGAAAGATGAAGCTTAAAAAACTCCTTCTTTTTTTCATCTCACTGATCATTACTTGTTGTTTCTCCTTTGCCCAACGAAACACGACTATTTCAGGATTAGCGAATGATTACTCCGGTTACACAATTAACATTTATCAAATAACCGATCCTATTTCGGAGACGAAACAACCAATCACTTCACTTAACATTGGTGCTGATGGATCATTTCACTCAACATTTGAGTTAACGAAAACCACCTATGCCGAAGCTGAATTTGATGCTTATCAAGCCACCATCTATCTGCAGCCCGGCGAAAGTTATGAATTGATCTTTCCACCTCTTAAAAAAGTTTCGCCTGCGCAAAAAAGAAATCCATTTTTCCAATACGATGAAATTGCCTTTGCCTCGAAAAGCAGTGATCCCAATGAACTGAACAGACTGATCCAACAATTTGAACTGGCTTACTTAAAGGAAGAAACCAAGTATTTTAACGAAATATACCATCGCCAATCGGAAGCTGCCGTCGATTCATTAAAACATCATCTGACGATACGCTTTCCAGAAACAGAGAACAGCTATTTTGAAAATTACAAATTCTATAGAATTGCCTTTGCCGAATTTGCCTTGCAACGTGAACATCCGGATGAACTTATCAAAAAGTACTTCATCAATCACAAACCAAATCTTGATCTTCCTCCATGCGTCCAACTCTTCACTCAACTTTTTTCTGATCATTTTACCTTTGAAGCCAACCAAATTCAGGGCACAGAATTTAGACGATTGGTGGCGCAAGCGAAGCTTCCAGGCATCGAAGACTATTTCATGACCAACAATGGCTGGGATAAAAACCTGAGCCGACTGGTTATTTTACAATCCATTAAGGACGCTTATAAACAAGGGCAGTTCTCGCCTCGAAGTATGAAGCACCTGCTTGATAAAGTACAAGATAGCGACTGGCCAACATCAAAAAAAGAGATTGCCAAACGGCTTGAAAATAAAATATCTTATCTGGAGCCTGGAACTGAGGCACCAAACTTCTCCATGACTGACTTTAATGGCATAAAGCATCAACTGAAAGACTTTAACGACAAATACGTTTACCTGAATTTTACGCGAGTCGCAAATCCGATCTGTCGCCAGCATTTAGATCAACTAAAAAAATCGTCGGCTCTCTTACAACAAGAGTTGCACATCGTAAACCTGATTATGCCAGGTGAAACAAATAAAAAGGAACTAATACGCCAACAAGAATGGCCGGGAGATTTTTTTATTATTGATGAGCAAACGGCAGATGAGTATCAAGTAAGCACCTTCCCTATGGCTTATCTTGTTGATAAAGAAGGAAAGTTCGTTTTCTCACCTGCCCCAAATCCGCTCGACGGCTTTGAACAACGATTTTTGAATCTGTTAAAACAAAAAAGGATAGAAGAATTACGCCGTCAGGGCAAGTAAGGCTTTAGTAAATCTTGCAAATTACCATACGTATTTTGATAAAATTCCTGCAAATCATGGCATGAAACCCATCGAGCTTCTTCGATTTGCTCTTCAACCTGAGGCACTAATTTTTCTTGACCTGAATATGCCATCTCGTACCAATGTGTTTCTTTCAGCACCCAGTTACTTCTTTTTTCAATATAGGGCGAACGGTATAAATGGAAAGTTGATGGTAACTGATGAGTAATTTTGAGTTTACCAATACCGCACTCTTCCCCGACCTCTCTAACTGCTGCATCTTCTGGCAATTCATCTTTCTCAATCTTGCCTTTGGGCAAATCCCACTTGCCCATTCTTTTAATCATTAATAATTGTTGCTTACGATTTATAACAAGACCTCCGGCTGCAGGTATTTGTGTTATATTATTCTTAAGCAATTGCATTGAGTTTTGAGTAAGCTTACTGATAATTATCAGTTTTACAACATATTTGCTGTTCTCCAATTTTGAGAAAAGCTTTAAAATATCGACAATATCCTCAATTTCAACAACATCAACAACATTATCTTTAGATGAACAATCGATTTCATCATCGCAAAACAGCTGATGCTCATTCAAAAAAACTTTGTACATTTGCCGTGAAATTCAGTCATAAAACAATTAGCATTATGCAAGACATCTATGTAGAGGTAACAAAAAAACTCGTACAAATTAACACAATAAAAATCCAACCATCAAACCCATTTACGTGGGCATCAGGATGGAAGGCTCCTATTTACTGTGACAACAGAAAAATTTTATCATATCCCGAAGCACGTACATTTATCAGAGATCAGTTTGTAAAACTGATAAAAGAACAATACCCTGATGCAGAAGTAATCGCAGGTGTTGCAACCGGAGCAATTGCTCATGGAATGTTGGTAGCTCAGGAATTAGGCTTGCCTTTTATTTATGTTCGAGCAACTCCTAAAAGTCATGGTTTGGAAAACCTGATTGAAGGAGACTTAAAAGTTGGACAAAAAGTGGTCGTTATTGAAGACTTGGTTTCAACCGGAATTAGTAGCTTAAAAGCAGCTGAAGCAATCTCCAATTTTGGAGGTGAGATTTTAGGAATGATGGCTATTTTCACCTACAATTTCCCTCTTGCAAAAGAGAACTTTGAAAAAGCAGGAATTGAGCTGACAACATTAAGCCGTTACAAAACGTTACTAGAAGTAGCTTTGGAATCAGGAGAAATCAAACAATCGCAGGTCGAGTCGTTAAACGAATGGCGTCAAAACCCATCCGAATGGGGTAAATAAGTAAATTATATTATCAACATATTATTATTCCCCGGACACACATTCCGGGGATTTTTTTTGGAGAAAAATTATGGCACTAAGTAAATACACAAGCGATATCAAATTTATCGATCAAAACGAAGAAGTAGTTTTCAACTATTTGGCCAATTTTGATAACTTCTCACACTACCTCAATGAAAGCGTGTTAGACAAAGTTAGTCAACAAGTTCCTCAAATAAAGGTTACTGACTTTGAGTCAGACAATGATTCCTGTCGCTTTAATATCACAGGTATGGGACAATCAGAAATCCGAATTGTGAACCGGGAGCCTTTTAAAACAATAAAAATAGAAAGTTCGGGCAAGCTTCCCGTAGAAATTACGTTCTGGATTCAACTAATGGCTGTGACGCCTTCGCAAACAAAAATGAAGTTGACTTTGCACGCAGAAATGGGCATGATGATTAAAATGATGGCCGGCAAAAAGCTTGAAGCGGGAATTAATCAACTAGCCGACATGCTGGCCCAACTCCCCTATCGTAATCGGAGCGAAAATTTATAACTTCTTTAACCTTATCAGGTCTTAAACTGTTATCATTGTCAATAAAGAAATAAAGTCGTCATGGAATTATTCAGGAAAGAAGACAAGATGTCAAGCTTAATCGGTGCAAACTACAACCTACTACCAGTCATTAACCGTTTTGGAATCCGGCTGGGATTCAAGGAAAAATCGATTGATGAAGTTTGTACTGCAAACAAGATTCACACAGATTTTTTTCTGGCTATTGTTAATACCTATACTGACGAAAGTTATTTTCCGGAAGCTGAACTGCTATCCTTTTCACCGCTACTGATAATTGAATACCTGAAAAACACGCACCGCTACTATATTGAATATGTTTTACCAAAAATTGAACGGTTATTAAACAAGGTTATCGAAAGCTGTACTGAAGATTGCTCTAGCCTTAAAATGATCAACTCGTTCTATCAGAAATATAAGGCTGAGCTTTTAATTCACCTAAAATTAGAAGACGAGAAGGTTTTTCCGTATATCATTAACCTATACAAAGAGAAAACGCTAAATAGCGACGGATCCTCTATTGAAGTTCTGGAAAACGAACATACCAATGTTGAAGTGAAATTAAGTGACCTGAAAAACCTGATCATCCGTCATCTGAGTCCAAACTATGAAGACAATGCCATGAACGAATTTTTAACGGCGCTTTTTCAATTCGAAAATGACCTTAACGATCATGCCCGAATTGAAGATCACATCTTAATTGTTCAAGTAATGGAGTTTGAAAAGGAACTGGGAAAATGAGAGAAAATGTTTTCATAATACATCGCTCAGAAATTGTTAGAAAGGGCTTGTCATTAATTCTGCAGGATTACTTCAAAATGGAAATAACCCAATTGAATTCAGCAAAAGATTTGAATTCATTTACGGGAATTACAAATAGCTCCATTATTTTGATTCTGGAAGCTCAGACTGAGATAAACACAAAAACAGTCGATTTACTCAAAAAGAATAACGATGTATACTTGGTTAGCTTTTACAACGATGATCAGGTTTTGAAACAAGACGACTCAGCAGACTATCAGCTGAATCAATTTTCATCTTCCATGCAAATTCAAAAGCTGATACAAATCATTCGGCAAGCAGGAGCAAAAAAGAAAAATGGAAATTCAGACAATGGAGAATTAACTGTTCGCGAAAAAGAAGTTATCAAATTAATTGCACTTGGATTGGCCAATAAAGAAATTGCAGAGAAACTATTCATTAGTATTCACACCGTCATCTCTCACCGCAAAAACATCACTGAAAAGCTTGGCATTAAATCCATATCCGGATTGACTGTTTATGCCATCATGAATAACCTGCTCGATATTCAGGATATCAATCCCGAAGAATTGATCTGAAAAAACCCCAACATTTAGGGATTGATTGCTCAGCTGTTCTTTTTCAATTTTGTACGAGAGCGAAACGAAGCCGTATGAAACGAGCGTATAAAATTACAAATGCACAAAAGTATGCCGTTCTCATGCAAACTCAGAACAATGCAATGAAAACATACCAATGATAGAGTATATGAAAAAGGTCAGCAAAAACGGACAACTATTTGTTTGTAACACATGCAACAAAATTCATCTTGAGTTTGGAAATATTGGGATGGATTTTAAATCACCAACAAAGTTAGAAGAGCTTCGGGGGTATCTAAACACAGTGAATTCAAATCATTTTGAAAATGAAATTTTAGCAAACAATTACCGAAGAAAAATCCTGATTCCTTTTGCCAATACTAACATAAAACTTTTACTCTCAGATCAAGAGATCATCGAACTAATTGAGTTGATTAATAGCTTTCTTGCTCAAGATTCAGCGTCAAACAAAACATTTAATCGCTTTGACAACCTCCGGTCAATTAGTTCGATTAAAAGCATCATTCTAAACTAATAATTTTGCAAAAAAGCGTCAGAATCAGGACACAATAAAGCTGAGAAGCAATACCAAGGTGAAACCGACGACTGAAATAATTGTCTCCATCATCGTCCATGAGCAAAGTGTTTCCTTCTCATTCATCCCAAGGTATTTACCTACCAACCAAAATCCACTATCATTCACATGAGATAAAATCGTAGAGCCTGCCGCAATAGCTAAAACGATCAGGGATTTATCAATCTGTGTCAAATCAAACATAGAAATCATGGGAGCCATAATTCCAGCCGCTGTAATCATCGAAACAGTGGCGGATCCCTGAATGATACGAACAACAACAGCAATCAGGTAAGCCAGTACAATTGGGGGCATTGCCGAATCGGCCAATTTTTCAGCAAGCATGGCTCCCACTCCACTATCTATCAATATTTGCTTAAAAACGCCACCCGCACCGGTGACCAAAATAATTAAGCCAGCCGGCCCAAGGGCTTTATTAGACAGTTTCATGATTTGATCTTTATTGAACCCGCGTTTAATTCCTAAAACATACATTGCCAGTAAAGTTGAAAGAATCAGGGCCGTGAAAGGATATCCCAGCAAACCTACTGTTTTATAAACCATTTCATTTTGCAAAATCCCGTTTTCAAAAAGCACTTCGGCAACAGAGCTTAATACAATCAATAAAAGCGGCAGGGCAATGATCAGAATGATTGTACGAAAAGATGGCAAAGTTTCCCGCGGATTTTCTCTGGACTTTTCTACAAAGTAATCCGGTGCTTCTATATGAATTTTTTTACTAATATATCGACCAAAAACAGGTCCGGCTATAATAGCAGTAGGTAATCCAACAATAAATCCCATAATAATAATCCACCCAAGCTGTACATCAAGAATTTCGGCAACGGCCACCGGCCCCGGGGTAGGTGGAATAAACGCGTGTGTTACGGCTAGTCCGGCGAGCAACGGAATGGCATAATATAGTATCGATCGCTTCGCCTGCTTGGTCAACTCATAAATTATCGGGATCAAAATAATAAAACCAACGTCCATAAAAACCGGTATTGCGACAATGAAACCGGTCAGCACCAACGCCCACGAAGCTCTTTTTGCACCAAAGTTTTTGATTAAGTACACTGCAATGGATTCAGCTCCTCCTGATGCTTCCAGCATTTGTCCAAATATTGCTCCCAATCCCACAACTGTAGCGACAAATCCCAGCGTGTTTCCCATGCCAGTTTTCATACTTTCGATAATAAAGCCAAAATCCATTCCTGTGACTATTCCCACAACAATACTGACAATCAATAAGGAAATAAAAGCATGGATTTTCAATTTTAAAACGAGAAATAACAACAACAAAATGGCAAAGGCGATGCCGACTAAAAGAAGTATCTCATTCATTTGTTTTCGGTTTAGATCGTTAGTCGTTCTGTAAAAATCAGAAGCATTAAAGATATCGAATATAGCTGTTCTGTCAAACAAGGACGTATTCCGAGTTGCAAGAGGGAAGTTTTGACAATAAAAGAAGAATTGAATTTCGATTAATTCCAGATTATCTATGAAAGAAATGAAAATAAAAAAGGCCCTATCTTTCGATAGAGCCTTTAATTATTGATTATTCAAAATCTAGTAAATCGCTTTCATTGCAGCCATTGCACTACGTAGTTCCTCGCCAATAATTTCTACATTATGGTAACGAATTTGAGCATTCACCTCAATGAGCTTTTTGTTGTCAACATGGTTGTCAAAACCTTCGCCGAAAGTTTCGCCAATTACATCCGCTTCAATTTTTTTCATGAAGTCGCCCAACAATGGTTTGCAAGCATGGTCGAATAAATAACAACCATATTCTGCTGTATCAGAGATCACCCGGTTCATTTCAAACAATTTTTTACGGGCAATGGTATTCGCAATAAGTGGAGTTTCGTGCAACGACTCGTAATAAGCAGACTCTTCCTTGATACCGGCCTCAGTCATTGTTTCGAAAGCCAACTCAACACCTGATTTTACAAAGGCAACTAACAATACGCCATTATCGAAATATTCTTGCTCGCTAATTTCCTCTTCAGATGCAGGCGTTTTCTCGAAAGCGGTTTCGCCTGTTTCAGCTCTCCACGTCAACAAGTTCTTGTCATCGTTCGCCCAATCTTCCATCATGGTTTTCGAAAATTCGCCCGACATAATATCATCCATGTGTTTTTGGAACAATGGACGCATAATTTCTTTCAATTCTTCAGCTAACTCAAATGCTTTGATTTTAGCAGGATTCGACAAACGGTCCATCATGTTCGTGATTCCACCGTGCTTCAACGCTTCAGTGATAACTTCCCATCCGTATTGAATCAATTTTGAAGCATAAGCAGGTTCGACTCCCTTTTCAATCATTTTATTGAATGACAAAATTGAACCGGTTTGTAACAAACCACAAAGGATTGTTTGCTCACCCATCAAGTCTGATTTTACTTCGGCCACAAAAGAAGAACGGAGCACACCGGCTTTATGACCTCCGGTTGCCGCAGCATAGGCTTTTGCGATTTCAAATCCATCACCTTTGGGATCATTTTCCGGATGAACGGCAATCAAAGTAGGAACACCAAAACCACGCTTGTATTCTTCGCGTACTTCAGAGCCCGGAGATTTTGGGGCTACCATAATAACAGTAATATCTTTACGGATTTGCATGCCTTCTTCCACAATATTGAACCCGTGAGAGTATGAAAGCGTGGCTCCTTCTTTCATTAATGGCATTACTGCTTTAATCACATTGGTATGTTGTTTATCCGGTGTTAAATTGATTACCAAATCAGCTGTAGGCAACATTTCTTCGTAAGTGCCAACTTTAAATCCGTTTTCAGACGCATTTTTATACGATTGACGTTGTTCTTTGATGGCTGCCTCACGCAAGGTATACGAAACATCCAAACCTGAATCACGCATATTTAATCCTTGGTTCAATCCTTGAGCACCACAACCAACGATTACCACTTTTTTCCCTTCCAGTTTCTTTACTCCGTCAGCAAATTCAGCCTGATCCATGAATTCGCAAGTACCTAATTGCTCCAATTGCAAGCGCAAAGGAAGTGTGTTAAAATAATTTGCCATTTTAATGTATTTATTTGTTTCTATTCGATTTTTTGATTCCAGTATACAAAGCAATAGAATTATCAGCACAAAGTCGAGTAAAAAACCATGTTTTTATGGTAATTTTCATGGATTTATTTTTATACTCCACAAATAAACAAAACCTAACAACTAAAAAACAACAACTTATGCAATTTTCAGAGATGGTATTTTTTTCATCACCGAGTCATCTCTAGTCGGTATTTCAGAGGCGAAAATCCAGATTCGCGTTTAAAAAACTTTGTGAAATAAGATTGATCTTCAAAGTTGAACTGCTGAGCTATTTCGGTAACGTTTAAATTGGTATGTACCAATAAGCGTTTTATTTCCATTACCTGCTTCGCTTTAATAATTTGGCTTGAAGTTTTACTCGTATAATGTTTTACGGTTTGGGTTAAATGATTTGGAGTGACAGCTAACTTTGCCGCATATTCTTTCAGTGACAGGTTTCGGTAATTGTTCTCTTCAACCAACTGATAAAAACGCTTGACGAGCAAATACCCCTTCCCTCTCGCAACCAGATTTTCTTCGCTCTTATACCGGGAGGTACAAGTTGTCAGAATCAAATCGAGCAAAGAACGTAATGACTCTAATAAATTTGATCGATTGTTCTCCAACTCGGAAACACTACGTAAAAACAGTTGTTCCAGAAATCGCACATCTCCCTGCTCTTGCAGTTGTAGCGGTGGATTATCCTGATGAAGATTATAAAAGAAAGGAAATTCAATCAGACTGTTTTGGTTACTTCTATTCGCCAAATAGAAGTCGGCGGTAAAAATAAAAATGAATCCTTCGATATCGGTCGAAAACTCGATTTTATGTGCCTGCCCAGGCGACATGAAAAAGACACATGGAGGTTTAATTTCGTACTTATTGCTGTCGATGACATGAAAACCAGAGCCTTTCATCAGATAAAGCACTTCGAAAAAATCGTGCCGATGCGGGTATTTGACACTGAAGTGACGTTTCGCATCAAACACCTCAACCTGAAACTGCTGACTTTTGCGTTCGGGAGAACTAAAGTTGTGCAAACTATAAATTGGTAATTGTTCCGCTTTTGGTTTCATGCGACTGACAAATATAGAAAAGCTGCTCTGAAATTGTCGATAGAGCATCTAATTTCAGAACAGCTTTTCAATAATTTATGGTATTGTTAATCAACCTGATTTAACAAATCATCACGCTCTTTCAAGAATTCAGAAAGTCGCTCAATTGGATCACGCGTAATTGCAACTCTTCCGGAACGAATAAATTGCAACACGCCAAATTGATTTAATGCATCGAACATTTCCTGCGTTTCTGTTTTATGCCCGGTTTTTTCAATTACAGTAAACTCTTTGGTAATTTCTAATATTCGTGCACCATTTTTCCTGACTAGCTTTTCAATATCATCACTCTCATAAAGCGCTTCAGTGGGTACTTTATACAAAGCTATTTCCTGATACACCATTTCATCATTCGTGTGATAAAAAGCCTTTAGTACTTCAACCACTTTTTCTAACTGCCTGACAACCTTTTTAACGCGGTCTTCAGTCTCGTTAATAACGATGGTGAACTTAGAGACGCCATGAATAGCGGATTCTGAAACAGTCAGGCTCTCGATGTTTATTTTACGTCGTGTAAAGTTGATGGTGATTCGATTCAATAAACCAATATGATTTTCCGAATATATGGTAATAATAAATTCTTGTTTCATGTTTTTCAATTTTAAAAATTAGGCTTCCAGTATAATGTCAGAAACTGAAGCTCCCGACGGAACCATTGGGAAAACATTATCTTCTTTCTCAACAACAACTTCCAGCAAGTAAGGACCATCGTGATCCATCATTTGTTGAATACCATCTTCTAATTCTTCACGCTTGGTAACTTTATGTCCTTCCATACCGAAGCCTTTCCCAATCATGATGAAATCAGGATTTTGCAGTTCAGTAAATGAGTATCGCTTCTCGAAAAACAGCTGTTGCCACTGACGTACCATTCCCAAAAAGTTATTATTCAGTAGAATGATTTTAACCGGGAGCTTGTTTTGTACAATGGTCCCCAACTCCTGTAAGGTCATTTGGAAACCGCCATCACCTACAAAACAGCAAACAGTGCGGCCTTTTGCACCTAATTGAGCTCCCATAGCTGCAGGAACTCCGTAGCCCATTGTACCAAGCCCACCAGAAGTTACGTTACTTTTCGACTGGGTAAACTTGAAATATCGCGAAGCGATCATCTGCTGCTGACCAACATCAGTAACCAAAACTGCATCATGTTTTGCTTTTTCAGACGTTATCCGAACAGCTTCGCCCATTGTAAGTCCCATTTTTTCGGGGTAGGTGTCTTTTTTAATGACTTTCTCCTGCTCAATTTTATCGCAATCGCGGAATTCCTGTAACCAGGCTTCATGCTTATTCTCTTTTACGTTGCCAGTTAGCATAGCCAATGATTTTTTGGCATTACCCAAAACAGCAACATCTGTTTTTATAATCTTATCGATCTCAGCAGGATCAACCTCCAAGTGAATAATTTTAGCATTCTTTGCATATTCGCTTACCTTGCCAGTTACACGGTCGTCGAACCGCATTCCAACGGCTATAATCAAATCTGCCTCATTGGTTTTAATATTTGGGCCGTAATTTCCATGCATCCCAAGCATTCCAACATTTAATGGATGATCGGTTGGCATGGCCGAAAGCCCAAGCAAGGTCCATGCCGCTGGGATTCCGGTCTTTTCAACAAATTGCTTCAACTCCTCTTCTGCATTAGCGATAATAACTCCTTGTCCAAAAAGTAACAAGGGTTTCTTTGCTCTATCAATTAAGTCAGCTGCTTCCTTCACCTTGAACGGATCAACAGGTTGCTCCGGAATATAAGATCGGATTTTAGTACATTTTTTATATTCATAATCGATCTCCTGAAACTGAGCATCTTTGGCAATATCAAGCAATACGGGTCCCGGACGACCGGATTGAGCCAGATAGAAAGCTTTAGCAATAGCTCCCGGAATTTCATCAGCAGTTGTAATTTGGTAATTCCATTTGGTTACTGGCATTGAAATGCCAACCACATCCGACTCCTGGAATGCATCCGTTCCAAGTAGCGGAGAGGCAACCTGTCCTGTGATACACACCAACGGAATTGAATCGATCATTGCATCAGCAATTCCGGTAATCAGGTTGGTTGCTCCCGGCCCGGAAGTAGCAAAACAGACTCCTGCTTTTCCCGTAACCTTCGCGTATCCTTCTGCCGCGTGAATCGCTCCCTGCTCATGGCGAGTCAAGATATGAGTAACTTGTTTGTCAAAATCGTAAAGGGCATCATAAATTGGCATAATTGCTCCGCCCGGGTATCCAAAAATAGTATCAACGCCTTCTTCTAAAAGTGAAAGAATAACGGCTTGTGAACCACTAATTCTCTTTGTAGCCATATAAATCTGTTTTTTTTGTTTCTTAATCTATTAATCGTATCGCTCCTTGATCGGCAGAGGAAACCAGGCTAGCATAAGCTTTCAACGCTCTACTTACACTTCTGTTTCTTCCAACAGGAGCGTATGCGTCCTTTCCTTTTGCTTCTTCTTCTGTCTTTCTTTTGTTCATCTCTTCATTAGAAATCAAGAGGTTAATTTTCCGCTCAGAAATACTGATTTCAATTAAATCACCATCCTTAATTAAAGCGATTTCACCACCGCGGGCTGCTTCGGGAGAAACATGTCCGATTGACAATCCGGATGTACCTCCTGAAAATCGTCCATCAGTAATTAATGCACAGGCTTTATCCAGTCTCATCGACTTGATATATGAAGTTGGATATAGCATTTCTTGCATTCCAGGACCACCTTTGGGCCCTTCGTAGCGAATAACAACAACATCACCTGCCTGGACAGAGTCGCCAAGAATTCCATTCACTGCATCATCCTGCGATTGGAATACCTTGGCTGTTCCTTTAAAATTGTGAACCGACGGATCGACGCCTGCAGTTTTTATAATACAACCGTTTCGGGCAATATTTCCAAACAACACAGCTAGTCCTCCATCTTTACTGTATGCATGTTCAAAATTCCGAATACATCCATTCTCCCGATCAACATCCAGCTCTTTATAATAGCTTTCCTGCGATCCCATTACGTTGTTACGCACGCCGCCGGGAGCTGATTTATATTTCTTTATTGCAATATCTGCAACATCTTTGCTTTTTAAGTCGAACTTTTTAATGGCTTCTGCCAATGTATTGCCATCAACCCGAGATACGGAAGTATCCAATAATTTGGCTCGATCCATCTCTGCTAGAATTCCAATAATCCCTCCCGCACGGTTTACATCTTCAATATGATAGTCTGAGTTTGGAGCAACTTTACAAAGGTTTGGTGTCTTCCTCGAAAGTTGGTCAATGTCTTCCATCGTAAAGTTAACTCCTGCCTCACGGGCAATAGCCAAAATATGCAATACTGTATTGGTAGATCCTCCCATAGCAATATCGAGTTTCATTGCGTTTTCAAAAACAGCACGAGTGGCAATGCCCCGGGGAGTTACTTTCTCATTTCCATTTTCATAATGATCGTAAGTGATGTCAACAATTCGATCAGCTGCTTCCTCGAATAACCTTTTACGGTTCATATGTGTGGCTACAATAGTACCATTACCCGGCAAAGCCAAACCTAATGCTTCAGCCAAACAGTTCATAGAATTAGCAGTAAACATACCGGAACATGAACCACAGGTAGGACATGCCTCTTGTTCAACCCGAAGAATCGTTTCGTCTGAATAAGATTCATCTGCAGCCATAACCATAGCATCAACCAAGTCGTATGATTTTTCATCAATCTTTCCGGCTTCCATTGGACCACCAGAAACAAAAATTGCAGGAATATTTAATCGCATGGCTGCCATCATCATCCCGGGTGTAATTTTATCGCAGTTTGAAATGCAGACCATCGCATCCACTTTATGACCATTGCACATGTATTCTACACTATCGGCAATTATATCGCGCGATGGAAGCGAGTACAGCATACCGTCATGTCCCATAGCAATTCCATCGTCGATAGCAATCGTATTAAATTCAGCCGCAAAGCAGCCTCTTTTTTCAATCATTGCCTTAATTTCCTGACCAATATGATGCAAATGGACGTGCCCAGGAACAAATTGAGTAAATGAATTAACAATCGCAATCATTGGTTTTCCAAATTGTTCTTCTTTCACTCCATTGGCTCTCCAGAGGCTTCTCGCCCCCGCCATTTTTCTCCCTTCGGTTGTCGTCGCTGATCTTAACTTTTTCTGCATTTCCTTCAATTTTTAATTCTTAAAAAAGCCTTTCTCATATGAGAAAGGCTTTCGTATATTATTTATTCAACAATTCTAAGCCTTTCTTAGCGAATCCCAAGAATGACGACTAGAAGAACCAGATGAATTGTTGTAAAATGTCTCATAAAATAAAGTCTATAAATGAAAAAAGCCATTCCCCCTTATGAGAATGGCTATCGGTTTATACCAACAACAACATCCTCACTTCGCTTGCGAAATGACCACGACGAGAAGAATAATGACGTTAAGTACGATAGCCCGAATTTTCATTTTTCTTTTGTTAATGGAGCAAATGTAGGAATTTATTTCTAAGGGAAAAATTAAATTGAAAGCAAAAATCTAACAATTTGTAAAAATTAGTAGTTGAAGTCGGCTTCTTCCATCAATCTAAAATAAAAAAAAAGATACTTCCGATGGCATCATATATGATCAAAATGATACTTTAGCGTTTGTGAATAAAAATGTACAGGAAAAAATAAACTATTTCCACAATCTACGCGTTGATTTTATCTATTACTTTTGAACACGAAAATAAATTAAGATGGCAAAATTACTTGGACCAAGGACAAATGATGCAATAACAAATATTTGGTTACTTCTACTAAGAGTTTCAGCAGGAGGGTTCATGCTAACCCATGGAATTCCTAAATTTTTGAAACTTATAGAGGGAAATACACAATTTGCTGATCTCTTCGGATTAGGATCAACGGTTTCATTGATTCTCGCAGTATTTGCCGAATTCCTTTGTTCGGTTCTCTTAATCTTTGGAATCGGCACTCGCCTGTCGGTAATTCCGCTTATTGCTACTATGAGTATTGCTGCTTTTCAAATTCATGGAAACGATCCATTCCAACGCAAAGAGCTTGCATTACTCTACTTGGTGATCTTTGTAACAATATTGGTATTTGGTGGTGGGAAGTTTGAAGCTGGCAGAATCTTCAAGGGGCGCTAAACCTGACTTTGATCAAACAAAAAACTTATTGGTTGGAGAGCATTTGGGGTTTTAAGTCAACCTCATATGTTTTGGTTTCCATTTCTCGTTCGAAAACTTTAACACTGGGAATACCCGGTTTTACGGCATCTGCTACTTCTTTGTAATATTCATTATCATCATGCTGAATTTGCATGATGATGTAATGTTTTGCTTGAATATACTTTTTCATAATGGCAACGCCCTGTCCTTGTGGCTGATACAAAAAGCCGCGGCCAAGAAAGGCAAAATCAAGATTCTCATTGTCCAACCTGAGTCTGTGGTATTCATCCAGCGCATTCGAATTACTGTCTCCACAATGGAAAAAACTAACCCCATCAATTGTAAAACGAAATCCGAGGTGTTCTGCAAATCGGTAAATATCTGTTTTACGACCTGTTAAAGGATCTTCAATGTAATAAGGTCCATGATTAATTCGATAAACCCGCACATCAATTCCATTAATAACCGTATCAATATGAGTTAACTGTTCGGGAGTAATTTCAACTAACTGATCTCTTATTTGTTGATACTGGCTTGTATTTTCGACCTGCTCAACAGTTTTTGCACAACTAACAAACTTAGCTTCCGAGTGACTTGCTAAAACCGCAGCAGTAATATTATTGTCAAAGTTATCTACATGTTCGTGAGTCGAAGCAACAAGATTAATCCCTTCAAACGGGCTTTCTCCATTAATAATTCTTTGGGTTAACTGCTTCGATGGACTATCGTAATATTCACTTTCAATATCCTTAAAAAGAGCATCAACCAATACCTTCTTATCATTCACTTGAATCAAAAATCCGGAATTAGCGATATACGTAATATCAACCGCCACCTTTTCCGGCCTCTCAACCTGAGCATGAACATAGTTTGAAGTGACAATAAAAAGCGCAATTAGAAGTAAAAACAATCTCATTCAGGACAATTTTATATCAACAGACTAAAACCCTTATTTAAAATTGAAATCAAATATAAGATAATTTTATTAACGGCTTTGTTCTCAACGAACAAAAATAGCTAAAGTTACCCGTCAAAGGATTTCAGGCATTATTAAAAACAAGGACAAACTAAAATCTGAAGTAAATAAAAGGTTGCAAAGTTGAATGAGCAACTAAGGTGATTAAAAACAAAGCTATAAGTATTACCGGAATTTGGCCCCAGCTGGGCAAGCGTATAAACCCGCCTCGCATTCTCTCTTTGAGCACATCAGGAAACCAAATAGTAACCAGACCAATAATAAAAACAAAAATCACCCAATGATAGCTCTCCCAACCTCTCGCCAAGTCGCGGGGCATAAAGTGATGGCGAATCTGAAAGAACAGCTGTTGCACAATGCTGTAATCGCGAGCTCGAAAAAATATCCAGGCTATACTTACTACCTGAAATGTCACAAAAACAGAAAGCAACCGCTTCCATTTCTTTGGCTTAGTTTGAAGTGAAAAGATTCGCCGAATGAATTTTTCCACCACCAGCCCAACACCGTGAATAGCTCCCCAAATCAAAAATCGGATATTAGCGCCGTGCCACAATCCGCCCAAAATCATTGTAATTAAAAGATTAATATACATTCGGGCAGAGCCTTTTCTATTTCCTCCGAGGGGTATGTACAGATAATCGCGCAACCAAAGCGACAACGAAATATGCCAACGACCCCAAAAATCGGTTAAGTTATATGCCTGATACGGAGCATTGAAATTGACCGGGATTTTAAATCCCAGCAGCAGTGCCAGCCCAATCGCAATATCGGTATAGCCCGAGAAATCGCAGTAAATTTGAATGGAGTAGGCATAGACTGATAATAAATTTTCCAATCCAGAATACGCCAAAGGTGCCTCAAAAACCCGATCGATAAAGTTTAAGGCCAAGAAATCAGCTATAACCAATTTCTTAAACAGTCCTTTTACAATCAGAAAAACGGAATGGCTGAATTCCTCTTTCTTCAGCCTGAACCGCTGGTACAACTGAGGAATAAATGAAGATGCGCGAACAATTGGCCCGGCAACCAACTGCGGGAAAAAACTGAGATAAAAGCTGAAATCCAACGGATTTTTGACCACCTCTGCGTCACCTCTATAAATATCGACCAAATAGCTAATTGCTTGGAAGGTGTAAAATGAAATTCCAATTGGCAGCAAAATGGAATTAACATCGACCACATCATGAGCAAGCTGATTAATCAACCAACCAATCCAGTTGAAAACCTTAAAATCGGTTTCAAAAAACAAATTTACATTGTCCAGAAAGAAATAGGCATATTTAAAGTATCCTAAAATCAGCAAGTTCAATCCGATTGCAATTCCTACCCAAAGCTGCTTCCGCCTTTGTTTGTGAATAAGTAAGCCAAACCCATAATTCATGGCACAAGAAAAAATCAGTAATGATAAAAATGCGCCACTCATTTGGAAATAAAAGAACCAGCTTACCAGCAGCAAATAACTATTACGAATTTGTTTTTTTTTGTAAACAAATGAATAAACGGCAAGCACCAAGGTAAACGCAATCCAAAAAGCAATGCCAGTATAAAATAGCGGTTCATCCGGCCGGTATTGCCAGATATTTCCAACGATATTTTTAATCCGCTCAATCATAAAGAATCTTCATTTGCCTTAAGTTCCTTTAATATTGTTTTCCCCAATTCCGTTCCCACTAAATCAGCTCCCCGCCTCGAAAAATGAATGTAGTCTTTACGCCCCAAGGCAGGAGTAGCTTCTACCCAGCGTTTCATCGAGCCTTCACCTCCCATAAAAGATTGCAGATTCCAAAAAGCCGCATGATTTTCCATCGCCATTTTAAACTGAATTTGCTTAATTGCTGCAATAGACGGATAGGTTTTAAACTGTCCATCTTCCTTTTGAGCCATGTCTGACACGCCAATGATCAAAATTGGAACCTCGGGTCGTATCAATTTTAAAAATGAGATTTGCCGTTGAAGATGAATACGGAAATGCAAATAATCGTTTTTGGAAGTATATGGTACTAAGTTTACTCCGAAATGCAACACAAACAGCCCTACATTCACTTGGCCTAACATTTGTTTGATTGACTCTTGATCCGACGTTTCGAAAGGCGGATAAGACAAGCCCCTTAAAGCGACATTATCGACAAAAATACCTCCTTCCGATTCAAGCGAAAGGCCGGCAACATTGAAGGTATCAGTTGCTGCAAAATCAAAACGAATATCGTTCGGGGTGTGGTTAAACTGAAAATCTAACGTGGATATCTTGTCTTTCGGATTGAGAATTCCAGAATAAATTTCCCTTTGCCCCTGTTTAACGGTTACATAACAAGTATCTTTTGCTGAGTAATAAAGCTTCAGAAGTTGGTAGTCCTTCTGCGGTTGTAACCGTTTGATGCGTCTTATGCGAAACCATCCTTCGGTATTGTCAGCAGTTAAAATCGCATTCTTAAACAGCAGGCTTTCATTTTTAAAGTCCCGATCACGAAGGGTTTTAACATCCCAAGCTTTTGACGTTTCAACCAATAGTTGATGCTGGGTATTGTAATACTCATCCAACGGAATAAAACCTGATCCTTTGCCAGCATATTCCAGCTGGAGTGTTTTCCTCAAAGCAGAAGTTATTCGATCATTTTCGATTTGCGAATCACCAAAATAAACAATCCGAACGGGCAATACTGAACGATTTTCAGCACTTAATTTCCTCGATAACGACTGAAACCTCAGAGAGTCATCTTCAGCAAAAATCAAAGGAGTTGAGTAAAATAATTGAATCGACTCATCAGCAACTTCTTCGCTTTCTGATGTCGTTGAAATTGAATCCTCAACAATTTCGGCTATTTCTACTTTTACACGATCTACAAAATCAATAGAAGAATCAATGGTATCAACGTTTGATACTTCAGTCGGTGACGAAAGGTCTGGTACACTTGCATCACCTTCCCAAAATAAAAGAAGAGCCGAAAAAAGAAGTATAGTAACAAAAAAATAAAAGAATTCCTTTGCAGGTGTCATATTCCGATTTTAGCTTCCGAATAAAAGTAAAGTTAAAATCGTGGATCTGCAAATAAGCCATTCGATCTCTTACGAGCGGGGTTTAATCTTTAATTTTTGTCCCGGAAAGATCTTTTTCCCATTGTTGATATCATTCCATCGTATAATATCGTTATTGGACACTCCGGGAAATTTACGGGCAATAGACCATAAGTTTTCGCCACGACGAACAGTGTAGTAAACAAATTCACCGCTCTTCGTTACTTGCTGACTTGTTGATCCAGCCTTTGTAACAGGTGTTTTCTTTTTGAAAGCTTGTTTATCCGAAAAACTCATCCGGTTTACATCGGCATAAAAATCAGCCTGTCCTGCCGGAACATAGATGGAAAGCTTTTGTCCGACACGAATGAGGTTGCGATGAATATTATTCCAATAGCGCAAGTCAGATACTCCAACATGATACCACTCTGAAATGAAGCCTAAATTATCTCCCGACTTCACTGTGTAAATCACCTTATCCTTTCCTTTGATATCGGTTGGGTAATAAGTACTCCGACTTTGAGGGTTAATAATTGAATTATTGGGGAAAAATTCATCCCGCTTAAACGCATAAATTTCTTCTTCGTTATCAATAAAATCAGCAACCGTTTCTATTGGTATTTTCAACACATAAGGCTTATCGGCTTTTGCTGGGATAATATCCATACGATATTGAGGATTCAATGCCCGAAGTACTTCAATCGGCACTTGCGTTATTTCAGCTACTTGTTTAAAATGAAGGTAACTATTAACCATCATAGTATCAGCAACAATCGGAAAATCAGGATAACGAGGTTGCAAGTTATGCTTCTCGTAGTTAGTCATTACGTAGGCTGCAGCAATAAATGCAGGCACATAACCTCTGGTTTCGCGTGGCAATCGATAATAGATCGACCAATAGTCCCGAGCTCCACCAGACCGTCGGATTGCTTTATTCACATTTCCGGGGCCACAGTTGTAGGCTGCGATAACCAAATGCCAGTTTTTATAAATCCGATACAAATCATTGAGGTAACGTGCAGCGGCTTTGGTCGATTTTACAGGGTCACGCCGTTCATCAACAAAAGTGCCGATCTCCAGCTTATACATTTTTCCGGTTCCGTACATAAACTGCCACAAACCAACGGCATTGGCTCTTGATCTGGCAGCGGGATTCAATGCCGACTCAATAATAGCCATATATTTTAGTTCCAAGGGCATATCTAGTCGATCCAGTTCCTCTTCAAAAATCGGAAAATAATAACCGGCCAGTCCAAGCATCATTTCAACCTGATCACGCCGGCGCTGGGTATAAAGCTCAATAAAATTCTTAACTGTTTTGTTGAATGACAGATCAACATAGGAGTCAATGGCTTGTAACCGCTCGATATAAATAGAATCAGGCAGTGAAACAATAGGAATGCTATCTTGATTTTCTATTCTTTCAGGCCTATCAAATACGTTTCTCATATACCAGGAATTCACCAGGCTATCTATCTTTTCAGCAAAAATATCGTTTAGATTTTCATCCGGAGTAACATATTTTTTTTGATACCCCTGTACACTATCCAAAGCAACTACCTCAATGGTTCTTATCCTTTTTATTGCCGCTTTTTCGATCCTTTTTGCAAAAACATTCTGAATGGTAAAACTTACTAAAACTACGAGTATTCCTAATCCTTTTCTCATATCCCCTCTAAAATCTTATTCTACAATGAATTCCTACTACTTTCTGATTATAAGTATACAACGGCCCAGGTGTCCAGTTCAAGGTTAAGTCATCACTTATATCAAAATTAAAAAAATGTGCATCCACACTTGCGTCAATAATGTTTAAGGCATAAAAAGCCACTGTTGAAATAACAACTAAATCCCGGTTTCTTCGGGAAACATCTTTCGCATTTTTAAGTCTGGTGGTAAATTGCGACCTTTGATTATCCCAACGTCCATCTTCATTAAATTGCTCGTATGAATTGGTAAATGGGTCATTGTCAACAATATCAGCATATGCTTGCCGGTAAAGTTGATATTGATCATTATTCCAGTCAATAAAATAAGCAAAAGCGCCAAACCCAATATAAACTATGGGCACCTTCCAGTATTTCCTGTTGTAAATTTGCCCCAAGCCCGGCAGAACAGCTGAGTAAATTGTGGCCTTACGTGGCGAATGCTTTTTCTCTATCGCAACTGAGACACTATCAGCAGCTACTATTTTTTGAGCTGATGTAATAAACCCTGTGGTTATAAACAGGATTAACAGTACGGCTTTTTTTATATAATTCAATGTTATTTTTTTTGAAATCGAATTAGCCATTTAGTTTATCCAGAATTCCGATGATTCGTTCCAAATCCTTCGATGAACCAAACGGAATAACGATCTTTCCTTTCCCTTTATTGTTGAGTGAAAAATCAACATCGGTCTTAAAAAACCGACTTAAATGCTCTTTTAGCTCTCCATATTCTTCGGGATGCCTTTGTTTTGGAGCTGATGATTTTGGCTTTTCTGCAGGCGAGTTTAACAGTCGGACTAATTCTTCCACTTTCCGAACAGAGTAATCATTCTTTAAAATTTCTTCATATATCGCTAATTGATCTTCAGGACTCTTAACATTCACCAGTGCCCGAGCATGTCCCATCGAAATTGTTTTATCAACAATTCCTTTCTGAATCAAGGCAGGCAATCTCAATAGTCTCAAATAATTAGACACGGTAGACCGTTTTTTTCCGACTCGGTCACTCAGGCTCTCCTGTGTCAACTTACACTCTTCGAGTAATCGCTGATAAGAAATTGCGATTTCAATGGCATCCAGATCTTCGCGTTGAATATTTTCAACCAAAGCCATTTCCAGCATCCCCTCATCTTCGGCCATCCGAACATAGGCTGTAACTGTTTGAAGTCCGGCTATTTTCGAAGCTCTAAACCGGCGCTCTCCGGCAATTATCTGGTATTTATGGTTTCCAACTTTTCGTAAAGTAATGGGTTGAATAATGCCAATTTCCTTGATTGAAGCCGCTAACTCTTTCAATGCTTCCTCGTCAAATGTTGTACGGGGTTGAAATGGATTGGCCTCAATCTCTTCAATTGCAATTTCGCTGATCGAAGAATTCTCATCCCTATTCTTGTCCGCATCATCAATCAAGGCGCCAAGTCCTCTTCCCAATGCATTTCGTTTAGCCATTATTACTCGAATTTATTTATTCAATTATTTTTTCCGAATTTCTGATTTTCGTCAAATCATTCTTTTGTAAAATCTCTCTTGCCAAATCCATATAATTCTCGGCACCCCGAGAACTCGCATCGTATAAAACAACAGGTTTCCCATAACTCGGTGCCTCGCTCAACTTAATATTTCTTGATATTGTAGCTTCAAAAACCATTTCACCAAAATGAGTTCGCACCTCTTCCAACACCTGATTCGACAAGTTTAGCCTGCTATCGTACATTGTTAGTAAAAAGCCTTCAATTTCTAAATCAGGATTTAAACGGGTTTGGATGATTTTAATTGTATTTAACAATTTACCCAAGCCTTCCAGTGCAAAATATTCACATTGAACCGGAATGATAATTGAGTCAGCTGCTGTTAATGAATTAACGGTGATCAATCCAAGCGACGGAGAGCAATCGATAAAAATAAAATCGTAATCGTCCCTAATTTTTTCGATTACCACTTTCATCACTTTTTCCCTGTTAGGTAAATTCAGCATTTCAATCTCGGCACCAACCAAATCAATATGAGATGGAATAAGATCCAAGCCTTCAATCTCCGAATTCAGAATTATTTTTCGGGGGTCGATATCGTCGATGATACATTCGTAAATGCTTGTTTTCACATTTCGAACGTCGAACCCAATTCCAGAAGTCGCATTCGCCTGCGGATCAGCATCAATAACTAAAACCTTATTCTCAAGAACAGCTAAACTTGCAGCTAAATTAATAGCCGATGTTGTTTTTCCAACGCCTCCTTTTTGATTTGCAAAAGCAATTACTTTTCCCATAGTTTTCCTGATTCTGGCTGAATTCCAAAGTTAATATTTTATCGATAAAATGATGGAAGATTCATGAGATTAAATTGAGATCTGCCGTAACGCTCTGGTGCTAAGAAAATTCAAATTATTTTGAAATCTTAATCTTCCTGGCCTCTACCCTAAGCTGTTCACTATCAATTGGAACAACGCCTGATTTTTCACAAACCAAACCTCCGGCCAAATTCGAAAGTTGAGCCATAAATTTGGTCGGCAAACCGGCTGCCAAGCAAAGACTGGCAACCGCAATCACCGTATCGCCGGCACCAGACACATCAGCAATGTCTCGAATTTGGGCCGGAAAGTGATTTTGCTTAACCCCATTACTAATAATCACCCCTAGTTCGGAGAGAGTAATAAAGATAATCTCCAGCTTCTTTTCCTTTTTAAATTGTTCGGCAGCTTTCAATATCGACTGAAAATCCCGTTTATCAAAATTGAGTTTTAATCCCTCTTTAAACTCTTTAAAATTAGGTTTAAACAGGTTTACTTCGGAGTAATTATTAAAATTGCGCTTTTTAGGATCAACAGCAATAAGAATTCCTTTAGATTTGGCGAGCACGGTCACCCTTTCGATTAGCGATTGAGTAATAATTCCCTTGTCGTAATCGACAAAGATCACGATTTCAAAATTTTGTTGCTCAACCAACTTTTCAATTCGCTGAAAAACAACATCCTCTTCTTGTGAAGAAATGAGTTCGGCGGTCTCCTCATCAACACGAACAACTTGCTGAGAACGACTCAGTATTCTTGTTTTAACAGTTGTTTCGCGACTTTCCGACCTCAGAATTCCGGCATCAGTGAGATTCCGTTTTTCAAGCAACTGCATGAAGATATCTCCTTTCATATCATTCCCAACCATTGAGACCAATACTGGCGTTGCCCCTAGAGCCTGAAGATTAAGAGATACATTGGCAGCTCCGCCCAATCTATTCTCTTGTCGGTTGATTGTTAAAATGGGAATAGGTGCTTCAGATGAAATCCGATCGACAACTCCCCACATATACGAATCAACCATTGCATCGCCAACTACGAGTGCTCGAATGTTTGAAAACTTCTTAAAAACCTCTTCAACCTTTAGTTTCTCCACGTTCAATAAATCATTTAAAGACGTACAAAAGTAGCAAAAAAAGGACGTGGCAAAAATTATATCTCAGCTTGATGTTGAAATTTTGCTTCAAAAAGAAAAGAAAATTCATCATTATAAAAATGGTCATTGATCGTTCGAATCTGGTTTTGGATCTTTGATTGAACAAGACAGTTGAAGTTTGTATTTTGAGATCTGAATCTATTACATCGGATCGACATCTGCATAAATAATTAGTCCGGTGTTATTGGGAAGCGATTTAATTTGATCAACCATTTCCATGATTCGTTTTTTAGCTTCCGGGAGCTGTTTGTTTTTATCCAGCTTCAGCCAAATTTCTTTTTGATACCAATTTTGTACTCGCCCAACAACCGGGTATTCGGGCCCCAACACCTGGTTTTTAAACTGTTTTCGAAACAACGAAGCTAACTGATCGGCTCCCCGATCAAGCCGTTCACGATTTTTATGCTTCACCACCACTTTTATCAACCGGAAGTAGGGCGGATACCGAAATAGTTTCCGTTCAAGCATCTGACGATTGAATAGTTGCTCAAAATCATTTGATACCACTTCTTTCAGTACATCGTGGCTTGCTTGCGACGTTTGAATAACCACTTTCCCGCGTTTGTTTTTACGTCCCGCCCGGCCACTCACCTGAGCCATTAGCTGGAACGAACGTTCAAACGACCGAAAGTCAGGGTAATTCAACAACTGATCGGCATTGAGAATACCCACAATGCGCACATGCTCAAAGTCCAATCCTTTGGTTACCATCTGTGTGCCAACTAAAATATCAATCTGCCGGTTTTCGAAGCGATAAATCAGTTGTTCGAACGAATTCTTCGCCCGTGTTGTATCCAAATCCATCCGCGCAATTTGGGCATCGGGAAAAAGCAGCCCAAGCTCTTCCTCGATCTGCTCGGTGCCATAGCCTTTGGTTTTTATATCGTCAGAGTGGCACTCGCCGCAATTGGCAGGCAGCCCGGTCGTGTGTCCACAGTAGTGACAAACCAAACTCGACCTGTATTTGTGGTAAGTTAAACTCACATCGCAGTTCTTACATTTCGGAATCCATCCACATGTTGTGCATTGGATGTATGGAGCGAACCCACGTCTGTTTTGAAAAAGAATCACTTGCTCTTTGTTTTTCAGAGCAAGCTCTACTTCGTTAAACAAGGCCGGAGTTAGCAACGATTTCATTTGCCTTTGTCGGGTTGCTTTTCGAATGTCAGCCACTTCAATTTCCGGCATTTCAATTCCCTTGAAGCGTTCATTCAGTTCAACCAGGGCATATTTATTTAGCTTAGCATTGAAATAACTTTCGAACGAAGGAGTGGCAGTGCCCAGCAAAACCGGAGCTTTATGAATCTGTCCCAAAACAACAGCCAAGTCGCGGGCATTGTATCGCGGAGCCGGATCAAATTGTTTGTAACTATTTTCATGCTCTTCATCCACTATAATTAACCCCAGCTTTTTAAATGGAAGAAAAACAGATGAGCGTGCGCCCAAAACCACCTGGTAAGAATCTTCTTTTTCCTGCAAAATATTAAACCAAATCTCAACACGCTCAGCATCATTAAACTTCGAATGGTAAATGCCGGCGCGGTCTCCAAAAGCTCTTTTTAGTCGATTAATCAGCTGAGAAGTCAGCCCAATTTCAGGAACCAGGTACAACACCTGCTCTCCTTGTGCTAAAACGGCTTCGATTAGCTTGATATAAATCTCCGTTTTCCCACTCGATGTCACGCCATGCAATAATACCGGGCGATTGGTTTTAAATTCAGCTTTCAACTGATCCAACGCTTTCTTCTGGGCATCGTTCAAATCAAACAAATATTGTTCTTCCTCGTGATCCATCACCAGTCGTCCAATTTCAACATCTTCAATTTCAAGAATTCCCTTGTCCACAACTGCTCTTAAAACCGCATCAGAGACACCACTTTGTTCGAGCAATTCTTTTCGAGCAATACGACTTTCTGATTCGCTTGAATAAACCGCTTCATTTAAAAAGAATTCAAGCAATTCAGTTTGCTTTTTAGCTCGTTTTACCTGCTCAAGCGCATTGGCGATGTCCGCTGGAGCTTTGATCACTCCCCCCAGCTTCACATAGCTCACGGTTTTTGGTTTGTAACTATCCTTCATTTTTTCTTCAATCAGGATAGCATTCTTTTCCAACAAAACTTTCAGCGTTGCATACGAAGATTTTTTACCTAAAAACTGATTGACCTCCTTGATATAGGCTTGTCCTCGCCCCTGCAACATCAGCAACAAGGCTTCCTCCTCACCTGTCAGTTGTCCATCCATTTCGTAATTTGGGTTGAAACAGATATTGGAATGACTTTCCATCTTTAACGCCGATGGCAAAGCTGCCTTGAAAACCTCTCCGAGGGAGCAACAGTAATAATCAGTAATCCATTCCCAGGCAATTATCTGAGCCTGATTCACAATTGGCTCACTATCCAGAATGGCGTCAATTTCCTTGATCTCAAAATCACCGGTTGGCTCGTCCTGATGCAAGCGATAGACCAAGGCCGAATAAAACTTGCGCGCTCCAAATTGAACCACAACCCTAACCCCTACTTTTATGGAAGGTTCAAAATGGCGGGCAACGCGATACGTAAATTTATCGCGCAAAGGCAGAGGCAATATTACATCGGCAAACAGTTGATCTGACATCGTGCTACAAACTTCGCAAAATTTATTCAATATCGAATGGAGCGAAACATTCATCTACCCATTCTTACTATAAAACAAAAATAATTATCCGCTTATATACCTAGTTGCTGTTTTATGACAGCCAAAATTTGTCATTCATGTCATTCCATTGACATCTATCGTTTCAAGACAACTTTTTGTCTTCCTAAAAGGCTATTGAATGACTGTTAATGATCGCTATATGAATTTAGGTAAACACGGACATTCATTAAACAAAAAACGCCTTTCTTTTTCGAAAGACGTCTTTTATTCGTTCAACTATACCATTCTAAGATCTGAGCTGAATGGCAGATCGATAATTTGTTGTTTTAAACTAAAATATCAGTCGTTAGGTTTTCAATGCTTGCACCCACACCCTCAAAAGGTTTCCCATTCCCCTGGTTATCATCTTCAACAAAGGTGTATTTCACTCCGGCAGTTTCTTTGGCGGCCAGAATGCGTTTAAAGTCAATCACTCCATCACCCACGTTTGTAACGTCATCTTTTTGCACTTCAAAAAACGGCTCTTCATGTGTTTTCATATCTTTCAGGTGCAGCAACTGGAAACGCCCGGGATATTTTTCAAACATTTCAACCGGATCTTGCCCGGCCTTTGATGCCCAAAATAAATCAAGCTCCAATGTAATCAGGTCTTTGTCCATTTCCGGAATAAAGACATCGTAATAAGGAACAACTCCATCAATATTTTTAAATTCGAAGTTGTGATTATGATAGCCGAATTGAATACCGCTATCTTTCATAATTTCACCAACTTTGTTCCAGTCACCAATCATTCGCTTGTAAGTGTCAATTTGTCGATCCTCTGCATTAACCCATGGCTGAATACAATATTTTACACCAATTTCGGCATGAGAATCGGCCATTATTTTAGCATTGTCAAGTGTCACACCTGCAGCTTCAACCATGGTGTGACTGCTAATAATTTCCATATCCAAATCATCGATGATCTTTTTAAACTCGTTTGGTTTTAAACCGTAAAAATTTCCATCAGAATAGCCGGCAAGTTCAACATTCTTGTAGCCCAAATCTGAAAGCTTTTTTAATGACCCCTTCAGATCTGCATTCATGGCATCACGAATGGTATACAACTGTATGCCAACGCCATATTTTTTGCGATCAACGTCGCCAGCAGCTGCTCCGCCGCAAGAGTTTAACAACACCATTCCCAGTGATCCTAAAGCCGAAATTTTAAGGAATTCTCTACGATCCTTCATAGTTCTTTTTGTTTAAATTGTTTTAAGTTGAGGTAAAAATAGTAAAAAAATTATAGGCTTCAACATAAATTCAAGGCGACCAAAAAATTGGAGAAGTGCTGTATTTGAAAAATCAACACAACCAGAGCATTCCAAATTAATGGCATGCAGTACAAATACTTACAGGCACATCCAACCCCACCTATGCTTACCTGCATAAATTGCCACTATGAAATGACACAATCACTTTTACCTTCAACAATTGCAAAGCATCTATATCCAACAAAAAGCGAGAAGTTAAAAATCATTAGTCACTATACAAACCTCCTTTGGACGCAAGAAAAACCAAGGCAAAAATCGGGCCACATGATGGACATAGAGCGGGATTCATTTTTAGTGTGCGAACTGTGAGACAATCATTCATTGACAAATCAACCCGATTTTAAGGGGCAAAGATCTTAAGGAACTCAGGCATCCTTGTTTCATTTATTTTTAACAAGTTTAAATTACCTCCGGATTTAAATTTATTCAGGTAAAAACGAATAAAAATGAGTAATTTACGCGAGTAATTATTATACACGATATGAAATTCAAAATCAAACATTATTCCAACCTTTATCACAACTTTGGCAAAGGTTTGTACGAATGCTGGATCAATTGATTTTTCCCGCATCGATTCTGATGCAACTCCTTTTCATCCGTTTAAAATTTTCAAGTTTTTAAAAACTTACTTCAAAATTTGAGAACGGATGGAACCGCTCCGCTCTCACACAAACTTTTTTAATCATCCTTGTTTGTGAATTTTTGATTAAAAAAGTTCATGCTCGTTTCATTTATCTTTTCTTATTCTGTTTCGCTAAAATACGATTCCCATGAATGGGACTATTTTTGATATTAAACGCTTTGCAGTGCATGATGGATCTGGCATCCGAACAACGACCTTCCTAAAAGGATGTCCGTTAAAGTGCCAATGGTGCCACAACCCGGAAAGCATTGACAAAAATCCGGTTTGCATTGAAAAAACGGTGCAGCTAAATGGCCGCAAATTCACCGATAATGAGACCATTGGCTATCAAATAAGTTCAGACGAATTGATGGATGAACTTCTTAAAGAGCAGGTTTTCATGGAAGAATCAGGAGGCGGCGTTACCTTCTCGGGAGGAGAGCCATTATTACAACACGAGTTTTTAGTTGAAATACTACAGAAATGTCAAGCCTTAGGAATTCATACAATAGTAGATACCACCTTATTTGCGAACTGGTCGGTCATCGAAAAAATCGCCAGACATACTGATGTGTTTTTGGTCGACCTGAAAATAATGAATGACCAGCAACACCAATTTTACACAGGAGTTTCCAATAAAACGATACTGGAAAACATTCGCCGATTGACTAATAATGGGAATCTGCTACACATCCGTATTCCGATGATTCCGGGAGTGAGTACCTCCGAAGAAAATGTAACCAAAAGTATCGAATTCCTGCAAACTCTAAAACATCCATTCGGTCGAGTCGACTTGCTGCCTTTTCACAATACGGCAAAGGAAAAGTACAAGCGCTTTCATATGGAAAACCATTTCGTTGAAGAGCATTCTTTAAAAAAGGAAGAACTGGAAACAATTAAAAAACAATTTGAAAACGCCGGTTTTACAGTTCAACTAGGAGGTTAATCACGTTAATCAACATTTTCTAAAAACAAAAAAACATGACACCAAGAATAAAAGAATTACGCGAGCAAAGCCTGAACGCAGTTAATAAAATATCAGCCGAACGGGCTTTATTAATTACCGAATTTTATAAAAGTCATCAATCGCTAGGCGACTCAATTCCGGTACAGCGAGCTAAAGCTTTTCGCTATATTATGGAAAACAAATCCATCTGTATTAACGATGGCGAATTGATTGTAGGAGAACGAGGACCTGCTCCCAAAGCAACCCCAACCTACCCCGAAATTACAGTGCATTCGTTGCAAGATTTAGACATACTGAACACACGCGAAAAAGTATGGTTCCAGGTCGACAAGAAAACTCGTGATACCTATGAAAATACAATCATTCCTTTTTGGGCAGGGCACTCGAACCGCGACCGAGTGATGAATCGGATGAAAGAACCATGGATAGATGCCTACAATGCAGGTATTTTCACTGAATTTATGGAGCAAAGAGCTCCCGGACACACTGTTGCCGGGAATAAAATTTATCAGAAAGGCATGCTCGATATTATTCTTGATATTAAAGAAAGTCTGAGCAAATTGAATTTTATTAATGATCCGAAAGCCTACGATAAGCAAGAAGAATTAAATGCCATGCAGGTAGCTGCCGAAACCATCATCTTTTTTGCCAGCCGCCATGCTCAAAAGTTGGAAGAATTGGCAAAAGATGAAAAAGATGAAGTTCGAAAAACAGAACTTGAAACCATGGCTAAGATTTGTCAGAACGTGCCTGCCAATGCGCCACAAACATTCCACGAAGCGTTGCAGTATTACTGGTTTGTGCACCTTGGGATTGTAACTGAGCTTAACCCTTGGGACTCTTTTAATCCCGGTCGTTTGGATCAGCACCTTTATCCGTTTTACAAAAAAGAACTTGCAGAAGGAACGCTGACAAAACATAAAGCAATTGAATTCCTACAGTCATTTTGGGTAAAATTTAACAACCATCCTGCCCCTCCAAAGGTTGGAGTTACAGCTCTGGAAAGCAACACGTATACCGACTTCGCCCTGATAAATTTAGGAGGAGTAAAACCTGACGGATCAGACGCGGTTAATGAAATGTCGTACATGCTACTAGATGTGATTGAGGAAATGCGGCTGCTTCAGCCAAGTTCAATGGTGCAGCTAAGCAAAAGAAATCCGGAAAGCTTTATCAACCGAGCTGTAAAAATTGTAAAAACCGGGTTTGGCCAGCCTTCCATTTTTAACACCGATGCCATTATTCAAGAATTGACAAACCAAGGCAAAAGTTTGGTTGACGCTCGAAATGGTGGAGCCAGTGGATGTGTTGAAAGTGGAGCTTTTGGTACCGAAAGTTACTTATTGACCGGTTATTTTAACCTGCCAAAAATACTGGAAGTTACCTTACACAATGGATTCGATCCGCGAACCCAAAAGCAAATCGGGCTTCAAACAGGAGATCCAAAATCGTTTAAAACGATGCAGGATCTGATGACTGCCTTTGCAAAGCAAGTTCAACATTTTGTGAATATCAAAATTGAAGGCAGCAACATCATCGAGAAAACGTTTATGACTCACATTCCGACGCCATTTTTATCGATCATTATTGATGACTGTGTGGCAACTGGAACCGACTACATCAATGGAGGTGCGCGTTACAACACCAACTACATCCAGGGTGTGGGAATGGGAACAATAACTGACTCCTTAACCGCCCTCAAGCAGCATGTTTTTGAAGAAAAAAACACGAGCATGACTGAATTTCTGAAAGCGCTGGAAAACAACTTCGAAGGCGCCGAAGACCTGCACTACAAGCTGGTTTTTAAAACTCCCAAATATGGCAATGATGATGACCGGGCCGACGATCAACTCAGAGACATTTTCGAGCTCTATTACAATGCAGTGAACGGGCACGAAAGCCCTCGAGGTGCTGCATATCGTATCAACCTGTTGCCAACAACCTGCCACGTTTATTTCGGAAGTGTGATGCAGGCAAGTGCCGATGGTCGTATGGCAAAAACACCAGTCTCCGAGGGTATTTCGCCGGTACAGGGAGCCGATCGAAAAGGGCCAACATCAGTGGCTAAATCAGCAGCTAAAATTGATCATCTGAGAACTGGAGGAACGTTGCTCAATCAAAAATTTACCCCTTCATTTTTCGAAGATGAAACAGCTATTTCAAAAGTTTCGAGCTTAGTTCGCAGCTATTTCAAGATGGATGGTCACCATATTCAGTTTAACGTTGTGAATGCCGACATGCTCCGTGATGCACAAAAACATCCTGAACATTACAAAGACCTGATTGTCCGCGTAGCCGGATATAGCGATTATTTTAATGATCTGGGTGAAGATTTGCAAAACGAAATTATCAACCGAACTGAGCACGACAACTTGTAAACTCTCGTGTCCCAATATTACGATTGGCTGGCGAAAGCGCCATATTCATCACGCTTTTGGGAAAGACACATGCTGTAAATCCCGACTACTTTTTCTTTTGCAGAACAATCTCCTGCAAGCGGTACATTTCATCGCGCAAGCGGGCAGCCTCAATAAAGTCGAGCTCTTTGGAAGCCTTTTGCATTTCTTTTTTCGTTTTCGCGATGGCTTTTTCCAGTCCGTCAATGCTCATGTATTGGACTACCGGATCAGCCGCTATGTCAGGATGATCAGCTCCTCCGGAATATGCTTTCTGCTTGTCATCACGATACTCGTAACCAATAATTTCACGTGTTGGTTTAATGATAGCTGTAGGTGTAACGCCATTTTCCTCATTGTACTTCAGCTGCTTTTCGCGACGATAATTCGTGGAGTCAATCGTCTTTTGCATCGATTGGGTAATTTTATCGGCATACATAATCACCATTCCATTGAGGTTTCGCGCCGCACGTCCCGCGGTCTGAGTCAGAGAACGTTCGGAACGCAAAAAACCTTCCTTATCGGCATCGATAATGGCAACCAGAGAAACTTCAGGCAAATCTAATCCTTCACGAAGCAGGTTGATTCCGACCAGTACATCAAAACCGCCTTTGCGCAGTTCCTCCATAATTTCGATGCGCTCCATCGTGTCAATATCTGAGTGAATATAACGAGTTTTAATCCCCATATTCACCAGATATTTACTCAACTCCTCCGACATTCGCTTGGTGAGCGTTGTCACCAAGATCCGCTCATTATTTTTTATCCGGAGATGGATCTCATGAATCAGATCATCAATTTGATTGCCAGAAGGACGCACTTCAATAACTGGGTCGAGCAATCCGGTTGGCCGAATAATTTGCTCAACAATTACCCCCTCCGATTTTTCCAGTTCATAATCCGCAGGTGTTGCACTAACGTACAAGGTTTGATTCACCAGATCTTCAAATTCCTCAAATTTTAAGGGTCGGTTATCGATGGCTGCAGGGAGACGGAAACCATAATCAACCAGATTTATTTTTCGGGAATGGTCGCCACCATACATCGCTCGAATTTGAGGAATGGTGACATGGCTTTCATCCAGAATGGTCAAAAAATCATCAGGAAAATAGTCCAACAAGCAAAAGGGACGAGTACCAGGATCACGCCCATCAAAATAGCGAGAGTAGTTTTCAACTCCGGGACAATAGCCCAGTTCACGCATCATTTCCATGTCGTATTCCACCCGCTCCAAAATACGCTTGGCTTCAAGTGGTTTCCCAATTTCTTTGAAAAAATCAACATGTTTCACCAAGTCATCCTGAATTTGATGGATGGCCGATTTCATCCGCTCTTTGGTCGTTACAAATATGTTGGCCGGATAAATAATTGCCGTTTCCATCGACTCAATAGTCGTACCCTCAACCGGATCAAAACTATAAATCTCCTCAATTTCGTCGCCCCAAAAAACAACTCGAACAGCTTTATCATCATAAGCTAAAAAAATATCGATCGTGTCACCTTTCACCCTAAAATTACCGCGCGTAAAATCAACTTCATTTCGCGAATAAAGCGCATCAACCAACTTATGTAGAAATTGATTCCGGTTCAAGGTTTCGCCCACGCTGACGCTTGTTACATTGGCATGAAAATCCTCCGGATTTCCTATACCATACAAACACGAAACCGATGAAACCACAACCACATCGCGCCTACCGGAAAGAAGTGCCGAAGTTGTGCTCAATCGCAGTTTTTCAATGTCGGCATTAATCGAAAGGTCTTTTTCAATGTACGTATCGGTAGTGGGCAAATAAGCTTCGGGTTGGTAATAATCGTAATACGATACGAAGTACTCCACTGCATTCTCAGGAAAAAATGCTTTCATCTCGCTGTAAAGCTGAGCCGCCAAGGTTTTATTGTGACTCAAAATCAAAGTTGGGCGTTGCACTTCCTCGATTACTTTTGCCATTGTAAACGTCTTCCCCGAACCAGTGACCCCCAGCAATGTCTGATTTCGCTCCCCTTGCCGAATGCCTTCAGATAGCTGGCGGATTGCTTCGGGCTGGTCTCCCGTTGGTTGATATGGTGAAACTACTTTAAGATCCATTTAGCTGCTTCTCGAATTTCTTAGTCCTGGACAACAGTTCCTGTTTTATTATTTGTTCCAATTCAGTTGTAAAAACACCGGAAAGTGGTCGGAGATTCCGCCATAGTAATTGGGTCCGCCATAAGTTCTGTTGGGCGACATTTGCGCCGATTTATTGTGATATTCCATCCATGGCTGGTGAAAAACCTGCCCGAGTTGATTGTTGGCAACAAATCCTTCGCCATGCAATACGGAAGCGGAAACCACGATATTGTCAATCATATTCCAGTCTCCTCGATAGTTATAACTACCCAGGTTTTGTTCGTCTAGCGGAATCATCAAATTATAGAGATCGGCTTTAGAGTCGGGTGTTTGGGCATCTAATACTTCAGCTAAACTTTTATTATCCGGCTCGTCATTCATATCACCGATGATGATAATTTTTGCCTTCGCATTATCTTTTAAAATTTCGTCCACCTTGTTTTTTAAGGTTTGAGCCGCAACAATTCGGTTAGGTTGCGATTTTTCCAATCCACCCCAACGCGATGGCCAATGATTGACAAACACATGCACTTTGTCTTTCCCAAGCTTGCCAAACACATGAAGAATATCACGAGTTTCAAAGCCCGGATCAACCAGAATGGCTTCTTCTTCCAATACCTTAAATTCTCCTTTTCGGTAAAGTAAACCAACGTCTATTCCGCGTTTATCAGGACTGTCGATATGCACAATCTGGTAATTTCCATCAGCCAACGGCTCCTCTTCAACCAAATCATGCAGCACCGCCTGGTTCTCAATTTCACAAACGCCAATCAATTCAGGAAGTTCTTCTGTGTTTATCGCTGCTATAACCTGAGCAATATCCTGTAGCTTTTTCTCGTAGCGTTCCGTGTTCCAATGTTTGTCAGCTTCCGGTAAAAATTCTTCATCATCAATAGCCGGATCGTCAATTGTATCGAACAGGTTTTCAAGATTGTAAAAAACAATTGTTGCTTTCTTTTTTAACGGATCCCTTTGGCAGGAAACCAGAAAAACAACCAACAATGAAAAAAAGATAATTTTTGATCTCATAGCCTTATTCTTGTCCGATGGTTACCTGATAATAATCTCTAACGTCAGTCACTTGCATGCCGCCCGCCTTCGCTGCTTCAATTCCCAATACACCATCTTCAAAAACCAGGCAGTCCTTTGGATCAACACCAATCAGTTCAGCACATTTCAAAAAAGTTTCCGGATGGGGTTTATGTTTCGTAACGTCATCCGCCGAAACCAGATGTTCAATATATTGGTCAACCCCAACAATACGCATCGCCTTTTTTGAGATTTCTCGTCCGCCACCGGTTCCAACAGCCATCGGAAGCTTGCCGTAATATTCTCGAATAAGATCAACAACCGGCTCTACAGGCTGAGCTTTGTCCATATTATCTTCGTACTCCTGTTCTTTGGAATCGCCCATTTCTCTGGGGTCAATATCTTTATTAAAAAGCTCATTCAATTTTTTTACCGTTCCATACAATGGAATACCTGCCAATTGCTCGAACAATTCGGTGGTAAAATCAATTCCATAACGGGCAGCTGCATTTTTCCAGGCGATATAATGAATAGGCATCGTGTCAGCAATCGTGCCATCCAAATCAAAAATCAGACCTTTTATGTTTGTGGGTACTGTAAGTTTCTTTGTCATCTTATTCGACTAATTTTTCTGTTAATAAGCTAACAAATGTAACCAAATAGAAGAAATCAAGTTCATTTTTTTCTTTACCAAAAAATTAACACTTTTGACCAAATTTTAAATAATGGATCGACAAGCATTCCTTACGCTGACCTCAACATCTCAATGGATCTTATTTCTGGGTATCGGCTTGATCATTTACTCGTGGACTAAAAAGAAACAAATATTTCAGCAGTTGGGTCAAGGTACATTTTTTGTGTTAGCTCTGTTTGCATTGTGGGTTATTTTAGGTGATCAAATTACGGTTCCCGAAATAGCTAACAGACAAGAACCTCCTGTTGAAGCTAAAGCCTTAACTTATTTTTCAGGGCTGGTTATCGCCGGTGTAATTGCCATTGTGGGTTTCGTATTAGGATTGAAAAAATCCAGCTGGGCAAAATTTCCAAATTTGTTTTTGGTTGGTGGCGGTTTGGCTTTATTTTTTATGGTATATGAGTTGCAACGAATTTAAATCTCCACAATTTAACTTATCATCCCTAAGCTATCTTTCAACCACAATTAAAACAAGTGTTGTTTGTCTTAGTTGTGCACAGGGGTAGCTTTTAACAAAGCTATTACTCCAGAGAAGATTCATTATAAAGATTCGCTTATCAAGCGTCAGTTAACTACTAATGATTGTTTTCTTACCACCTACATTTTGTGAGAATTTGGGGGTAAGCCATTTCTTTTTGTAATTCAATTCCTCAGTGCCCTCGTCGATCCCTTTGCCATTGGAACCTATCGTAGGAAATTCCAAAATAACTTCCGTTCCAGCGTTCAATTGACTATTTATTTTAATAAAGCCCCTGTTCTTCCTAACAAAATCGTGACAAACAACCAAACCAAAACCCGATCCGACTTCACCGTTTGTTCCAAGCGATGAATTGCTCGTCTCAAAAGTGAAGATTTCTTTCAACTTATCCGGCGGAATACCTACTCCAGTGTCCTTAATCAGCAGCCGAACCTTGTCATTCCAATTTTCCGTTTTAATTTCAATTCGACCATATTCCGGAGTATATTTTAAGGCATTTGAAAACAAATTGCGCACAACGGTTTCAAGCATCTTTCTATCTCCATTTATTGTTGCTGTTGAGCCCCCGTTATAATCTACATCAATCGATTTAAATCTGGCCAGACTCACAAAATGATCGATATGCTCCTGAACCAAATGAGTCAGTTTAATTGGCTCTAAATCCCCTTGAAGTGTATTATTCGAATCTGAAGACCATTCCAATAAATTTTGGAGTAGATGGAAAGTAGATTCACTTAGTTTTTCCAATTCGGCCAGATAATGTTTTTTTTCCTCAGCAAGAATATCCGGCGCATTGTTCAGTAGGTTCAGAAAGCTGCTCATTGTGCCGACCGAACCACGTAAATCGTGAGCAATTATTTTAAGAAATTTGTTCTTGGAGACCAGTTGCCTTTCAAGCTGCCTTTGCAGTTGAAGATTAACTGCTGACATAAAACCAAAAGTTAAAACAGTCATCAAAAAGCCGGAAATTGCTACACGAATCAATGCAAATTCGTCAATATTAGAAGGATCAAAATTTGGAGTAATTAACATTGATGCAATACTAAGAACCAATATAATTAAAAAAATAAGAAATGCTAACGCATTGATCCGAAATAAATTTCGGAGATGATTCTGCTCGTCATTCAACACCAACATCTCATAAATAGCTATCATACAATAGATCACGAGTATAGCTGCATATACAATTGAACGAATGGAGTGTGATGGAATAAACTGATAAAACACGATTGACTGGATGAGGTGTATTGCTGGAAATCCAACTACAACCCAGGTTTTGATCTCCTTTCCTTTAAACAACCAAATACCTGCTAAATAAAGATAAAGCCCTGTTGCCGTAAAAATCGTTGGAATAACGAGTGTCAAAAAACTACCAAACGGTGGTACAAGCTTAAAAAGCAATCCACCTCCAATCATCAGACTTCCGGCAGCCCAATACCGAATGCCTCTCACTCCAAATGTACTTCGATAAAGCAACAACATATAGAGTCCCATCAAGAGACTAATACCGGAAGTAACAACTGTTAAGACCTGAAAGACAACTTCCCACATATATCGTTTTATTGACTAGGCTCCAACTCACAAAACAGCTTAATTAACCACAAATCAAAAAAAAAGTTTTGGAGAATTTAATTCTGACTAAAAGTAACGATTCAAAATTTAAGGGAAGCACATAATTGGCAAATTAATAAAACACCTATGCATTCGGTACACTGAACGGAATACTAACTTCCAATTTCAGCCTCCGTTCAACCTTTTTATCGACTGACCACCTCAATCTTCCAAAAGCGAAGTAGAACATGTTTCCCACCCCCAAAGAGCCCCGGATAATAAGTGATTATCACGCACAAGTTTGATTCAATAAAAAAAAAGAATTAATGATAGATAACCCCGAAATCAGAGTTGGAGAAAAAGTAGGTTTGTATTTGTGATACTTCAATGCGAAAAACAGTAACGATAGCACTTAACGTCAAATAGATTTCTTATTAGGAGCATTTGTCTATTTTCAGACTGATAAAACGTCTTTAACTGTCGCCTTTCTATAACTGCTGTAACGAGCAGCTAAAAAATTTGGAAAATAATGAACGCATAAATTCCAAAACGCCCAAAACGAAACAATGCCCACAGCAGGTAACTGCGGAAATTGAATTTAATTAGTCCGCACGCCACACTAACGATTGAATGTGGCAGGGGCAAAAGCGCTCCAATGACGATAAACAAAGCTCCCCACTTGCGTAAATTGACAATATGGCTTTTTATCTTTATTTCAATATAATCCTTAACAGTTGGAATCAGAAACAAACGATTTCCTGCTAGATACGATAAAACACCGCCTAAGTACGACAGGAAGGCTAACACAAGCAGAAAGAGCCACGGTGATGCAGCCTTTGAAGCCCAGGCAATAAAAATTTCGGGAGGCAGCAAGCCTAAAAACGTTTCAGAAAGGAAAAAAACCAAAAATACTTTCCCTGCAGAATAGGTTTCCACCAGCTGGTTCAGCAACGCATCAAAGTCTAGTACAAAATAATCTAACCCGACGATTAGCAATACAAAAGCGGCAATGATAACCCCGCCCTTTAACGAGGTATTGCGTATAAATTCATAAAATCGGGAAATCCGGTAATAGCGATTTAATAATACTAACCGCTTCACGGTTACCTGATTTGGATTAACCTTTCTGTTGTTTAATTTCATGTTTTAATTGATATCTAAATTCGAACCGAACTTAATCCTACAGGAACTTATCAGCGGACAACGGCTAAAAATTGATTAACTATCAAGAATAATTTTAAACCAATAAACAGCAAATAAGTTTTGGGAAAATGGGGTCAATTAAAATAATCCTCACAAAATTAATGTAATATCTCGATTTTTGCTTTTTTAAAACGAATTATTCGTAACCCCAATTTCCACAAAGCAAGTTTGTCATCCATTGTACGCCAAAAAACATCGAGAAAACAAGCACTTTTAAAAACCTTATTTCAACATCAACAGAGAATTTTATTAAAGCCATATACAAATATGAGCAAGGAGTAGATATGGATACCAAGCCCGGTTCAATTGCTAAAGAATTAGGAATTGCGTTTAGGCTTGGAGTACCTTGGAGATTATGCAGATCCAGTCCGTAACCATGATTCTATCCGGGATTTTAGTCACCGGAATACTCGTCTTGATCTTTTGGCTCGAAAGGGGTTTAGTCGCTCTTCTTTCGAAAGTAAAGATCACCTTTGCTGCAGATTGGACGAATGTATCCTAACCCCGCTTTTTTCGCACACATCTCAGTAGAGCTGCTTTCAGCGAAAGTGCCATTAACACGGAAATACGAATTGCTTTCGAAACTTGCAGTTGACGAAAAAGCCAAGACAACAGCAATCTCGCCCAATTGCCGGGGACAACAACGACGAAGGCTGATGGATCTGAGCATTGTCCATGGAAGTCTGATTTCACCTGAAATAAGAAGCGCCTCCGGCGACCCAGTTGCTACAGGGTAATGGGAACCACTATTGGAATACGACAGCAAGAAGCCGAATTAATCCTTATCGACCGTTAAAAAAGAATCGATCATAAAACTTTGATTAAAATACAGTTACTTTTAAATATTTTAAGGATTTAAACTAGAAACACATGAAATCAATGATAGTCCGCGCGAACGATTAGTAGCCATTATCACCAACATTTTTTTCCCTGTGTAATGGTCGCTGACCCACGCAAATACTAATTGCCTCAATCTTTATCGGTGGACTTGTTCCAGCACAACTTGCCGGAGTCGTTTCCGCTGGAGCAGTTGTGGGCATCGCAGTTTTTTGAATATTCCTGAGTTTGATTGTTTCTTGGGAATTGAACAAGTCGGTCTTGCGTGGTGAAGCATCCGCTTTTAGTCTGGAGCTCCCACCCTATCGCCCGCCCAGAATATGGCAAACACTTTATACCTCGCTGATCGATCGAACCATATTCGTACTTTGCCGTGCGATCATTTTTGCAATTCCTGCCGGGATTGTTATTTGGCTGGTAGCCAATATTCATATCGGTGAACTCAGCCTGGCCGAACACTTCATTCAGTGGTCCGATCCTTTTGCCATTATATTTGGGTTGAATGGAGTTATTTTGCTGGCCTATATTATTGCTATTCCTGCTAACGAAACAGTTATTCCAATAATACTGATGCTAAATGTATTAAGCACCAAACTAACCGGAGGAGCTGGTGATGGGGGTATGTTCGAACTCGACTCGGCAGGTGACACATCCAACGTACTGCATGCGGGAGGCTGGACTTTACTTACGGCCGTAAACCTGATGTTTTTCAGCTCACTACATAATCCGTGCTCAACAACCATTTATACAATTTTTAAAGAAACCAAAAGTTCGAAATGGACTCTTGTTTCAACTTTTTTACCCGTAGTTATGGGACTAATTATTTAATTCTTTACCAAGCAAATATGGATGCTGTTTGTAGCTGGATAAGGAATTTAATACATAAAAAACGAAATGCAGCTCGCCAAATCGAGTTGCATTTTTTTATTCATTCTCATTGATCATGTATTTATGAAACGTAAAAAAGGGCATTCTTTCGAATGCCCTTTTTATTCTTAACCCTATAACGATTGTCCTTCATAAACACGAGATTCTTCCAACGGAACCAAGTCACCTTCAAAGGTTAGCTGCCCCCGCCTTAAACCCGTTAAGGTTGCCCTTGTGCTTCCTGACGGACTGATTAAAAACCGCAAGTCGTAAATTCCAAGCGAAGTCATTACATTTAAAGCCAAACTAAAAGTTTTCCTTCGCTCATTCTCCTTTAGTTCATATTGCGTAATGCGACCTTTAGCTGTTACTCCTCCAACACCATTCGGCCCAATACGGGAGTTCGAGCCAACCTGAATGACTGCTGTTGCAGAGTCAACTGATATGAAGTTAATGTTGGAACTCGCAAAAACTCTATTTCCATACCTATCCAGTAAAAAATCGGCCTCCAAAACAAAGCTTTTATTCTCCAACATATACTTTGTTAATTCATATTGTTTCTCCATCTCGGCCTGCCGCTTCTCTTTCTTGGACAGAGCCAAGTCTTTATCATTTTTTTGTGCAAAAATAGTACCCGTTACCACAACACACATAATCAATAAAGCTATCTTTTTCATTATTTTCTCTCCTGTTTTTCTCTTTTTATTTTTTTTAATAGCAAGATCTATTCCAAGAGTTTACATGAAACATTCTTTAATACTCTTTAGCACGAATTAACACACAGCAAAGGGAAGATAAGATATGAGGTAAAAAAACATATTCTACGGTTGTAACTATAGCTGTAAATCACAATTGGATTCGACACCATCAACAGAAGCTCCGATACTTTTATAAAAATCAATAGCTGGCTGATTCCACTCGGATACCTGCCAATGCAGTTTTTTACAATTCTGAGCTTTCCCAAACTCAATTACTTGATTTATTAATTTTGTACCCACTCCCTGCGCTCGGAATTGAGGTTTTACATAGAGATCATCCATATAGAGCGATTTCCCTATCCACGTGTAATAGGCAAAGAAACAAGTCACATAACCAATAACCTCGTCATTCTGCAAAGCCACAAATCCATTAACATAATCACTTTCCTGAAGCATCTGCTCCTCAGTATTTGTTACTTTCTCAGGCTTTTTTTGAAAAGTGGCAAATTCTCTAAACAATTCAACCAATTTCGGGAAATCTGTTTTTTCAATTCTTCTTAACTTAATGTTGATTCTATTTTTTATCCAACTAATCTATTTGAAAAGCAAGTTAATAAAACTTCGAAAATAACAGATTTCAAGTGATCAAAAAAAGGCACTCTTTCGAATGCCCTTTTCACTTTTAATTGCTGATTGCCCATTTCAGGGACTTTAACCTAAATCAAAAATTATGGAAGTTAATTGATCACAACAATATGTTCCGCCAGGTCGTTCGGCAACTCTGCTAGTTGTCGTGCCGCTAACTCTGCAATTTTTTTTGCTCCTTCTACACGAAGATGCGTATTATCTTCCCTACCTTTCGGATATTTCTCAGTAGGTAATGTCCACAAATAAAGCTCTTTCGATGGCTCATCCCCCATCGACTGAACCAAGTCTTCCGTTAGCTTTTGTAAGTCAATTAAAGAAACATTAAGCCTCTCTGCTACCTGCCTCATTGCAACAGGATAGTCGCCATGCGTATCTACCAACTGTCCATTTTCGTCAAACTTACGGCGAACAATCGAGGTTAGTAAAATTGGAGTCGCACCTTTCTCGCGAGTTTCCAACACATACTTCTCCAAATTCTCAGAGTAGCTTTCAAAAGGAATTGTATAACGTGTACTATCCTTATGTTTTTGGTCGTTGTGCCCAAATTGAATCAGAACAAAATCACCTTTCGTCAAACTATCCAAAACAACTTGCCACCGACCTTCGTCTACAAAACTTTTGGTACTACGTCCGTTCACGGCGTGATTATGAACCGTAACTAAAGAATCAAAATACTTGTCAACAACTTGCCCCCACCCTGTTTCAGGATAAACTTTGGTCTTTTTATTTGCCATGGTTGAATCACCAACCATAAAAACATCAATGCTTTTTTCTTTTGTGCTACAGGCTGACACAATCAGTGCAAGCATTATAATTAAAAATTTGTATTTCATATTTTATAATTGAAATTTGATTTTAGTATTCAGCCAATTCATTTAAATATTCCTCCAAATTGGTGTATCCATCACCATCGCAATCATCATTTCTATCGGACGCACTTTTAGGATCAAGTCTATTTCTAATTTCCCATTCATCAGGTATGCCATCCCAGTCGATATAAGTTGGTTCCGACTTTGATTTTAATTCTGGTCAGCCTCCAACGGATTTTTGCGAATCACTAATTCCAGAGCTTACTCCCCTGCTATCACCAAATTCACATACATCGGTTGCTGTTTTCCGAACAATTCGTTGATCAGTCGGGGCTCGTTCGGGTTTCATTGCTCCTGCATATTTCAATGTCTTGAAATTAATTACTAACCTTTACCTCACTACTATTCGCTTCCTTATCCAGAACTAATACTTTATCTACATTTATATCCGACATCACCTTAATTTCCACATTCTCGGTCTTTGCTCCACTCACTGAAATCATGGGTTGATCAGCTTTCGGAATTTCAAGCCCGAAAATTTTCACATCTTTCACATTATAAAAATTAAGAGCAGGTTGCACTTTTGTCTTTAGGTGAAGGTTTTTAACAGTAATACCTTTTGCATCCATACATAGCAATCCATTTTCTGCTTCCATCGTCAGGTTTTCCAACAAAACATTCTCCAGATTCATTTCAGGAAGACCCTGTAAATAAATCGCTTGGCGAGCACCTTTGCATCGAACATTTTTTATTGTGATATCTTTAAACTGAGGTGTTTCTTCGGTTACAGGAGGAACGACTTCCTCTATTTTCTCATTGTCCTTATCTGCCAACATTTCAGAAACTGATTTGCCGCCATAATATAAGTTAAAAGAAATCGCATTGGTCGGGATATCAATCATATCGACATCTGAAATATAGATTCCTTCAACAACGCCGCCACGCCCACGTGTACTTTTAAAACGCAAACCAACATCAGTTCCCATAAAAGTACATCCTGAAACATGTAAGTTTTTCACGCCTCCAGACATTTCACTTCCAACAGTTACACCACCATGTCCGTGATAAACAATGCAATTCTTAACAACCATATTTTCATTGGCAATTCCACGATCACGTCCGTCTTTATTTTTTCCTGATTTGATGCAAATTGCGTCGTCGCCTACATCAAAAGAAGAGTCATACAACACCGTGTTTTTGCATGATTCAACATCTATACCATCACCATTTTGCGAGTACCATGGATTGCGGACATTAACATTGCGAACCGTCAAATTCTCGCACATTAGCGGGTGAATATTCCAAGCCGGAGAGTTTTGAAAGACAGGTCCGTCAAGCAACACCTCGTTACAATTTACCAGGCTCACCATCACCGGACGCATAAAATCTTTAATCTTATTGTAATCCTCAATGCTATCATATTTCTGAACCACATTCATATCAGCCATCTCAACTGCGTCAAGATATTGCTGAGAAGGATACCAGATGCGTCCATCTTTATCGACAACGCCACCTGACTTGACAAACTCGGTCCATTGTTTATCTGTCAATTTCGACCTTTTAACAGGACGCCAGGCATCACCTGAACCATCAATCACACCATTTCCTGTTATGGCAATATTCTCCAAATCATTTCCGGAAATCGGAGACTGACAACGTACGGTATTCAGTCCTTCAAAACTGGTTTCAACCAACGGATAAAGATCTTTATTCGTACTGAAAATAATCAACGCACCATCTTCCAAATGAAGATTGATATTACTCTTTAATACAATTGGTCCGGTCAGCCATATTCCACGAGGAACAGATACTATTCCGCCACCCTTTTCGGCAACTTCGTCAATCGCATCAGCGAATGCTTTTGTATTTAATACCTCGCCATCACCAACTGCACCATAGTCTGTAATCGATGCTGAATAATCAGGGAAACTGGGTTCAATGACCGTTGGCATTTCAAACTCAACCCCCTCATAAATATCAAGTGATTTTTCGACTTTTGTTTGCTGTGCTGTACAAGCAACAGCGACAAATAATAACAAGTATAAGTGGTTTGTAAAAAACCAGGCTAGCTTTTTCATTCTATTATGTATTTATTGTTTTCCTATTTTTTTCATTTCTTCATAAACCAATCGAGCCACTTCTTTTGCTCCTTCTGGTTGAAAGTGTGTATTATCATCCTGTCCGTCTGGATAGGCTTCATAGGCACCGGCAAGTAAGTTCATGAAATAATTTTTTGATACGTACTCTTTCCCTTTTTCAGAAAAAGAATCCATTGATCGTTCATTCAAGTCAATCAACAAAACATCCATTTCATTGGCAACCGCGTTCATTGCTCCGGGGTAATCGCCATGAACGTTTTGCAGGTGCCCATCTTCCCAGGGGTAGTTCCGGGCAACGGGAGTTATCAATATCGGAGTACCTTCTTTTTCTCGTGTTTGATTGATAAACAGGCGTAAAAACTCTTTGTAGCCCTCAATATTAACATATCGCGCGGGCTTGCTTTCGGCAGCATCATTATGTCCAAACTGCATCAAAACTAAATCACCTGCTTGCATTTCGTTATAAACAGCTCGCCAGCGCCCTTCCTGAAAAAAAGTACGGGTACTGCGCCCACCCCGGGCACGGTCGTCAACAATCAAGCTGTCCGCATCGGTCAATTGGCTGATTTGCGAAATGCTGTCTTTTGACATAAATAGCTGAAACACTTGCCCCCAGCCTGTAATTGGATGTCGTTTCGACAGGTAATCTTCTTCTAAAGCATAATTGGCAACCGTTGAATCCCCAATCGACCAAACCTTGCTTACTTTTTCTTTAGGTTCCTCTTGCTTGTTGGTACATGATTTTAAGATTGGTGACAGTCCTAAAATCAGCATCAGAACAACTGCACGATATTTATCTAGTTTGTGCTGCATGGATTATTTCTTAAGCTCGTCAATTCTAAACCAGTCGATGTCAACAGTACCCGAATCATTGATGATTCCATCGCGAAGTGCGAAGTAGCCAATTTTGGCTCCAATCCAACGACCGGGAACTGCAGAGAAATCTTCGCCTACTTCCTTAAATTTCTTTCCGTTTTTACTGATACTAAAACTGCAAACAGCTCCTTCGTTTACTTTAATTCGGAAATAAACGGTATTGCTATCAAAATCGTCGCTATACAGCTCTTTTTCGACACCTCCTGTGCGAGCATTCTCGCAATTTACCACTCGGGCCATCAGCTTTTCGCCAACCTGCTTTAAGGAAATGTATTGATAGTTTTCACCCATCACAACAAACCCGACTTCCTCACCATCAAAACGGTGATTGAATGTCAGTTTGGTCGTTGCCATGAATTCTTCCGCCGGGAATTTTTGTGATAATAAATTCGGAATAGGCCAAAGACTTACATAATTCTCAGGGCGAGGTTTGCAATTTAACCTGTAATATCCCAAGTTACCTGATGGGTAACCAAATTTAAGTTTCGGATTAGCATGCCATTGCCACTGAATTCCTAGCTTGTGTGTATTAAATTCATCGTTTTCGGGCGGAGTTACAATTGGGTAAGTACCACCAACATCGGGTTTTTTGTACGATGCGACAGGCTCACCTATTCCATTACCATCCTGATCAACTCCCATCACAGGCCAATCGTTTTCCCAACTCATGGGTTGCAAGTGTACAATACGTCCGTAGGCTTCTTTATCTTGGAAATGAATGAACCAATCTTCACCAGTTTGGGTATCTACCCAGGCTCCTTGATGAGGACCATTAATATCTGTTTCCCCTTGCTCTAAAACAACTTTCTCTTCGTAAGGGCCATAAATATTTTTTGAGCGTAATATCAACTGCCAACCAGTTGAAACACCTCCGGCTGGAGCAAAAATATAGTAGTAACCGTTTCGTTTGTAAAATTTAGGTCCTTCAACTGTTGGATGAGCTTCGTGACCATCAATTAACATGACATCGTTACCTACCAGTTGCGTTCCATCGGGGGTCATCTCACTCAGCATCAACACACTTTTCACAGTCGCTCTGCTTCCGGCAAATGCATACACGAGATAGGCTTTCCCATCGTCATCCCAAAGCGGCGATGGATCAATCAGTCCCTTGCCTCCACGTACCAAAACAGGATCAGACCATTGACCGGCCGGATCTTCAGCCTTTGTCATATAAATTCCAAAGTCAGGATCAGGATAGTAAATGTAGTACTCGCCTTCGTGATAACGGATGCAAGGAGCCCACACGCCATTGCCATGCTGAGGTTTATCAAACACATCAAAGGGTGGTTGTTTAGGTAGCGCATAGTTAATCAATTCCCAATTCACCAGATCTTTAGAATGCAAAATCGGTAAGCCGGGAACACAATTAAACGAAGATGCAGTCATGTAAAAATCGTCGCCAACTCTTACCGCATCCGGATCAGAGTAGTCGGAATGAAGAATGGGATTTTTATACGTTCCATCGCCTTTATCGGCTACCCATACATTTGAAATATCTTGTTCTGAAACAACTCCTTTTTGTGCTAACACAGGATTCAACATGCTTACAAGGCATACGATAATTAGTAATTGTAGTTTATTAAGCTTCATGCTCTATTTAGTTTGTTAATTTATCGACGTTTCTCAACAAATGCTTTTCCTGGCATCCACCCATCAAAAATATTCTCTAAAGTATAATTGGCTCTTTGCTCTTTAGTTAGTTGTGGCGCCCACGCTACTCGTTTTTCAGGGTTAGCACCTTCACCTCTATTTTGGTACTCAACGTAAGTTGACTTTTTTTCAGCTTCTTCTTTTCCCCAATTATGCCAACCTTCTTCTTTAATCACTTCGCTCAGCTCACATTCAATAAAAGCAGTTTTGGCGTAGGGTCTCCAGGGGCGGCCCAGATAAACGGAGCCTGCCGGAGCATCGCCTGTGATTTTACAATGCAAAAAGACAAAGCCAAAGGGCGTTTCTTCCAAAGTTGACGCAGCCGTTACATAGCCTGGGGCTTTGCAAAAGATTTCGCAATCTTCAAAGACAGCTGTCGACCAACCAAAAATAAAATCGACCGTACCCTCAATGTAACAGTTTTTGTAGTATTGACGACTATTTTCTCCTTGTGGGTAGAGGGTGTCCTGATTTCCCCAAAAACGACAATTATTAAAGAAAATACGATCGCCGCTAACCCGAACAGCAACTGCCTGCCCAACTAACCCGGCTGAATTTTCGAAGGTGATATTTTCGGCAGTAAAGTCATTGCCAAACACATAAAACCCCGACGAACCGGTTGTTCCCATTTCTTCTCCAAAGTAATTTTCTTTGGAAGCATAATCATCGTTTGTAATAAGGGTATTCTCAACACTTTCACCGATAAAAGTGACTTTGTTTTTAGAACTCGGCAAAATCAATTTTTCTTTGTAAACACCGTTTTTGATAAAGATGGTCGTTCTCTCTTTCCGAAAATGAGGAACAGCGTCAATAGCTTCCTGAACAGTAGTAAAATCACCTGATCCGTCTTTCGAAACTACAAAATCAAATTGCTGCCCAACATTGGCAAAACCAAATGTATTTAACAGAACAGAAAGTACCAGTAGCCCGTAATTTTTTAGTTGCATGTTTTTTTATATTTCGATCGTTCAGGTCCGTTTTTTTGTGCCTTAGAGTTTTTGATTCACCTAAAAAAGTGACGATAAGATAAAAAAACTTGTACTGTCATTCTGAAATAAATTCAAAATGACAATACTTTTCAACCCTTTTGATCTCTTAAGTCATTATTTGCTGATTTCCAAGCTGGCCAAAATAAATGGACCGACGCCTTTTGGATCGTTATCACGAATAGGCTCGCTGATGTAATACTCAAAAGAGGCATCACGGTACGGATCGCCGCCAAGGCCTGCGACAGAACAAACATCAGTTAGGCTAATCGTGCCATTCTCATTTTCTTTAATGAAGTTATCCAAAATGCCGGCATATCCTTTTTCGGCTACCTCACGATATTCTTCATCAATATATCCTACTCGAGTGGCTTTAGCCAATGCATAAACAAACATGCTTGAAGCAGAAGACTCCAGATAGTTTCCTTCCCGATCTCCCTGATCTAACACCTGATACCAAAGACCTGTTTCCTCATCCTGCCACTTCTTCAAACCGGCTGCTACTTCTTGCAATATCTCAACTACTTGGTGCTTTTCAGGATGATCTTCAGGAATAAAACCCAGTGCATCAACCAGTGCTGCAGCGTACCATCCCATTGCACGTCCCCAGAAATGAGGAGAACATCCGGTTTCCGGATCTGCCCAACGCTGCTCTTTGCTTTCATCCCATCCGTGGTAGTTCAACCCAACGATTGAATCATAAGTATGCTTGTGTACGGTAACGAACTGATTGATCACATCATCAAATGCTGCCGGCTCGTCGAACACTATTCCAAACTCGGCATAAAACGGAGTTCCCATATATAAGCCATCTAACCACATTTGATGAGGGTATCTTTTCTTGTGCCAAAACCCACCTTCCGAAGTACGTGGATGATCCTCCAATTGATCGCGTAATATGAAAATAGTCTTTTTGTAGCGCTCATCACCTGTCTTTTCATATAGATCAAACAAGAATTTACCAGAGTTAATTTTATCGATATTAAAATCACTCTTTTTATAACCCTTTATTTCACCATCTTCATTAATAAATTGATCTGCGTATCCTTTAGCATATTCGTAATAAGTAGGGTCACCTGTTTCTTCAGACAATTCAACCATGGCTGAAGAAACCAGCCCGGCAGTATAGCTCCATTTCCCTTCGGGGTTAAAATCTACGGTTGAAGCCTCCGGAAAGTGAACCATCTCGGAGTCGGCCATACGAACCGCCATTTTAATCGCTGTTGAGTCTGCAACGATTTCGCCAGACTCCTTTTCCTTTTTTTCGGTGGTTGTGCATTGGCTGAAGGCAAAGCCAATCAGTGACAGAATCAGATAAGCATTTTTAATTTTTGTCAGGTACATTTTCTTTGTTTTTTAGTGGCATAAATAAACTCAGGTTGGATTCTTATTAAAAAATAATATTCACAAGAATAACCAATGCGACAACGAGCCCGATCACAACGATTGCTATGGTCCAAGAATTTCTTTTCAGATCTTTTCGCATTTTATCCATAAGTTTTGGTGCCTGTTTATTAAGCTTTCCAAAAATAAGACGATAATCTCGCCCTCGCTTTATATTAATTCCCAAAAAGAATAGGCCTCAATATCAAAGAGGGAAATAAATACCAAATAGCAGGGTCTATTTTCCCACACGCCACTCCCATGCCCAGAAAAACAACTAACAACCAGCAAAGTACAAACAAATACCACAAATACAACTTTGGCTTGTCGTCTTGTAGTAAACAAACTACCGAAAAAAGAAAAAACCGGGCAAAAAAAATTCTAAAAGCTGACTATATTCAAGGTAAAACCACGAGGTACTGTTCCAACTTTAATTCGATTAAAAAGCAGAAAATCGAATTTCCTCATTTTGCCCCATGTCATTCGGAAGACGAACATCTCTCCGATAAATCAGGCGAAAAACAGGAAACCTCGAAGAACTATTTGGCTAAATCGATTGTCGTATCGGAATTAGAGTAATCCGATCTAATTCAATTTTTTTGCTTGTATTCTGTCGCATTCATGCCGTAAGTCTGTCGGAAGCATTTCCGGAAATGTGACAAATCTTTAAAACCAACGGCATAAGCTATTTCACCGACGGTCATTCTTTCCTGTAGCAGTAACTGAGTGGCCCGCTTCAATCGAATACTTCTTATAAACTCTTTGACTGTCATATCCGTCAACGCATTCAACTTACGGTACAATTGCATACGGCTGACACCAACTTCCTGAGCGAAGCGCTCAATATCCAGATCGGTGTCAGCAATATTGTTTTCGACCACTTCAACTGCTTTCTGAAGAAATTTTTCTTCGGGCGAAGAAATGATGATATTTTTAGGCTGAAGTGTGATTTCACCAGAGTATTTCTGTTTTAGTGAATCACGAATCGAAAGCATATTTTCAATCTTTGTCTGCAAAATAGCCAGATCAAAAGGCTTGGTGATGTAATCATCCGCGCCACTAGACAATCCTTTTATTTCGTGATCTTTCGAATGAAGCGCAGTTAAAAGCAATACCGGAATGTGCGATGTACGTTCATCTTTCTTTACCTTTTTACAAAACTCGTAGCCATCAATGTCGGGCATCAGCACATCACTAACAATCACATCGGGGATCTGTTCCAATGCCATCTTCCAGCCAATTCGGCCATCAGCAGCCTCAAAAACCTGAAATCTGGAATAAAAATGACTATTGATCAGTTTTCTCACATCAGGGTTATCGTCAACAACCAACATAATGCGACTATTCAAATGCTCGGGCTCTCGAACCAAATTCGCTTCATTTGTGCCCCCGACCACAGAATCGTTCAGCACTTCTATCTTATGAGGCACTTCTGCTAGCTCGTCTTTTAAATAGGGCAGCCGAATGGTAAACTTACTACCCTTGCCGGGTTTACTCACGACAAATATTTTTCCATGATGAAGCTTGACCAGTTCCTTCACATACGACAAACCAATTCCTGCTCCTGTTTGCACCTCCTTTTCATTGGCCTGAAAAAAACGGTTAAATATTTTGGATGCATTGGTTTGCGAAATTCCCTGCCCGGTATCCCGAACCGTGATTTCAATAAATTCCTGATCAGGGTTTTCTGATGCCAAATCCTCCTCATTCGTATCAAAAACTAAAGACAAATTCACCGTGACCTGACCATCTTTTCCGGTAAATTTGAATGCGTTCGAAAGCAAGTTATTGATCATTTTCTCGAGTTTATCGGCATCAAAATGTGCAGTCAAACTCTTTTTTAAGGAATTGAATTTTAGCTGAATATCCTTCTCACTAGCATATCCCTGAAAAGACTCCACAATTTTTGCAATAAAACTTACAATATCTCCCTGCACAAGCTCCAGTTTCAAATTTCCTGATTCGAGCTTCCGAAAATCCAGTAGCTGATTGACCAAACGATCAAGCTGTTTCGCATTTCGGTGCATCATTTCAAAATTAGCTCCAACTTCCGGCGTAGTCATCTTTTGCTCAATTAGCTTTTCGAGTGGCGCAAGAATCAAGGTTAGCGGTGTTCTTATTTCGTGCGATACATTGGTGAAAAACTTCAACTTGAGCATATCCAGTTCATGCAATTTGCGAGCTTTCATTCGCTCCAGAACCAATTCACTTTTAATCTTTTCACGATAAAGGAGGAATTGGATCAACAAATAAATCAGCACACAAATGATTAAAATAATCAAACTACGAAACCAAATAGTTTTCCAAAAAGGCGGCAAAATAGTAACCATCAGACTCAACTCACTTTCAAGTTCAGTCTCACCCGGAACAACTCGCTTAACATGGAGTATATAATCGCCTGGATTTAAATTGGTATAAGTGGCTGTTCGGTTTCGACTTGGCTCGTTCCAGTCTTTATCAAAACCTTCTAAATAATAGCTGTATAAATTATTTTGGCTGTTCACGTAATTCAATGCTGCAAACTCAAGTGTAAACACGTTTTGTTCGTAGGGTAAAACCAAATGTTTAGTCTCTGAAATACTTTTCTTAAGCACTCCTTCATCGCTGTTAATTGGAACTTTCTTGTTAAATATCCGAAGATCAGTTAAAACTAAGGGAATATCGCCATCTTTCAGCTTTACTTCTTTCGGATTGAAGATATTAAAGCCTGAAACTCCACCAAAAAGTAACCGTCCATCATCAGCTTTGTAGGCAGCCCCATAAGAAAATTGATTGCTTCTCAGTCCGTCCTTACTTGTAAAGTTTTGAAAAGTCTCACGTTCAGGATCAAACTTCGACAAACCATTTGAGGTGCTAACCCACAACTTTCCGCTGTCATCTTCTAAAACACACAAAGCCTGATCATTCGACAAACCATCTCCTGTATCGTAGTATTGTACAGCCCCGCTTACACTTGAATACTGTGCAATTCCCCTATCTAAAGTAGTAAGCCAATAACGACCTTTCGAGTCCTCAATAAAAGCCCTTGAATGCTCACTAAAACGAGTTACTTTCTTGCTTTCAGGATCATAAATACCAACCATATCAGATGTTCCAAACCAAATACGGCGAAAGGAGTCCATCTCCATCCAGTTTACCTGCTCCTGCCCTGCCAATTGAGGATAGTGAATAAACTCGTCATTCTGCGAATCGTATCTGTCAATTCCGGCTGATGTGCCTACCCACATACTCCCATTGTGGTCCAGCAGAAAGTCCCAAATTTTATTATCCGAAATACTCCTTTCGTTTGATGGATTAGCATCAAAATGCTGGACAACTTTCTTCGTTTTCAGGTTTACCACATCAACTCCTCCAAGGAAAGTCCCTACCCAGAGATTTCCTTTCTTATCTTCCTGAAATGCTTTAATACAGTCTCTTGAAATCGATTTTGGATCATCAATTCTGGCTATCAGATAACTGTAGTTCTCTTTTCGCGGATGATAAATATTAATACCTCCATCCTCAGTACCAACCCAAATATTCTGGTCCTCGTCAATCCAAAATGCATAAACAATATTACTATTCAAATACTTATTACCATTGTCCGATGGATGTGGAATATAATTTTCAAATACCTGTTTATTTTTTGCCAGCAAATTCAATCCTCCGCGCGTTCCAATCCATGCTTCTCCGCGACTATCATGAATAATGTCCAATACTGAATTATTGATCAAACTAGTTGACTCCCGCTCATCATGCTGATAAAAGGTAGCCACTCCACCTTTTTTAGTATAATCCAAAATACCACCACGCGTGCCAATCCAGTAGTTGCCGTGGGCTCCTTCTGAAATTGAACGAACCGTCTTAGTTCGTTCAACCGAAGACCCCAAATCGACAGATTCTATTTCATTTGACTCAGAATCGACAATAAAAACACCGTTGGAGTATGTTCCAATCCACATATCCCCGTCTTTATCCAGAAAAAGCTCCCAAATCTCATCATGCTCCATCCCGGCTAATGGCAAATTCAACTTCTCAAAAGTTCGCTGCCGTGTGTTAATTAAAAAAACGCTCTCGTTGGTACCAGCCCAAAGCATTCCATTTTGATCAAATTCCATTACACGTACAAACGTCTCATTCCTGTCTTGCGAATTTTCGTGCGCAAGCGACAGGCGAGAAACACTACCAAGCGCATCAACAATTAAAATATCGTGATTTGTCGCCAACCACAAATCTCCGGAGGTATCTTGCTCAATATCATTAACAGACATGTCTTCGCCACTGAAATAGAGATTATTTTCGTAGGGGCGATAAAAAGTTTCGAACTCTCTGTCGAAAACATTCAACCCTCCATTTTCGGTGCCAATCAAAAGACGCTCTCTATTGTCTTCAAAAATCACCCTCACCAAATTTCCTTTCAGGCTTGTTGTATCATCATCCGAATGCACAAAGTTTACAAACTCATATCCGTCAAAACGAGTTAGCCCCTGGCTAGTTCCAATCCACATCCATCCTTTATGATCCTGATAAATTGTTTGTATCTGATTATTGGGCAGTCCGCTTTCCTGAGTAAATGAGTCGAAATTTACTTCATTGCTCGCAGCAAAACCCGCCGAAAAATAGAAGAGTCCCCACAAAACAATAAACAGTGTTTTCGCAAACCGCTCCATTTGTGATATTGTTCGTTGACAATATTGTACAATCCGTTCTTTCATTCTTTTTTTTCCATGCCACTTAACTATGGTAAAATAATGCTTATTTTAAGATATTTGCAAATATCCTGATTCTCGCAGTTCTTCAACTCCAGCTTCAACAGGGCCTTTGCCAAAAACAAAAAATTGAACAGAGAAACAAGCGACTCCACCCTCAACCTATAAAGAGATAAAGTATAAACATATCATAATTTATCGAACTCAACATTATGCTGAACAAAATGCGCTTACTGCGAGTTACAACTTTAATATTAACAAAACACTGTATACAGTTCAAAAAAAATATATGCTTTACTATTGACGGATTACGTGTAGTTTGACAATTATTTGCTAATTTTAATTTGATTGAAACCGAATCCTATGACACATTCAGATAAAAAACAAAGTGAAAGTGACCTTTCAAAAATGCATTCATCAAAAGCTGCATTACCCAATAAGCTATTAAAAGGATTTGACAAAAATCTTACAAATGACGTATTTATACGTTTTGACACTTCAAAAAAACACCTTTATCACTCAGGCAATCTGTTCTCTATGCTTAATACCAAACCCGACAATATTATTGGTCAGGCCATAAGCGAAACAGATTATTTAGGAGAGTTGACCAACGACATCGACCAAATCCTTGACCTGATAGTTAAAAACGACACTCCTTACTTCAACGAATTTCGGCTAAAAAATACAAACGAGCCATTATGGATTAGCATTAGTTTATCGCCTGAAAAAGACGCAACAGGAGACTTTGTCGCAGTTAATGGTCTTATCAGGGATATTACGAAACAAAAAGATGCTGAATCTCAAATTCAGAAGAAGCAAGAATGGGAACAGTTGGTTGTGGATGCATCGGAGTTAGGTATTTGGGATTGGGAGGTTAACAGCGAAGATTTACAAATATCAAGAAAATGGAAAGCACAACTGGGGTATTATCCTGACGAGCTGGAAGATAAATTTCAGACCTGGATGAATAAACTTCACCCGGACGATTATAACCGGGTAGAGCGGTCGTTTACCAATTTCCTAAAAAGCAGCTCGCTAATTTTTGAATCAGAATTCAGGTTAAAACACCGGGATGGAGTTTATCGTTGGATTAAAACCCGCGCCGCAGCTATTCGCGACAATCAAGGAGAAGCTCTGCGTATTTTAGGCACGAATCGCGATATCACGACAGAAAAAAAGCATGAGGGTAACCTCCGAAAACTCAATCAGGCCATCATGCAAAGTCCTGTTGCGATCGTAATTACCGATTTAGATGGATATATTGAGCTTTTCAATCCGGCATATTGTAAAATTACCGGATTCCAGAAAGACGAGTTGATTGGAAAAAAGACTAACATTCAAAAATCCGGCTTTCATTCTAAAAAATTCTATGAAGAACTTTGGGATACAATTACAACAGGTAATGAATGGACAGGTGAATTTAAAAACCGAAATAAGAATGGAAGAACATATTGGGAGTTAGCCTCTATCTCGAGCCTAAAAGATGAGCACGGTATTATTACAAATTACATCAAAATTTCCGAAGAAATTACATCATTCAAGCGACTGGAAGAAGAACTGAAAAAGTCAAGAAAACGAACTCGCATCGAGAACCAGTCCAGGCATAATTTTATGGCCAGTATGAGTCATGAAATCAGAACACCGATCAATGGCATTATTGGATTTTCTGAGCTATTACAAACAGGAGATTTATCGGAAGAACAACAACATCGCTATGCTGATATTATTGAAAAAAGTAGTCGATACCTGTTGGTACTCATTGATGACATCATTGACATCTCAAAAATTGAAGCAAATGAGTTGAAAATAAAAAAAGATGCTTGCTCCATACAAAACACGTTTAGTGAATTGTCCGCAAGATTTAGTGAAATGCAGGAAGCCAGAGAAAAACCTAATTTGGAAATTCGCTTTCGAAAACCGACTCTGAAACACCACGATTATATTTTCACTGACACCCAACGGCTAAAGCAAATTTTATTTAACCTTTTTGACAATGCACTTAAATACACCGAAAGTGGGCATATTGAAATTGGTTATCAATTGATGACCAATAAAAAGATCCAGTTCTATGTAGAAGACACAGGGAAAGGAATCCCGAAAGAACAGAAAAACACAATTTTTGACCGTACGCTTCACCATGCACACAGCTTAAAAGAGCGCAAAGGTGGGGCTGGGCTGGGCCTGGCCATTTCAAACGGACTCGTAAAGCTAATGGGAGGCTCGATGAACGTGAAATCCACAGAGGGCAAAGGCTCCATTTTCTATTTCACGATTCCTTACGACAAGATCAGTGCCCCCGCAAAACCTCAACCAAAGGAACAAAAGCAGGATTATGACTTTACTGGATTTACAATTTTGATTGCTGAAGACGTTGACTACAATTATGAATACTTGGCTGAAATTTTAAGAGATACCAATGCAAAAGTGCTTTGGGCCAAAGATGGTATTGACGCGCTAAATCTTTATGGTAAAAACACAGTTGATTTAATCCTTATGGATATTCAGATGCCCGAAATAGATGGTTATCAAGCTACTCAAACGATTCGGGAGACAGACAAAGAAATACCGATAATTGCTCAAACAGCCTATGCAATGGCCGAAGAAAAACAAAAGTGTCTGGATTCCGGCTGCAATGACGTTTTAAGCAAACCCATAAAAATGAAAGAGTTGTTAGATACTTTGGCGAGTTATCTCAAATAACCTTCGCATTTTGGCTGTAATTTAACCAGCTCTTATTAAATTTGATGCCATAATAATTGCCAGGTATGATTACGGAAAAGTTTCCTTCCCGCTTATTAGAAAATGCTGTCAACGAATTTGCCAAACTTCCGGGTATTGGTCGTAAAACGTCTTTGCGATTAGTCCTGCATTTGTTGAAGCAGGAAAAATCGGAGGTTGAATTGTTTGGGAATAGTTTAATTCAACTACGAACCGAGATTAAACACTGCAAAGTATGTTACAATATCTCCGACTCCGAGACTTGTAATATATGTAGCAATCCCAATCGTAATCCTGAGGAAGTCTGCATTGTGGAAAATATTAAAGATGTGATGGCCATCGAAAATACGCAGCAATTTTCGGGACTCTATCACGTACTCGGAGGAATTATTTCGCCAATGGACGGAATTGGCCCATCTGACTTGGAAATCAAATCATTAATTGAGCGAGTGAAAAGTGGAGAGGTAAAGGAGGTCGTTCTGGCATTGAGTACCACCATGGAGGGAGACACAACAAATTTTTATATTTATAAGAAATTGAAAGATCTGAACGTTAAGATATCAACATTAGCGCGTGGCGTATCGATTGGAGATGAATTGGAATACGCTGATGAAATAACACTAGGCAGATCCATTAAAAACCGCCTTGACTTTGAAAGTACATTATCGCAATAAGCATTTTTCAAAAAAGCCAAGCAGCATTAAGCAACAATGAAGCTCTCAGTCGTAATTGTCAATTACAATGTAAAATACTTTTTAGAACAGTGTCTGCATGCTGCTCTAAAAGCATCCAAAAATATAGATGCTGAGATTTTTGTTGTGGACAACAATTCCGTTGACGGTTCGTGCCAAATGGTTCGGGAAAAATTCCCCGAGATAAAACTAATTGAAAACCAACATAATAAAGGCTTTTCAATGGCCAACAACCAAGCCATCTATTTGTCGAAAGGTGAATATGTCTTGTTGCTCAATCCCGATACAATTGTTGAGGAAGACAGCTTCATCAAGTGTATTCAATTTATGGATGAACACCAGGAAGCCGGAGGTTTGGGCGTAAAGATGATAGACGGAAAGGGCCGTTTTCTACCTGAATCGAAACGAGGACTTCCAACGCCTCTTGTTGCATTTTATAAGATTTTTGGCCTATCGCGTCTTTTCAGTAAATCGAAGCGATTTGCCCGTTACCACATGGGCCATTTGGACAAAGAGCAAACCCATGAAGTAGAAGTTTTAGCCGGCGCCTACATGTTCCTGCGAAAATCAACTTTGGATAAGGTTGGCCTGCTCGATGAAGATTACTTTATGTACGGAGAAGATATTGACTTGTCGTATCGTATTACCCAAGGTGGCTATAAAAATTACTATTTTGCCGATACCACAATCATTCATTACAAAGGAGAAAGCACAAAAAAAGGCAGTATCAACTATGTCAAAATTTTTTATCAGGCAATGGTTATTTTTGCCCGTAAACATTTTTCGAAAGGACGAGCTGATTTATTCTCTGTTTTAATTAATCTGGCGATTTATTTCCGAGCTTTTTTAGCCATTGTTACTCGATTTGCTAAAAGCATCTTCCTCCCAATTGTTGACGCGCTAGTCATTTACGGCGGTTTTTTATGGCTTCTCCCCTATTGGGAACGCTTCAAATTTGAACCGGGTTATTATCCTACCCGGTTTATGAATACAATCGTTCCGATTTACATTCTGATCTGGATCGTAAACATTTGGATGTCGGGAGGCTATCAAAAACCGATCAAGATCCTCAATATTTTTAAAGGTTTGTTTTGGGGCAGCATCACCATTTTAGTTTTTCATTCGCTGGTCGACGAAAGCTTACGCTTTTCGCGGGCATTGATATTGCTAGGTTCTGCATGGGCTTTTGTAAGCCTTTTGAGCTACCGATATATTCTAAGCCATAGCAAGTCGAAACGAGTTCAGTTTGATCGAAACCGAAAGAAACGTGTCATATTGATTGCCAACGAAGAAGAGGCCTCCAGAATCAATCAATTAATCGATCAGTCGAATATGAAGATCAACGTTATTGGATTGGTTCAACCAACAGAAAGTCATGTAGCAAAGGGATTTCTGGGAAATCTCAGTCAACTAAACGAAGTGATCAGTATTCATAAAATAGAAGAGCTTATTTTCAGCGCCAATGATCTTCCATCCAGAGAAATCATCAACATCATGCTTAAGCTCAGTCGGCTAAATATCGAATACAAAATCGCTCCACCTGAAAGTTTATCAATCATTGGAAGCAGTTCAATTGACACAGCAGGCGAGCTCTACGTGGTTCACCTAAACGCAATTACGAAAGAAAACAACCAACGAAACAAGAGACTCCTCGACCTTATGCTCAGTTTAATTTTACTGGTTACTTTTCCGCTTACGTGCTGGTCAGTCAAGAAAAAACCGGGTTTTCTAAAAAATATTTTGACCATTCTATTTGGCACAAAAACATGGGTTGGGTTCTCCGGTAATGAAGAGACGAAATCTAGCCTTCCTAAAATAAAGAAAGGAGTGCTTTCGCCAGCTGACAAATTTGAACATGAGATTAGCGAAGAAAAAAAATTAGAAATTGATATGATATACGCCAAAAATTACAGCATCTTGCAAGATGTAGATATTATTTGGCATGCCTGGAAAAACCTTGGACGATGACATTAAACAAGCTTGAACACGGAAATATTCGCTTTCGACCTTTGGAGCCTGAAGATCTGGAATTGATTTATCAATGGGAAAATGATCCGGAAATTTGGCAAGTGAGCAACACGTTGGTTCCATTTTCAAGATATATTTTGAAACAGTATATTGAGGAATCTCACAAGGACATTTTTGAAACTAGGCAGCTTCGACTCATTATTGAAGATATAACACAAAATGCTGTTGGTGCTATTGATCTCTTTGACTTTGATCCATATCATCAGCGAGCCGGTATCGGAATCTTGATTTATAATAAAAAAGACCGAGGCAAAGGACTCGCATCTGACGCTCTTCGACTACTGGCATCATACGCCCGCGATGTAATAGGACTACACCAGCTGTACGCTAATATTACGGTAGACAACCAAACGAGTATTCGTCTGTTTAAAAAAGTCGGGTTTCTGCTTGTCGGAACTAAAAAAGACTGGATAAAAACTGCAGACGGCAGACTAGATGAGGACTTGTACCAATTGATCTTATAACTGCTTAAAATCAGGAATATCTTTCAAAAAAGAATAAGACTTCTTTTCAATATCAACAGAACAGCAATAGTGACACAATCCGTTGGAAACGATTAAATACGGAACCTGAAAAGTCATATTGTATCGAGTAATTTGGTCAAATGTTTGCTGAGTAATTTTCACCGATGGAGCTTTGAATTCAACGATCAGCATCGGCTTCCCCTGGCGATTGTATACCAACAAATCAGCTCGAAATTGATTCCCGTTTAGTTTTAACCCAGTTTCGATCGCCATTAATGAGGTGGGAAAACCTTTTGCATCAACTAAATACCTGATAAAATTCTGACGAACCCATTCTTCAGGAGTCAGCACAATCATTTTTTTTCGTAACTCATCAAAAATGAGCTTTTTGCCATCCTGATCTTGAAAACGAAAAGAATATGTTGGTAAATTTAGTTCAGCAAACATAGTTTGAAGCTACAAAGTTGTATTTTTGTAAAACGTACAATCCGAGCGAGATCTTTGGGAATTGAACTTCGTTCAAAATTGCTAAAAATTCTGCAAAGATAAAATGGACTTTTATTTTTGATTGAATAAAACAAGTCTTTTTTTCGTTGTTGTAGAAACAATTCTTGCACTAAAATCAAGATTGCATGAAAACAAAAAAGGAAATTGTAGACAATTGGTTACCACGTTATACCGGGCGAGATTTGAAAGATTTTGCCGGATACATCTTACTGACCAATTTTCAACTCTATGTTGAACTTTTTGCTGAAAAATTTAATGTGCCAATTGTGGGGATCAATCAAAATATGCCTAATGCATCAAACGGTGATATCACAATCATCAATTTTGGAATGGGAAGCCCCAATGCAGCCACGATAATGGATTTACTGAGTGCTATCAAACCCAAAGGGGTTTTATTCCTTGGAAAATGTGGAGGCCTGAAACGAAAAAACAAACTGGGCGATTTAATTTTGCCAATTGCCGCAATTCGAAGCGATGGTACTTCGGATGATTATTTACCACCTGAAATACCGGCACTGCCGGCTTTTAGTATGCAACGAGCTGTTTCTACAGCTATTCGAGAAAACCGAATTAATTACTGGACCGGAGTTGTTTACACAACCAACAAACGGGTTTGGGAGTACGATGCCCGGTTTAAAAAATATCTTTACAAAACCCGAGCAATGGCTATTGATATGGAAACTGCTACTATCTTTACAGTCGGTTTTGCCAATCAAATCCCAACCGGAGCCTTATTATTGGTGTCTGATCAACCGATGATTTCAACCGGGATTAAGACCGTAGCCAGCGACAAAAAGGTTACTTCTGACTATGTGCAAAACCATGTAAAAGTAGGAATTGAAGCTCTTATGGAGATCAAAAACAATGGCCGATCAGTAAAACACTTACGATTTTAAACTGTCAGTTGGAACATGAATTACGAAGATATTTTAGCCAATCTTAAAAAGAAAATTTATCATCCTGTCTATTTTTTAATGGGGGAAGAAAGTTATTTCATTGACCAGATAACAGACTACATCAGTAAAAACGTGCTCACTGAAGCTGAAAAAGGGTTCAACCAGCATACTTTATATGGAAAAGATACTGATGTGGACACCATCATCACCCACGCCAGACGCTTTCCAATGATGGCCAATCACCAAGTAGTTATTATAAAAGAGGCCCAGAATATTAAAAAGATTGAAGATCTGGACGCATACATCAAAGCTCCGTTAAAATCTACTATTCTGGTTATCAATTATAAATACAAAACCATTGATAAACGGAAAAGCTTTGCTAAGCAACTCAGGAAAACATCAGTTCTTTTCGAATCAAAAAAAATATACGACAATCAGTTACCAAGCTGGATAAATAGTTACTTGTCAGCTCATGAATACTCCATTGCCCCCCAGGCTTCTGCAATGCTTGCTGAATATCTGGGAACTAATCTAAGCAAAGTCTCCAACGAACTCGACAAGCTGATTATTAGCCTTCCGAAGGGAACCAAAATAACACCCGACCATATTGAAAAGAATATTGGCATCAGTAAAGACTACAATATTTTTGAGCTGCAAAATGCGTTGGGTGAAAAAGACATTTTAAAAACCAATCAAATCATTAACTACTTTGCTGCAAATCCGGCAACCAGTCCTATTCCACGAACGATTTCAAGCTTGTATTACTATTTCATGAAAATACTGACTTATCATTTTTTAACCGACAAGTCCCCCAACGCCATTGCATCTGCCTTGCAGGTAAACCCTTATTTTGTGCGTTCCTATACGGCAGCAGCTAAGGTTTACAACCCTAAAAAGTTAGTAGCCATTATGGAAATCCTCCGTGAATATGATATGAAATCAAAAGGATTTGGCAACGTTTCGACTTCGGCTGGAGATCTTCAAAAAGAAATGATTTATAAAATACTACATTAGCAATTCACCTATGACATTATTAATCGTTGCAATTACTGCCGTTGTTTCCATCTTAGCTTTTAACCGTCCTGACATGATGGACAAGTTCCAATTTAATGCCAGCAAAGTCGTGCATAAAAATGAGTACTATCGCTTGGTTTCGCATGGTTTTGTGCATGCTAACTGGGAGCATCTCATTGTCAATATGATTGTCCTGTTTTCGTTTGGTCGCGCTGTTGAAAACTATTTTACATACGGTTTTGAAAAAATGGCCAGTGTTTATTTCCTCATTTTATATTTCGGGGGAATGATCATCTCAAATGCGTATGCGTTGTACAAACACCGAAACAATTACTACTACAACGCGGTTGGTGCATCAGGTGCAGTATCCGCTGTTTTATTTGCAGCCATATTCTTTGAACCATGGGATAAAGTTTATTTTTTCGGAATTGTGCCTGTTCCCGGAATTGTATTTGCCGGACTCTACCTCGCATATTCTTATTATATGGGTAGAAAAGAAAGTGATAATGTTGCCCACGATGCGCACTTTCTAGGAGCTGTTTTTGGCTTTGTTTTTCCAATCTTATTAAACGCCCGATTACTAGAACGCTTTATGGACAAGCTTTTTATGTTGATTTAATTTATGAAAGCTATTTTCTTTGATCGTGACGGAGTGTTGATCGACAATTCAAAACACTATTACATTTACCGTGTAAAGGATATTGAATTTGTTGATGGTGTTTTTGAGAATTTAAAACTGCTCAAATCTCAGGGCTTTTCATTTTTCATTGTCACCAACCAGGGAGGAATTGCTAAAAAACAATACGGACACGAGGAAGTTAACCAAGTACATCAGTATTTAAAAGATGAATTTGAGAAGTATGATATTTCTTTCAAAGACATTTATTATTGTCCGCATCATCATACGATTGAAGCTTGCATTTGCCGAAAACCATCATCTCTGATGATTGAAAAGTTAATGGCAAAATACGAAATCGCATCTGAAAACGCCCTGTTTATTGGCGATCAGGATTCTGACATGCAAGCTGCTCAATCGTCCGGAATCAAAGGAATTAAAGTTACACCAAACGATAATATGATTTCTTTTATACAAGAATTACTCAGCCCATGAAAACTAATTTCCTGCTGAATAATGGTCAATTTGAACAAGCTAACGAAAAGGTATTTCCAATCGACTTTTTTGAGAATATTTTGTTTTGCCAGCAAGTCCGTTCAGTGAGAGACCAGCTGCCATTTTGGAATGAACACCTCCAATTAATTGAACTAAAACTCCGCTTACTAGGTGCAAATCCGGCTCCCTTTCTTCATAATAAAGGCAAAGAGCTAAAAAGACAAATAGAACGAACCCTCACAAAAAATAAGTTTTTCAAAAGCAGTCATATCAAACTTTATCTTACACGTGAAAACGAGACAATCGGCTATGTTATTCAAGCAAATCCCATTGAATCAACAAGCTTTACTCTCAACACCGTTGGTCTTAGTATAAACATCTTCGAAAAAGCTCCTAAAGACTTTTCTTTGTTATCGTCGCTGGATTTTGGATCTATGCCCATTTGGAAGATTGCAAAAGCTGAAAAACTAAAAACCGACTATGATGAGCTATTGCTGATTAACAGCAAGCAGGCGATCTTGGAGGCTCCCGGAAAAAACATCTACGTTATCATTGACAATCAGATTTTTACTCCATCCCCTACATGCGGAGCTTACATTGATCCGGTTCAATCAGCAATAGGTAAAACATTAGAAATTTCAGGAATGGGATTGACGACTACAGGAGATTTGCGAGAAGAAGATCTATTAAATGCAGATGAAGTTTTTGTTGCAAATTCGCTGAGCGGAATAGAGTGGGTCAAAGCGTTCAAACAAAAACGATATTTCAATAAAAAGGTAAAGATTATTCAAAAGGAATTCAACCGGCTCTTGCTAGTTTAATGAAGGATTTTCGGGAAAATGCTCCCATAGTGAGTACTTGCCACCAATATCGCGAACAGCCTGCACCCACATACTTTTAGTTTGTCGATCCATCATGACAAATTCATCGTTAATTTCGGAAACCAACCATGAATTTTCATTGATCTCATCTTCTAATTGACCATCATCCCAACCGGAATACCCTAAAAAGAAACGTATTTGATTTGGAAGAATCAATCCCTCACTAATCAGCTTCTTCACCTCATCAAAGTCGCCACCCCAGTATAGATTATCCTTTACATGTACACTACCAGGAATCAGCGAACCTAATGAGTGTAGGAAATATAAAGTGTCGGTACTTACCGGGCCTCCAATACACACATGCGCCTCAAAATCAGGAAAATCTCCCATGATTTCATTTACCGGATATTCTATTTTTTTATTCAGAATAAAACCAACAGCCCCCTTTTCGCCATGAGCAACCAATAGAACAATCGAACGGTTAAAATAACTGCCCGGCAAAAAGGGCTCAGCAATCAACATCCGACCTTTAGAAGGTGCAACATGATTCGTTTCTATTTTAAACAAATTGAGATTCAAGTTCATAATTGATTAAATTCTTAGTTAATTTATGAAAAAAACAAGCATTAATCAAATACCTTATTGAAATTTATTCTAAATAAGTGTTTTAGATACTGATTTTTTACCGTCAATTATCAAGAAAAGAGAGGTAGAATAAAGAAAAAATGAAAAGAACTAGTCCTCCTCAACAACTACATAGACATCTTCGTTTTCTTTTTTCATCAGAAATTCTTCCCGGGCAAATTTTTCGAGATTGGTTTGGTTGGTTTGAAGCTCATGAATCTTGCGTTTATCTGAAACTATTTTATTTTTCAAATAAGCTTCCTGCTCTGTGTACCGGGCTAGTTTTCTTTTATTCTGAAAATGTTGCAACAAACTGTGTTCATCAAAAAAACCAACCCACAATACAAATATGGCCAATACAATACCATATTTTGTTCGAAGTTTAGACCAGACGATTGCAATCATTTTATTCATGCGCTTATAAATTTACAATAACAAAAGTAAGGTATATTCAATCAAAAAAAAAGGAGATGAAAAAATTCATCCCCTCTTCCGAGAAATATTGATTTGTTGTTATTTATTATCTGGCAAAAAGCTCGGATACATATAATCATGAGGTGGTACAAAATTTTCTTTGATGGTGCGAATAGACACCCATCTCAAGAAATTAAAGACAGAACCTGCTTTATCATCAGTGCCGGAACCTCTTGCGCCTCCAAATGGCTGCTGCCCCACAACTGCGCCTGTTGGTTTATCGTTAATATAAAAGTTTCCGGCAGCATTTTCCAAACGCTTGGTTATCTTTTCAATATTGTAACGGTCTTGCGACATCACAGCTCCGGTTAATGCATAGATCGAAGTATTATCTAAAATGGTAAGCGTTTCTTCCATTTTTTCATCTTCGTAAACATAGACCGTCAACACCGGCCCAAACAATTCATCAACCATGGTCACATAATCCGGCTTTTTAGCTAAAATTACGGTTGGTTCAATAAAGTACCCCACCGACTTATCATGATTTCCACCAAAAATAACTTCAGCATCCTCGTCCTCTTTAGCACGATCGATGTATCCCGAAAGCTTATCAAATGAGCTTTCATCGATCACTGCATTTACAAAATTGGTGAAATCTTCGGGAGAACCCATTTTTATCGTCGACAAAGCCTTTCCTACACGTTCTTTAACATCGTCCCAAATACTTGCAGGCACATAGCAGCGAGAAGCTGCCGAACACTTTTGCCCCTGATATTCGAAAGCACCGCGCACCATCGCAATTGCCAATGCCTGACGATCAACCGTACTATCGGCAAAAATGAAATCCTTACCACCAGTCTCGCCAACAATACGAGGATATGATTTATACTTATAAATATTTTCACCTATTGTTTTCCAAATGCTTTGGAATACGCCGGTTGATCCGGTAAAGTGGATACCTGCAAAATCAGGATGAGCAAAAACGGTTTCGGCAGCAACAGGTCCGGAAACATAAACAATATTAATTACTCCGTCAGGCAATCCCGCTTCCTTGAAAATTTCCATGATTACAGCAGCCGAATAAACAGCTGTTTTTGAAGGCTTCCACACAGCAACGTTCCCCATCATTGCGGGCGCAGCAGGAAGGTTTCCGGCAATTGAGGTAAAATTAAATGGAGTCAATGCAAATACAAAACCTTCCAACGGACGGAACTCACTGTAGTTCCAGATTCCCGACGCCGATTCCGGTTGCATTTTATAAATATCAGTCATGCACTTTACTCCAAACCTGAAGAAATCAGCCAATTCGCACGCAGCATCAATTTCAGATTGGTAGGCATTTTTCGACTGACCAAGCATAGTCGCGGCGTTAATTTTATCACGGTATGGTCCAGCCAGCAAATCAGCAGCTTTCAAAAATATTGATGCCCGATGTTGCCAACTCAAGGCAGCCCACTTTTCGCGTGCTTCAAGAGCCGACTCAATAGCCATTTGAACATGCGACGCATCGCCTTGATAGTAATAACCCAAGGTATGTTTAAAATCATGTGGTGGAGAAATTCTCATTCGCCTATTAGTTGTAACTTCCTTTCCTCCAATAATCATAGGTAGCTCAACTTCCACACTTTTCAATTCCTTAAGCTTAGCTTTAAGCGATACTCTTTCGGGTGATCCGGGAGCGAAACTTTTTACCGGTTCATTCTTTACATGCGGAATATTAAAAAAACCTTTTGCCATAACCAATTCATTTAGTAGTGATTTCTATGTCAGTGTTATTGCAAAACTATTGAAAGGACAACAATTAATTACTAATAAAAATCAGTTTTGGAAATTAGAACAAACAATATGTTGGATAAAATTTATTCCCACCTAAAAATTGCTATATTTAGTGCGATTTTTAACGGCACATTTTTTCATGCTTAAAGCAATATATCACTTCATTACGAAACCCTATTTATTATCAACAAGTGAAGATAAACGAAAAATTATCGGGCTTCACATTGTTCTGTTTCTGGGATTACTATATTCATTAACCGACTTTACGATTTCTATTTCAGGTTACAACCTGAATGAATGTATTCCCGGGGATGTTTCAATAATAGCAATCACGATCATTGGCCTGTATTGTTTACGTAATGCACGTCCTCAATGCGCTGTAAATACCGTATTTCTTATACCTTTTGCCGTCTATTTCTTTTTTATCTCATCGCAGTATTCAATTCTTCCAATAAAGAATGCTCTACCTTACACCGTGTGGTCTCTCATTCCCGGATTCTTATTCATTCTTCTTTTAAGTTATAAGACCGGACAAAAATTACTGATTAACTATGCAGTGAGCATTGTTACCGTTTGCTTTCATTTATACAAGGCTGATCGTTTTGGGGATGCAACAGGTATTTATTGGCCAACAGATGAGCTAATATTAAACCCTCTGTTAATCATTACAATTGCTTTTACCGTAACTTTTCTGATTTCCACGAATTACGAACTTGTACTTAAAGAACTACGAAATCAGGTTGAAACGACCGATTCCCAAATTAATAATACGGTAAAATCGTTTCGGCAAGGGGTTATACTAATGCGCATCATTAAAGATGAAATGAACACTCCTATTGGATTGAAGGTCGTTAAAACGAATCCGGCATTTCAACGAATGTTTAAGATTAACCCACGGGAAATTCACAATACCGATGCAGATGTTATTTTCCCAAAGGTTTTTCGCAACTCGTTTGACTGGAACAACCACTATTTACACAGCAAAACAAAACAACGGACGGAGTTTTTTGTAGAGCACCTCGACAAGTGGTTCGATGTTTATGTTTTAAATCCCGACTCAGATCAGATTGCCAGTATTTTTTATGATACGACCTCTCACAACGAAACCATAAAAGAACTGGGGGACAGTCGCAGACGTTACAAGGTTTTGCTGGAAGCAATTCCCGACATCTTCTTCATTATCGATAAAGATGGTATATACATGGACTTTGTCATTAAAGAATCGGAGTTGATTCAGATTAATGCCGATGATATTATTGGAAACTCTATTTTCGAGGTTGGTTTTTCTGAAAAGATGTCGCGAAAAATCTTTCAATGTATTCAGGATGCCATTAGCCGGGATACCATTGAGACTATTGAATATGCATTAGATGTTAAAAAAGGAACCGCGATGTTTGAAATGCGCATTGCCCGTTTAGATGAAAACTCTGTTATTTCGATCGCCCGCGATATTACCAAACGAAAAATAGCTGAAATTCGCCTGGAAGAAGCCAAACATAAAGCCGAAGAAGCAGACCAGCTAAAATCAGCCTTTTTAGCGAATATTTCTCATGAGATCAGAACTCCGATGAATGCGATTATTGGATTTTCAAAAATGATTGGCTCTTCGGATTTCGACCTGGAAGAAAAAAATAAATTCATAGACATTATCGTCTCCAATGGTAAATTACTTATGGAAATGATCAACGACATGATCAGCCTCTCGAAGATTGAAAGCAAACAAGTGTATGTAAAAGAAGGCTTTTGTAAAGTTAATGACTTGATGGTTGATCTTTACCGTGAGTATAGTTTTGATTTGACCTCAAAACCTATCCGATTGAAACTAAACAACCAAAATGCCAATCCCAAGTTTGGTGTTGTAACGGACAAACAATTGCTAAACGAAATACTAAAAAAACTACTTGATAATGCCGTGAAGTTCACTAACGAAGGGGAAATTGAGTTTGGCTATCAAATGGATGGTAAAGAGCGGCTCCAATTTTTCGTGAGAGATACCGGCATTGGAATTGATGAGGCTCAAATCATCCGCATCTTCGAACGCTTTCATCAGCTAGACAATAAGACAACCCGGAAATACGAAGGAACGGGACTAGGGCTGGCAATTGCGCAACATTACGCCAGCTTGCTGGGCGGACCAATCGAAGTTAATTCGGAAATCGACAAAGGCTCTAGGTTCTATTTCAGTATACCTTTTAAAAACGGAGAAGGAACCCTGCAGGTCGTTCGTTAGAAATCGGCTTTTAGTTGTTTGTAACCAACCAACTGATCATACCTGCCGGATATGTCTCTATAATAGACGAAAATCTGGTACTCATTTTCGGTTTCGTAATGCGACCCTTCGAGAACAGTTGCATCGGCCTTTTTACTCCCCTCGGGAACATAAACGTACTGATAGTTATAATATCCTTGCTTCAGCAATAGTGTCAATTCATAGCTGGCGGTTTCATAATTCCAAGTCATCTCATTACTTTTATTGGCATTCCAACTGGTCAATGCTCCAAATACATTAACCGACCCGCCAACCAATTGTGCTTCTAATGGTAAAGTAAAATGTACAAAAAAATAATCGCACTCGGTGTCATAATCATCTACCCGATCCTGGCTTTCAACAACATACTTTCCATTCATTTCTTTGTACGGAAAATATTTCTTATTTGCCCGAAGCTCATCTACCATCAATGTCGCATGATAATATGGTCTAAAAAAATTGATTGATGCGACATTCTCCCCGGTATACTTTCGGGTACGAATATCAAAATACCGATATTCATTTCCTCCGGGAAAAACGTTTTCTTTATCGTAATTATAATCCAACTCATGCTCCTTGATAAAAAGTGGTTTCAAATCCCGAATTGCGGTATCCCACCTTCCATTTTTGATAATCACAACTTTCACCTCGTCTCTTGGATTAAGAATCGGCAAATTTTCGTGATAAATAGTAAAGTCAACTTCCTGCTTATCTCCTTTAAACGGATCGAACGTAGCCCGTTTCACAGTTCCCGCAACTCTAACCTTGTGTTCAAGAACCTGAAACCTACGGGTAAGCACTAATTTTTCTTTATCCTGATCTTCGTATACAACTAATACATAATTGCCCGACTTAGTTATGCGCACATCTTCGTTTGGTACCCGGATCAGGTAATTGACATATGTCATCGTCGTATTAAAGCTGGGAGCATAATCGGTTACCGGATTATCAAAGAATCCATCTAAATACTCATTCTGAAGAATGTATGATTCATTCCAATCAGCATCGCAATGCACGATCGTATAGTAGTAATTTTTTGTTTCGTTTGATAAATCATCAAACTTAAAAATCAGATTAACGTCACTTCCCAATTCATAGATTGGATCACTAAGCTCATAGCCCTCCCGAAAAGCCTTTACCGTTCTAATCTCTTCTTTGAAAACTGCATTTTGATAATGGTACTCGCTCTCATTTTGCGCCTGAGAATTTAATGTAAAAATAACGCAGCAATTTATGACGATTATGTAAATTAAAATCCGCATTTGTTTGATCTTTTTTCACCTAAGCTCTACGTTTTCAAGTCAAAGCCTACGATTACTGTTTAAACATGCTTTGATTCGAACGTTTAAACTTATAAATATTTCAATCTTTATAAGTTTGTAAAACAAAGATTGTGAAAAGTTTTTTAAATATGTACTTTTGCCACCCTAAATAATAACTACAACAAGGGATTACAATGTCAAAGCATTTTAAATTGAAACGCGGATTCAATATCCGGTTGAAAGGAACTGCCGAGGTGGTTCTGGAGGATGCTCCCGCACCGAAAACAGTAGCCCTAAAGCCAACTGATTTTTCAGGCTTAACGCCTAAGCTGAAAGTGAAAGCCGAGGCAAAGGTTAAAGCTGGTGATGCCCTCTTTTTCGACAAGTACAATCCAGAAATTATATTTACATCTCCCGTAAGTGGCACAGTAAAATCTGTCAACAGGGGCGAGCGTAGAAAGGTTTTAGAGATTGTAATTGAGCCTGACGGCACCAGTGAATATATAAAATTCACAAAGGCTGATCCGTCAACCTTGTCGCGTGAACAAATTCGGGAACAAATCCTAAAAAGTGGCATCTGGCCATTTATTAAACAACGTCCTTATGGTGTTTTAGCAAAGCCCAGCGATGTACCAACTCACATCGCTATTTCAGCTTTCGATTCGTCGCCACTGGCACCTGATCCCGATTTCGTGTTCTCCAAAGAGCAATCAGCACTTCAAACCGGAATCGATGCAGTAAGCAAACTAACGGATGGAAAAGTATTTTTGGGATTATCCCCGGAACAATCTTCCGGCGTATTCTCGAAACTGAAAAACATTGAAACCAATACATTCAGCGGCCCACATCCGGCAGGAAATGTAGGTATCCAAATCAGTAAAGTTTGCCCAATTGGCAAAGACGATCTTATTTGGACACTAAGTCCTCAGGCGCTTGTTTATATTGGTCGTTTATTTGCTACAGGGCAGGTCGACTTCAGTAAAACGATTGCTTTGACTGGCTCGGAAGTAAAAACTCCCAAATACATAAAAACCATCCACGGAACTGAATTGACCGAGCTTTTAAAAGGAAAAACAAAAGGAAAAGTCAAAGAAAGAATTATCAGTGGAAATGTACTGACAGGAGAGAAAGTTGATTCAGATAACTTTTTGGGTTATTTCGATCAGCAAATCACAATTATCCCTGAAGGTAATGAGTATGAATTTATGGGTTGGGCTGCTCCTGGATTTGATAAATTTTCAGCCAGCAAGGCCTTTTTCTCCAAGCTTCTTCCAAAAAAAGAGTATACGCTGAGTGCCAACATGCATGGGGGTGAACGCGCATTTGTTCTTTCGGGACAATATGAAAAATTCCTTCCGATGGACATATTACCAGTTCATTTGCTAAAGGCCATTTTGGTTAACGATATCGACAAAATGGAACAACTCGGAATTTATGAAGTAATTGAGGAAGATTTAGCTTTATGTGAATATGCCTGTACATCCAAAATCAAAGTACAGAATATTTTACGAGAAGGAATCAACTCAATGATTAAAGAGTTAGGATAAATGATGTTGTTCTCAAAACAAAATAGATAATTCAATGAAAGCGTTAAAGAACTTTTTTGAGAAAACGAAACCATATGTACAGAAAGGAGCCAAATACCATTGGCTACACTCAACACACGATGCTTTCTTCACATTGGCCTTCGTTCAGAAAGATACATCCAAATCAGGAACTCATATACATGATTATATTGATTTGAAAAGAACCATGGGAATCGTGGTTTTTGCTCTTGTCCCTGCATTGCTTATGGGAATGTACAATATCGGATACCAACACTTTGGTGCTTTAGGCCAATTGGAAACGGCTGCGTTTTTCGACCTGTTTCTTTTTGGATTACTGAAGGTACTGCCTGTTATTCTTGTTTCATACATTGTTGGATTGGGTATTGAGTTTATTTTCGCCCAATTCCGAGGTCATGAGGTGAACGAAGGATTTTTGGTTTCCGGTATTTTAATTCCAATGGTGATGCCAATTAATACGCCACTCTGGATGATTGGTGTGGCCACAGCCTTTGCTGTTGTATTTGGAAAAGAAGTATTTGGAGGAACTGGAATGAATATCTGGAATCCTGCGCTTGTTGCCCGGGCATTCTTATTTTTCGCATATCCGGCACAAATGTCTGGTGATTCAGTTTGGATTTCAGCCAGTGGTATCGAAAAAATGGCTGATGGTTTTACTGGTGCAACACCGATGGCCCAAGCTGTTTTAGGGAATACTGACCTTAATGTTTGGGATGCCTTTGTTGGTTTGATACCCGGTTCGATTGGCGAAACTTCAACATTAGCCATTCTTATTGGTGCTGCAATTCTGATCATCACCGGTATTGGAAATTGGAAAATTATGCTCTCGACTGTTTTAGGTGGACTGTTTATGGGTATTCTGCTGAATGTTTTTGCAGTAAATGCTTATATGGAAATGCCTTTCTGGGAGCATTTAATCATTGGAGGATTTGCATTTGGTGCTGTATTTATGGCAACTGATCCGGTATCTGGAGCACAAACGGATAAGGGGAAATGGATCTACGGATTTTTAATTGGTGTATTAGCCATTTTAATTCGCGTTGTAAACCCTGCTTATCCGGAAGGAATGATGTTGGCCATCTTACTGATGAATACATTTGCTCCGCTGATCGACCATTACATCATTCAGGGCAATATCAAACGTCGTTTAAAACGTGTTCAACAGAGCGCTTAATCCCTAAAAGAATAAAGAAATGGATAGGAACAGTAATGTTTACACATTTATATACGCATCGGGAATGGTGATTTTGGTTGCTGCCATACTTTCATTGGCTGCCAGCAATTTAAAACCATTTCAGGATAAAAATATTGAGATTGAGAAAAAGCAAAACATTCTCTCCTCTGTCAATATAGCAGCTGATGCGACAAATGCAGAAGAAATCTACGCTGAAAAAATTGTCAATAGTTATATTGTCAATTCGAAAGGTGAGAAATTGGAAGGTAATGCTTTTACCGTTGACTTGAAAAAAGAACGTGCAAAAGAATCTGACCAACAACAACTACCGGTTTTTGAATGCCAGATCGATGGCGACATCAAATACATTGTTCCACTTCGTGGAGCTGGTCTTTGGGGTCCAATTTGGGGATACCTGGCGTTGAACTCCGATATGTCGACTATTTATGGTGCTTCGTTTGACCACCAGGGAGAAACTCCAGGACTTGGAGCCGAAATTTCTACACAGGCTTTTCAAAGCCAGTTTAAAGGAAAAGAGATTTACGACGATGGCGAGTTAGTCTCAATCACCGTTGCTAAGTCAAATGAATCAGCCCCGGAAATCCATAAAGTTGATGCAATTTCTGGAGGCACAATCACATCAAAAGGATTACAGAATATGATTTATGATGATTTGAGTCTCTATAATGCTTTTTTCAACCAGAATAAATAGAAGAAAATGAGCGATAAAGAACCTTTATTTTCAAAGAAAAATTTAAAACTGCTTAGCGATCCGCTTGACAGTAGTAACCCAATTACCGTACAGGTTCTGGGTATTTGTTCGGCCTTAGCTGTAACCGCCCAATTAAAACCTTCGGTTGTTATGTCTTTATCAGTAATGGCAGTATTGGCATTCGCAAATGTTATCGTCTCGCTATTACGGAATACCATCCCAAACCGGATTCGAATTATTGTTCAGCTAGTGGTAATTGCAGCCTTAGTAATTCTGGTTGACCAAGTACTGAAAGCATTTGTTTACGATGTAAGCAAGCAACTGTCAGTTTTCGTGGGCTTAATTATTACGAACTGTATCATCATGGGACGACTGGAAGCCTTTGCCTTAGGAAACAAACCCTGGCCGTCATTCCTCGATGGGATTGGAAATGCTGCTGGCTACGGCGCAATTTTAGTTATTGTTGGTTTCTTCCGCGAGTTATTTGGTAGTGGTACACTTTGGGGATTTCGTATTATCCCAGAGAGCTGGTACATCGAAAATGGTGGCTTTTACGCCAATAATGGTATGATGATCCTACCTCCTATGGCCTTAATAACTGTAGGAGCAATTATTTGGGTTCAACGCAGCCGAAACAGAAAACTGATTGAAGACTAACGCGCAAAAGAATTGAAATTATGGAAAACCTGATTAATATATTTATCAAATCCATCTTTATTGAGAACATGGTTTTTGCCTACTTCTTAGGCATGTGTTCTTATCTGGCGGTATCCAAATCAGTAAAAACGGCTACCGGACTTGGACTAGCTGTTATCTTTGTTTTGGGTATTACCGTTCCTGTTGATTACCTATTGGAAAAGTACGTATTAAAAGAAGGAGCATTAACATGGTTAAGCCCAACTTTCGAAGCAGTAGACTTAAGCTTCCTAAGCTATATCATGTTTATCGCAGTTATTGCATCCATGGTACAGTTGGTTGAAATGGTTGTTGAAAAATTTGCCCCGGTACTCTATACGCAGTTGGGTATTTTCTTACCACTAATTGCTGTTAACTGTGCAATTCTTGGGGGATCTTTGTTCATGCAGCAAAAAGCCTTTCTAAATATTGGCGAAGCTTCGGTTTATGGTTTAGGTTCCGGCGTCGGTTGGTTCCTGGCTATTATTGGTATTGCTGCCATTCGTGAAAAAATTGAATACTCTCATGTTCCCGGCCCTTTAAAAGGTCTTGGTATAACCTTTATTGTCACGGGTTTAATGGGATTAGCATTCATGGGATTCATGGGAATAAAACTATAATCAGATAAAAACTAAGAACAATGATATTTTTAGCAGCTCAAGCTACAGTGGTTATTACCAGTATCGCCGTCTTTCTATTGATGGTGATCCTACTGGTTTCAATCTTACTGTTTGTCAAACAAAAGTTAACCCCATCGGGTGTTGTTAAAGTTGATATAAATAAAGGAGATACAGTACTTGAAACCAATCCTGGCGACACCCTGTTAACCACTTTGGGAAATAACAAGATCTTCCTTCCATCAGCATGTGGTGGTGGTGGTACTTGCGCCATGTGTCGTTGCCAGGTAGTCGATGGTGGAGGTTCAATTCTTCCAACCGAAACCGGTTACTTCACCCGTAAAGAGCAGAATGACAATTGGCGTTTAGCTTGTCAGGTAAAAGTAAAAGAAGACATGGAATTGAAGATTCCTCAGGAAATTATGGGAATCAAAAAATGGGAATGCGAAGTGGTTTCCAACGACAACGTGGCAACCTATATTAAAGAGTTTGTGGTGAAGTTACCTGAAGGTGAAAACTTAGATTTCAAATCAGGTGGCTATATTCAAATTGATGTCCCTAAAATTGATGTTGATTTTAAAGACATTGAAGTTGATGACAAGTTTAAACCTGAATGGGAACAATTCAACCTATTCGATTTGAAAATGAAAAACCCGGAACCAACATTTCGTGCTTATTCAATGGCTAACCACCCTGCCGAAGGAAATATTGTAATGCTTAATATCCGTATTGCAACTCCTCCTTTCGACCGTGTTAATGGAGGTTTCCAAAAGCTAAATCCTGGTATTTGTTCTTCTTACATCTTCTCACGTAAACCAGGTGACAAGGTGACAATTTCAGGCCCTTATGGAGAGTTCTTTTTAAAGGACAATGATAACGAAATGATGTTTATTGGTGGTGGTGCAGGTATGGCTCCCATGCGTTCGCACTTGTTTCACCTATTTCACACCCTGAAAGAATCAGATAAGAAAATTACTTTTTGGTATGGTGCCCGTTCCTGGAGAGAAGTTTTTTACTACGATCAATTCCGGGACATTGAAGAAAAGTACCCGAATTTCTCATTCCACTTAGCTTTATCTGACCCTCAACCCGAGGACAACTGGGATGGGCCAAAAGGGTTTATCCACCAAGTAATTCATGATATGTACTTGGGTAAACACGATGAACCGGAAGAAATTGATTACTATTTGTGTGGCCCTCCAATGATGAACGATGCCGTTCAGAAAATGCTTTATGATTTAGGAGTTCCTGACGAAAATGTAATGTTTGATGACTTTGGAAGCTAATTCCAGAAATCGAAAAAAATACAGAGAGCTTTCAACTACGGTTGGAAGCTCTTTTTTTTATCTCTTATCCTGAAAAAAGGCAGTCATCAAATCTCCACAATCTTCGGCCATCACCCCGCTTACTAACTCGGTTTTTGGATGAAGAGCTTTGGGTGCGAATTTTGAGAAACCTCTTTTCTCATCAGAGGCTCCAAAAACAAGCTTCCCCAACTGAGCCCATCCGAGTGCTCCAGCGCACATCGCACAAGGCTCAAGGGTCACATAAAGTGTACATTCATTCAGGTATTTTCCACCCAAAAGATTTGCCGCAGCAGTAATTGCCTGCATTTCGGCATGTGCAGTCACATCTGTCAACGTTTCGGTCAAGTTATGTGCACGAGCAATAACCCGATTTTGAGCAACCACCACAGCACCAACAGGAATTTCACCTTCGTCGTAAGCAAGCTGAGCTTCCTGAAAGGCTTTCTTCATAAAGTATATATCGTCAAAAGGCTCCATGTTTTAAATCCATTCAGAATTAATCACAAACCTACAATTTTAATTGCTAAAATCTCCTTATTTTTGCACCCAAACAAAAACGAACAAAGATATGTACAGAACACATACATGTGGTGAATTACGACTGGAAAACCAAGGAAACGAAGTAACTCTTGCTGGCTGGGTGCAACGCAAACGTGGATTGGGTGGAATGACATTTGTAGATCTTCGCGATCGATATGGGATTACACAATTGGTATTTGACGAAACCTCTTCGGACGATATTACAAATCAACTCAAAAAGCTTGGCCGCGAATTCGTCATTCAAACTACTGGCATTGTTCGTGAACGAAGCAGCAAAAACAACAACATTCCTACGGGAGAAGTTGAAATTGATGTTAAAAGCTTGAAAGTACTAAGCCCATCAGCAGTTCCTCCATTTACAATTGAAGATGAAAGTGATGGTGGTGACGATATCCGAATGAAATATCGCTACCTGGATTTACGTAGAAATCCGGTGCGTGAAAACTTGATTTTACGATCGAAAATGGCACATGCGGTTCGTTCCTATTTGAATGAACTGGATTTTATTGAGACAGAAACTCCTGTTTTAATTAAATCGACTCCGGAAGGTGCTCGTGACTTTGTTGTGCCAAGTCGCATGAACGAAGGTGAATTTTACGCATTACCACAATCTCCACAGCAATTCAAACAATTATTGATGGTTGGCGGATTTGACCGTTATTATCAAATCGTAAAGTGCTTCCGCGATGAAGACCTTCGTGCCGACCGTCAGCCTGAATTTACACAAATCGACTGTGAAATGGCTTTCGTAGAGCAGGAAGATGTATTGAATACTTTTGAAGGATTGACCAGATACATGTTCAAGGAAATTAAACATATAGAAATTCAGGAATTTCCTCGCATGCCCTATTCTGAAGCCATTGCAAAATATGGATCAGACAAGCCAGACACCCGTTTTGAGATGTTGATTAGCGACTTGACTGAAGTTGTAAAAGGAAATGATTTTAAAGTGTTTGATGAAGCTGAATTCATTGGAGCAATTTGTGCTAAAGGCTGTATTGAATACACTCGTAAACAACTAGATGCATTGACCAACTGGGTAAAACGTCCTCAAGTTGGAGCAAAAGGATTGGTTTACGTAAAATGCAACAAAGATGGTTCTTTCAAATCGTCGGTTGACAAGTTCTATTCTCAAGAAGATTTAAAAAATTGGGCAGATGCAACCGGAGCAAAAGCCGGTGATTTGATTCTGGTACTCTCAGGAGTTAAATCCGATATGCTGGATGCTCTTGGAGCTCTTCGCTTAGAAATGGGGAAACAGCTCGGGTTAATGGATAAAAACACGTTTAATCCACTTTGGGTTATTGATTTCCCACTATTGGAATGGGACGAGGACACAAAACGCCATTATGCGATGCACCACCCATTTACCGCACCTAAGCCAGAAGATATTAACCTACTAGACACCGAACCCGGAAAAGTTCGCGCCAATGCCTATGACTTGGTTATTAATGGGGTTGAAATCGGAGGTGGTTCTGTTCGTATTTTTAACTCAGAACTGCAAGCCAAAATGTTCAGTTTACTTGGATTCACGAAAGAGGAAGCTGACGCCCAATTTGGATTCCTAATGAATGCATTCAAATATGGAGCACCGCCACATGCCGGAATAGCGTTTGGATTTGATCGCCTGGTTTCTCTGATTGCCGGACTAGACTCTATCCGTGACGTCATCGCATTCCCTAAAAACAATGCCGGACGCGATGTGATGATTGATTCACCATCTCCGATTGCTAAAGAGCAGTTAGATGAACTGAACTTAATGCTTGATTTAAAAGCAAAAAAGAACTAAATAGCAATAAGATTATATGGTATGAAAGGAGCTAGCAGCTCCCTTTTTTATTTCAGAAAATCCTCACGAATCGGATTAAAGCTATCAACCAAACGGGCCGTTTCTGATAGCAATTGAATGGTATGGGGTACACCAGAAGTCACTGCAAACATATCGCCTGCTACAAGTTCCTTCGGCTCTTCACCATCGCAGAAAAAGATGATTTTACCATCTGCAATATACGATGTTTGTTCATGCGAATGACTATGTTTGGGCTCTGGGTCAGCCCACGGCCCACCAGTAAAGTCGATTAAAACTGTCATTAAAGTATCTGTGTGAATAATTTTTCGATTTAATCCTTCCCTTACAATTTCGTAAGGCACCTCTTCAAATTTTAATATCGCCATAATTTCTACTTTTACTATGATAAAAAAGGGAGAACTAAACAGCTCTCCCTTCAAATATCTGATAACTCAAATTATCTTTCTTCCGCCTTTTTCCGTGATGAATAGTTGATGTGCAAAGCAGCTGCCTTACGCAGTTCTTGCTTAATATCGGTAACGATACCCATCTTGGTGTATTCATCTACTTTAAGCGAGGTAATCATAAAAGGCACCTCTGCTTCATCTCGAGCTTCACGTTCAGCTGTAATGTAATCAGGAATATCTGACACTTTAGCAAACTGATCATTCAACTGGATACGAGGTTCAGAACCAAATACACTTTGGTATTGCTTAAAGGGAGTTCCTACATAAATATAACTCACCAACGATTTCTTTTCCAACTTCGATAATTCTGTTGCTGAAGGGACTGTTACCTGTACCTTCATAGTCACCTCGCGCATGGTTGTACTAACCATGAAGAAGAATAACAACATAAATACAATGTCGGGCAATGAAGCCGTAGAAATCGGTGGTAATTCTTTAGTATCATTCTTTCTAAACTTCGACATACTAATTTCCTCCCACTTTTTTAGGTTCTGCTTCTGAGATCCGAGATGGATAAATATCTTTTATCGCACCTTGCTGATCACTATCAAGTTTTTCATAAGGCTTGCCAAACTTTTGTTTTGCAAGTTCTTCTCTTAGCTCGTTAATGGCACCTACCAACTCATTTTGCACAGCGATGTATGTCCCATATTGAGTTCCAACGTCATTCCTCAACGAAATAACCCCTTTCGTAATTTCTACCTGCCCAAAAAAGTCTACAGTTTCAATCTTTTTTTCTGGCAGATCTTCGTCATTGTAAGGGTTAGCCATAAATTCCTTGGCTTTATCACGTAGTTCATCAATATCGGTTATTTCACCTTCAACTAGTAATTGGTTATTGGCGTTTACCAAAACCACAAAAACGTTACGTTCTTTAATTGGAGGTGTATCATCTTCTTCTTGATCCTCAGGAGGCATTGGAGGAAGACGACGTTCTAATCCGCTGTCAACATCCATCGTGGTAGTTACCAGGAAAAAGATCAACAACATAAAAGCAATATCAGCCAAAGATGCTGCCGGTATTTCGGGTATTTTTTTTGCCATAATATTATTTTTTCCTGTTTTTAGTCACCACAATGGTTTATTTAAAAATACGAAAGACAGCAGATCCTGCGATAGACAGAATCGTAAGTCCTAGTAATATATAAGTTGCATAAAGAGTTGTTCCAACCCACTTCGATACCGTAGTATTTAAAGTTCCTTCTGCAACAAATTTATCAACTCCGTAAAATTGTGGAATAGCGTCAGAAGCAATAAAATATGAAATAGCTAAAACAACTCCAGAAAAAACCAGAGCCATAGCACCTTTCTTTGCAGCTTCTTTATCTGTAAATGTGTGATACAATGCGAACACAATAGCCAATACGGCCCCTACACCTAGTAGAATGTAAGACCATGTTAAATTGGTATTGATCCAGGCACCCATAGTGGGATCAGCTTCGTTCTCCGAGATATTGGTCATCATAGACACAATCAGAACTGCTGAAACTCCTAAAAGCACCCACAATACAATGGATAATACTTTTTCTAGCTTCATAAGTCTAATTATTTTTTAAGATTGTGTTTTACCAAAATGTCGATCAAAGAGATAGAAGCATCTTCCATATTGTTGATAATGCTGTCAATTTTCGCGATACAATAGTTGTAGAAGATTTGAAGAATAATCGCAACTACAAGACCTGATACAGTAGTAATCAAAGCTACTTTAATACCACCAGCAACCAAAGACGGGCTGATATCTCCGGCAACTTCAATGGCATCGAAGGCAGCAATCATACCAATTACAGTACCCATGAAACCAAGCATCGGTGCAAGAGCGATAAATAACGAAATCCAACTCAATCCTTTTTCCAACAATCCAGCTTGAACGCCACCGTATGAAACAACTGTTTTTTCGACCACATCCAAACCTTCATCTGAGCGGTCTAAACCTTGGTAGAAAATACTGGCAACTGGTCCTCGAGTGTTACGACATACTTCTTTAGCTGCCTCAACGCCACCATTATCAAGAGCTTCTTCAACATTCACCAACAATTTTTTAGTGTTTGTAGTTGATAAGTTTAGATAAATAACTCGCTCAAGAGCTAACGCAAGACCCAAAATCAAAGAAATCAATACAGTTGACATGAACGTTGGACCACCTTCAATAAATTTTTGTTTCAACTGACTGTGTAATGATTTTCCGGCTTCAGCTTCAGCTGCTGCTTCCTCTTCAGCATCGGCTGTTAAATCAACGGCAGGAGCAGTTTCTTCTGCTGCTACTTGTTCTGTTGCTGGCGTGTCTTCTGCTTGATCCTGAGCAACAACATTGTTCGATGCTCCAACATAAAGCATCCCAAAAACTGCTATAAACGCAAATAGTTTTTTCATCATTGGTTGAATTTTAATTAGTAAATCTTCTGAATTTTTAAGTTTATAATACTATTTGTTTTTTGTTCTTAATCTATAAGACGAGTGAATTATAGTCGATATCTGTTTTTTTCAAACTTTTTTATCATCCTGTTAATTAAAGCAATGGCTCTTGTCGGCGGAGAGAGAGGGATTCGAACCCTCGGTACCCTTTAGGGGTACACACGCTTTCCAGGCGTGCCAGTTAAGCCACTCCTGCACCTCTCCAATCATTTTGGAAGCCAAAATTTTTCAGGGCTGCAAAATACAAAAAAAATGTGAAATAAAAATACGCTACTCACTTATTTCACCACTCAAATTTTTCCTCAAATGCAACTTGATATCATCATGCCCCAAGCCTTGTCCAAGCAAAAACATAAGCTTGGTTACTGCTGCTTCCGTCGTCATATCTTTGCCACTTATCACACCCATTTTTTTTAACTCCCGACTGGTCTGATATTGCCCCATTTTAACGGTACCACCCTGACATTGCGAAACATTAACACAAATAATGTTTCGTCTAAGTGCTTTCCTTACCGCTCTTAACAACCAGCTTGCCGTTTGAACATTTCCCGAGCCAAAAGTCTCCAGAACTACTCCCCTAATTGATGGTATACATAATACATACTCAATAATCTCACGATTCATACCCGGGAAAAATTTCAAAATCACCACATGATCATCGAAATTGGGACTAATTTTTAATATTCCTTTCTTTTCGGAATGGTAAATATTCTCATGAAAAAACTTAATATCGACTCCGGCTTTTGCTAATATCGGATAGTTGACCGAATCAAAAGCACTAAAATGATCAGCATGCCTTTTCGTAACCCGGTTTCCCCGGTACAACTTATTATCAAAATAAACTGAAACTTCTGGAACAATAGCCATGCCATTATCCTGCGCCGCAGCAATTTCTATAGCAGTTATTAAATTTTCTTTTCCATCAGTCCGCAACACACCTATTGGTAATTGGGAGCCGGTCATTACAACCGGCTTATCCAAATTCTCAAGCATGTAACTCAATGCCGAAGCCGTGTATGCCATCGTATCGGTTCCGTGTAAAACAACAAAGCCATCGAATTTACCATAGTTTCGCTGAATCATTTTTGCCAAGCGAGCCCAGGTCTTTGGCGACATATCAGACGAATCAATAGGCGGATTAAATGCGATAGTCTCTAGATGGCAACCTAATCGTCTGATTTCAGGAACTTCATCAGCGATTTGATCAAACCGAACCGGAGCCAAAGCGCCACGTCCATTTTTTTGAACCATTCCGATAGTACCGCCAGTATAGATTATGAGTATAGATTTATTTTCCACCTCAACTTAATTTAATAGGTGCACAAATGTAAAGAAAGAATTTGAACTAAATCCCAAATAATTCAGTCGCATTAGCTGAAGTTACTTTAGCTACTTCATTAACTGAGATATCATGAAGTTCGGCAATTTTCCGTGCGATATGAATCAGATAAGAACTTTCATTGCGTTTACCTCGAAGTGGGACAGGCGTCAGGTAAGGTGCATCAGTTTCAAGGATTAGATGCTTGGGATCAATCTGCCCGATAACCTGATCCAGCCCACTATTTTTAAAGGTGACAATTCCTCCCACACCTATCTTAAATCCTTGCTCAATAACTTTTTTTGCTTGCTCAGTTGTTCCTGTAAAACTATGGAATACACCATTTAAATCGTTATTATTTTCCTGCTCTACAATGGCAAAGACTTCATCAAAAGACTCCCGAACATGCAACACAGCCGGCAACTTATATTCTTTAGCCAACTTCAGTTGTTGCCTAAAAGCAATCGACTGTTCCTCTAAATAAGTAGTTTCCCAATATAAATCAATTCCAATTTCCCCAATTCCATAGAAGGGTCTTCTTTTCAACCAAAATTTCACGAGTTCAAGTTCTTCCTGATAATCTTCGCTGACAGAAGTAGGATGTAAGCCCATCATCGGATAACAAATTTGAGGATACTGATCAGCCAGATCCAACATCTTCTTTATCGAGGAACTGTCTATATTGGGTAGCATTATTTTCCGAACATCATTGTCATAAGCCCTTGTTATTACTTCGTCAATGTCGTCTTTATAATCTTCGGAATAAATATGAGAATGTGTATCAATAAGCATTTCAAGAATTTGCATCAAAGAAAACCAATTTGCCTTAGTTATCCTTAATCTGAATATTATCTAATTGATAAGTTCCTCAGAAATTTACTTCGTTCCGGCATAAATCCTCACTGATTAAACAACCCCCTGTGCCAACATCGCATCTGCAACTTTCACAAAACCGCCGACATTGGCTCCTTTCACATAATTGATTTTATCACCTTCTCTACCATAACGCACACAGGTGTCGTGAATCTCACGCATTATAATGTGTAAACGTCCGTCGACTTCTTCTCGTGTCCAATTTAATCGCTGACTGTTTTGGGTCATCTCCAAGCCAGATACTGCAACACCTCCGGCATTCACAGCCTTACCCGGGGCATAACTAATTGTTTTAATCAAATACTCAGCGGCATCAGCAGTACATCCCATATTGGAAGCTTCGGCCAATAAAAAGCAGCCGTTTTTAACCAACAACTGAGCATCTTCCAAATTCACCTCATTTTCGGTAGCACATGGAATAGCGATATCAACCTTTTGCTCCCAAGGTTTTCTATCGGGGTAAAACTTGGCACCAAACTCTTCAGCGTATGGTTCAACAATATCATTATTCGTTGCTCGTAACTCCAGTAAATAATCGATCTTTTCGCCATGAATACCATCAGCGTCATAAATGTAACCATCAGGCCCGGAGATGGTAACTACCTTCCCTCCAAGCTCAGTAATTTTAGTGATCGCCCCCCAGGCAACGTTACCAAATCCAGAGACGGAAAAAGTTTGTCCGGCAATGTCTTTACCCAAAAGAGAGAGCATGTGATGCACAAAATACACGGCTCCAAAACCGGTGGCCTCAGGACGGATCAAACTCCCCCCCCACGCGAGTCCTTTGCCTGTTAGCACGCCTGTAAACTCATTTCGAATTCGTTTGTACTGCCCAAACAGGTACCCAATTTCCCGTCCACCGACTCCAATATCACCGGCAGGAACATCGGTATGAGGTCCAATATGCCTTTGCAATTCGGTCATAAAACTTTGACAAAAACGCATAATCTCATTATCCGACTTTCCTTTGGGGCTAAAATCTGAACCACCTTTTCCTCCGCCCATGGGCAAGCTTGTAAGACTATTTTTAAAAGTCTGTTCAAAACCCAAAAATTTCAAAATTGATAGAGTTACTGTAGGGTGAAAACGTAATCCGCCTTTGTACGGACCCAAAGCAGAATTGAATTCGACACGGTATCCTCTGTTAATTTGAACCTCTCCTAAATCGTCAACCCAAGGAACGCGAAACATAATTACCCGCTCAGGTTCAGTCATACGTTCCAATATTTTTGCCTTCTTATATCGAGGATTTTGTTGATAGACATCCCAAATGCTTTCTACCACTTCTTGAACCGCTTGATGAAATTCCTTTTCACCAGCTGTTTTCGTTTTTAATGCCGTCAAAAATTCATTAATATCCGCTTTCATCTTATTATTTTTTCAGAATAAAACTGCCAATTACCTTAACAAAGGAAACGACGAAATTAGCCTTAAAAACTGATTTTAGCCCAAGTCTTAATAACAATAGTGATGTTTTAGAACAGCAACTAACATCAAGGTTCAGCCACAGAAACAGATAACTGACTGAGCCATAAGATGACGATACATTTTATAAAAAACACATATTCTGCAAACGTGTAATACCCCCCCCGGGTACATTTTATTATAAATATCCATGAGCCATCATAACTTTGGCTACTTTCACAAAACCAGCTACATTTGCTCCGTCAACATAATTCATCCATCCATTGTCATGTTTCCCATAGTTTACGCACATTTCATGTATGTTTTTCATGATTATATGTAGCCGACCGTCAACTTCTTCCTAGGTCCAGTTTATGCGCATGCTGTTTTGGCTCATTTCTAATCCAGAAACAGCAACACCTCCAGCATTTGCAGCCTTACCGGGCGCATACAAAATCCGTCCTTTATGAAACTCATGAACAGCCTCGAGAGTGCTCGGCATATTTGCCCCTTCTGATATAACTTCACATCCATTTTTAAGAAGTATCACTGCTTCTCCCTGATTAATTTCATTCTCGGTTGCGCAAGACAGAGCAACGTCACATTTTACCGACCAGGGGCGCTCATTTGCTTTGTACGTACAACTATATTTTTCAGCATATTCTTTTATTCTGCCCCGACTGATGTTTTTAAGCTCCATCACATAATCTAATTTTTCGCGATCAATTCCATCCGGATCATGTATAAATCCGCTCGAATCGGACATGGTAACAACCTTGCCTCCAAAATGGATTACCTTCTCAGCAGCAAACTGGGGCACATTTCCAGAACCCGAAATGCAAACAACTTTTCCATCAAACGGTTCTCCCTTTCGCTTCATCATTTCTTCAGCAAAATAAACCGCCCCATAACCAGTCGCTTCGGGACGAATCAAACTCCCTCCCCACTCCAGTCCTTTTCCGGTTAAAACCCCAGTAAATTCATTTCGTATTCGTTTATACTGACCAAACAAAAAGGGAGCAATGAATTCAACCACCTCATTCACTGCCTGATGAAATTCTTTCTGAAAAGGATCTCTGGCTTTCACATAATCCATAAACGAATGAATGAACTTACTCGTTGATTTTTCCATAGTAAATAAATTTTATTTTAATCTATAAGTTCGCAAACCAACATGAAACTTACAAGCTGTTATTGAGCAGTGTAAAAAAAAGACGTCAGCAACTATCAATCAACAAACTCGATGTATTTTATATTAATATGAGAAGAGATTCATTTTCGCATCCATTCGAATCGAAATATTTCTAATCGCCAATTACACCGAAGCCATTCTACTAGAACTGACAAAAACTGATTTCTGATTTAACAGAATCAAAAAAAAACCTATTCATGCGTGGAAAAGTGCAATTCATCATTCGAAAAGTGGCATCCATCAAAAAGTAGTGAAAAAGATATGAAGTAATCTCACATCACTGTAACTTTGCGTTGTTACGATTAACTAGCACAAGCAACATGCCCAGAAAATTGACACTGAAGAATTTCACAATAGGTAAGCTCATTTTAATTACCCTATTTTTTTACCTTCCGATATTAACTACCCAACTTATTTTTAAACAAGCAGGCCCCAGTAACAACATATTTATCGTCTTATACCTTTCTCTTTCTACAATACTCGTGAACGTGCTCCTGATCAGCTACGCCGTTAAACGAAAAAACTTTGAAAGCTTTATGATTCAAAATGATTTAAAACAGCTGCGTTTATCTTTTCTTCCAGTTGCTTTTGTTAGTACGCTGGCATTATTTTTTGTCGTTGACCCACTAGACCAAATCCTTCCCTCTTCTAAAATTCATTTAAACTACCTGGAAGAGCTAATGCGATTAAAAACCTACTCCTTTATAGTGATTGTTGTGATTGTCCCAATTTTAGAAGAAATCCTTTTTCGTGGTATTATTCTGAGAGACTTACTCCATAAGTTCAGCCCATTTCGGGCAATTGCGATTTCGGCACTTCTCTTTGCTGCAATTCATTTTAATCTGGCGCAACTAGTCACGGGGTTTATTGGAGGTTTATTTTTAGGCTATCTTTTCTGGCAAACCAAATCTATACTAACATGCATCTCGGCTCACATGGTGTACAATGCTTTTTCATTCTTTTCGTACCACTTTTTAAGAACTAATTTTAGTATCGAATCAGCAATTGACAACACACCAATATACCTCATTTTATATTTAGCAGCAGCGTTAACTTTGGCTTTTAGCATTTTATTCATCTACAAAACAAACTATACCAAACATATCAACTCAACGAATCTTTAAACTTGGACAAAAAGTAATAGATCGCTAAAAATTGTATTTTTGAAACTCATAAAAACATAAATGAAAATGAAACAAGCAGAAATTCATACCGAGAAAGGTATCATGAAAGTCCACTTTTATGAAGATGATGCACCTTTAACAGTTGCTAATTTCATCAAACTATTGAAAGAAGGCTTTTACGACGGAGTAACTTTCCACCGGGTAATTCCAAATTTTGTTGTTCAGGGAGGTTGCCCAGATGGAACTGGTGCAGGAGGCCCCGGATATACAATCAAATGTGAATTGGATGGCGACAATCAATATCACGATCGTGGCGTATTATCGATGGCCCATGCAGGAAGAGACACCGGAGGTTCCCAGTTTTTTATTTGTCACAGCCGACAAAATACGGCTCATCTTGACCGAAAGCACACGTGCTTCGGAAAAGTTTATGAGGGATTGGAAGTGATTGATAATATTCGTCAGGGAGATGAAATTGAAAAAATAGTAATCATCGAGGAATAATACATCGTAGGATTGGGTGATCAAACTCATCCGATCCTTTATCAAATAGCAACATCTTATGTCTGGAGGAGGAGCCATTGCTGCCATGGTGCAGTCAATAAAAAGTAATCGTAATCTTTTAAAAGAAAAAAGTCATGCATTCAAAAATAGAATTGTTAATGACTCTCCATACAAACACAATAAATTAAGCTTCAAAAAGGCAACTAACGAGGAACTTCAGGAATTTCGGCAAAAACTATTGAAGCAGAAAAAGTTTGAACAGAAAATTCGAATAACCATTTACCTGATTCTACTTCTTATTCTATCCCTCTCCCTTTATTATATCTCAATATAAACAACAACACTCCCGTAGTTTATATTCCACTTTTCGCTATAAACTTCTCTGCAGCAATAAGGTCTTCGGGTATATCAATCCCGATACTTTCAAAGCTGGTTTTTGCTACTTTAATCCGGTATCCATTTTCCAGCCAACGCAATTGCTCCAAAGATTCCGCCAGTTCCAATCGCGAAGGCAATAATAAAGTAATCTGTTCCAACACCTCTTTCCGGTAAGCATACATCCCAAGATGACTAAAAAAATCATGACGGGTTAACCATTTTTCCTTTTCTTCACCTCGAATATGAGGAATTGCCTCACGGCTAAACAACAAAGCATTTTGATTCCGATCCATCACCACCTTGGGACGATTCGTATTAAACAATACTTCGTCACTTTCAATCTGCTTAACCAAGGTTGCAATATCAGTTTCTGAGTCATCAAAACATGATTTGAGCGCATTTAATTGTTCTTGGCGCACGAATGGCTCGTCCCCCTGAATATTAATAACCACATCAAACTGAATTTCGGCTGACAAAAGTGCAGCCGCTTCAGCACACCGATCGGTTCCACTCTGGTGATCATCGCGGGTCATCAAATACTTCCCTCCAAATCCGGCAACTGCTTTTGCAATTCGCTCATCATCGGTAGCAACCCAAACATTATCTATCGCATTTTCAGCATTTTCATAAACATGCTGAATGATCAGCTTGTCGCCCAGCTTCATCAATGGTTTACCGGGAAACCGGGTTGAAGCGTATCGCGCAGGTATAATTCCAATAAACTTAGGTTTGGTTGACTCCATTATTAAATCACATTTTTCTTTTTAGTAATGACTCCCAGATTCAAGAAAAAAACTAAAAATTGTTAAAAAACTCTTTATATACCGACTCTAAAACATTCTTAACCGATAAAACAAAGGCTTTAATAGTTAAAATTGTAACTTTGTCAGTCGAAAATTCAGTGTCAAAAATATGGATGTTCAGGAAATAAAACAACGCTTTGGAATAATTGGTAATGCAGAAGTACTTAATCGTGCTATAGAAGTAGCTGTACAGGTAGCTCCTACTGATTTATCAGTTTTAATTACAGGAGAAAGCGGAACAGGAAAAGAAGCATTCCCACAAATTATACATCAGTTTTCTTCCCGCAAACATGGGAAATATATTGCTGTAAACTGCGGAGCCATTCCGGAAGGAACCATCGATTCCGAGTTATTTGGTCACGAGAAAGGATCTTTTACCGGAGCGATGTCCGACCGCAAAGGTTATTTTGAAGAAGCCGACAATGGAACCATCTTTTTAGATGAAATTGGAGAACTTCCGCTATCAACACAAGTTCGTTTGCTTCGAGTACTCGAAGCCGGAGAATTTATGAAAGTAGGATCTTCAAAAGTCCTGAAAACCAATGTGCGAGTTGTTGCTGCAACAAATGTTGACATACCTGTCGCCATTCAGGAAGGAAAATTTCGCGAGGATTTGTATTATAGACTAAATACGGTTCCCATCCGCATACTTCCTCTTCGCGATCGAAAAGAGGACATCTTCCTGTTATTCAGGAAATTTGCTATGGATTTTGCTGAAAAATACCGAATGCCCCCTGTTCGTTTAGACGAAGAAGCTCAGAATGTATTGATCAATTTTGACTGGCCGGGCAATGTTCGTCAATTGAAAAACATTACCGAGCAAATTTCAATTATTGAGCAAAACCGGATGATTGATGGAAATGCGATGCGTGCCTACCTGCCGGTTGAAGCCAGCAAGCTACCTGCACTGTACAACGGCATTGATCAAAAAACATTTGCCAACGAACGGGAAATTCTGTACCAGGTTTTATTTGATATGAAACGAGATGTTAACGACCTAAAAAAATTGGTGCATGACTTAATGGTAGATGGAGCTGACCGACCTGAATTTCACTCGGACAATGCGCAAATCATTCGTAAAATTTATCAGCAAGAAGAAGGTCCCACGGCTCCTGAGCCTCACAGTCACCCTCCGACACATTACAATGAGCCCATCAACCGGGAAGATATTCAGGACACTGAAGAGTTTGTTGAAGAATCATTATCATTAGAAGATAAAGAGATTGAGTTGATCAAAAAAGCATTGAACAAACACAAAGGCAAACGGAAATATGCCGCCCAGGAGTTGGGAATTTCAGAACGCACCCTTTATCGAAAAATTAAGGAATATGACATTAACTAATCGATTCAAGAGTCTAATACTTATTGCATTATTTGTGTTAGCCGGAGGTGGTCTGTTTCAAAACTGTAAAGTATCCTACTCATTTACAGGAGCCTCGATTGCGCCCGATGTAAAAACCTTTACCGTCTATTATTTCCCCAACAGGGCGCGGTTAATCAATCCAAATTTGAGCCAGCAAATGACTGAAGCCTTGCAGGATAAGTTATTGCGCCAAACATCGTTAGATCAAGTTCAAGAAAAAGGCGATCTGGAGTTTGAAGGACAAATAACAGGCTACGACACACGCCCGATGAATATTTCGGAAGGCGATTTGGCAGCTGAAACACGACTAACAGTAACTATAAAAGTAAAATACACCAACAACAAAAGCCCTGATGACAACTGGGAAAAAACATTCTCGGCCTATGAAGATTTTAATAGCAATCAAATTCTAAGTTCAGTTGAAGACGAGCTAATTGTTGATATTTTGGATAAATTAACCGAAGATATTTTTAATGCTTCTATCGCGAATTGGTGATGCAAAAAAACGTTTTCTATAATTACCTGAAACATCCTGAAACACTCAATCAGGAGAGCTTAACCGAATTAAAAACCTTGGTTATAAATTATCCTACTTTTCAGTCGGCATGGATGTTACTCTTAAAAAATCTAAAAATACTGGATCATCCTGATTTTGAACAATACCTTAAGCAAGGAGCCATTCATGTAGCAGACAGGCGAATACTTTATCACTTTATCCATCACGAAATCACTGAAAATGAGGAACAATCGCCCACCGAAACTCAAGTTGATCCATTAACCTTGGAATATATGACTCCCGGAGTTTATCGACTACAAGAACCAACCGAGCAAAAAGAGGAGTCGCTCGTTGATCTGATTCGTTCTATTCGTAAAAAGGAAGTGACAAAAGAATTAGAGGAGGTGGACCAGCCTGTTGAAGAAAAAGAAGAAGAAAAATCGGACAATTCTTTTGTTACTGAAACACTTGCTAAAATTTACTGGCAACAAAAACATTACCAAAAAGCAATTCAAGCTTATGAAAATTTAAGTTTGAAATATCCGGAAAAAAGTACTTACTTTGCCGGGCAGATTGAGAAAATAAAAAAATTAACGAATTAAATAAAAGCACACCATGTACACGCTAATTACTGTTTTAATTTTCATCACTTGTGTTCTTTTGATCCTGATTGTACTGGTTCAAAATTCAAAAGGTGGTGGTCTCGCCAGCAACTTCCAATCATCAAACCAAATTATGGGTGTTCGTAAAACAACCGATTTTTTGGAAAAAGCAACCTGGGCTCTCGCTGGAGCTTTATTGTTCTTTTCTGTTTTAGGAAGTGCTTTTATTCCACGAACAGCTGAAGAAGTAAATCAATCGGCTATTCAGGAACAAATTGAAAATGCAGTTGATCCTAACGCTGTTCCTAACTTCCCTACAACGGTACCAGATCAAGATCAACCAACAGAAGAAACACCTGCTCCTACTGAATAAAATAAAACGCAGAAAAAATGATATTTAAAAGCCACTCAAATGTTGAGTGGCTTTTTTTATGTCCATATGTCAGGTTAAACCGCAAACTGACAAAACCTGCAAAACACTGACAAACACATGTAAACAACGACACTCAAAAAGTCATGGACTGTCAAAAATGAAAAAATGTCTCAAAAAAGAAGGCTTTCTTAGACCTACCTCTTTTGGCACAGAATTCGATATACAAAGGTGTCAATTAAAAAAAATGTCTAATTAAAATAATTAAAAAAATGGCAGAGTTAAAAGGTAAAATCCTTGCAGGTAAAATCCTGGTTCAACCTCAGGAAGCAGAAACAAAAACAGCTAGTGGAATTATTATTCCTGATTCCGCAAAAGAAAAACCACAGGTTGGTCAAGTCGTTTTGGTTGGTGCCGATAAAAAAGACGAGCCAATGGAACTGAAAGCTGGAGATGCTGTTTTCTATGGAAAATATTCCGGGACTGAGTTGAATATTGATGGGACTGACTACTTGTTGATGTCACAAACTGATGTATTATACATCGTTTAATTAAGTTTAACAGAAAATTAAAAGAAAATAACAATGGCTAAAGAAATTAAATTCGATATTGAAGCAAGAGACTTGCTAAAAAAAGGTGTTGACCAACTGGCTGATGCTGTTAAGGTAACTTTAGGACCAAAAGGTCGCAATGTAGTTATTGAGAAAAAATTCGGAGCTCCTCAAATCACCAAAGATGGTGTTACTGTAGCTAAAGAAATTGATCTGGCCGATGCCTACGAAAACATTGGTGCTCAAATGGTGAAAGAAGTAGCCAGCAAAACCGGTGACGATGCGGGTGACGGTACAACAACAGCGACTGTATTGGCACAATCAATTGTTAATGTTGGCTTGAAGAACGTTGCTGCAGGTGCTAACCCAATGGACTTGAAACGCGGTATCGACAAAGCTGTCACGAAAGTGGTTGAAAGCATTAAATCGCAATCAAACAATATTGGTGACGATAACAACAAAATCAAGCAAGTAGCCAAAGTTTCGGCAAACGGTGACGAGGAAATCGGCTCATTGATTGCTGAAGCCATGGAAAAAGTACACAAAGAAGGTGTAATTACTGTTGAAGAAGCCAAAGGAACAGAAACCTATGTTGATGTTGTTGAAGGTATGCAATTCGACCGTGGCTACATTTCTCCATATTTCGTAACCAATACCGAAAAAATGGAAGCTGACCTTGAAAATCCGTTCATCCTGATCTACGACAAAAAGATCAGCACCATGAAGGATCTGCTTCCCGTATTGGAACAAACAGCTCAAAGTGGACGTCCACTGATGATCATCTCCGAAGATGTTGATGGTGAAGCATTAGCTACTTTGGTTGTTAACCGCTTACGTGGTTCACTAAAAGTTTGTGCTGTAAAAGCCCCTGGATTTGGCGACCGTCGTAAAGAAATGCTGGAAGACTTGGCTATATTGACAGGTGGAACAGTAATTACCGAAGAAAAAGGTATGAAGCTGGAAGACACAACCATCGAAATGCTTGGTCAAGCTGAAAAAATTACTGTTGATAAAGAAAATACAACTGTTGTTGCCGGAGCTGGCGATGATGACGCAATCAAAGCGCGTGTAGGCATGCTTAAACGTCAGATTGAATCAACAACTTCTGACTACGATCGTGAAAAATTGCAAGAGCGTTTGGCTAAATTAGCTGGTGGTGTTGCAGTCCTGTATGTTGGTGCTGCTTCGGAAGTTGAAATGAAAGAAAAGAAAGACCGTGTTGACGATGCGTTGAGTGCAACCCGCGCCGCTGTTGAAGAAGGAATCGTTCCTGGTGGTGGTGTAGCTTATATCCGTGCCATTGCTTCGCTGGAAGGTTTAACCGGAGAAAACGATGACGAGACAACTGGTATTGAAATTGTAAAACGTGCCATTGAAGAACCATTGCGTCAGATTGTTTCTAATGCAGGTAAAGAAGGTGCTGTAATTGTACAAAAAGTTATAGAAGGCGAAGGCGACTTCGGCTACAACGCACGTGTTGACGAGTACCAAAATTTATACGAAACTGGTGTTATTGATCCAGCTAAAGTAACTCGTGTAGCACTTGAAAACGCAGCTTCAATTGCCGGAATGTTGTTGACAACCGAATGTGTTTTGGTTGATGAAAAAGAAGACGCACCAGCAGCAATGCCTCCAATGGGTGGCGGCATGGGCGGCGGCATGGGTGGCATGATGTAGTCCACGCATAAAATAAAGACTTAAAAAGGCGGAGTTGATATCAACTCCGCCTTTTTCTATGCCCAAATTTTAAGGCTGTACCAGAAAGAAAATCACAAGCCAGCAAACATCCTTTCTTGCTATCGCGACAACATCCACTGTATGTCTAAATTATCCTTTTCTTTTATGATCCCGAATCGATTTCAAGGTGTTATTATTATCAACACTATTATTCAGATTAGCTTTGGAAACGCTTACCCGCTGTGAAGTATAAATGCCCGTATGTCCAGAAAAATAATAAGCAATAAAGCAAGCCACCGCATAATACAATACATATTCGCCACCAAAAAGCTCGACTCCCATAAAAGTGCAAGCCAGCGGAGTATTCGTTGCTCCGGCAAAAACGGCAATAAACCCAAGGCCGGCAAATAACTCAACCGGATTTCCGGACACAATCGCTAAAGTATTACCCAAGGTAGCACCAATAAAAAACAGAGGAGTTACTTCCCCTCCCTTAAATCCGGTACTCAGTGTAATTGCCGTGAGCAAAAGTTTCCAAAACCAACTAAAGGTGTCAGATCCTCCTGCTTTAAATGCATTCACAATGCTAACTCCCGTTCCATCAGGAGTGGTCACTCCAATACCCAAGTAATCTCTTGTGCCTAACAAGAACGAGATCGCAAGAACCATCACTCCTCCAATAACCGGAATCAGTAATTTTTTACTGATGTATTTATTCGACAAGCTCTTTATAATATACGACAATTCAGAAAACGCAAACCCGGCCAAGCCGAATAGTGCCCCCGCCACCATTACCGAAAGTAAAAGTGGAAGATCGAAATGAAGAAATGCTGTACTTCCGGACAGCGTGTCCTGAAAATCGATATGGTAATGGGTATGCTGGATTCCGTAGGCAGAACACACGATATCGGCCATTACCGAAGCCAGAAAGGCGGGGAGCAAAGCATCATACTTAATCCTGCCAATTGCCATTACTTCAAGGGCAAAGATTGCACCGGTAACCGGGGTTCCAAAAACAGCTCCAAAGCCGGCAGCCACTCCCGAGATTAACAGAATACGCATGTCATCTTTATTCAGCTTTAACTTTTTACCGATATAATGAGCCATGCTACCTCCTATTTGCACCGCCGTTCCCTCTCGCCCGGCCGACCCTCCAAATAAGTGAGTAACCACTGTAGTGATCAGCACAAAAGGAGCCATTCGAACCGGAATACCCCCACCCGGCTTAGAGATCTCATCCATTACCAGGTTATTGCCCGCCTCCGAGTTTTTCCCCTTAAACCGATACAAAGCAACAATTACAACACCGGCGAGCGGTAAAAAATAGATCAACCACCCGTAGTTCCACCGCAATAATGTAGCCTGATTGAGCAGGTATAAAAATAGTGCTACCATGGACCCGGAGACCAAGGCAACCGGTATCACCAGAAAAAACCAACGAACGACATATTTAAGAATTTCCCATTGGTCAAAAGACCATTGAATTCGCTTTATCATGTGTAAAAAGTTTTCAGCATATCGGGTTAAGCTGTTATACATGCTTTTATGAAAACACGTAACAGCCTACGAAATTAGCAATTTTTACCAACTCACTTTATCAGAAGTCACTACTCCTTCCAACTTGCATGAATCAGGCTCCCGCGTTCGCTCTGGTTGTCAACACAAAGATGGACATCAATCTCCTGCTGCATTTCTTCAACATGCGAAATCACTCCCACAATACGTCGTTCTTTCCGCAGCGATTTCAGCGTGTCAAACACAATCGATAATGACTCTTTATCGAGCGAGCCAAAACCCTCATCCAAAAAGAAAAAGTTTTGATTCGATTCAGTTATTTTCTGAATGTTATCCGCCAATGCCAATGCCAGCGATAAAGCCGCTTGAAAAGTCTGCCCTCCCGAGAGCGTTTTCACGCTTCGTACTTTTCCGCCATTCATAAAATCACGCACCTGAAAGTTGTTATCGGGAGTGATCTCCAGACTTAACTTTTGCCGGGTCAATTGAAAAAAACGATCGTTGGCTGCATTGCACAGGTTTTGCAAATAAACCGACGAAATATAGTTGACAAAGCCACTCGCTTTAAACAGAGACTTAATAGTGCGAATGTTTTCTGCCCGCAAATTCAGTGCTTCCAGCTCCTTCCGCAATACACTTTGACTCTCCAAATCCCGTTGCAGCTTCTTCAGCAACTCTGTAAGCTTTCCAAACTCCTGATTCATTTGTTTCGTTTGCTCGCTTATCAGCCCAATTTCTGTAATTAAAGCTTGATGTCTTTCGGACTCATATTTTCGATCACCAATTTCCTGTAGTAACTGCTGCTGCTGCTTTCCGGAAAGTACCATCTGTTCTTTATAATCAGCCAATTTTTGCTTTTCCTGTTTCAGATTAATTGGCTGTGCCAGTATTTCTTTCACCTCATCTATTGATTGAAATTTAGTTTTCTTCAACTCATCATGAATCCCCATCTCCAGTTTTTTACGATTCTGCTTTTCCTCCTCCAACTCTTTGCGATTCGCATTCAAACTACCAGTCAGAGTATCTTTCCGTTTTTTACTTTCAATCAGCAAATTGCTTTGTTTCTCAAACTGTTCTTTTAATCGGATAAAGCTCTTCAACAGCTGCTCCTGCTCTGCAACAAGCTCCTCTGCTGGCTTTTGCTGATATTCGAAAAAATCAATCAACTTCAAGTGCTGTAGTAACGTCTTTTGCTCGGTTTGCCGAACGGTTAAGTCCGTTTTAATTTTGTCGATCCCAAGCTGATATCGGTCCTTGTCTTTAGCAGCTTTTTCCTGCTTTTTCGCAAAATATTCTAGCTCGGCTTCCTTTTTCTTAATTGAAACCTGAAGTAAGTTGGATTCCTGAAATGCCTTTTCTAAAGCAATTATATCGCGGTACTTCTCCCACTTGAAATCGGACTGGTGAACCTTTCTTTTTTTGTCGACCTCTACCCGTTTCTCCGTCCACTCTTTTAGGTTTCTATCCGTATATTTTAGATGACTATCCAGCTCCTTTAACCGATTTAGTTGCTCGCCGATCTGTTCAATTTCTTTTTCTCTTTTCTCTCGGGTTTGTATTAATTGCTGCTGTGCCGCATGAGAGCTTTTAGCACTGTATATCTGTGGATGATGATCGGAGCCGCAAAGCGGACAAGGCTCTCCATCCGTCAGGCCATCGGCAAACGCTTTCAATCTCTCTTTCAACTGCAAATCGCCAGCCTCTTTCTCCAGCAATTTCAATTCCTTTTTGATCTTTACAAGCTTATCATCTAAAAATCTAACCATCGCAGAAACATCTGATTCCCCGGGTAAACCATCGAATAAGGAATTATTCGATAATCTCAGAATGACATCTTTCGCTGCTTTTACCTCATCCTCATATTTCTTCTCCTTATTGTTAATTTCCAACAACTGCTTCGCAAGATTCTGCTCCTCAACATGCCAGGTTTTAGCATTTACCAAAACAGTCATATCCGGGAGCTTGGCTTTATCCAATTTAAGTGAGGCCTCCAACTCGGCCTTGTCTTTCTTCAGCTTTTCAACATCTTCCAAAAGCTTATCGCATATTTCATTTCCTTTCTTCAATCGATCCTGGTCATCTTTAACTTTACGGGCCAGATCTTTAATTTTGATCATTCGCTCCAGTTCATCCGCTTTTTGCTTCAGCTCGTCGCGCTTTTCGTAGGCTGGCGTTAATTCCTTCAATTCCTTTTCCAGCCGACTAATTTCCTCATCTTCCCGTTTTAGTTTGTCGTCGTCCTGCTTAATCTGCGCCTCTTTTTGGGCGATCCTCTTTGTGCTTGCCTGAAGCGATTCAAACAAATGCCTAAACTGCATGACACACAACTCATAGTTGGCAATATTTTGCTCCAGTTTCTTGAATTCAGGCTCTTGACTTTGCAAAGCTTTTAAGCCAACCTCTATTTCCTCCAGTTTCTTTGTCAAGTCCAGCAGCTGTTTCCATTCCTGCTCCTGCTTTTGTGAATTCGTTAATTTAACGAGCTGCTCATCCATCTCCCTTTTCAAACGGGCAAGCTGTTCCTGATATTTTTTTACCTGCTCCAGATCAATTTCACCCAGTTGTTGCAACTGCCCATCCAGATGCTGTTTTCGGGCATTGTTCTTTCCTTCGAGTGCCGTTACTTTATAATACAATTCAAACTTTTGCAGATTGAAAAGTTCCTTCATCATTTGGGTGCGATCTTTATTGCCCAACTGCAAAAACTCTTGAAACTGCCCTTGAGGAATGATGATTGTCCGTTTGAAATTATCGTAACTCAAACCAATTGCCTGCTCCAGCGCCATCGGTTCAATCGGAACCCACGAGCCGTCCTGCTTTTTGTAGGCTGAGCGATCTAACTTCTTAACATCATCAAAGCGCTTGCTATTTCGTTTTCCGTGTACAACTGCCCGGTAAGCCGTTTGATCCTTCCCCGTTTCGAAAGCAAACACAATCAGCAGCTCATTCGACTTCAGGTTCATCATGTTGTAGTTGCGGTTATCTCCCGACAGGTTGAGTCGATCGGTTTTACCATAAATCGCAAAAGTAATCGCTTCCAATATGGACGACTTCCCACTGCCAACCGATCCGAAAATTCCAAACAAGCTGGCGGCTGTTAGTTTTGTAAAATCGATGGTTTGTTTTTCCTGGTAGGAGTACAAACCTTGTATGGAGAGTTGTACGGGTATCATTCTTCTTCTGCCAGTATTTCTGTAAATAAACTCATGAGCTCGGGATTGGGATCCTGACCTTTTTCATGCTTAAAATAATCACGAAAAAGTTCTTCCATGCTGCGAGTCAGATCAATCTTCTTTTGATTCCCATCAATAAGCTCTTCTGCATTTTCAACTTCAGGAATAATAGCTACAATTCCAGAGTGGGTACCATTCAGCTGTTTGCGCTCTACAGCAGTCAGAAAGGTTTCAGTCACCAACGTCAGTTCAACCAAGCATTCCTGATTCTCAGCCAGCCATTTCAAAGCGTCCTCCATCCCTTCGGCTCGTTTGCGCAGTAACTTCTTCCCTTTGGTCAGTTCCACCTCCCGAACGGTTGCTACTGCTCCGGGCTTAACATCAACCAACAGCGCATATTTTTTCTGGTTCGCTTCTGAAAAGCTATACGACAAGGGGCTGCCACTGTAGTATGTGGGGCAAGGGTCAGCATCCACCTGATGCATGCGATGAAGATGCCCCAGCGCGGTATATTGAATCTGCCTGGGGATATTTTCGGTGAAAATAGCCTGCGCCCCTCCAACGTGTAAAATAGGTTTTTCATCGGCAGGCTCCTCCGGGAATTCGTTTCCTTTTTTTATCATGAAAAGATGTGAGATGAGCACATTCACACCGTTATTATCGCAATATTGATCAGCCAGTTCGTTCCACTTTTCCTCCAAAACTGCCCGGAGTTCCGCTTCGCTATTTTCCAAGCCTAAACAGGTTTTAAGCCGATACTCGTTCGCATATGGAGTCAATAAAATCCGCAGCGGGATGTCGGTTCCCGGCAGATGAAGTTCCAAAAAACCTTCGCTACTTTTTAGCACCTTCAGCCCTGACTCCAACTCAAAAGCAGAAACGACTGAATTTGGGTATCCCGCAAAAATAATTCCGCACTCCCGAGCCAGCGGATCCGGCGATTCAATGCGATCGGGCGAATCATGGTTGCCGGCAATGGCAATCACCGGACGATGCCCATTATTGGAAAGCCGCTTCAAACTTTTATAAAATAGGTCGACCGCTTCAGTGGGCGGATTAAAGGTATCGAACAAGTCGCCGGCTACCAGCACTGCATCCACCTGTTCTTGTTCGGCAACCTCACAAATCTCCTGCAAAACGGCATACTGTTCTTCCATGCGGGAAAAATCGTCGAGTCGCTTGCCAAGGTGCCAATCGGAAGTATGGAGAATTTTCATTGGATTTCTAATTTTAATTTTCAAACGTATTCAATAGAATTCGCAAATCCTGATTTTCCTTTTTTAGAAAATATTTTACATGCTCACTTAATTAAATGATTAAACGCTTAGAAATGTGAAATTAGTTCTTTCCGCACCCCCTTAAAAATTCCCATTCATAAATTATCCGAAAATGCTAAGTTGGTTCTTTTGATTTATGTCAATTACTTGGTAAAATCAACTGTCCAACAGACTTCATATTTCATTTCCTTTAATTCATTGAAAGTATAAAAAGCTTCGCAAGAGTCAATTCACTGGAAACTACCAAAAAACTGAAGGGGAATAAACTCGTTCCGCCGAGCAAGCAACAGCTTAAGAAAAAAAGCCAGGAGATAATTTCTTGGCTCTATTCACATTTTTTGCTGTCTGTTATTTCACTTGAAAATCAAACATCTTTTCGCCTTCCAAAAAGCCTTCCAGCCGATCTCCAATAGCCACTGGCCCCACTCCGGAAGGTGTTCCGGTATAAATCAAATCTCCAATTTTCAAGGTAAAGTATTTAGAAACCTGACTGATAATTTCATCAATCGAGAAAAGCATATAAGCAGAATCACCTTGCTGTACCGTTTCGCTATTCTTTTTGAGCTCAAACTTGATGGCATTAAAATCAGGCAAATGATCCCTTTTCACGAAATTGGCGGAAATAACGGCCGACCGATCAAAGCCTTTTGCTTTCTCCCACGGTAAACCTGTGTCTCTCAGTTTATTTTGAAGGTCGCGCGCGGTGAAATCAACCCCCAATCCAACCTCATTGTAATAACGATTTGCAAAACGGGGTTCAATATTTTTTCCCAATCGGCTGATACGAACAATCAATTCACATTCGTAATGTACGTTCCGGCTAAAATCGGGGATATAAAAAGGATCATTATTGCGAAGCAATGCGGAATCCGGTTTCATGAAAATAACCGGTCCATCCGGAATTTCATTATTCAACTCCCGTACATGATCACTGTAATTTCGTCCGATACAAATGATTTTCATGATACAATTAGTTATTTGGTCTTTAGGAAATCGGCCACTCGAAACTAGTCTTTTGTTAAAAATATGACTACAACTCACACTTTCTCGAGTTCGAACGGTCTCTTCGTCACCCGCTTCTCTCTCAGTCTTTCATTCTTAGTTTAATAGCAGTCAATACCTTTTTAGTGTAAAGCGGAAATTCACTGTTGATGATCCAACCAAAATAGCCAGGCTGTTCGCGCAGTACTTTTTCAACCGGAACTCCTTTGTTCTTGCCAAAGTTAAACACCTCAACACCATCATCATTATAAACAATTCGCCCTACGAAATCTACATTTTTATCGTACGAAGAAAATTCACTCAGCGCAGTCACATCATTTTGAATTGGAATAGTCTTCTTCCCTTTATTATCCTCGTATTCAGTCTCCTTATACATATCAAGCTGCGATTTCAGCACATCGTATGTTGCTCTGGTATCGGCCATGGCACTATGTGCATCGATCAATTCCTGCTTACAATAAAACTTGAAAGCCGCCGCCAATGTGCGTTTTTCCATTTTATGAAATATGGCCTGCACATCAATAAACTTGCGTTTTTTAAAATCAACATCTACTCCAACGCGCAAAAACTCTTCAGCAAGTAACGGAATATCGAATCGATTCGAATTAAAGCCGGCCAAATCGGCTCCTTCCAGAAACTTTGCCAACGACTTAGCAACCTCTTTGAACGTTGGAGCATCTTTTACATCTTCATCATAAATGCCATGAATTTTGCTGACATGTTCAGGAATCGACATCTCCGGGTTAATACGCAAATCCCTTTCTTCCTCCTTCCCATCCGGATGCACTTTTACCAGTGCTATTTCAACAATACGATCAGTTACAATATTAATTCCGGTTGTTTCGAGGTCTAAAAAGACCAATGGATTTTTCAGGTTTAAATTCATGGGATATTTTTATTTTACAGAAATAAAAAAAACCTAACAAAACATGATCTTGTTAGGTTTTAGCGTGTATTCAGTTACAATTTAAGCATTTATCATCATTGGCATTAAAAGCATCAGTACATCTTCTTCGTCAAATTCCTTTTCAGCCGGCAGCAATAAGCCTGCGCGAGTTGGATCAGAAAGCTCAACTTTAACATCAGAAGACGACAAGTTTGAAAGAATTTCCAGTAAGAAGGTTGATTTAAATCCAATTTCAATTTCATCACCCTCATATTGACATTTCAATCGTTCGACAGCCGAAATAGAGAAATCAACATCTTGTGCTGAAACCACCAACTGATTATCATCAATATGCAACTTAACCAAATTGCTGGCCTGGTTAGCAAACACTGAAACCCGTTTAATTGTGTTGAATAATTCCAAGCGGTCAACAATCATTCTATTGCTGTTATTGGTCGGAATTACAGAATTATAGCTTGGATAATTTCCTTCAACCAAACGGCAAATTAATTTATAATTGCTTAGGGTGAAAAAAGCATTCTTATCATCAAACTGCAATTTCACATCGAACTCTTCTTTTGGAAGTAGGTTACGCAATAAGGCAGCTGGTTTTTTAGGTAAAATAAATGATGATTCCACTTCTGCTTTGGCATCAGCGCGTTTATAACGCACCAACTTGTGTGCATCAGAAGCCACAAAAGTCAGATCGTCATTTCCCAATTCAACAAATATACCATTCATTACCGGGCGAAGTTCGTCATCGGCCGTGGCAAACAGTGTTTTTGTAATTCCATTCAACAGCACATCGTGGTTCACATCAATAGTCGCAGTTGCTTCTTCTTTTAGCTCGGGCAGCTCAGGAAAATCTTCTCCGTTTTGCCCAACAATACTGAACTTTCCATTTTCGGAATAAATATCAATCGCCGAATTTTCTCCATTTATTTGGAAGGTCAGCGGTTGCTCCGGAAACTCCTTCAGCGTGTCGTTGAGCAACTTTGCCGGAACGGCAACATCACCAGTTCCTTCGGTATTATCCAGGTCAATGCTGGTAATTAAGGTCGACTCCAAATCTGAGGCAGTAATCGTTAACCGATTATCTTCCAGTTGAAACAAATAATTATCCAAAATGGGTAATGTATTCTTTGAACTGATCACCTTACTGATCGCGTTCAGATGACTCAGTAATTCGGTACTGGAAACAACAAATTTCATTGAAATGTATTTTAAATTTTTGTTCTAGATCCTGCGCTGTTCACTGAAATATTTTTCAGCACAATTACACGAATATACAAACTTTGGTTTTTTTAACCTATCCTTTCTTATGAGATTTTATACAAAGTAATTAACGACCATATTTCCGCCTACGAACAATGTTGAAAATCAGTCCCAATAAGGAGATCAACACGAGTGGAGCCACCACATTTAACAGCTGCCAAAACAAGCGCTGCTCCCGAAATTGAACCTTATCGAGCAAGCGAATTTTAAACACCTGCGTCCGCAGCGACATAATGCCGGCATCATCGCACAAATAACTGATAGCATTGACTAAAAAGGCTTTATTGCCAAAGGTTTGCTGCGAATAACGATCGTACCCCAAAGGAAGCGTCTGAATTTGACCATTACGTTTTGAAACTTGGTTTGCGATCAGACTACCATCGGCCAACACAATCATTTTTGCCGATTTTGATTGAGGAAGTACTTCTATATTTTTTGTATTGAAATCACCCAACATTCGATTTTGAAACACCGATATAAACTGTCCTTCCAATAAAACACCAACAGCCAGTGCCGATTGACTAAACAAACTGCGGGCTGGCGGACTATTTATACTTTGTAAACTAACCTCTACAGGAGTTTCTACCCGCCGTGAATAATTGGACGTGTGCAAAACAACTGATTTTTTGATTGCCGGATTTTTACCAACCGTATCAATCGAACTGACAAATTCGGACTTGACACGATTCAGATTGCGACTTAACTCGTGTGATTGCGACGGGCTGAGCAGAGGCGAATAATACCAAGGAGCGGGCGTATATTTTGGTGCACTTCCCAGTGGTGCGGTATTTACCGGAATCATGACGCACTCCACATCCTGCACCAAGTCGGTATTTACCCGTACGCCATACCGAAACAGCTGATCATTCAGATTCAGGTCGTGAGGAAAAGCAATGGTTGTTTCCCCACTACTTAAACTATCCAAGCTCACCTGTACCGGATCAATCAGCCAAAGCAAATTTCCTCCGCGCATCAGATACTGGTCGATGTAGAATTTGTCCTTTTCGCTAAATGCATGAACAGGATCGGCAATGACAACAGCGTCAGGCAAGGTATTCTGAATCAACTCATCAGCGACCACATCCGTAAGCGAAAAATTCTCCGAAAGGGCTTGACGAATATCCCGTGTTTCAGGCTCTCCCAATTCTCCGTGACCACCCATAAAAGCAACAGTTGGGCGATTATCGTCGACCAACAGCTTGAAAGCTCGCATCAGCTCAAACTCCAGTGTTTCAACCGACTGATTTAAGTTTTGTTCGGCCGATAGGGATGGGTTATTTTTCAGCAGGTTGATACCGATCTCATAATCTTTATAGTGAATGACTGCCCCCGGAAAAATGAGTTTTGTTACCGTTCCCTTGTCGCGCTGCAAACGCAAATCAGTTGGTTTCAGTCCTAATGACACGAGGCGTTCAAACAACTGCTTTTGCTCTTCTGTATTGCTAACCATTTCATAAGGATCCATCAATTCATCGCGAATTTGGTAATCGGCATAAGCGTTAATATCCTGTATTTTTTCGACGACTGCTTGCTGTAACTTCCGAAAGCCGGAAGGCAACTCCCCTTCCAAAAAGATATCAATTTTAACAGGTGCCTCCAACCGACTAATAAACTGCTTCGAAATTGGCGATAAGCTGTATCTCTTTTCAGAAGTCAGGTCGATACGAAAAAACCAAACCGACAAGATATAAGCTAACAAAACAAGTCCGACAACCAGTATTGCCATTTTTCTCAGCTGACCAATAATTGCCGTCTGCTTTTGACGCAAAAAAATGCTGGTTAATAACAGGAAAAAGAAACTAAAGACAATGAAATAAAACAGATCGCGTGAATCCACCACTCCCCGGCTAACGGATAGGTAATGCTCGTTGATACCCAGTTCAATTAGAAACTCGTTGACTGAAGATGGCCAGTTTAAAGAGGCTACAAACTCGAAGCCCAGATAAGCAGCAAACGACAAGAACAAAGCAACTACGAAAGCAAACACCGGATTGTCTGTAATGGCGGAGGCAAAAACACCGATGGCAACATAGACAGCAGCCAAACAAAACAGGCCTATAAACGATCCCCATGCCGCACCGGAATCCCAGTTTCCAACCGGATTACCCAAACTGTAAATAGAGTAGAAATAAACTAAAGTTGGAAGCAAGCACAGCAATACGAGCACAAGTCCGGCGAAGTATTTTGCCCAAACGAGTTGTAACAACGATATCGGTTTGGTGATCAGAATCTCGAGAGTTCCAGATCGCTTTTCTTCGGCAAACAAACGCATGGTCAATGCCGGAATCAGAAAAAGGAAAATCCATGGAGCCAATGAAAAATAGCCATCCAGTGTAGCATAACCAGCATCCAATAAATTGTAAGTGCCGGGGAACACCCATAAAAAAAGACCATTGGTAATCAAAAACACAAAGGCAATTAAGTATCCTGTTATTGATCCAAAAAAACTGGTGATTTCTTTTCGAAATAAACTGTACATATTGACTTTCGCTTTTTGCTCAAACGAAGATAGAAAAAGATTAATTCTTTTCGTTCAATTTATCAATCATCATCGACGCAGCACGGGCAGAAGCACCAGGCTCGCCCAATTTCCCGCTTAATTCGTCGTAGCTTTTCATGATTTGTTTTTTATGCGAGGTGTCATTCAAAATCAAGTTCAGCTCTTTGTGAATATTGGTCGGTGTGCAGTGTTGTTGCAACAATTCTTTTACGGCCATCCGTTTCAAAATAAGATTAACCAGCGACACCAATGTAATTCCAACAACATATTGCCCAATCCAATAAAAAAGGGTTCCGCCATCCATTCGGTAGCACACAATTTGCGGGCATCGTAAAATACCGGCTTCCAGCGAAACGGTACCCGATGCCAACACCGCAGCTTCTGCTTGCTGCATTAATTCGTAGGTTTTGTCATGCAAAACACGCACTTCAGGATAAGCCTGAGTTAGCTTCTCATAAACAAGCTCATCAATATTTGGTGCGGCTGTTACCACAATCTGGTATTCCGGAAAATAGGCTGCACCTTCCAGCATTCGGGGCAACAACGATTTTATTTCCTGTAACCGGCTACCCGGAAGCAATGCGATGATAGGTTTGTCCGGTAAATTATTTTGATTGATAAAATCGGAAAAATCAGTTTTTGCAGGTTTGGCTTTTATTGCATCCAACACCGGATTGCCAACATAGTTGACCTCATAGCCAAGCCTTTTATAAAACTCAGTTTCGAAAGGAAGAATGGTAAACATCTCATCAACAAAAGCCTTGATCTTTTTGATTCGGTATTTCTTCCAAATCCATATTTTGGGAGAAATATAGTAGAATACCCGAATGCTATGTTTTTTTGCAAATTCAGCCATGCGAAGATTAAACCCGGGATAATCAACCAACACCAATACATCCGGTTGAAATTCGAATAAATCCTCCTCGCAGGCTTTAAAATTTCGTTGAATAGTTTTTAGGTTCATCAGCACCGGCAAAAAGCCCATGAAAGCCATTTCGCGATAATGCTTGCTTAAGTGCATTCCTGCTTGTTCCATTAGCTCGCCACCAAATCCACGAACTTCGGCTTGTGAATCTTTCTTTACAAGTTCAGAGATGAGGTTTGAGGCATGCAAGTCACCCGAAGCTTCGCCGGCTATAAAATAGTACTTCATAATGATTGAATAGCCACTGAAATGATTACAAAAAAAGCATATATGAATGTCGCCATTAAAACACCGCGAGCTGCCATGTCATATTTTTTTTTGAAGAATACCAGAAAAAGCAGCAGATTGGGCAACACACACAGAGTCATCAATTTGATGAGGATTTGAAACCGCCAAAGATTTGACAAATATTCGAGAATCCCGACTTCGTGATAACGAACGAGGTACATAATCAGAAACATGATTAACGGGAAAATTAGCCCAGGCCAAAAACCATATTTCAGGTGATTGATATTTGATGCTGAGTTATTCATTAAAACTTCCAGCCTTTCATTTTTTCCAAAGTTTCCTCACAGGTCATATCTACATGAATAGGCACTACCGACACTTTCTGATTGTCTAAGGCAAACAAGTCAGTATCTTCAGCATCGGGCTCAAAATTTTTAAAGTAACCAGACAACCAGTAATACTCACGGTTGTGCGGATCAGTACGTTTTTCCAGTTCTTCCACCCACTTGCCTGAGGTTTGCCGGCAAACTTCAATGCCTTCAACATCTCCCTTGGGGATATTCACATTCAAGCAAACAAAAGGCGGCAACCCATGCTCGAAAACCGATTGAAAAACACGGGCAACCCACATCTTTGCTTTCGAAAAATCTGCATCCGGTAAATAGTCGCACAACGAAAAACCGATTGATGGAACACCATGCAAACACCCTTCGATGGCAGCCCCCATTGTTCCGGAATACACCAAACTTATAGACGAATTAGAACCATGGTTAATCCCTGAAATAACAAAATCCGGCAATCGATCTACCAAATGATTGAATCCTAATTTCACGCAATCTACCGGAGTTCCATTGCACTTGTAGGCAATATATCCGTCCTCTTCCTCAACTTTTGATACTCGCAAAGGACGATCAACCGAAATCGCATTGGACATACCCGACATAGCCACCTCGGGCGCAACTACCACGACATCACCAAAGAGACGCATCACATCAGAAACCTCCTTCAGTCCTTTTGCCTGAATTCCATCGTCGTTGGTAATAAATATGAGCGGACGTTGTTTCATTTTTTTCTTTTTTGCGAACCACAAAGATACGTTTATCTCCTTGTTTGACTAACTATTTTAATCCCAATTTTCCAAGAGCATCAATCCAATAGTGACACTCAAAAAACTAACCAGTGGTGACCTTTAAAGATGGTAAACTTTTCGGGTTTCTGCAAAGTAAAACAGCCCAACTTCAACTGAAGTCGGGCTGTTTTTATATCGAAAAAATGATTTACTATTTCGCATAGTTTACTGCACGCAGTTCACGGATAACAGTAATCTTAATTTGTCCCGGATAAGTCATTTCATCCTGGATGTGCTTCGCGATATCAAATGACAGTTGTTCTGATTCTTTATCAGAAATCTTCTCACTACCAACAATTACGCGCAATTCGCGTCCAGCCTGAATGGCATAAGTTTTCAGAACACCTGGATACGAAAGTGCCAAATCTTCTAAAGCTTTTAAACGCTTGATGTAAGATTCTACCACTTCGCGGCGAGCTCCCGGGCGGGCACCTGAAATCGCATCACAAACCTGAACGATAGGAGCCAACATGGTTTGCATTTCCACCTCGTCGTGGTGCGCTCCAATGGCATTGCAGATATCCGGCTTTTCTTTGAATTTTTCAGCCAGCTTCATCCCCAGTACTGCATGTGGAAGTTCCGGTTCGTCATCCGGCACTTTACCAATATCGTGAAGCAAGCCGGCACGTTTCGCCCACTTAGTATTAAGTCCAAGCTCTGAAGCCATGATAGCACAAAGATTAGCCACCTCACGGGAGTGCTGCAATAAGTTTTGTCCGTACGACGAACGATATTTCATTTTACCGATCATGCGAATCAGCTCTGGATGCAGACCATGTACTCCGAGGTCAATCGCAGTACGTTTACCGGTTTCAATAATTTCTTCTTCAATCTGCTTTTTCACTTTCGAAACAACCTCCTCAATACGAGCAGGGTGAATACGTCCGTCTGTTACCAATTGATGTAAGGCCAAACGGGCAATTTCGCGACGTACCGGATCGAAACCTGAAAGCACAATCGCTTCGGGTGTATCATCTACAATAATCTCAACACCTGTTGCAGCTTCCAATGCGCGGATATTACGTCCTTCACGACCAATAATCCGACCTTTAATTTCATCGCTTTCAATGTGGAAAATTGTAACGGAGTTTTCAATGGCAGTTTCGGTTGCCACTCGCTGTATCGTTTTCACCACAACTTTCTTCGCCTCTTTATTGGCAGTAAGTTTAGCCTCTTCCATTATTTCGTTAATGTAAGACATGGCTTCAGTTTGCGCTTCACCTTTTAAGGACTCAACCAACTGGCTTTTGGCTTCTTCTGCTGACAATCCGGAGATTGCTTCCAACTGCTCAACCTGTTGTTTATGCATGCGATCCAAATCGTCTTCCTTTTGCTGAACCACATTCAACTGATTTGTCAGGTTCTCGCGAATAGCGTCAACATCTTTTTTGGTTGTTTCAAATTCCTTTACTCTTCGTTGTAGTTCATCGCGACGTTGTAAAAAAGCACTTTCTTTTTGTTTTAGTTTATTTTCGACCGAATCAATCTTATTATTCTTTTCATAAATAAACTTTTCATGTTCTGTTTTTAACTGTAAGAACTTCTCTTTTGCCTGAAGTATCTTATCTTTTTTTATTACATCGCCTTCAGCCTCGGCCTCTGTTATGATCTTCGTTTTCTTGCTTTTTAGTGCTTTATCCCACAAAAAGTAGGAAAGCCCTCCGCCTAGCAAGAACCCGGAAATAGCATATATTATTTCCATTTCAATTAAGTATTACTGTATATATTTAGTTTAACAAAAAACCCGCTAATACATTCATCCCCAAGACAAATCAGTTGGGAGTGAATAAAAAGCGGGCTTCGATAATCTTATTTTTAATCTACTCGTTAATCGACAAATAATCACCTAACTGCTCATTAAGTATTTTTATTTCTTCAATAAAAGGAGACTCGTCTGCTTGTTCTTCCAACGCCAAATTCTTCAATACAAACTGAAAGGCAGTCATTGCAAGAAAATCTTTCGAATCGTGGTCAGCATATTTTTTTCTGTATTGAAGAATAATGTCATTTAATATTTTCGCAGCTTTCCTGTATTTCTCCTCGTCTTCCCTAACAATAGTCAATGGGTAAACTCGCCCATCGATGTTGATATTTATTGAAAGCTTATCTGTCATTTCTTCTTGTATTTGCTACACATTCAGTTGAGCAATACATTTATCAATTTCCCGCACTATTTTATTTAAAACTTGCTTCGCATTCTGTTTTTCATCATCCGAAGCAGAAAAAATCTTTGCTAACTTAAGATTTTCATACTTTTTGACCAAAATCTCATTTTCATTGCGAACTACATCCAACTCATCCTGCATGCCTTTCAGCTGATCCCGCAGCTGTTTATTTTCATCTTTCAAGCGATTCTGCTTGCCAATTAGCAGTCTGAGTCGGGTCTTAAATTCATCAATTAAATATTGATCCTTCTCGGTCATTTCTGCATGCTTTCTAGGACAAAATTAATATTTTTGCCCAATAGTTTATACGAAGATAGTTTTATTTTGCGTAATGCAAACCGCCGTACAACAATTCTGGCTCTGACTAGTTTTAATCACCAAACACTTAAGGATTCTATTTATGAAAATTCGTTTTCTAATATCTTTTGTTCTGATTTCATCCATCATATTGGCTCAAGCCCCTGATCGAAATTACTTTCGCCCCCCTGTTGACATCCCTCTTGTTTTATCGGGTAATTTCGGAGAACTGCGATCCAACCACTTTCACTCTGGCATTGACATCAAAACTCAGGGCAAAACCGGACTCCCGATTTATGCTGCTGCCGACGGAGAAATTTCGAGAATAAGAATATCGCCCTACGGATTTGGGCTTGCACTTTACCTTGATCACCCGAATGGGCAAACCACTGTTTATGGACACTTAATGAGCTTTCGTGACGACATTCAGGAATATGCCAAGAAAATTCAATACGAGCGTAAATCATTCGATGTTGACTTAGCCATTCCAAAAGGAACGTTCTCTGTAAATAAGGGCGACCAAATTGCTCTAAGTGGAAATACCGGTGGCTCCGGTGGGCCGCATCTCCATTTCGAGATACGCGATACTGACAGTCAACACCCCCTAAATCCCTTGCTTTTCAATTTCCCGATTAGAGATGAGATTAAACCAAAGATTTTATCAGCTGCAATTTATCCGTTGACGGACGATTCTCATGTGTATGGGAAAGCACAAAAAACACTGATTGAAACAGTTTTTTACGGCGGCGCATATCATTTAAAAGGAAATCCGACTGTCCCTGTTTATGGGAATATTGGTTTTGGCCTCCAAACCATTGATTACCTTAACGGAAGCTGGAGTAAATGTGGCATCTACGAGATTAAGTTGAAAGTAGACAACCAAGCTATCTACTCCTTTCAAATGAATGAACTAAGCTTTGATGAAACCCGCTATTTAAATAGTTATATCGACTATGAGTATTACCGAACCAACTATAGGAGGCTTCAAAAAAGCTGGGTGGAACCAGGAAACAAGTTGAGCAATTATCGGAAGCTGATCAATGGAGGAATTGTCGATCTTTCGGATGAAGAGGTTCATGATATTGATTACGAAGTTATAGATACGTACGGTAATAAAAGTACCCTTTCATTTCGGGTTCAATCGAAACAGATGAACATTGTTCCAAAAGAAAGAAACGGTAAACTAATTTCGTATAAGCAAAAAGCAACCATTGAAAAAGAGCAGTTGAAAGCAGTTTTTGAGCCGGGCACTTTTTACTCCGATTTTTATATGGACTTAGAAACCAAACCAGCCAACAATCTATATTACTCAAAACTATACCAAGTTCAAGATGATCATCATCCGGTGCACCAGCATTATTCTCTAAAAATTAAAGCCGATGGTCTTCCTTCAGAACTTCGGGACAAAGCATTAATTGCAGCCGTTAGCGAAAAAAGCGGTAGAAAATGGTCGATGGGTGGAAACTATGAGAATGGATGGATAACAGCACGCGTTCGTCAGTTAGGAACTTTTGCGATCAGTGTCGATACAGTTGCGCCGAAAATAAAACCTCTCAGCATATACAACAACAGCCGGTTAACCGAGCCAAACTGCATTCGCTTTAAAATAAGCGATGATTTTTCAGGAATTGCCAGCTACAATGGACAGATTGATGGCAATTGGGTACTTTTTGAATACGATGCTAAAAATGCGTTGATTACTTATTACTTTGACAAAAAACGCTTTCAATTTGATCAGAAGCATGAGTTAAAACTTCGGGTGAAGGATGGTAAGGGAAATACGACTGAATATCTGGCCACCTTTTACAAGTAACAGAAACTATTGAACATTTAATTTCAATAGTCGATACAATAAGAGAAAAATATTAGCTAAAGAAGTGGATTACTTGTAATTACTTTTTGTGGGTAAAAAAACGTTTTAACTTTGTCGCCAAATTTTAACTAAATGTTTTTACGATGAAAGCATATGTATTTCCAGGGCAAGGTGCCCAGGTTTCCGGAATGGGAAAAGACCTGTACGAAAATTCGCCACTTGCCAAAGAACTATTTGATAAAGCCAATGAAATACTTGGTTTCAATATTACCGATATCATGTTCGAAGGCTCAGCCGACGACCTAAAACAAACGAAAGTTACACAACCCGCCATTTTTCTACACTCGGTTATTTTGGCTAAAACATTGGAAGAATTCAAGCCCGAAATGGTTGCCGGCCACTCATTGGGTGAATTTTCAGCCTTGGTTGCCAATGGTGCGATGAACTTTGAAGACGGGTTAAAATTAGTGTCGCAACGCGCCATAGCCATGCAGAAAGCCTGCGAACAGGAGCCTTCAACAATGGCAGCCATTGTTGGGTTGGAAGATGCGATTATTGAAGAGGTTTGCGCCTCAATTGACGATGTTGTGGTACCGGCCAATTACAACTGCCCCGGGCAGCTGGTTATTTCCGGCTCAATCTCAGGAATTGACAAAGCATGCGAACTGCTGACTGAAAAAGGTGCCAAACGTGCCTTGAAATTACCTGTTGGCGGAGCATTTCACTCACCACTGATGGAACCTGCTCGCGAAGAACTGGCAGCTGCCATTAAAGCAACGACCTTCAATAAGCCAATTTGTGCGGTGTACCAAAACGTAAACGCCAAACCGGTTACTGATCCTGAAACCATCAAGGAGAACCTGATCGCGCAGCTGACTGCTCCGGTAAAATGGACTCAAACAGCTCAAAACATGATCGCTGATGGAGCAACTTTATTTACCGAAATTGGCCCGGGCAAAGTATTGCAAGGACTGATCAAGAAAGTTGACCGCCAGGCACAAACTGCCGGAGTCAACAATTTCGAAGGCTAATTATTAGCTCAAAATATTTAACAGAAAAGCTGCATGACAACCATGCGGCTTTTTTTTATTTTGGAAAGAACAGGATATCAAACTCTTCGGTATCTTCTTTCTCCTTTAACTTAAAATAACCTGAATCAACAATTTTCAATTTTCTTTTCTGAGCTGCACCAACCAGGTTCTTTTTGATATCATCTGATTCTTTTTGATCGACCTCAGTATTTAAATACAGCTTTAAATTCTCTGGATTCTCATCATCAAACTGAAACATGAAAGCGGTGTGTTCAACAAATACCAGATCATCATAAGCATAAGAGACATCGTTTCCGATTTCTTCCAACATCATCTTCACTTCTGCTAACGGACGGAATGCAATAGTCATAATTTTTCAATTAAAATTTCCACAAAGTTATTTCGCGATTTTCTTCAGGTTTTGGTTTGAAAGTGATTTAGTAGAGCTGAGTCGCTAAGCAGAACAACTGGTTGTCGAGCAGCTTTCGGCTGTAGAACAACTACTGCTTGTTGAGCAACTGCTGCACGAAGATCCGCAAGAAGATGCATTTTCAACATCGGCCGGATCGTAAAGAGCCAATTCTCCCCGCTTCAATCGATCGATATTTTCCTCAACCAGATTGCTATTGGGGCGATAAACAGTAATCTCATTGTCATGCAAAATCTTGTAGGCCATTGGCCTTACATTTGGACTGATAATCGCTTTAATCGCTCCTTCTCCATCGTCTTTTCGCAAATCCAATCCAAAGCGCTCCATCAAGTCCGACTTGGAGAAATACGCTGTTTGATCGCTGTTCATATCAACCAAGCAATAAAAGTTTGCTTTATAGAAATCATCAGCCAAAAAATGGGTTAATTGGGAACTTTGTCCCATCACCGGAATACATACCTTCATAATCGTTCATTTTCAGTTCAACATTCACTAAATTTCACTCGTCAAATATATTCCGACCATCAATTACAATTGCCATTCCGAAAAAACGACCTCTCTCAAAACGAATAAGATAGCTTTTTAGTGAACACGAGAATCCTACATTTTTGTAGGATGAAATTACGTATATGTATGAAACGAGAAATAAAACAACTACTCGTCCAGCCCATTTTGCTTGATCAAAGCTTGTCGGGAACGCCCGTCCATTAAGATGCTTAGATCGTGGTCAAACTGCACGTGTTTTACGAATTTCAACTCCTCAATCACGTTCTGATTGTTTAGCACATCAATATTGATTTTTTCATCTTCCGAGTTGTGCTTCACGGCAAAATAGCCAACATTCATTGAAGTTACATTGTGGAAAAAGTGCGATCCCAAGGAACCATCCAATGGAAAATCGGGCAAGCCCATTTCCACAATAATACGGGCTCTGGATATTTGCGCCCACACGACTGGAATTCCGGTAAACTGGTCTTTAGTTCCCCAACGCCCGGGGCCAATCAGGATGTACTCCTTTCCTTCAGCATCCATCTTTTTATTCATATGATGAATTTCCTGAGCAATGGCTTTGGTTTGCATTTTATCAAATTTGTCAGGATCGACAAAAATTGCATCACAAACGCCAAACACCTCTCCATTACCCATTCCCTGTTTGGCAAAAAGAACAACCTTTTCCAGGTTAACCTCCCCCAAATCAATATGCAACTCTTCTTCCCGCCTGATTAGAGGTTTTATCTGCAATAAATAAAAAGTTGGTAGTCCTCCATCTCCCTTGCTCAAATCGACGGCATATTCCATTTCAACTGGCGACCCCATCGCCTCGCGAAACAAGCGAAGCAAAAAGTGCAAAGTGTCAGCCAACGGGATATAGTTATACTTTAAGATATTGGCAAAGTCAATTACACGCGGACCTTTCATATTGAACCCCGGAACAAGATCATCATTTTCAGCATCATAAACAGAGGCACAATGCTGCAGAAAATCATCATCGTCAGCATTTCGAATCCTGATTTTTGTAATGGCTGCATCTTCACCATCAGCTATTATATTTGCGTCGGGATGAGACATGTCTATCGCATAAAACTCTTTTTGGGAATCGCGAACCTGATCTCCGACAGTTGTTGGATTAATGGTTGGATACTTGGGGCAAAAGCGGAATGCCTGCTCTCCGCCAACCACATACATCCCCAGGCCAACCGCCGCCACCGCAAAACCATCTTCGGGTTCCATGTAGGCTACCGGGTAATAATTATACGATTGAGCCACTCCACTAATCGAAGGATAATATTTTTTATTATGCTCGTGTCCCACTACCTTTTGGATGATCACCGCCATCTTTTCCTCTTCTATTTTGTAGCTTACGGCATCAAAATAGGCAACCGCAGAATCGGTGAAGATACTGGCATATACCAGCTTGATCGCATTCACCAATTGATTGAAACGAACAAATTTATCGGGATGGTTATTCGGCAACAGGTAAGTTGAATAAACCCCCGAAAAAGGCTGTAGGAGCGAATCTTCAAACAAACCGGAAGAACGCACTGCCAACGGTCCCTGCATGACTTCGACATAACGAAACAACTTTGCTTTTAATCCTTCGCTCAGGTGCGAATCCAAAAAGATAGTTTTAATATGTTCGTAATCGTTGTTGCTGTATATCTCGTCGTAAAGGTTATTAAGCTCTAAGAATTTATCAAATTCTATGGCTCCGATAACTGCTGTAGCCGGAATGCGGATATTGATTTCAGGAATGATTTTTTTGAAATCGATGTTTTCGATAAAATTACTCATGAAAGCCATTCCACGTCCTTTTCCTCCCAATGATCCTTTTCCCAGTCGCACAATATAGCGGTCGCGGTCAACAATTGCGGGATCAAAATTGATAATTCGCCCGCGCATTTGCTTAACCCGAACATCCTCAAAAACCCTTAGACAAAAATCCCGAAGCTCTTTTGCTCCTCTAAAGTCTTCGAACCGATAGGGCAACAATCGTTCGGCAATATTGATCTCGCCACGAGCCATCAACCAAGTGGAAAAAGAATTCCGCTTTCCATGATAGGAAAGTGCTTCGTCCGGAATCAGCTTAAACATTTCCTGAAATTCCTGAAGGTTGCGAGCCACCATAATTGGATTTCCGGCCAAATCTTTAAACACAAAACTCCCAAAGCCCAATCGCTTATAAATGAAATTATGAATGTCCATCGATAAGCTTTCAGAATTCTTGTCGATAAACTCTGCATCAATTTCTTTTGCTCGTGCAGCATTCGACACGTCATGACTTTGCAGTAAAAGTGGCACCGGAAAGCGAAGAATCTGCTTCACGTATTTTAAAAGTTCTACACCGGCCTCGGCGTCATCAACTCCATTTCGGGAAAATTTCACATCTGAAATCACACTCAGCAAATAATCCCTGTACTTGTTAATCACTTCAATCGCGTCTTCGTAAGTACTTACCAAAATAACCTTTGGCCGGGCGCGCATCTTCAGGATCATGTGTAAATCATCAGCCGACTCGTCCTGTACCAAGTTTTGGGTTTGAGTCATGATGTTGGTGTACAGCATGGGCAAATAACGGGAATAATACTGAATAGAATCTTCCACCAACAACAGCACCCTCACATTACCGTTTTTAATATCGGCTTCGATATTCTTTTTATCTTCAATGTACTTGATCATCGCCATGAACACATTGGAATTTCCGTTCCACACAAACACCCGGTCGATTGATTCGAACTGATTCGCTGTTTCCTGAAAGTAACGCAAATCAGCATTATTATTCACCAGCAAAAGTTTTGGGATGAGTTTATTCGCATCGTGCAGGACATCAGCCATCTTCACCGGAATATCCTTATCAACACCAACCATAATAATAATAAGGTCGAAATCACGCTCATTGACTAGTGTCAATGCATCCGCCTCTGAATTGACGCTCGTAAAACGCGGATACGTATAGAGGTTGAGTTGAAGAAACTCACCAAAAATCTTATCGGTAAACTGCCCTTCGCGAACAATGGAATAGCTATCATACAAGGTCGCCACCAACAGCACTTCCTTAACCTTGGTTGGCATTAGCTCTTCAAAAATATCACGGTCGCTCTTTTTGCGCTTGTAGATTGATGAAAGGGAGATATCATCTAAATTTTGCATGTGAAAGAATTTTCCATGAAATTATGAAAAATCCGCTTGACCCAACAAAAAAAGGAAGCCGAAGCCTCCTTTTTAAAAACATATTGTCGTATGATTTCTATTCTAGAATAGGACATTTCTTTTTAAAGAAAGGTACCGGATCGCTACTTCCTGGTTCATCTACTTCCCAGGTATTTCCTGACTTCAACAACTCGTCAACGCTGTTTATTTTACGTTTTGCTGAAACTTCGGCTACCTGCTTTTCCAGTTCCTCATCGTAAACAGGAGCTTCAACTGCTCGAATAACACCCATGGCAATTGGGAAATCGGGCATACTCATATTGATCAGTTGCATGTGCAAATAGGGATCTACTTCTTTGGCATCATGAACAAGGATGTCGTCCTCAGTTACGCCATTTTCGCCAATAATAGCCACCTTCAACCTTCCTTTTTCAACAATCAGTCCTTTTTCGTTATCGTGCCCAAAACGCATTGGTTTGCCATGCTCCAAAAATAATTGGCGCTCGGCACGATGTTTTGGATCAGCAATCTGTGCATGAATTCCATCGTTGAAGATGACACAGTTTTGCAGAACCTCGACAATGGAAGTTCCCTTATGTTTTGCAGCTTCTGCAAAAACAAGCTGGTTGTGTTTTACATTTGAATCAACCGCACGGGCAAAGAACGTTCCGCGTGCACCCAGAACCAATTGTCCGGGAACAAATGAATCTTCGATGGTTCCGTGTGGTGAAGTTTTCGTTACAAATCCACGATCAGTTGTTGGTGAATACTGTCCTTTCGTCAATCCGTAAATCTTATTATTGAAAAGAATTACATTCAAATCGATGTTACGACGTACCGTGTGGATAAAGTGGTTTCCACCAATGGCCAATGAATCACCATCGCCGGTAATTACCCAAACACTCAACTCCGGATTTGCACTTTTCACACCCGAAGCAATGGCTGCTGCACGACCGTGAATAGAGTGAAACCCGTAAGTACTCATATAATAAGGGAAACGAGACGAACAGCCAATACCAGAAATTACGGCAAACTTCTCATGAGGAACATTCATGTCGGCCATAGTACGCTGAACGGTATTCATAATCGCATAATCACCACAACCAGGGCACCAGCGAACTTCGTTTTCGCTCTTAAAATCTTTCAATGTATATTTTAAATCTATATTGCTCATGTCTTATTCCTCCAGTAATTTTTCAAAGTTTTCCTTCAACTCGGTTACCGTAAATGGCAATCCCTTCAGCTTATTTACCTGGTGATAATTAAAAGCAGGTAATTTATCGCGTAGGTATGAAACAAATTGTCCGAGGTTCAATTCACAAACGATAATCTTTTTAAACTTGCTGAACACCTCTTCGGTATTTGCAGGAAGTGGTTTGATAAAGTTGAAATGAGCCAGACTCACCTTTTTACCTTCCAGACGCATTTCACGCACTGCGCTAATCATGTGTCCGTAAGTCCCCCCCCATGCAACAACCAATAATTCACCTTCTTTGTCGCCACACACTTCCAATTCAGGAATCATATCAGCGACCTTCTGAACTTTCGCTTCACGGATTTCGGTATTCTTGTGGTGGTTTTCCGGGTCGTGACTTACGGCACCTTCAATATTCTTCTCCAATCCTCCAATACGGTGCTGGAATCCTTCCATTCCCGGGAACGCCCATTCACGCGCCAAAATGTCTTCATCACGTCTGTACGGTTTAAACTCTTTGCTGTCTTTTGCAATACGAGGTGTAATTTCGGGTAGCTCTGACATGCTTGGGACACGCCATGGTTCACTACCATTTCCTAGAAAGCCATCGGTTAATAATATAACTGGAACCATTCGCTCCAAGGCTATTTTACAAGCCAGATAAGCATAGTAAAAACAGTCGGATGGAGTGCTGGCTGCTAATACAACCACTGGGCTTTCACCATTACGACCATAGAGTGCCTGCAATAAATCAGACTGCTCAGTTTTTGTTGGCAAACCTGTCGATGGACCACCACGTTGAACATTTACAATTACAACCGGAAGTTCAGCCATTACTGCCAAACCAATTGCTTCGGATTTCAACGCTAAACCAGGGCCTGAAGTACTGGTAACCGCTAATCTCCCGGCAAAAGCAGCACCAAGGGTAGTACAAATTCCTGCAATTTCGTCTTCGGCTTGAAATGTTTTCACACCCAGATCGCGGCGGGCAGCCAGAGCCACCAACACATCGGTTGCCGGAGTAATTGGATAAGAACCTAAAAACAGATCCAACCCTGATTTTTCAGCGGCGGCCAACATCCCCCAAGCGGTAGCAATGTTTCCGTTGATGTTTCGGTAAGTACCTCTTTCAATTTCGGCAGCATGCACCAAATAGCGAGGTGTCATATGTTGCATATTCATTCCGTAGTTGAATCCGTCATGTAAAACTTTCAGGTTCGATTCAACCACGACAGGTTTTTTGGCAAACTTTGTTTTGATAAACGTTTCGATATAGTCCATCGGACGATCAAACATCCAACAGATCAATCCCAAGGCAAACATATTTTTGCTTCGTAGAACTGATTTATTGTCCATTCCAAAATCCTTCAGACTTTCGCGCGTCAGGCTGGTAATTGGAACCGGAATTTTGATATAATCATCCAGTTTCAATTCGCCAAACGGGTCGTCGGTTGCGAAATGGGCTTTATCTAAATTTTTTTGAGTAAAAGAATCAGCATCGTAAATGATTGTTCCTCCGGGTTTCATAAACCGCGCATTGGCTTTCACCGCTGCCGGGTTCATGGCAATCAACACATGGGCTTCATCTCCCGGGGTATTTACTTCTTTATGACCAAACTGAACCTGAAAACCTGACACACCACCAACAGTACCTTGCGGTGCCCTGATTTCGGATGGGTAATCCGGAAAGGTCGAAATATCATTTCCAAATAGTGCTGTGGCATCAGAGAACAAGGTTCCCGTAAGCTGCATTCCATCTCCCGAGTCACCGGAAAACCGAATGGCCACTTCTTCTAACTCAATAACTTTTGTGTCTTTCATGTGACATTTATTTTAATACCTAGATTTCTCCTTATAAAACCGAAAAAAAGCGATCTCAAAAATAACAATTTAAAACTTTGGAACAATTTTGAATTATACCCATTCGGAGTGTAGCGAAGTAAAAATAACCAATAATTAATAAGAGCCCGTTCTGTGAAACGATTCAAATTGAAGTTTTCACCCTTTATCCCCAAAGAGACGCATTCATTTTATGATATTTTATACAACAGGCTAATAAGAGAACCATTCTGCGTTTAATTATTTAGAGCTTTTGATATCTTTGTTATCAACTTAAAATAATTACAGATAATGGCTTTAATCAAAACACTTAAAGGAAAAACTCCCCTAATAGGCGACGATTGTTTTTTAGCCGAAACTGCCGCAATAATAGGTGATGTAGAAATTGGTGATAACTCTAGCGTTTGGTACAGTGCGGTGATACGCGGAGATGTTCACTACATAAAAATAGGCACCAACTCCAACGTACAAGATTGTGCGGTGATACACGCGACCTACCAAAAATCGCCAACCAACATTGGCAATAACGTCATCATTGCTCATGGCGCAATAGTACATGGCTGCACAATAAAAGATAACGTAATGATTGGTATGAATGCCGTGGTACTCGACAACGCTGTGGTCGAAAGCAATACCATTATTGCTGCCGGATCGGTCGTTACCAAAGGAACCATTGTTGAAGCCGGAAGTGTGTATGCCGGTATTCCTGCCAAGAAAGTAAAATCGATAGGTACTGATTTGCTGGAAGGCGAGATTCATCGTATTGCCAACGCTTACAGCATGTATGCCAGTTGGTATAAAGAATGAATAAATTCTTAACGCTGCGTTATTCTGATCAGAGAATAACTGAGTCTCTTGAATTACAAAAATTCCCAGAAGACCGATACGGGTTCTTGTTCTTCATTGGTGAAAAAAAATTACCCGACAAAAAAGTTTTAACACATTATAAAACATGAATACAAAACCCACACTCTTAATTTTAGCAGCCGGAATGGGAAGCCGTTATGGCGGATTGAAACAAGTTGAACCGATTGGCCCTAATGGGGAAACCATTCTGGAGTATTCGATATTTGATGCCATTCGTGCCGGATTTGGCAAAGTAGTTTTCGTTATTCGCAAAAGTTTCGCGGATGCTTTTAAAAAACAGTTTTCCGGCAAACTGGATGGTAAAATTGAAGTGAAATATGTTTATCAGGAGTTGGATCATTTACCTGATGGTTACACTTTGCCCGAAGGACGGGAAAAGCCGTGGGGAACCGGACATGCCATTCTGATGGCTAAAGATTTGATTCACGAACCATTTGCTGCTATTAATGCTGATGATTTTTACGGACGTGAATCGTTCCGTGTAGCAGCTGATTTTTTAACAAGCGAGGTTGCAGCGAATAACTACAGCATGGTAGGCTACCAGGTAAAAAATACCTTGTCGGAATTTGGCACCGTTTCGCGTGGAATTTGCAAAACCGATAAAAACAGCAATTTAGTGCAGATTACCGAGCGTCACCAAATTGCCCGGAAGAATGGCCAGATTACGTTTACCGATGACAATGATAACAAAGTTGTGATAGACGAAAACACACTTGCATCTATGAACTTTTGGGGCTTCCACCCTAGCCTGTTCCAACATTTGGAGAGCCAGTTTAAGCAATTTTTAGATAAAAAAATGGAGACTCCAAAATCGGAATTTTACATCCCGAGCGTAGTATTTGAGTTGATTAGAACCGGACAAGCTCAGGCAAAAGTACTGGATGCCGACTCTCAATGGTTTGGAGTAACTTACCCAGAGGATAAGCCGTTTGTGGTTGAACAAGTAAAAAAACTAACGGCCCAAAGCGACTACCCGAAAAAACTTTGGTAAAGAGCAAAACTGGGGTTCCACCCCAAACCCCAGTCACTTTTCTCCTTCTATGAGAAGAGTAACCAAAAGAATCAAAATTGACGATACTTAGCTGCAGACTCGTCATCCTGAGCCTGTTTCAGTATCTATTAGCAAGTAGCTCCAATGTGATTTGAATTCCTCCTTTTTACCCTAAAAAGGTTATACAATCCCCAGGCTTTGCCTGGGTGAAAGCGGTGTTGAGTTGTGGTGAACCTTTCTTGCGCCATAATGGAAATTGTTTTAAAATGGGGATTAATCGGTCGTTCTGCTTTTTTACCCCTAAATCCCCGGAAGCAGCTGCCAAAATGAGCGTTCCGGGTGCAAAACCCATTTACGAGGACCTGAAAAAGCGATTTTCGAATAATGGTCCAAAAAATAATGAGGTACAACCGAGTTAATCCTCCATTTGGGAAAAGCAGTAATCTGGGTTCAGCTTGCTGTTTTCATATATAGGCTTTTTGTAAACGCACCTATGCACTACCGGGTTTAAGAGAACTAAATACTGGTATAAGGTGAAATCTCCGAGCTTAGTACCGCTTTCGTTTATCTTTTTTACAGAATTAATTCATCTCAAAGGCGAACCAGTTCTGTATGGAACTGCTTCAATTCGACTTTTTACCGAACTCGCCCATCTCCGAGATGAATGAATGCTATATTGAACTCCGAGAGTTCGGTTTTGAAGTGGAGGGGGGTAAATATACCTTATTTTGAATGAAACTAAATTATCGCTATCAAAATTAATTATTCTGTAAAGTTAGCTATCTTGTTCCGCTGTATAACAATACCTTTAAAACTGTTATAAAAAAATAACAACCATAGTTGTTGTACCAACCGTTAGCATTCCCTATGAAAGCAACCTGCAAACCATAAAATCATCATAGGTTAAAAAATCATTACTATGAAAAGAAATGTAATTAGAAGAATAGTTGGAGGATTAAGTCTGACATCTGCAATGTTTATTTTCCAAGCATGCTATGGCACTCCTCAAGATTTTGGACTTGATTTGTTAGTTGAGGGTCAGGTAAAATCTAAAACATCAGGATTACCAATTCAAGGAATTAAAGTTTCCGTTGCCGACAATGTACAGTATGAAATGACTGACGAAGAAGGAAAATTTTCGTTTTATGCAGAAATGCTTGAAGGATTAACGCTTCAATTTCAAGATATTGATTCTGCTCAAAATGGACTTTATATTGACAAGGATACTGTGTTGACAGATTTAAAAGAAAATATTTACTTAAATATAGCCCTGGAAGAAAAATAAATGCTTTCATCAATCAAAAAATACAATTTCAGAAAATTTAGAGATTCAGAGACAAAGCGACACGAACTGAGTTATTTATTTTGGGAGTGCACTACTCGATGTAATTTAAATTGCTTGCATTGTGGGAGTGATTGCTCCAAAGATAGTTTGCATCGAGATATGCCTGCTGAGAATTTTTTTAAGGCAATTGACACAATTGAAAATATTCCACAAAATTTTACAGTTGTATTTACAGGCGGAGAACCTCTTTTACGAAAGGACTTAGAACTTTGTGGGAAAGAACTACGAAAACGCGGTTTTAAATGGTCGATCGTTTCAAACGGGCATTTGTACGATAAACAAAGACACATTTCATTACTAAATGCTGGAATAGGTGCACTGACAATTAGTCTAGACGGACTCAAGGAATCTCATAATTGGTTGAGAAATAATGAAAAGAGTTTCGACAAAGTAGTAAATGCAATTGAATTGGCATCATCTTCCAATCGTATCAATTTCGATGTTGTTACTTGTGTTAACCAGAAGAATATTAATGAACTTGAACAAATAAGGGAGTTATTGACTTCAAAAAATGTTAAGGCATGGAGATTATTTACAATTATTCCTATCGGTAGAGCGAGTCATAATCCCGATTTGTTGTTATCTGACAATCAATTTGTTCAATTAATGGATTTTATAGCAACGTGTCGAGAATCCAAAGAAATTGATGTGAAGTTTAGCTGCGAGGGTTATGTAGGAAAATATGAACCATTAGTAAGAGATTCATACTTTTTTTGTAGAGCAGGGATTAATATTGGTTCGATTCTTATTGACGGTTCAATTTCTGCCTGCCCTAATATTGACAGATCTTTTTCGCAAGGAAATATTTACATGGACAATTTTTATAAAACTTGGGAAAATAAATTTCAACCTTTTCGAAACAGAGAATGGACCAGAATTGGTCAATGTGAGTCGTGTAAAGACTTTAAAGATTGCCAGGGAAATGGATTTCATAACTGGCATGGAGTTAAAAAAAACGTATTAGTTTGTCATAATGAGAAAATAGAAAAAACAACGAAATGCTAGTCACGTAAGCCAGTGGAATTTCACCCCTAACTTCTCACAGACCCGTACGTGAACCTCTTCATTCATACGGTTCTTATGACGCAGGCTGCTTTTATCACACTACTTGATAGCTTAAGCTATGATAAAAAAGGCTTGTATACGATTTATAGAGACATTATTGTTTAACAAACGAAAATATGTACCTTCATCTCATCAGAATTTCCAATTTTACAGGAATTCGATTGAACTTACGTTTCATCGTTTTCAGTGCTTTCAATAACGTACCGAAAATAGAATGACTAAAAAGAAATCAAAAAAACTAATTCGAATTTTATTGTTTTTGGGAACAATAATCTCATTCTACTTTGTTCCGTGGCCGATTGTAACAGCTTGGATCATGCCACTACCCAATACCGTTCAGGAACAAATAGATAAAGCTGCAGATTACGGATTTGATGGTATTGTTGTTTGTGTGAACAAAAAAGGGAATCAATCACAATTTTACACATCGGGCTATAAAAACAGAGAAAACAAAATTCCAGCCACCCCCAACGCCTTATTTAAAATTGCAAGTGTAAGTAAATTGTATAATGCCGTAGCTGTTGCCAAATTGGTATGGGATGGAAAACTATCTTTAGAGAAGACACTCGCAGATTATTTGCCCGAATTATATGGTAGAATAGAATATGCAGATAACATCACGTTGCGAATGTTGGTTACACATAGAAGTGGTATTCCGAACTATACGGACACCTATATGTATTGGGTGGCTCCAAAAGAGACCGCAGATGAAAACCTTGCGTTGGTGTTGGATAAACCCGCCAACTTTAAACCCGACGAAGATTATGAATATTCCAACACCAATTATTTATTACTTGACAGAATAATGAACCGAGTACTTGGGTATGCTACATTCCAATACATTCGGGAGGAAATTTTAAACCCACTGAATCTAAAGCATACTTTTGGCTCTATTCAGGATGTAAACATTGATGATGTGATGAGTGGCTATTATGTGGGTTATGATACGGATTTAAAAACGAATAATATTGGCTCGATACTGACAACAGCAGAAGATTTGAGCAAATTTATTCGAGCGTTAAATGATGGCTCTGTTTTTAGAGATAAAAAAGAACAAGAAATTTATTCCTCCATTTATAAGTATGAGCACACAGGCCTGATACCGGGATACCAAACGATTGCCAAATATCATAAGGATATAGATGCTGTCGTCATTCAATTTACAAACACGGTAAACTTTGATGGCTATAATTGGAATATGTCGGAGGTAATGTATAATCGGATCGTTAAAATATTGAAAAAGAAGAACTAGCCACAGTTGTGATATCGGGCAACTTTTCCGTGGCAAGGCAGCATAGCTTCAGAAGCTCATTTTCGCAAGCATTCTGGCTAATCATTGAGTTACTACCCAAGCTGACAGACCAAGACCATGTGCATATCTGAAAGCAGGGCGTTTATACAAAAATCCCCTTACTGCAACGTTAAGCAGTAAGGGGACATCTATGGTTCTGATTTTTTGTGAGTCTTAGAAAGCTATTTCACCAGTTTTCGATACTTAATTCGGTGTGGGCCTTCGTCGCCTAAGCGTTTCTTTCTATTTTCTTCGTACTCAGAGTAACTTCCTTCAAAATAATGAACATGTGAATCTCCTTCAAAAGCCAGAATATGGGTGGCGATACGGTCTAAAAACCAACGGTCGTGGGAAATTACCACAGCACAACCGGCAAAGCTTTCCAGTCCTTCTTCCAGTGCCCGCAATGTGTTTACGTCAATATCGTTGGTTGGCTCATCGAGCAGCAGTACATTGCCTTCCTCTTTTAAAGCCATGGCTAAATGAAGTCGGTTACGCTCACCACCCGAAAGTACTCCACATTTTTTCTCTTGGTCTGATCCGCCAAAGTTAAACCGCGACACATAGGCACGCGCATTTAGTTGTCGGTTGCCCATTTGGATCAGTTCATTTCCACCCGAAATAACCTGATAAACTGTTTTGTCCGGATCGATCGCAGCATGAGATTGATCGACGTACGAGATTTTCACGGTATCACCAACTTCAAAGGTCCCTTTATCGACCTTAAGCTGTTTCATGATCAACTTAAATAAGGTCGTTTTACCGGCACCGTTAGGCCCAATTACTCCAACAATTCCGTTGGGTGGCAAAACAAAATCAAGGTCATCAAACAACAAGCGGTCGCCAAATCCCTTCGCTACCTGATGGGCTTCAATTACTTTTTCACCTAACCGAGGTCCGTTCGGAATAAAGATCTCCAGCTTTTCTTCCTTTTGCTTGGTGTCTTCACTCATCAATTGGTCGTAAGCATTCAAACGAGCTTTTGCTTTTGCATGTCGCGCCTTTGGAGCCATTTTAATCCACTCAAGCTCGCGCTGCAAGGTCTTCTGTCGTTTCGACGTTTGCTTCTCTTCCTGTGCCAGTCGCTTTGATTTTTGTTCTAACCAGGATGAATAATTTCCTTTCCAGGGAATGCCCTCTCCCCGATCCAGTTCTAAAATCCATCCGGCCACATTGTCAAGGAAGTACCGGTCGTGCGTAATACAAATTACGGTTCCTTTGTATTGTTGCAGGTACAGTTCTAACCATTGTACCGATTCGGCATCCAAGTGGTTAGTTGGTTCATCAAGCAATAAGACATCGGGTTCTTTTAGTAGCAAGCGACACAAGGCCACCCGACGCTGTTCACCTCCTGAAAGCTCTCCTACCTTTTGTTCTCCGGGAGGACAGCGCAACGCATCCATTGCCCGTTCTAATTTTGTATCTAGGTTCCAGGCGTCAAATCGGTCAATCTTTTCCTGCAGTTTTTCTTGCTCCGATATCAAGGATTCCATCTTATCCGGATCTTCCAGCACTTCGGGCTCGGCGAATTTTAGGTTTACGGCTTCGTATGCTTTCAACACATCAACAACTTCCTGAACGCCTTCTTCGACGATTTCCTTAACCGTCTTTTTCGGATCAAGATGAGGCTCCTGCTCCAAATAACCAACGGTATATCCGGGAGAAAAAACGACCTCTCCCTGATATGATTTTTCAAGCCCTGCAATGATCTTGAGCAAGGTTGATTTACCGGATCCATTTAATCCAATAATACCAATCTTCGCTCCAAGGAAAAAAGAAAGCGAGATATCTTTAAGTACTTGTTTCTGCGGAGGGAAAATTTTATTTACCCGATGCATTGAGAAAATGATTTGTTTATCGTCTGCCATATCTTGATTATTTCATTAATATTAAATCGAAACCACTTTATCAGCTACCGTAAGCCAATTATCAGTTAGCAAAAATAAGGGAATTTCGTCACTTATATACCTAACTTTATCCATGCACTTAATTGATTAAAACAAATAGGTTTGAAAATCTTAGTTGTTGATGACAATCCAATAAATTTGAAATTTCTGTTCTACTCGTTACGAGGAGATTATGAAGTAGATACCGCTGATGAAAGTCCAAAAGCTTTGCGTCTTTCAAAAGTCAACAAATACGATTTAATCTTGATGGATTTATGGATGCCTTTGATTGATGGGGCAGAAATAACCCGGCAAATAAGATCGTTAAATGACAACATTAACAACAAAACTCCGATCATCTTTTGCACGACCAGCACTGCCGATGCTGACAGGCAAAGATGTTTCGATTTAGGAGCCACCGATTATCTTGTCAAACCTATTCAAGCAAAAGAGCTGAATGAGAAACTAAAGCATTACCTAGGCTGATAATAAAGCCTGAGCGTTTGCGTTATTCGTGAAAAAAGAAGAGCTGACCAAATGGTCAGCTCTTTCTATTTAAGCTATTTTGATAACCGATGTTATTCGGTTTTCTTTTCTTCGTCATCAGCTTTTAGTTCCTCTTTTGCAGGTTCCTCAGCTTTTACTTCTTCAGCGGCAGCGCCTTCTTCTTTCACTTCCTCTACTTTTGGCTCTTTTACAACAGCCTCAGCTTTTGGTTCCGCAACTTCCTTTTTCTTAGGTTGAGTTGCAGCAGTATCTTCAGATGATTTCTTAGCTCCACCACGGCGTGAACGACGTTTTTTAGGCTTATCTTCTTTAGCCGATAACAAGTTCTCGTTGTAATCAACTAATTCAATAATACACATTTCAGCATTGTCTCCCAAACGGTTACCAGTTTTCAGAATACGTGTGTATCCTCCCGGACGTTCGCCTACTTTATCAGCAACATCTCTAAACAACTCTGCAACGGCAGTTTTGCTTTTCAATACGCTGAATACAATACGGCGTGAATGGGTTGTGTCATTTTTTGCTTTTGTAATAAGCGGTTCAACATACATCTTCAGTGCCTTAGCTTTAGCTACCGTGGTAGTAATTCGCTTACTGAAAATCAGAGAATTTGCCATATTTGACAGCATGGCCTTCCGATGAGCAGTCTTCCTTCCAAGATGGTTGAATTTTTTATTATGTCTCATTTCTGCTTATTCCTTGTCAAGTTTATACTTACTAATGTCCATTCCGAACGTTAGATTCAAGTTATTAAGAAGGTCATCCAACTCCGTTAACGACTTTTTACCAAAGTTTCTAAACTTCAATAAGTCATTACGATTGTAGGTAACCAGCTCACCCAAAGTTTCTACATCAGCTGCTTTCAAACAGTTAAGAGCACGAACCGAAAGGTCCATATCAACCAACTTGGTTTTCAATAACTGACGCATATGAAGCACCTCTTCATCAAACTCTTCATTTGCAAATTTCTCATCAGAGTCTAATGTAATTTTCTCATCAGAGAAGAGCATGAAGTGATAAATCAGAATTTTAGCGGCTTCTTTTAAAGCATCTTTAGGATGAATTGAGCCATCAGTCTGGATGTCTAAGATTAACTTTTCGTAGTCAGTCTTTTGCTCCACACGATAGTTCTCAACAGCGTACTTCACATTTTTGATTGGTGTGAATATTGAATCGATCGGAATTAAACCAAACTCAGCATCTACCGGCTTATTTTCAGCGCTTGGCACATAGCCTCGGCCTTTGTTGATTGTTAATTCCACCTGCAATTTAACATCAGCTTCCATCCGGCAAATAACCAATTCAGGATTTAACACCCTAAAGCCAGTCATAAACTTGTTGATGTCGCCAGCAGTAAATTCTTCTTGACCGCTAATCGAAATAGAAACTTTCTCGCTGTCAAAATCTTCAACCTCGCGCTTGAAACGAATTTGCTTCAGGTTAAGAATAATTTCAGTAACATCTTCCATCACCCCTTTAACAGTTGCAAATTCATGATCAACGCCTTCGATTTTGAGCGTTGTAATTGCATAACCTTCTAAAGACGACAATAGGATCCGACGAAGAGCATTACCGATTGTGATACCATAACCGGGCTCCAATGGACGAAATTCGAATTTACCGAATTTCTCATCAGATTCGACCATTATTACTTTGTCAGGTTTTTGGAACGCTAATATTGCCATAATAATACTGAGTAATTTATTATTTAGAATACAACTCTACAATAAGTTGTTCTTTGATATTTTCAGGAATTTCTTCCCGCTCTGGGCGATTTAAAAACTTACCGCTCATTTGAGCGCCATCCCATTCTAACCAAGCGTATTTATTGTAACGGTGCGAAGTCAGCGCATCAGAAATTACTTCTAACGATTTTGATTTTTCGCGTACGCTAATGATATCGCCTGGACGAAGTTGAAATGAAGGAATATTAACTAACTCTCCATTTACCATGATGTGTTTATGAGTCACTAACTGACGGGCACCTGCACGAGAAGCAGCTAATCCAAGACGGAAAACAACGTTATCCAATCTTGCTTCCAACAGTTGAAGCAATACCTCACCGGTAACACCTTTTGCTGCTGATGCTTTCTTAAACAAGTTCGAGAATTGCTTCTCTAAAACACCGTAAGTATATTTCGCCTTTTGCTTTTCTTTTAACTGAACACCATATTCAGATTTTTTTCGTCTGCGACCAGTTTGCCCATGCATACCTGGTGGGTAGTTCTTCTTTTCTAGTACTTTATCGGGTCCGAAAATTGGTTCACCAAATTTTCTTGCGATTTTCGTTTTTGGTCCTGTGTATCTAGCCATTACTTTTTCGTTAAAATATTAAACACGTCTTCTTTTCGATGGGCGGCAACCATTGTGTGGCAATGGTGTAACATCAACGATTTCAATCACTTGAATGCCCACGCTATTAATAGCTCGAATAGCTGATTCACGACCATTTCCTGGTCCTTTCACAAATACTTTAACCTTTCTTAGGCCTAGGTCATATGCAGTTTTTGCACATTCTTCAGAGGCTACCTGAGCAGCATAAGGTGTATTCTTCTTCGATCCTCTAAAACCTTTTTTACCAGCCGATGACCAAGAGATAACTTCTCCGTTACTATTAGTCAATGAGATAATGATATTATTGAATGAAGAATGAATATGCGCCTGACCGGTAGCTTCCACATTAACAACTCTTTTCCTACTGGAACTTGTCTTTTTTGCCATAATTCAATTAATTATTTAGTGGCTTTTTTCTTATTAGCTACAGTTTTCTTTCTTCCTTTACGGGTGCGGGCATTGTTTTTTGTACTTTGTCCGCGTACAGGAAGACCGATACGGTGGCGAATACCACGATAACAACCGATATCCATCAGTCTTTTAATGTTCAACTGGTTATCAGATCGAAGTTCACCTTCGACTTTGAAATTATCATTGATCGCAGAACGAATAGCTGCAAATTGGTCATCAGTCCAATCTTGAACTTTCACATTTGGATCAACTCCAGCAGTGGCAAGGACCATGTTCGCACGACTACTTCCAATTCCGTAGATGTAAGTCAGTGCAACTTCTCCTCTTTTATTATTAGGAATATCAACTCCAACAATACGAGCCATAAATAAATTTTTTACAAAGTTAATTAATTATCCCTGACGCTGTTTGAACTTCGGATTCTTTTTGTTGATCACGTACAAACGGCCTTTTCTGCGTACTATTTTGCAGTCGGCGCTGCGCTTTTTAATGGATACTCTTACTTTCATTATTTCGTACTTTAATTTTTATATCTAAAAGTAATCCTTCCTTTGGTCAAGTCATATGGAGACATCTCCACTTTCACTTTATCACCTGGAAGAATTTTGATATAATGCATTCGCATTTTACCAGAGATATGTGCTGTTATCACGTGCCCGTTTTCAAGTTCAACTCTAAACATGGCATTTGACAATGCTTCGATAATTGTTCCGTCTTGTTCTATTGAAGGCTGCTTTGCCATAAAAAATTAAATTTTAATTCTTTTTGCTTCTGTTTTTACAATTACATCATTGAACCCGCTCCACCGGTACGTCCTTTGATTCGACCTGATTTCATCAAACCATCGTAGTGACGCATCAACAAGTGACTTTCAATTTGCTGCAAAGTATCTAAAACAACACCTACCAAAATCAACAGTGAAGTACCGCCATAAAAATAGGCGAACTGTGTATTGATCCCGGCAATCATAGCAAAAGCCGGCAAAATAGTTACAAACCCAAGGAAAATTGACCCTGGCAATGTAATACGAGACATGACCGTATCTAAGAATTCAACTGTTTTCTTTCCGGGTTTAACCCCGGGAATAAAGCCTCCATTCTTCTTCATATCTTCGGCCATCTGCACTGGATTTACTGTAATTGCCGTGTAAAAATACGTAAACAATATGACCAGTACAAATTGAGTGAAGTTATACCAAAACCCGGTGTTATCAGCGAATGCAGCCGCAAAACCGCTTAAACTTTCCGAATTGGCAAACCCCGCAATACTCATTGGAACGAACATGATTGCCTGCGCGAAGATAATTGGCATAACGCCGGCAGCATTCACTTTCAAAGGTATATACTGACGTACTCCTCCGTATTGTTTGTTTCCTACAATACGTTTAGCATACTGAACCGGGATTCTGCGGGTACCTTGTACCAAAAGAATAGTTAGCATGAAAACTACAAATAGTAAAACAAACTCAACAAGGAACATAACCATACCTCCACCTGCTTGCTCAATACGGGAAACAAATTCCTGCACAATAGCTCCAGGCAATTTGGCAATAATACCAATCATGATAATCAGTGATATACCATTCCCTATCCCATTATCGGTAATGCGCTCTCCCAACCACATAACAAACATAGATCCAGCGCACAGAATAATGGTTGATGTTACTGTGAACATCGCTCCATGAACTGCAAAGGCTGATTCTGGTAATTGATACGTTAAGTTAGTCAAATACGCAGGTGCCTGGAATAGCAAAATTAACACAGTCAGATAACGGGTTATCTGGTTAATTTTCCTTCTTCCTGATTCACCCTCTTTTTGTAATCGTTGAAAATATGGGACGGCTATTCCCATCAACTGAATCACAATTGAAGCTGAAATGTAAGGCATAATCCCTAAAGCGAAAATAGATGCATTTGAAAACGCTCCTCCTGAAAACATATCCAATAACCCCAGCAACCCATCTGAAGTTTGGTTTTCCAATTCTCCCAGCTGTGCCGGGTCAATTCCAGGTAAAGCGACATACGATCCTAATCGGTATATTAAAAGAAAGAATAATGTAATTCCCAAACGAGACCTTAAGTCTTCAATCTTATAAATATTCTTTAGGGTTTCGATAAATTTTTTCATCAGGTTAGAGTGTTTCTGTGGTTCCTTCTAGTTTTTCGATAGCTGCTTTTGCTGATTCAGAAAAGGCATGTGCTTTCACATCTAATTTCAACTTCAACTCGCCGTTTCCTAAAATCTTTACCCGGTCATTTTTAGCAGCCAGACCGGCACCAACCAATACCTCCACATCAATAGCCGTTAGCTTTTTGCTTTCGGCTAATGTTTGAAGAGAATCCAGGTTAATGGCTTTATATTCTACCCTGTTTATATTCTTGAATCCGAATTTAGGCACACGGCGTTGCAATGGCATTTGCCCGCCCTCGAAACCACGTGTACGGCTATATCCTGATCTTGACTGAGCTCCTTTATGACCACGTGTTGAAGTACCACCACGTCCAGAGCCTTGGCCACGACCAATACGCTTATCCTTTTTTACGGATCCTGCTGCAGGTTTAAGATTACTTAAATCCATAATTGTTAGCTTAAACTATTTTAAATTTCTTCAACTTTCAACAAATGGCTCACTTTGCTAACCATCCCCAAAATTTGTGGAGTGGCTTCTTTTTCAACAGAGTGATTCAATTTCTTAATTCCAAGTGCTTCAATTGTTGCTTTCTGCACTTTGTTGGAACCAATTTTACTTTTTACTTGAGTAATTTTTATTTTAGCCATAGTTCCTATCCTTTATATACTTTTCCTAAAGAAACTCCACGTTGATCAGCAACAGTATAAGCATCTCTCAGTTCGAGTAATGCGTTAAATGTTGCTTTAACCAAGTTATGAGGGTTTGACGATCCTTTTGACTTTGCGAGGATGTCATGTACTCCAACACTCTCTAATACTGCACGCATCGCACCACCGGCTTTTACTCCGGTACCTGATGATGCAGGTTTTAAGAATACACGGGCACCACCAAATTTAGCGAGTTGCTCATGTGGGATTGTTCCTTTGTGAATAGGAATTTTCACTAAATTCTTTTTCGCAGCGTCCACCCCTTTTGCAATCGCGGTAGTTACTTCACTTGCTTTACCAAGTCCCCATCCAACAATGCCGTCTTCGTTACCTACTACAACAATTGCTGAAAAGCTGAAAGTTCTACCCCCTTTGGTCACTTTGGTTACACGATTAATTGCAACCAAACGGTCCTTAAGTTCAATGTCTGTCGTTTTGACTTTCTTAATACTTCCTGCCATAATCATTAAAATTTAAGGCCACCTTCACGGGCAGCTTCAGCTAATTGTTTTACTCTACCGTGATACAAATATCCATTACGATCGAACACAACATTTTCAATTCCGGCTGTTTTCGCTTTTTCAGCTAATGCTTTTCCTACTAATGCAGCTTGATTTACTTTATTGCCTTCTTGTTCGCTGATTTCTTTATTCAATGAAGAGACCGCAAGCAAAGTGCTTCCGTCCAAATCGTTTACCAATTGGGCGTAAATTTGCTTGTTGCTTCTGAATACACTTAAACGTGGTCTTTCAGAAGTTCCGGTTACAATTTTCCGGATTCTCTTTTTAATTCTATATCTTCTTTTGTGTTTCGTTAAAGCCATGGTTTCAAATTTTACTATTTAGCAGCGGCTGACTTACCAGCTTTACGTCTTAACTCTTCACCGACAAACTTCACACCTTTTCCTTTGTATGGTTCTGGTGCTCTGAATGAACGTATTTTGGCAGCAACTTGACCGATTAACTGTTTGTCGCAGCTTTTTAAAGTTACAATTGGATTGTTTCTTTTATCGGTTACAGCTTCAACCTTAACTTCTTCTGGAAGATGTAGGTATGTATGGTGAGAATACCCAAGTACCAAGTCTAATAGCTGTCCTTGGTTTTCGGCACGATAACCTACCCCAACAAGTTCCAATTTAATTTCAAAACCTTCGGAAACACCAAGTACCATATTGCTAACCAATGAACGGTAAAGACCGTGCAATGCACGATGTCTTTTTTGATCAGTTGGTCGTTTAACAACAACTTGGTTGTCTTCAACGGCTACTTCAATTTCCGGGTCTACCTTTTGCAAAAGCTCACCAAGTTTTCCTTTAACGCTTACTACATTTTCGTTGGAAACGTTAATGGTTACTCCGGCTGGTATTTCGATTGGCAATTTACCTATCCTTGACATTACTATTCCTCCTTATTAATAAACGTAACATAAAACTTCACCACCTACATTGAGATCGCGTGCTTCTTTGTCAGAAATCACTCCTCTGGAGGTTGATATGATTGCAACTCCCAAACCATTCAATACACGAGGGATATTATCGCTGTCGCAATATTGTCTCAAACCAGGCTTACTGATTCTTTTGATTGATTTAATGGCTGGCTGCTTTGTTTCTGGATGATATTTTAAGGCAATTTTAATGCTACCTTGGTAATTTACATCATCTTCAAACTTGTAGTTCAAAATATAACCTTTATCCTTCAGGATTTTGGTCATTTCCTTTTTTATGTTTGAAGCAGGGATATCAACAACACGTTGTTTTGCAGACTGTGCATTACGAACGCGTGTCAAAAAATCTGCTATAGGGTCTGTAATTTTACTCATTACTTTTGTAATTATTATTTACCAACTTGCTTTTTTAACACCTGGAATTAAACCTTCAGAGGCCATTTCGCGGAAATTAATCCTGCTAATTCCAAATTGGCGCATATAGCCTTTTGGACGTCCAGTTAATTTGCAACGATTGTGCATGCGTACCTTTGATGAATTCTTAGGTAATTTTTGCAAACCTACGTAATCACCTTCTGCTTTAAGCTGAGCCCTTTTATCGGCGTATTTTTCAACAAGCTTCGCCCTTTTTACTTCGCGGGCCTTCATTGATTCTTTAGCCATAACTTAGTTCTTTTTTACGTTTTTAAAAGGTAAACCTAACTCTTTCAATAAAGCAAAACCCTCTTCATCAGAATCTGCAGTAGTTACAAAAGTAATGTTCATACCGTTAATACGGTTAACCTTGTCAATATTGATCTCAGGGAAAATAATTTGCTCTGGAATTCCAAGGGTGTAATTTCCTTGTCCGTCCATTTTACTTTCAATACCTCTAAAGTCACGAATACGTGGCAAAGAGATGTTGATAAGCCTTTCAAGAAATTCATACATTCTCTCTTTTCTCAGTGTCACACGTACACCGATCGGCATTTTTTTCCTCAATTTAAAGTTAGAGATGTCCTTCTTCGATTTGGTTTGGACTGCTTTTTGACCGGCAATCATTGTCATTTCCTCTGTGGCAACTTCAATGATTTTTTTGTCAGCGATAGCAGCTCCAACTCCTTGGTTTAGAACAATTTTCTCTAATTTCGGAACCTGCATAACAGATTTATAGTCAAATTCTTTCTTTAACGAAGGAATGACTTCTTCCGAATATTTTTTCTTAAGTGTTGGTGTATAAGCCATTACTTAATCTCCTCTCCAGATTTTTTAGAATAACGTACTAGTTTACCGTTGTCGGCGAGTTTACGACCGATGCGTGTTTTCCCTCCTTCTTTAGGGTCAACGTGCATTAGGTTCGAGATGTGGATTGGCGCTTCCTTTTCAACAATACCTCCCTGCGGATTTTCCGCGTTAGGTTTTGTGTGTTTCTTCACCATATTAACACCCTCCACAATTGCTCTGCCTTTTTCCCGAAATACTTCGAGAACACTGCCTTGTTTTCCTTTATCGTTTCCGGCAATGGCAACAACGGTGTCACCTTTTTTAATGTGTAATTTTGTCTGCATTTTGATTTAATATTATGCATTAAAGCACTTCAGGTGCAAGCGAAATAATTTTCATGTTTTGATCACGAAGTTCCCTTGCAACAGGGCCAAAAATACGAGTTCCGCGCATTTCGCCTGTGTTGTTCAATAAAACGACCGCATTATCATCAAAACGGATATAAGATCCATCTTGACGACGTACTTCTTTTTTAGTGCGAACAACAATGGCTTTAGACACAGTTCCTTTTTTCAAATCACTACCGGCAATTGAACTTTTTACAGTCACAACAACCTTATCGCCTAGTGATGCATAACGCTTTTTTGTACCGCCTAAAACGCGAATACAAAGCACCTCTCTGGCACCACTGTTATCGGCAACTGAACATCTTGATTCCTGTTGTATCATGATTACTTAGCTCTTTCAATAATTTCAACTAATCTCCAACGTTTGCTTTTACTTAAAGGTCGTGTTTCCATGATCTTTACAGTATCGCCAACGCTGCAAGTGTTTGTTTCGTCGTGGGCGTACAATTTAGTCGTCTTGTTAACGAATTTCCCGTAGATCGGGTGTTTTTCTTTTCGTTTAACTGCAACAACAATACTTTTCTCCATACTGTCGCTCACTACAACGCCAACACGTTCTTTTCTCAGATTTCTTGCTTCCATTACTACAAATTAATTCTGATTTTGATTCAATTCCCTTTGACGCTTGATGGTCTGAAGGCGTGCAATGTTCCTGCGGGCTTCCGTGATTTTCATCGGATTATCCAACGGAGAAACTGCATGATTCATATTTAGACGTGTCAAGGTTTCCTTTTCCAATTGGATTCTTTCCAGAATTTCCTTGTCTGTTAATTCTTTAATTTCTGATGCTTTCATCATTAATCTTCTTTAATAGATTCAACATAGTCACGTCTAATAACAAACTTCGTAGTAACCGGTAGTTTCTGTGCTGCCAAACGCAATGCTTCTTTCGCCATTTCGAATGGAACACCATCTGCTTCGATTAAAATACGACCCGGAGTAACCGGAGCTACGAATGCTTCAGGAGCACCTTTACCTTTACCCATACGTACTTCTGCAGGCTTTTTGGTAATCGGTTTATCTGGGAAAATTCGGATCCAAATTTGCCCCTGACGTTGCATGTGACGAGTTACCGCAACCCTGGCTGCCTCAATTTGGCGCCCGGTAAGCCATGAACTTTGCAACGACTTTATACCAAAAGATCCGAATGCCAGTTCTGTACCACGTTGGGCATTCCCTTTCATTCGTCCTTTTTGGACTCTTCTAAATTTTGTCTTTTTCGGCTGTAACATCCTTTTTCAATTAAAAGGTTTTCGAATTATTTTCTTTTCTTTCTGAAACCGCCACTTCTGCCACCACCACGAGGACCACCTTGAGTGTTTTTCTGTCCCAGGTTTGGAGAAAGATCACGCTTCCCATAGACTTCGCCTTTACAAATCCAAACTTTAACACCGACTAAACCGGTTTTTGTTAAAGCTTCGGCAAGAGCATAATCAATATCAGCTCTTAGTGTGTGCAAAGGAGTACGACCGTCTTTATACATTTCAGAGCGCGCCATTTCAGCACCGTTCAAACGACCGGAAACTAAAATTTTAATTCCTTGCGCACCCATTCTCATCGTAGAGGCAATCGCCATCTTTGTAGCACGTCGATAAGCAATTTTACCTTCAATTTGACGTGCAACATTATTAGCAACGATACGTGCATCAAGTTCAGGTCTTTTAATTTCAAAGATGTTGATCTGAACTTCCTTGCTGGTGATCTTTTTCAACTCCTCTTTCAATTTGTCAACTTCTTGACCACCTTTACCAATAATAATACCGGGTCTTGACGTGTGAACGGTGATGGTAATCAGCTTCAGGGTTCTTTCGATAATGATCCTTGAAATACTTGCTTTTGCCAAACGGGCATTCAAGTATTCACGGATCTTGGTATCTTCAACCAGCTTATCACCATAGTCGTTTCCACCGAACCAGTTGGAATCCCACCCTCGGATGATTCCTAAACGATTACTGATTGGATTAACTTTCTGTCCCATGTATTACTATTTATTCGTTATCGTTTTCTAGATTCTTACTATCAACGCAAAGTGTAACGTGATTAGAGCGCTTGCGAATTCGATGTGCGCGGCCTTGTGGAGCCGGACGAAGACGTTTTAACTGACGTCCTGAATCAACAGCGATCGTTTTTACATACAAATTGCTTTCTTCCAAACGAGCTCCCTCGTTTTTAGTCTGCCAGTTTGCAATGGCTGACATCAACAGTTTCTCAACTTTGCGAGAAGCTTCCTTTGAAGAAAACTTCAGCACATCCAGTGCTCTATTTACTTCCATTCCACGAACCATATCGGCAACAAGCCTCATCTTTCGTGGTGAAGTAGGGCAATCTTTCAGTACAGCGAAGTATTGTGATTTACGAGCTTCTTTCAGCTCATTTGCTCTATTTCTTTTTCTAGCACCCATCGTAAATTCTTTTAATAGTTAATGAGAATCTCATGCCTTATCGTTTGTTTCCGGCATGTCCCCTAAAAGTTCTTGTAGGTGCAAATTCGCCAAGCTTGTGGCCAACCATGTTTTCAGTTACGTAAACCGGAATAAATTTATTCCCGTTATGAACTGCAATAGTGTGCCCTACAAAGTCGGGAGAGATTACTGATGCTCTAGCCCAAGTCTTGATTACAGACTTCTTTCCTGATTCATTCATTATATCAACTTTTTTCTCAAGTTTATATGCAATGAAAGGGCCTTTTTTTAGTGAACGACTCATATCCTACTCCTTTAATTATTTCTTGCGTTTTTCTACAATGTACCTATTGGAAGACTTTTTCTTAGCACGGGTTTTATAACCTTTAGCTAACAAGCCTTTGCGTGAACGAGGGTGTCCTCCTGATGAACGTCCTTCACCACCACCCATGGGGTGATCGACTGGGTTCATCACAACACCACGTACGCGTGGTCTTCTTCCTAACCAACGAGAGCGACCTGCTTTACCTGATCTTTCCAGGTTATGCTCTGTGTTTCCAACAGTACCAACTGTAGCTCGGCAAGCGACGAGTACCATTCTAGATTCGCCAGAAGGTAGTTTTACAATTGCATACTTTCCTTCGCGAGAGGTCAACTGTGCATAGGTCCCTGCACTTCGCACCATTACGCCACCTTGTCCAGGTTGAAGCTCAATATTGTGTACAATAGTACCTAGAGGAATTTCTTTAAGTGGAAGTGAGTTTCCTACTTCAGGAGCAACTCCGGTACCGCTCAATACTGTCTGTCCAACTTGTAATCCGTTGGGAGCCAGCATGTATCTTTTTTCACCATCGGCATAAACCAACAGTGCGATACGAGCAGTACGGTTCGGGTCGTACTGAATAGACTCTACACGCGCAGGGATACCGTCTTTTTCGCGCTTGAAATCAATCGCACGGTATCTCTTCTTGTGCCCTCCACCTATATACCTCATTGTCATGCGTCCTTGGCTGTTACGGCCACCGGACTTTTGCATGGGCTTCAACAATGATTTCTCAGGCGTTGATGCAGTAACGGTATCAAAAGCGCCAATAATTTTGTGCCTTTGACCCGGAGTAACTGGTTTTAATTTTCTTACTGCCATTTCCTATTATTATATATTACTGTAAAAATCAATTGCATCTCCATCAACCAATGTAATAACTGCTTTTTTATATGCAGCTGTTCTTCCACTAATAACTCCGGCTTTTGTATAGCGACTTTTATTTTTGCCACCATAAACCATGGTATTAATAGAAGATACACTCACATTATACAGCTCTTCAACTGCTTGTTTGATTTGTTTCTTATCCGCTTCTCTACGAACGAGAAATCCATAACGGTTCAGCTTTTCAGCCTGTTCCGTCATCTTTTCTGTCACTATGGGTTTTATCAAAATATCCATTACTTATCCCCTTTAAATCTTAAATTGTTCTTCGATTTTACCAACCGAACTTTCAAAAAAGATTACCTTATTAGCGTTCATTACCTGATAAGTGCTTAATTCCGAAGCAGTTACAACAGATACGCCATGTAAATTTCTGGAGGACAAATATATGTTTTTATTTTCTTCTGGTAAAACGAAAAGAGACTTTTTATCGTTAATTTTCAGATTATTACTGATCATCGCCATCTCCTTTGTTTTTGGCGCCTCCAGAGAGAAGTCCTCAAGAATTAAAATATCGCTTGCTTTAGCTTTATAACTCAATGCTGATTTACGAGCTAAAGCTTTTACTTTTTTGTTCAATTTGAAACCATAATTTCTTGGACGAGGTCCAAAAACACGACCACCACCTCTGAATACAGGTGACTTAATGCTACCTGCACGAGCTGTACCGGTACCTTTTTGTTTCTTGATCTTTTTAGTACTTCCAACAATTTCACCACGTTCAGTAGCTGAATGGGTTCCTTGACGTTTATTGGCCAAGTATTGTTTTACATCAAGATAGATCGCGTGATCATTAGGTTCAATACCGAAAATTTGGTCTTGTAAATCGACCTTTTTCCCGGTTTCTTTTCCTGTTTTATCTAATACTTGTACTTCCATTACTGATTAATTATTACAAATGATCCTTTTGCTCCAGGAATTGATCCTTTAACAACTAATAGGTTACTTTCAGGAATTACTTTCAAGACTTTCAAGTCTTCGATCGTTTTTTGAGCACCGCCGGTACGACCAGCCATACGCATTCCTTTAAATACTCTGGAAGGGTAAGATGAAGCACCGAGCGAACCTGGAGCTCTTAAACGGTTGTGCTGACCGTGTGTGGCATCGCCAACTCCACGGAAATTATAGCGTTTTACAACCCCTTGAAATCCTTTACCTTTAGTTACGCCGGTTATATCAACCCAGCCTTCTTCCTCGATTACATCAACAGTAATGGTATCACCAAGCTTGTAATCTCCTTCGATTTCTGTAAACTCGACAACTTTACGCTTAGGGTCAGTTCCAGCTTTCTGGAAGTGACCAAATTCAGCTTTTGTGGTGTTCTTTTCCTTCTTGTCACCAAACCCTAGCTGAATAGCGTCGTAGCCATCGGTTTCAGCTGTTTTCACTTGTGTAACAACACAAGGACCAGCCTCTATCACAGTGCATGGAATGTTCTTTCCCTCAACACTGAATACGGATGTCATTCCGATTTTTTTACCGATTATTCCTGCCATTTCTTTTTAATTTTTACAGGTTATCAAACTTTAATTTCTACTTCAACGCCACTTGGTAATTCAAGCTTCATTAAGGCGTCGATAGTTTTAGCTGTTGAGCTGTAAATGTCGATCAAACGTTTGTATGAAGACACCTGAAATTGCTCACGTGATTTCTTGTTCACGAAAGTTGAACGCAACACTGTAAAAATGCGTTTGTGAGTTGGAAGTGGGATTGGCCCACTTACAACTGCACCTGTTGTTTTTACAGTCTTTACGATCTTTTCAGCTGACTTGTCAACCAAGTTATGATCATACGATTTCAGCTTAATTCTGATCTTTTGACTCATGATGAGATAAAATAATTATTTTATAATAATTCTACTTTTCCTTGCATTTCCTCAAGTACTTTCACAGCCATTTGTTTTGGCACTTCTTCATAGTGTGAGAACTCCATAGATGAAGTTGCACGACCAGAAGAGAGTGTTCTCAATACAGTCACATAGCCGAAAATTTCAGAAAGAGGAACTGTTGCTTTAATAACTCTTGCACCTGCTTTCTCAGTCATTCCACCTACTTGACCACGTCGACGGTTCAAGTCACCAATAATATCACCCATGTATTCTTCAGGAGTAACAATCTCAGTCTTCATAATAGGCTCAAGCAATTTTGGGCCTGCTTTTGAGGCTGCGCTTTTGAACGCCTGACGGGCGCAGATTTCAAACGACAGCTGATCCGAGTCAACGGCGTGGAATGAACCATCAAGCAACTCTACTTTCAGGCTGTCCAATTGGAATCCTGCTAAAGGACCATTCAACATAGCTGTTTCAAAACCTTTTTGTACAGATGGAATGAATTCACGAGGAATACGCCCACCTTTTACACTATCGATAAAGGTTAAACCTTCTTTGCCATCTTCGGCAGGAGAAACCTTAACAATAATATCAGCGAATTTACCACGACCACCAGATTGCTTTTTGAACACTTCGCGCAATTCAACTTCCTCGCTAATGGCTTCTTTGTATGCAACCTGCGGTTTTCCTTGATTACATTCAACTTTAAATTCGCGTTTCAAACGATCGATAATAATCTCAAGGTGAAGTTCACCCATACCACGAATAACCGTTTGACCTGATTCTTCATCAGTATTCACTTTGAATGTTGGATCTTCTTCGGCCAGCTTAGCCAATCCCATTCCAAGTTTATCTAAGTCCTTTTGTGTTTTAGGCTCTACAGCAATACCAATTACTGGTTCTGGAAAATCCATGCTTTCCAGTGTTATTTGATTCTTTTCGTCACACAACGTATCTCCGGTGCGAATATCTTTAAAACCTACTGCAGCGCAAATATCTCCTGCCTCAATTACATCTTTCGCATTTTGCTTATTAGAGTGCATTTGGTAAAGACGTGAGATTCGTTCCTTTCTGCCTGTCCGAGTATTGAACACCGTTGAACCAGCGTCAATTTTACCAGAATAAACACGAATGAAGCACAAACGACCAACAAAAGGGTCGGTAGCAATTTTAAATGCTAATGCTGAAAGTGGTTCTTCTACACTAGCGTTGCGTACAACTTTATCTCCTGTTGATGGATCAGCCCCTACTAATTCGCCTTTATCTAGTGGACTAGGTAAAAACTCAACAACTGCATCCAACAAACGTTGAACACCTTTATTTTTAAAAGCAGAACCACACATCATCGGAACGATAACATGCTTCAATGTACCTTGACGAATTACCGATATCAGCTCTTCAGAAGTAATTGATTCCGGATCATCAAAATAACGCTCCATAAGGGCATCGTCCAGTTCTGCAACTGACTCAACCATTTTTTCGCGGTACTCTTCTGCTAATTCTTTTAACTCTTCAGGAATTTCTTCCATTTTATAATCTGTTCCAAGAGTAGCATCATCGTACCAACGGATCGCTTTCATTTCGATCAGGTCAATTACACCTTCGAATTTTTCTTCAGCACCTATAGGGATTTGAATTGGAACCGGATTAGCTCCCAATTTCTCTTTAACTTCATTCACTACATTGAAGAAGTCAGCTCCAGAACGGTCCATTTTATTAACGAACCCAATTCGAGGAACACCGTATTTTTCGGCTTGACGCCAAACTGTTTCGGATTGAGCTTCAACACCACTCACGGCACAAAACAATGCAACAGCACCATCCAAAATACGCAATGAGCGCTCTACCTCTACGGTAAAGTCAACGTGTCCGGGTGTATCAATGATATTTACTTTATATTGCTGATCGGCATGCTTCCAGAATGTGGTTGTCGCTGCAGAAGTAATAGTAATACCACGCTCCTGCTCTTGCTCCATCCAGTCCATAGTTGCCGCACCGTCATGCACTTCCCCAATACGGTGAGTTAATCCCGTATAATAGAGAATACGCTCGGTAGTGGTCGTTTTACCGGCATCAATGTGAGCCATGATGCCGATATTTCTTGTATATTTTAAATCTTTTGTTGCCATGTTAAACCAATATTAAAATCTGAAATGCGCAAAAGCACGGTTTGCCTCAGCCATACGGTGTGTATCTTCTTTCTTCTTGAAAGCGCCACCTTCGTTATTGAACGCAGCCTGGATCTCAGCAGCCAACTTGTCTGCCATTGATTTACCAGAACGTTTGCGCGCATATAAGATTAAACTTTTGATAGAAACTGCTACCTTTCTTTCGGGGCGAATTTCCATAGGAACCTGAAATGTAGCACCACCTACACGGCGGCTTTTTACCTCTACTGCCGGAGTAATGTTTTCCAATGCTTTTTTCCAGATGTCAAGGGGTGAGAGCTCTTCATTTTTCATGCGTGATCCAACGATATCAAGAGCATCGTAGAAAATTTGATATGCAACGGTTTTTTTTTCCGTGTTGCATCATATCATTTACAAATCTCGTTACAAGAACGTCATTAAATTTAGGATCTGGCAAGATGATCCTCTTCTTTGGCTTCGATTTTCTCATTCTTTCTTTTCTTTAGTGTTATTCTAATCGGTTGTTATCGATTTGGAGCTTCAGGTCTCCCGATCAGTATCGGGATCATTTACTCAACCAAACCACTAAACTCGTCAATTCCAAAAAATTATTTCTTCGGTTTTTTGGTACCGTATTTAGAACGTCTCTGAGTACGTCCTTCAACACCTGCTGTGTCAAGAGCTCCTCTAACTAAGTGATAACGCACACCTGGTAAATCTTTCACCCTACCTCCGCGCACTAACACAATAGAGTGCTCTTGTAGATTATGACCTTCACCTGGAATGTAAGCATTCACTTCTTTTTGGTTCGTTAACCTCACCCTTGCAACTTTACGCATTGCTGAGTTTGGTTTCTTTGGTGTTGTAGTGTAAACACGTACACAAACACCTCGTTTTTGAGGACAAGCATCCAATGCACGAGACTTACTCTTCTCGACTTGCATCGTGCGTCCTTTCCTTACTAACTGTTGAATCGTTGGCATACAACTATTTAATTAATCATTAATATTTTTGCAAAATGGACTGCAAAGGTACTGAAAACTTCAATAAAATCAATGCATTCCACTTCCGCTTTTGACAGATTTCTCCAAAAACGGCAGGCAAAAGTACTAATTTTCAGGAAAGAACAATAGTTTTTCAGGGTGTTTTTTAGATTTTATCCAAATTGAATTGAAAAATCTATTTTGACTGTATGACATTTTCTTTAAGAAGCGACTTCACAGGATTGATGAAACGTTGCATAAAACGCAAATCCTCAGTAATTATTTCAGCGTCACCTTTCATTTCCTGACTGAAAGTTAATTGTATGTTATAATTGGTCTCCAAGTCTTGGGGAAGTTCAATTTCAGCAATATAATGATCGTTTGCAGGAACCAGAGAAATGGTCTTAACAGTTCCACGAACCATGCCATATTCCATATACGGGAAATTGTCAAACTGAATATTAACGCTCTGCCCGGCTTTCACTTTTCCTGCGCCACGAATAGGCAAAGTCATCCTACCAATAATCCTACTCTCTCGCTTAGGTACAACAGTAAAAACAATTTCACCACTTTTAACTTGCTGATTTTTGCTCCAAAAGTTTGTAAAAGTGACCTGCCCACCAATCGGAGTTTTCAACACAAAAGCTTTATTCCAATACTCCAGTCGACTTTTCAATATATTCAACGATTCGATCAACTCAGATTGTAATTTCAGTTTCTGATCTTCATATTCCTTTTCGGCAGCAATAACATTTTGTTGCAGTTGAATAATATCTTGCTGTGTTTCTGCTAAATTTGTTCGAGCACCATTAAATGCATACTTCTTTTGAAGCATTGCTGATTCTGACTTCTTAAAATCAATCAACGAAATCACCTCCCGAGCATACAAGCTTGAATCGCGCTTAAACTGCTCGTAAGCAATTTGGTATTCATCTTCCAAAATTTGTCGCTGCGTCCACAAACGATCATAGAATATTCTTTTCATGCGCTGCTGCTCTCGAAGCGATTGGATTTTTTGCGGATAAAAGTTTAATCGTACAAAACTGATATAATTATTATACAAGCGCAGAAACGATGAAAAATCAGCTTGAATATCTCCAAGTCGATAATCAGGCATCAGTTTCTTATAATGTATAGTATCGAATATGGTGAAATATGGATCAAGTGCTCTTAGATCATCTTCCAATTTGATGACATCTTCATAATTCGCAGTGTTTTCCAAAATTGCAATTAACTGATCTTCCGTTACTGTGTCGTTATCCTGAACAAACAGCTGATCAATATTGCCAGCGTTTCGAGCGACAATATGTGCAGGCGGATTTTCAGAAAGAACAATAATTCGCGCCCGAATAATATCAGGATAATGAAATAACCATGATCCCAGCAAGAAGAGCAAGAGCAAAATCAAAATCATCGTTAACCCACTTCGCAACAACCACGAAGGCGATTTCCCAATAATTTCCTGAACTTCATCACTTCTTATTTCTATATTTTGATTGTTGTTTGGCATCAGCCTATACAATATATTAATACGTTGTTCTAGTTTCCTAATTCGAGCTGGTTTTTTACCAAGTTATAATAAGCACCTCTTTTTTTAGTTAGCTCAGCATGATTTCCCACCTCTACTATCTCCCCTTGATCCAGCACCACAATTTGGTCAGCATTTCTTACCGTACTCAGCCGGTGCGCAACCACAACGACCGTCTTTCCTTCATAAACCCGGTTAAGATTTTCCATGATAGCCTTTTCATTATTCGCATCAAGCGCATTGGTCGCTTCATCAAAAAACAAGTAATCAGGATTTTTATAAATCACACGGGCAATTAAAATTCGTTGTTTTTGGCCCTGACTCAAGCCGTGTCCATCTTGTCCAATTTTGGTATTGTATCCCAGCGGTAAACCTTCAATAAAATCTTGAATATTGGCTGTCTTCACCGCAAACAAAAGTTTTTCTTTGTCAACCGATTCATCACCCACAACAACATTATTGACAATCGTATCTGAAAAGATAAATCCATCTTGCATAACCGCCCCCACCTTTGTTCGCCACCACTGTTGTGAAAAATTTCTCAAATCGGTATCGCCTACTTTTATCGAACCGGAGACTGGCGGATAAAAACCTAAAAGCAGTTTAACCAGTGTCGTCTTTCCACTTCCACTTCCACCAACGATAGCGGTTACTTTTTGCTCTGGCAATCTTAGGTTAATTTGCTTTAAAACTTTGGGCGAATGAGGCCCTTCATATTGAAAAACTAAATTTGAAATATCTATTGTACGACTTACCGGCATTGTATTAATCCGCGGATCCTCCTTCTTCTCCTCGTCATCTTTATTATGAATCTCTCCAAGTCTCTCCAAGCTAATTTTAGCGTCCTGAGCTAAGTGAAGAAAATTAATCAGATCAGACAGCGGAGCATTCAACTGACCGATAATATACTGAACAGCCAACATCATACCCAGTGTCATATTACCACTCAGGACAGCCATAGCGGCCAAGACTGTAATCACAATATTTTTGGTTTCATTGATAAAAACAGAACCGGCTTGCTGATACTGGTCAACGGACAGGTTTTGCACGTTTACCCTAAACAGCCGTGCCTGAATTCGCTCCCACTCCCATCGCTTTTGCTTTTCGTAATTATTCAGCTTAATCTCCGGCATGCCATTGATTAACTGAATCAGCATGCTTTGATTTTCACTCAACTGGGTAAATTTCTTATAATCGAGCTGACGACGGCGCTGCATAAATAAATACACCCAAACAACATACAAGACAGAACCGACAACAAAAACCAACAAAATCTTCCAACTATAAATAGCTAACACAATGCCAAACACGAACAAATTAAATAGTGAAAACAATACGCTCAGTGTTTGAGTGGTCAGAAATCGCTCAATCCGACGATGATCCTGTATGCGCTGCATCAAATCGCCCAACATTTTGGTGTCGAAAAAACCGATCGGCAATTTCATCAGTTTAATCAGAAAATCAGAAATAATGGAAATATTAATCCGGGTACTGATATGAAGTAAAATCCAGGAACGAACAAAGTCGACTGACATCTTACCAATAAACAACATCATCTGGGCAGCCAGCACTAAATAGATAAAACTGATGTCCTGATTATTGATTCCGACATCAACAATGCTCTGGGTTAAGAACGGAAAAATCAGCTGAATAATACTCGCGGCTAAAAATCCAATCAGTAATTGGTTTACTAATCTGCCATGCGGGCGAACATAGCGCCACAAAAACGAAAAGCCGGTGCGATCAGTAACTTCATCATCTTGCTCATAAAAAGCAGGCGTGGGCTGCAACATCAGACAGATTCCTTTCTCCACTCCTTCTTTCATGGTCGCCAACCAATGTTTTTTGAATTCCTGCTCGTTGTATTTCACCAAGTCAAAAGCAGGGTCGGCGACATACACCTTCCCCTTTTTAACCTTATACACAACAACAAAATGATTCTGATCCCAGTGCACAACACAGGGTTTTGAGACCTCTTTTATCAGTTGCTCGTAAGTAACTTTGGTTCCGAGACTACGCATGCCGATTGCCTCAGCAGCATCACTTATCCCCAGTAAGGAAACCCCTTCGCGTGAAATGTGAGATTGCTCGCGTAAGTATTCCAGATTGAAATTGCGCCCATAGAATTTCGCAATCATTCGTAGGCAAGTTGGGCCACAGTCCATTGCATCAGGCTGCTTATAATGAGGAAAACGAGACATAGCGCATATTTACATCTTAAAAATAAAGGAATTAAGTGCTCGCACGCCAGTATTGTCGATTAGTTATTCACAATCAGAGGTTAATTATTACCTAGCTCCCAATAGTAACAACAATAGCTACTTCCAGACAGCTCCCAGGCTTCGATCTCTGCGCGAGTACAATCATTCAATTTGAATTGCTGACAAAATCAAATTGAAACACCCCTACCTATTCACTCTAAACTTAGAGCAAACAAAATAATAGCTTCAAGAATATCGGCTTAATCCATAGACAATCTAAATAAAACTAACAACAACACTATTCCCACTTTCAACACTCATATCATACAGCGTTGATTTAACAGGCCTTTCAACTCGCAAGCAATACATATCTTCTTCTTGAATCCCGCCTACGAAAAATATAAAAAACGGCACTTCAACCCGAATTAACTCCATAAAACATTTTAATAACATATTTGTCCAAATTAAGCCCCGTTGTTTGTTAATAAATTATTACTAATTTTGGTAGTCACCATAGAAAAATCAACCTGCAAAAGCTTTTTTTTTAACCAATAAAAACTAACAAATGAAAATCTATAAAACAGACGAAATCCGCAACATTGCGCTAATCGGAAATGCTGGCAGTGGGAAAACCACCCTCGCAGAAGCCATGCTGTTCGAGGGTGGAGTAATCAATCGCCGTGGCGAGGTAACATCCAAAAACACGACATCAGACTACCTCCCCATCGAGCACGAGTATGGCAACTCTGTTTTTTCCACAGTCCTTCACTCCTTCAGCAACAACAAAAAAATCAATATCATCGATACTCCCGGAATGGATGACTTCCGTGGAGGTGTTGTTTCGGCTCTCCACGTAGTTGGATGCTCAATTATTACAGTCAATACTCCACACGGAATCGAGTCGGGAACAGAAACTGCCTATAGATACACCGAACAAGCTGGCAAACCAATGATCTTCGTTTTCAACCAACTGGATCATGAGAACGTCAATTTTGAACAAACTATCGACCAAGCCAAATCGATCTTTGGGAACAAAGTAACGATTGTCCAATATCCACTAAATGCCGGTGCTGGATTCGACTCAATCATCGACGTACTTAAAATGAAGCTATATAAATACCCGAAAGAAGGAGGAAAACCTGAGATTTTAGACATTCCTGCTGATGAAAAAGATCGTGCTGAAGAACTTCACAACGAATTGGTTGAAATGGCTGCTGAAAATGACGAAAATTTAATGGAGCTCTATTTTGATAAAGGCACACTGACTGAAGATGAAATGCGCCAGGGAATCAAACTAGGCATGATTGATCGCAGTCTGTTTCCTGTATTCTGCACCGGAGCAAAACTCAACATGGGGGTTGGCCGCCTACTGGAGTTTATTGCCAACATTACACCATCTCCAAACGAAGCCGTTGAAGTACCCGAAATCAATGGTAAAGAAGTTAAGAAGGGCGACGGCGCTCCTACCTCACTTATGGTTTTTAAAACAACTATCGAACAACATGTTGGAGAAATAACGTATTTCAAGGTGATGAGTGGAACCGTAAAAGAAGGTCAAGACCTGATCATTGCCAAAAACGGAAATAAGGAACGTATTTCTCAATTATTTGTATCTGCCGGAAAAAACAGAGAAAAAGTTGATGCAATGAATGCAGGCGACATCGGAGCCACAGTAAAAATGAAAGACGTTGATGTCAACAACTCTTTGAGTGAAAAATCAGCCGGTTATAAATTTGCTGAAATTAAGTTTCCCACCTCTCGCCACACCGTCGCATTAAAAGCAGTTAATGAAGCAGACGATGAAAAAGTAAGTGAAAGCTTCCAGAAACTTCACGACCAAGATCCTACTTACAAAGTTGAGTATTCTAAAGAACTCAAACAGATGCTGGTTCACTCTCAGGGAGAATACCATCTAAACACATTAAAGTGGTTCTATAATAACGAATTCAAATTAGATATTGAATTTGAAAAACCCAGAATCCCTTACCGGGAAACCATCACTAAATTATCGCAAGCGGACTATCGACACAAAAAGCAGTCAGGAGGTGCCGGACAATTTGGCGAAGTACATCTTTTCATCGAACCTTATATCGAAGGAGTAGACCCTAAAACCATGGTTTCGATGAATGGGAAAGACCAGAAACTATCAATTCGGGACACTCAGGAGTATCCGCTTGCCTGGGGAGGAAAACTAGTCTTTCACAATTGCATTGTAGGAGGTTCGATTGACGCACGTTTTTTACCTGCCATCATGAAAGGAATCATGGAAAAAATGGAAGAAGGACCATTAACAGGTTCATACGCGCGTGACATTCGTGTTTATGTATACGATGGTAAAATGCATCCGGTTGATTCCAATGAGATATCCTTCAAACTGGCTGGGCGTAACGCATTCTCAACAGCCTTTAAAAATGCGGGGCCAAAAATCCTCGAACCGATTTACAATCTGGAAGTTTTTGTGCAAAGCGACCGCATGGGAGATGTAATGAGCGACCTGCAAAGCCGCCGTGCTTTAATCATGGGAATGGGTAGCGAAAGAGGCTATGAAAAAATAAATGCGAAAGTTCCGTTGAAAGAAATGTACAAATACATCACTGCATTGAGCTCACTCACTCAAGGACGAGGCATGTTCTCATTAGAATTTGATGGCTACGAAAAAGTTCCTCAAGAAGTACAAGACGAACTGCTGAAAGCTTACGAAGCCGAATTTGAAGAAGCATAACATATATGTAAGCTATAATCCTAGAGAAGAATCTATTGCGGGTTTAAGTATTATCACCTTTTAGCATACCAATTAGGCAGTCCTTACTGATGCCCGCAAAGTATTTGCTGTAAACTACTTATAACAAGATTAAATTTACATTCCACAATTACAAATAGAAAAGAAGCGAATTCTAAAAAGGATCCGCTTCTTTTTTGTTTGTATATTTCAATTATCTCCTTCAAAAACGACAGCCTCACTTCCCTCGAAACAAATGCACAAAACCGTGAGCAAAGTGCTCTTGATCATCGCGCCCAACGGCTTCAACAACGTAATAATAAACTCCAGGACTGGCGTATCTTCCTCCTATTTTGCCATCCCAGGCTGACTCACTTCTTGTATCGTTAAAGCCTTGAATGTTATTATTCTCCCAAGTGTGTACTTTCTTTCCCCATCGATTAAAAATCTGAACATTAATAGATCTTACAGACTCATAACCAACAATAAAATCATCATTTATTTGATCACCGTTTGGCGTAAAAACATTTGGGACTGTGAGCCAAGAAGTAGAGACTTCGATATATTCTTCGATATAAAATGTATCTCGACATGCTATTCCATCGCCATTTTTTGTTGTGACCAGCTTCACATTGTAATTTCCGGAGCTTTCATAAACATAGGTCGGGTTTTGATCAATAGCTGTTTGCATGATACTATCCTCCACCGTGCCATTTTCCCCCTCAACAACCAGCTCCTCCTGACTACGATAGAGAAACCATTCGTATTGATCAGCATTCATCGAAGTGTTAGTAAAAGCAATCTCCGCAGGAGCTTCATATGCGCCTTCCGTGTCTCTCGAATCATCCGTATTTGCAACATATGTAAACGATGCTTCCGGAACGATCGACTGATAATTGACAGTCACTTCAACCTGGCAGCCAAAACGGTCGTAAACAGTTAGTGTATAATCCTTATTTTCAGATGGAGGTGAAAAAATCTGTGGACTCAATACAGCTGCAACCTGACCCCCATCAACAGTCCATTTTGCTTTTACATCTTTAACAACAGGCTTTTCTGCTCCGTTCGATAAGTCATAATAATTCAATTCCGCTTCTTCATCAATCGAGGCTGTCAACTGAAAATAGTCACAAGTTGATTCCGAAATTTCAGCAGTTGCTGTATACCAGCTATTCATTACCCAGGCAGTGTAAGTTTCAGTAACAGCTCCTGAGGTAATATTCACCCGATAGCCTCCATCAGCAAGATTCATAATTGTAGAAGTCGAACCTCCTGAATTATCCGTTTGAAAACCATCAAAACTTCCATTACCCGGATTATATTTCAACCACTCAAAAGTGGCCGTGCCAGTCGAGGAAGTTGCTGTTAGCTCCCCTGATTTTTCATCAGGAGCAACACAAAAAATATAAATCTGATCCTGAGCGCCTGAACTATATTCAGTTGAAACGGAAGCATCAGCATCAGAAGAAATCTGCGCTTCTGTAAAAATTGGAAGAAACAACGCAAGCAATAAAAGTAAAAACTGGGTGTTTTGTATCAACTTCATCTTTCAAAAATCGTCTTAATTAATGACAGTACAATATTAACGTTAAAAATTGATTTATCTTATGAATGACATTCCATTTTTAAGCTCAGACAGCTTTGTTGAAAACTCACCCAACCCAATGCTGCAAAATAAGAAAATAGGTTATACTTTTGAAGCTGACTTTTGAAAAAACTTTAATTGTGGATTACCTCAACGAATTAAATGAAGCTCAGCGAAGTGCGGTTGAAAACACGGATGGCCCATCTTTAATCATTGCGGGCGCAGGATCCGGAAAAACGCGTGTACTCACATACCGCATTGCCCATCTGCTAAAACAGGGAGCACGTCCCGGAAGTATTCTTTCCCTTACTTTCACCAACAAGGCGGCCAAGGAGATGAAAGAAAGAATTGCCAAAGTAGTGGGTTATAATACTGCCAAATACCTTTGGATGGGAACTTTCCACTCCATATTTGCTCGCATATTACGAATGGAATCGGAAGCGCTTGGCTACCCTTCTAATTTCACGATTTACGATGCCGCCGATTCAAAAAGTTTGCTAAAAACAATCATTAAGGATTTTAAACTGGATGATAAAACATACAAACCTAATGTCGTTTCAAGCCGGATATCAGCTGCAAAAAACAGCTTGATTACTCCAGCGGCATACGCTACAAATAGTCAGGTAAGAGAATACGACATGAGTATTCGCATGCCGCGAATTGCTGAGATATACAAAGAATATGCCCGGCGCTGCTTCTTAGCCGGTGCTATGGATTTTGACGATTTGCTCCTGAAAACCAATATTTTATTTCGAGATAAAAAAGACATTCTGGCAAAATACCAGGAACGATTTGACTATGTTTTGGTAGATGAGTATCAGGATACGAATTTTGCCCAATATCTGATCGTGAAAAACCTGGCAGCCTCACATAAAAACCTTTGCGTTGTTGGCGATGATGCTCAAAGCATCTATTCGTTTCGGGGTGCAAGAATCGAAAATATTTTAAATTTTCAGAAGGACTACCCCGAGCACCAAGTTTACAAACTGGAGCAAAACTACCGGTCAACACAAACCATTGTTAATGCGGCGAATAGCATCATTCAAAAGAATAAGCGACAACTTCCGAAAAAGGTATTTTCGGAGAATGCTGAGGGAAACTTAATTAAAGTGTTCTCGGCTTTAACCGACAATGAAGAGGGTTACCTGGTGGCAAACGAAATCAGCGAAACCCGGATGCGTCAACACTTTCGATACGAGGATTATGCCATTTTGTATCGTACCAATGCCCAGTCGCGTATTTTTGAGGAAGCACTGCGCAAGCGAAACATACCCTATAAAATTTATGGAGGCCTGTCGTTTTACCAGCGCAAGGAAATTAAAGATTTACTTTCTTATTTTCGGTTGGTTATCAACACGAAAGATAATGAGGCCCTCAAACGTATTATTAACTATCCGGCACGCGGGATTGGCACCACAACCCTTTCCAAGCTAGAGCAAGCTGCAATTGCTGTTGGATGCAGTATTTTTGAGATCATCATTCAAAGTGGCACCACCAATCACGCCGAACTAAACAAAGGAACTTTAAGCAAAGTGCAACAGTTTGCCGGTATCATCAAGCAGTTTCAGGAAAAAGCCGAAATTAGCGACGCTTACGAAATGGCCAGCGAAATTGCGACACAAACCAGCATACTGAAAGATCTGTACAAAGATCAAACTCCTGAAGGGCTAAGTCGGTTCGAAAACATTCAGGAATTATTAAATGGTATTCAGGAATTCTCGATCAATGCTCGGGAGGAGGGACAGCCCAACCAATTGGCCAATTACATGGAAGATGTGGCTTTGCTCACCGATCAGGACTCGGAGAAAGAAGAAGACCGGGATAAAGTAACAATGATGACCGTTCACTCTGCAAAAGGATTGGAGTTTAAAAATGTATTCATTGTTGGGGTTGAAGAGAATTTATTCCCGTCAAGTCAGTTTGGAAATGTAACAGCAGAGGCTTTCGAGGAAGAACGACGTCTGTTTTATGTCGCCTTAACAAGAGCCGAAGAAAACGCTTACCTCAGTTTTGCCAAACAACGTTATCGTTGGGGAAAACTGGACTATTGCAATCCCAGTCGTTTCATTTCCGAAGTTGATGAAAAATTCCTGGACATTCCGGATGAAAGCGACTTCGATTTTGACGAACTGCCATCCCCCGACAAAGCAGTGCAAAAGCAATCATTTAGCAAACCGTCAATAGCAGGCCGACGCCCCTCGACGAGCGATCAGCCCGGATTGAATCAAAAGTTGGTGCAGCTTCGGCAAGCAAAAAAGAAAGCCCAAAATTTTGACGGGGATGATCCGCGCGATATTCAAACCGGAATGATGGTTGAACACCAACGTTTTGGAAAAGGAAAAGTGCTACAGATCGAGGGAAGCTTCCCAAACCTAAAGGCCAATGTCTTTTTTCAAAATGCAGGGCAAAAACAATTATTACTCAAATTTGCCAAACTAAAGATTGTATAGCTGCACCCCGAAAATAAAGGTTTCAAACAAACCTGAAAGTCAAGATTTTCGTAAATTAATTTGTAAGCAAAATAATTTCATTTAGCTTTGCATCTATTAGGGAATCTCCTTCACTTCAGATTATCAACTAAATTACCAAATCTGAACAACCTTGTTTGACACAAAAGTTTATTAGATTTTTTTAAATGGATTATAATTCAAATCGTAAAAAATTACCCCTACCAGAATATGGGCGTAATATTCAGAATATGGTTGATCATGTGATGACCATCGAAGACAGAACAGAACGTAATCTGGCTGCACAAACCATTATCGATATTATGGGTAATCTGTATCCATACCTTCGTGACATTAATGATTTCAAGCACAAACTGTGGGATCATTTGGCCATTATGGCTGATTTTAAATTGGACATCGATTATCCGTATGATCCACCGAAACCTGAAACTTTTCAGGAACCTCCTAAAAAAGTTGAATATACCAGCAATAATATTCGATTTCGCTATTACGGTAAAACGTTGGAGCTAATGATTGAAAAGGCCGTTGAGTTTGAAGATGGAGAAGAAAAGGAAATTCTGATCACCATGCTGGCAAACCACATGAAAAAGAGCTACCTGACATGGAATAAAGATGCTGTTGATGACGAAAAAATATACAAAGATTTGGAAATCCTATCAAAAGGACGAATCAAACGTGATGATTTAGATTTAGCAGAAACCCGGGACATACTACAACGAAACGCTCCACGAAAAAAGCAAACCTCCAATCAAAATAGAGGTCCTAAAAAACACGTTAGAAAGTCATAATACGTTTATTAGAGATGGCAACATTTCAAATTGAAGGTGGAAATAAATTATCTGGCGAATTAAAGCCACAGGGAGCCAAAAACGAAGCGCTTCAGATAATTTGTGCTACACTTCTAACGAGCGAGAAAATTACCATTACCAATATTCCCGAAATCCGGGATGTTTTGAAGTTGATCGAAATCTTAGGCGAATTGGGAGTAAAAATTCAGCGTCTAAAGAAAGGAGAATATCAATTTCTGGCTGACCAAGTGGACATGCAACACTTACGATCGGCACAATTTGCAAAACAAGCAGCCAGCTTGCGTGGATCGATCATGATTGTAGGCCCACTGCTGGCTCGTTTTGGAGAAGCCTTAATTCCGCAACCTGGAGGCGATAAAATTGGTCGTCGTCGATTAGACACTCATTTTGTCGGACTTCAAAAACTAGGAGCCAAATTCACTTACGATCCCGACAATCATTTCTTCCAGGTTTCAACCGAAAAACTTAAAGGTCAGTACATGCTGCTTGACGAAGCTTCAGTTACCGGTACTGCCAATATTTTAATGGCTGCCGTGATGGCAGAAGGTATCACCACGATTTATAATGCCGCCTGCGAACCCTACCTGCAACAGCTTACAAGAATGCTGGTTTCGATGGGTGCAAAAATTGATGGTATTGGCTCAAACCTCCTACGTATTGAAGGAGTAACAGAGCTTAAAGGCTGTAACCACACGATATTACCCGACATGATTGAAGTCGGCAGTTTTATTGGCTTAGCAGCGATGACCGGTTCCGAAATCACCATTCCCAACGCAGGAGTTGACCACTTGGGAATAATTCCCGATGCATTTAAACGACTTGGGATCAAACTTCAACTAAAAGGAGATAACATATACATTCCGGCTCAGTACGAATATGAAATAGAGACCTTCATCGACGGTTCGATCATGAATATCTCCGATGCTCCCTGGCCTGGCTTGACTCCTGATTTATTAAGTATCTTTTTAGTTGTTGCCACTCAAGCCAACGGAAGCGTGCTAATTCATCAAAAAATGTTTGAAAGTCGCTTGTTCTTCGTCGATAAACTGATCGATATGGGAGCACAAATTATACTATGTGATCCACACCGGGCAACAGTAATCGGTCTCAATAAAAAACACATGCTTCGCGGAACAATAATGTCATCGCCCGATATTCGTGCCGGAGTAGCATTGCTGATAGCGGCTTTATCGGCTCAAGGAAAAAGTGAGATTTTCAACATCGAACAAATTGACCGTGGGTATGAAGCAATTGATGAACGACTCAGCGCAATTGGTGCCAATATTAAGCGCTCAAATTAATTTTCTTCAGAATAATATTTGTTAATATTTTCAAAAAAGTAGTGTTCAACATAACTACATATCTTCATTTTTACTATTATTGAGCTCGATTTAGTTGACATTTAAACATATCCACAGAAATGAAACAAAATATTTTAGCAGCCTTCGTTTTATTATTTGCTATTGCAACTCAGTCAATAGCACAAGATGAAGTGAAAATTGGCTTGAGAATTGGGAACAAAGCTCCTGAGATTGTTGAAAAATCACTTGACGGAAAAGAACTAAAACTTTCATCATTGGATGGGAAAATGGTACTGATCGACTTTTGGGCGTCTTGGTGTGGTCCCTGTCGTCGCGAAAACCCAACCGTAGTATCTGCTTATCAGGAGTTTAAAAACCGAAAATTTAAAAGTGGAAATGGTTTTACCGTTTATAGCGTCTCGTTAGATAAAGCAAAAGAACCATGGGTAAAAGCAATTGAAGCGGACAAATTAACGTGGGACTATCATGTTTCGGACTTAAAGGGATGGTATTCTAAATATGCTGCAGTGTATGGTGTTCGAGGTATTCCCGCCAACTTTCTAATCAATGGCGAAGGTATTATCGTTGCTAAAAACTTACGTGGCTCGGTATTAAAAAATACCCTGACCCAATTATTAAAATAAGATTATAAAATCGTATAAATCAAAAGGTGGCACATGCGTGCTGCCTTTCTTTTTATAATTTTGTCAGCAATTTATAAGAATGAGGTGTCAAAATGTCCCATATCACGTAATGGCAACATTTTTGTAAACTGTGAATCCGGTAAATTAAATAACAAACAACAATGGCAGAAGAAAAAACAAATAAAGAAAAAGAGCAAGTTGAAAAAACTGAGGTAAAAGAGAACACTGCTCAGGACAATGAAAAAACTGCTGAAGAAGATAAAAAAGAAAAAAAAGCGAAGGGTAAAAAAGAAAATAAGAAGTCGAAGAAAGATAATACAGACGAAAAAATTGAAGCTTTAGGAAACGAACTAATCGAGCTAAAGGACAAACACATTCGTCTGCAAGCAGAATTTGACAATTACCGCAAACGCACCATGAAAGAAAAAATGGAGCTGATAAAAACTGGAGGAGAAACAGTATTAGTAAATATTCTTCCGGTAATCGACGACTTTGAACGAGCACTTATTGCTTTCAGTGAGATGAAAGATGATGACCCATTAAAACAAGGAATAACTTTGATTTACAGTAAATTTCAGGAATTCTTAAAGCAAAACAACATTCAGGAAATTGAAGCTAGAGAGAAAGAATTTGATACAGACTTACACGAAGCAATAACTAAAATTCCGGCTCCCAAGGAAGAACTTAAAGGAAAAGTTGTTGATGTAATTCAGAAAGGTTACGTGATGAACGAAAAAGTCATTCGCTTTTCGAAAGTTGTGATTGGTGAATAGGCAAACAAAAAGCAAGTATGGCAAAAAGAGATTTTTACGAGATTTTAGAAGTGAGTAAAAACGCTTCACCCGAAGAGATTAAAAAAGCATATCGGAAGAAAGCGATTAAATATCACCCAGACAAAAATCCGGATAATAAGGAAGCTGAAGAGAAATTCAAAGAAGCTGCTGAAGCTTACGAAGTTTTGAGCAATCCTCAGAAAAAACAAAGGTATGACCAGTATGGCCATGCTGGAGTTGGTGGAGCCGGAGGTGGTGGCGGATTTAGCCAGCACGACATGTCAATGGATGACATTTTTTCTATGTTTGGAGATGTGTTTGGAGGTCATGGTTTTGGAGGAGGCGGATTTAGTGGATTTGGAGGATCATCACGTGGAGGAGGTGGTCGTCGGGTTCACCGCGGATCAGATTTGCGCGTAAAAGTCAATCTTTCGCTGAAAGACATCGCCAACGGCGTCGAAAAAAAGCTCAAACTAAAAAAATACAAAAGCTGCGATACTTGTAGCGGAACCGGAGCACAAGGAGGTAACGACTACTCCACCTGTTCAACCTGCCGTGGAAGTGGTCATGTAACACGCGTTACCAACACGCTACTCGGGCAAATGCAAACGACTGCAACCTGCCCAAGCTGTAATGGAGAAGGTCAAATGATCAAGAACAAATGTACTTCGTGTAATGGAGAAGGCGTTGTTCGTGATGAAGAAGTTGTAAACATTAAAATTCCTGCTGGAGTTGCTGAAGGCATGCAGTTGAACGTGTCGGGAAAAGGAAATGCCGGCCGCCGTGGAGGAGTTAATGGTGATTTACTGGTTATTATTACAGAGGAAAATCATCCCGACTTGATTCGCGACGGAAACAATTTGATATATAACCTTTTCCTAAGCCTTCCTGATTTTGCATTGGGAACAACATCTGAAATCCCAACCGTTGAAAGTAGAGTAAAAGTTAAAATCGAAGCAGGAACTCAGCCTGAGAAGATTCTTCGTTTACGCGGCAAAGGTTTACCTGATGTTAACGGTTATGGAAAAGGCGATTTACTGGTACGGATCCATGCATGGGCACCGAAAAAGATATCAGCGGAAGAACGCAAAATGCTTGAAAAACTTCAGGAATCCGAGAACTTCCAACACACACCTGGAGCAGGCGACAAGAATTTTTTTGAGAAAATGAAAAATATTTTTGACTAACTACTCAAAAAAACAATATTTTACTGAAAAGAGATTCAATCATTGGATCTCTTTTTTTCTTCAACCAAACAATCAGCCTCCGCCAGATACCATCCAAGATTAAAAAATAAATAATCATTCATATAAAAACTATAATTTGTCAATTTTTCGTTTGGTACACTTTTAATTTATCACTATACTTGCAGCACAAAATTAAAACGACATGTACAACAAACTTGGACATTACGGTCATCATCACAACAACCTATTTATTGGTAGGCCGTAATTCTTTTGTTTTGTTTTAAAAAATATTAACCCAAAGAAGGCTTACCATTAGGTAGGCCTTTTTTATTGATTTAAACTATCATGACACAATTGAGAATTGCTATTCAGACAAAAGGAAGATTAAACGAAGATTCAATGCAGCTCATGCAAGAAGCTGGAATTAAGATCAATCTCGGAAAACGTAAACTATTGGCTGCTGCTAAAAATTTCCCAATCGAAGTTTTGTTTTTACGTGATGATGATATCCCCCAGGCGGTTGCTGACCAGGTTGCCGACATTGGTATCGTTGGAGAAAATGAAATGTTGGAAAAACAGCAAAGCGTTAAAATTATTAAGCGACTGGGATTTAGCAAATGTCGTTTAAGTCTGGCTATTCCAAAAACCGAAGAATATGTTGGCATCGAGTGGTTCAATGGGAAAAAAATTGCCACCTCATATCCGGTCATTTTGAAAGATTTTCTGGATAAAAATAATGTGAAAGCTGACATTCATGTTATTTCCGGCTCAGTGGAAATTGCCCCTGGAATTGGACTGGCTGATGCGATTTTTGACATCGTTAGTTCCGGTTCGACATTGGTTTCAAACCGCTTGAAAGAGGTTGAAGTAGCTCTTTACTCTGAAGCCGTTTTAGTTGCTCCACAAGGGCTTTCAGCTGAAAAACAAGCCATTTTGGAAGAACTAATTTTCCGCATGGAATCAGTTGAACGTGCAAAAGATAAAAAATACATTCTGCTGAATGCTCCAAGCGACAAGATCGAAGAAATTACAGCAATCTTACCCGGAATGAAAAGTCCGACAGTCACTCCTCTTGCTGAAAAAGGGTGGAGTTCATTGCATTCGGTTATTGCAGAAAGCGACTTCTGGGAAATCATCGGCAAGCTAAAAGCCGCTGGAGCTCAGGGCATTTTAGTTGTTCCGATTGAAAAAATGATTTTTTAATCCGTTCGTATCGATAAAAAAAACGATCTGAAATTCAATAATTTTGACAAGCATGAAGCGTTACTTAAATCCTGAAAAAAGCAAATGGTCCCAAATCCTTGAACGTCAGCTGTTTAATGCGGCAGATCTGACTGGACGAGTACAGGCCATTCTGGATGAAATAAAAACAGATGGTATGTCTGCTGTTCAAAAATTCACCAAACAGTTCGATGGGGTGGCCATCAGCGAGTTTGCTGTAACGGAAGCAGAAATAACCAAAGCAGTTGCATTATTAGACGATGAGCTAAAAGCAGCCATTGAAACGGCAGCAAAAAACATCACTGATTTTCATGCTAGACAAAAGACAAAAGTTAAAAAGATTGAAACATCTCCTGGGGTAGTTTGCTGGCAAAAAGCAGTTGCCATAGAGAAAGTCGGCTTGTATATTCCAGGCGGATCTGCTCCCCTATTTTCAAGTGTGCTCATGTTAGCCATTCCTGCAAAAATCGCAGGATGTCAGAAAATTGTATTGTGCACTCCTCCAAATAAGGAAGGAAAAATTCATCCGGCTATTTTGTTTGCAGCTCAGCTGGTTGGTGTAACTCAAATTTTTAAACTTGGAGGTGTTCAGGCAATCGGAGCAATGGCATATGGTGCTGGCCACATTCCTAAAGTGTCTAAGATTTTTGGCCCGGGAAATCAATATGTGATGGCTGCAAAACAGTTGGTCAGTATCGCCGACGTAGCGATTGATATGCCTGCTGGTCCTTCGGAAGTCGCTGTAATAGCTGACGATTCAGCTAATCCGGCATTTATTGCTTCGGACTTGCTATCGCAAGCTGAGCACGGACCGGACTCGCAGGTGGTTTTAGTTACCAATTCAGAGAAATTGGTGGATGAAGTCGAATCTGCACTAACCAACCAATTGGCAGAATTAAGCCGAATGGAAATTGCCACAAAAGCATTGAACAACAGTGTTGCGATTATTTTGAATACCAAAGAAGAAATAATCGACATGATCAATGAATATGCACCAGAGCACTTAATCATTTCTATGGACAACTACCTGAAAGTAGCTGAAAAGATAATCAATGCCGGGTCAGTATTTCTTGGCAATTACACGCCTGAAAGCGCTGGCGACTACGCTTCGGGAACAAACCACACCCTACCAACAAATGGGTGGGCACGTTCCTTTAGTGGTGTAAATCTGGATAGCTTTATTCGTAAAATCACTTTTCAGGAAATCACTAAAGAAGGTATCCAAAATTTAGGCCCGGTCATCGAAAAAATGGCCGCAGCCGAACAACTGGATGCACACAAGAATGCAGTTACGTTGAGATTAAAAGCTATAGAAGACAATAGGAAGCAATAGAAGACAATTGAAAATAAATCAATGAATAGATTGATAAAGATCTGGTAGAAATTTATTTAAAAAGACTGAATAATTTGAAAGAAAACCTTTGAAATTATATCCAAGCTTTGGCAAGACGAATTTAAAACAATCGCTTCCAAGGCCTTCTATCGTCTTCCACTGCCTTCAAAAATAAATAAAATGAACTTAGAAAAACTCATTCGGAAAAACATCAAAAACCTAAAACCCTATTCATCAGCTCGCGATGAGTATACCGGCGAAGCGATGGTATTTTTAGATGCCAACGAAAATCCGTTTAACAAACCATACAACCGCTATCCAGACCCGTTGCAGCGGGAAGTCAAAGAAAAAATTGCAGGAATAAAAGGATGTGAGCCGTCGCAAATCTTCTTGGGAAATGGTAGCGACGAACCGATCGATTTGCTTTTCCGGGCTTTTTGCGAGCCCAAACAGGATAACGTAGTTACAATCGATCCAACTTATGGGATGTATCAGGTTGCAGCAGACATTAACGATACCCAAGTTCGCAAAGTGAAATTGGATGAGAGCTATCACTTTTCAGCCCAAGAACTTTTAAAAGCCGCAAACTATAACACCAAGCTTATTTTCATCTGTTCGCCCAATAATCCAACAGGAAACTTATTGGACAAAAAGGAAGCAATTAAACTGATTAAAGGTTTCTCAGGCATTGTAATCATTGACGAAGCGTACATTGATTTTGCACCGGATGCAAGCATGTTACCGGAATTGAACAAATACGAAAATTTAGTGATTTTACAAACGTTCTCCAAAGCTTGGGGAATGGCCGGAATTCGCTTAGGTATGGCCTTTGCCAACTCCGAGATCATAAGAATCTTCAACAAAATAAAATACCCATACAACATTAATATTTTAACTCAGCAAAAAGCATTGGAGTTACTTTTGCAAGAGCAAGAAAAAAAGGAATGGGTTGAAATCCTCTTGACTGAGCGGAAAAAATTAGAAGATACTTTAAAAGATTTGCCATTCGTACAACAAGTTTATCCTTCCGATGCTAATTTTGTTCTGGTAAAAATGCACGATGCACGAGGAATCTATGATTACCTTGTTGAAAATGGGATCATTGTCCGCGATCGCTCAAAAGTAGTTTTGTGTAACGACAGCTTGAGAATTACCGTTGGCAAACCGGAAGAGAACGAAATATTGATTGAGAAATTGAAAGAGCTTATATAAATAACATCCCTACGTTAGCTTGCCGTCATCTTGAACTTGTTTCAGGATCTTAAGAAAACAGATTCCGAAACAAGTTCGAAATGACACAGGCCTCAGAGTTTTTTTGGGATGATTACAAAAACAAAAGCATGAAAAAGGCATTATTTATTGATCGTGACGGAACACTGGTGGTTGAACCACCAGTAGACTATCAACTGGATTCTTTGGAAAAACTGGAGTTTGTTCCGGGGGTATTCCGCAACTTATATTTCATTGCTAAAAACTTAGATTATGAGTTAGTCATGGTAACCAACCAAGACGGCATGGGAACAGATGCATTCCCGGAAGATACCTTTTGGCCGGCGCACAATAAAATGCTCAAGGCTTTTGAAAATGAGGGAATCACTTTTAATGATATATTGATTGATCGTAGTTTCCCCGAAGATAATGCACCTACCCGTAAACCACGAACCGGTATGATGGGTAAATACATGGATGGATGTTACGACCTGGCAAACAGCTTTGTCATTGGTGATCGGTTAACCGACATTGAGTTGGCTAAAAATCTAGGAGCAAAAGGTATTTTACTCAATGATGGTTCATTGGCTGAAGATGCTAAGAATCAAGGGTTGGATGAAATTTGCGTATTAACCACTACCAATTGGGACGATATTTATGCTCAGGTAGCTTCTCCGGAACGAACTGCACAGGTTCAGCGAAACACAAAAGAAACCCAGATCAACATTGATTTAAACTTGGATGGAACCGGCAAAGCCAACATCCGTAGCGGATTGGGATTTTTTGATCACATGCTGGATCAGATTGCCCGCCACGCCGGAGTTGATCTGACTATTCAGGTAAGTGGAGACTTACAGGTTGATGAGCACCACACCATTGAAGACACTGGGTTGGCACTGGGAGAAGCTTTTAAATTAGCGTTGGGAGACAAACGAGGCGTTGAACGTTACGGCTATTGCCTACCGATGGACGACTGTTTGGCACAGGTCGCTATCGACTTTGGCGGTCGTCCGTGGATAATGTGGGATGCCGAATTTAAACGTGAGAATGTGGGCGACATGCCAACTGAAATGTTCTTTCATTTTTTTAAATCATTTTCCGACACCTCGCTTTCAAACCTAAACATAAAAGCCGAAGGGGATAATGAACACCACAAGATTGAAGGTATTTTCAAAGCACTGGCCCGTGCAATAAAAATGGCTATTAAAAAAGATGTGTTTAACTTTGAACTCCCTTCAACCAAAGGAGCTCTATAGTCGAATAAAGAAATAAGTCTGCGGTTAAAAACTAAATATATGAAAAGCATCAAACCCTTACGAGAGAAGAAGAATACAGCAATTCTTTTAATACACTGCCCTGACAAACAGGGAATTTTAGCAACAGTGACTGAATTCTTGAATAAGAATAATGGGAATATCATCAACTTGGATCAGCATGTCGACCGAATTGAAAAGATTTTTTACATGCGGGTTGAATGGGAATTGGATGATTTTGCCATACCTTCAAAAAAAATTGGTGAATACTTTGATACACTAATCGGTTCAAAATTGGAAATGAACTGGAAAATCTATTTTTCAGAGGATGTTCCACGGATGGCTATTTTCGTATCTAAAATGTCGCATTGCTTATTTGATATTTTGGGACGATATACTGCTGGAGAATGGGATGTTAAAATTCCGGTTATCATCAGCAATCACGAAACCATGCGGCCTGTTGCAGAGCGTTTCGGAATTGAATTCGAATACGTTCCCTTAACCTCAGAAAACAAAGCCGAGCAAGAAGCAAAAGAAGTTGAATTATTGAAAAAGCACAAAATTGATTTTATTGTGTTGGCACGCTATATGCAAATCTTGTCGAAAGATTTTGTTTCGCATTACCCTAATAAAATCATCAACATCCACCATTCATTTCTACCGGCATTTGCAGGAGCAAAACCCTACCACGCAGCGCATGCCCGTGGGGTAAAACTAATTGGAGCTACCAGTCATTATGTAACTCATGATTTAGATGCAGGCCCCATCATCGAGCAAGGCGTCACGCAATGTAGTCATGTGGACACCATTAAAAGTTTGATCCGAAAAGGACGCGATCTGGAAAAGATTGTATTATCGAACGCTGTATTTAATCACCTGCAACGAAAAGTGCTGGTTTACAACAATCGTACGGTGGTATTTAATTAGTAAAAAATGAAATCAATAGTACTTATAATGTTACTCATCGCAACTTTCACCCGAGCTGAAATTGTTGAAAAAGAAATTCCGGCCGAATATGGATATATCGTCGAAATCGGGCAAGAAGCTCCTACTTTTAGCACAGTGACTGTAGACGGACAAAAAGTTAATTTTGCAGACTTGAAAGGAAAAGTTGTGATGCTGCAATTTACAGCTAGCTGGTGTGGCGTTTGCCGAAAGGAAATGCCACATATTGAGAAAGAAATCTGGGAAAAGCACAAAAACAATTCTGATTTTGCTTTATTCGGAATTGACTTGGATGAACCGAAAGAGAAAGTGCAAAAATTTGCTGAGGCAATACCGGTCACCTACCCACTCCTACTCGATCCGAAAGGTAAAATATTTTACAAGTACGCCGAAGAAGGAGCTGGTGTAACCCGTAATGTGATTATCGACAAAACAGGTAAAATTATTTATACCACCCGTCTTTTCAAACAGGAGGAGTTTGATGAAATGAAACAAGTCATTGACGAACTACTGAAATAGTTTATAATAAGTAGAAACACGAACTTGTGAACATTGAACCTATGAACTCAGATACTCATGAACTCAAATAAAATGAACATCGTCATTATCAAATACAACGCCGGAAATATTGAATCAGTCAGCAATGCACTTTCACGATTGGGCATTAAAGCTGAAATCACTGGTGACCACGAAAAAATTAAAGCGGCCGACAAAGTCATTTTTCCGGGTGTTGGCGAAGCCAGTACAACAATGTCCTACCTGAAGAAAGAAGGATTGGATCAATTGATCCCATCGCTGATGCAACCGGTTTTAGGAATTTGCTTAGGGCTTCAGCTCATGTGCAGCCACTCAGAAGAAGGCAACACGCCCTGTCTTGGAATTTTTGAAGAACAGGTGAAACGATTCGTCCCCCAACCGGGAATGGAGTTCACTACAAAAGTTCCACACATGGGATGGAATAATATTACCAAACTCAACAGCAAATTGTTTGATGAATCACTCGAAAACCAGTTTGTATACTTTGTGCATTCTTATTATGCGACCGTTGGCAAACATATTGCAGCTGAAGGAAATTACATCAATTCTTTCAGCGCGGCATTGCACAAAGATAACTTTTATGCGACCCAATTTCACCCCGAAAAAAGTGGACCGATCGGCGCTAAAATATTAGAAAACTTTTTGAAACTGTAAGAACAAGTGCAGAAGTGCTTGTGTGCAGAAGTACATGAGCAAAATCAAACTTCTTATGTACTCATGAACTTTGTACCTATGAACAACAAAATAACCATCATCCCCGCCATCGACCTCATTGATGCAAAATGCGTGCGTCTTTCGCAAGGCGATTACAACCAAAAAACGGTATACAACGAAAACCCGCTGGAAGTAGCTAAAATGTTTGAAGATGCCGGAATCACTCGTTTACACTTGGTCGATCTGGATGGCGCAAAAGCTAAACACATTGTCAATTATAAAGTATTGGAAACTATTGCCACAAAAACGAATCTGGTTGTCGACTTTGGTGGGGGATTAAAAAGCGATGAGGATCTTAAAATTGCCTTTGAAAGTGGTGCACAAATGGTTACAGGAGGAAGTATTGCTGTAAAAGATCGTGAAACTTTCCTCAGCTGGATTGAAACCTACGGCTCTGAAAAAATTATTCTGGGCGCTGATGCGAAAGATAAAATGATTGCGGTAAGCGGCTGGCAGGAAGTTTCAGAATTATCGATTCTGGAATTTATTGAAAGCTATACCAGCCAAGGCATTCAAAAAGTAATTTCGACCGACATTGCACGCGATGGCATGCTCTCCGGCCCGAGTATCGAACTGTACAAAGAAATTATGGAGCGATTCGAAGGACTGGAACTAATCGCCAGTGGTGGTATCGCCACCATGAAAGACATCCACGAACTAAACGAAATGGGCGTTCCCGGCGTAATTACCGGAAAAGCGATTTACGAGAATAAGATCAGTCTGGATGAAATTAGCAAGTTTATATCAGCATAAACCTGAAATTTAAACTCGAAACTTGAAACTAAAAGATGTTAGCAAAACGAATCATACCGTGCCTCGATATTAAAGACGGTCAGACCGTAAAAGGCATAAACTTTGTCAATATTCAGTCGGTGGGCGATCCGGTAGAACTGGGTGCACTCTATGCGGAACAAGGAGCCGACGAATTGGTCTTTCTCGACATCACTGCCACACACGAAGGACGGAAGACTTTCGTGGAATTAGTGAAACGGATTGCACGCGAGCTAAATATCCCATTCACTGTGGGTGGCGGAATTAGCGAAATCAAGGATGCTGAAGCTTTGCTCAGTGCCGGAGCCGATAAAGTGAGCATCAACTCCTCCGCTGTTCGAAACCCTCAACTGATTAATGATCTGGCGCTTAATTTCGGAACCCAGTTCGTGGTCGTTGCCATCGATGCTAAAAACTACAAAGGTCATTGGACAGTAACCGTTAATGGTGGCCGCATTCCAACCGACAAAGAACTGTTTAGCTGGGCCAAAGAAGCCGAAGATCGAGGGGCTGGTGAAATCCTATTCACCTCCATGGACCACGATGGAACTAAAGGCGGCTTTGCCAACGAAGAACTGGGCAGGATGGCCGAGATGCTAAAAATCCCGATCATTGCATCTGGAGGAGCCGGAAACATGGATCATTTTGTAGATGTGTTCACCAAAGGAAAAGCCGATGCCGGACTGGCAGCCAGTATTTTTCACTATAAAGAAATTGGAATCCCTGATTTAAAAGATTACCTGAGAACTAAAAAAATTGCCATTCGCTAATATCTAATAGCTTATCAACATGATCAAACAAATAAATATTCTGCTCCTAGCTTTCCTAATATCATCTTCTTTATTTGCTCAAGATGATCTTGATACACAATTATTAAAGCAAACTCCCAACTGCGAAAACGTTGCCTATAACTCGACACAACTAATTACTGAACTATTCGACAAGTCAAAAGTTGATTCTATTAGTTTAGTCGTAAGCAAATGGGAAAGTTTTTGCGGAGGAAGTGAACCTCTGTTTCGGGTAAAAGTGCTAACAAAAATCTCATTAGCAACTTTTAATGATAAAGAAAATTCAGAACAAGATACCGAAATGAGTATGATACTTGCCTATCTGGATCGTAAAAAGCTTTCGGAAGAACAAAATTATCATCAACTCTACGAATACTACAAGCTTTATCTCGGTTACGTACCTCTGAATTCAAACTTCGATTTAACAACCATAACGTGGGCAAGCAGCCTGCTGGATGAAAATGATGATCTTCGCCCTGACGAAAAAGCCTTTTGTTTATTGTATTCCAATCAAATTGATGAGTTCTGGAGCTACCTCAAATCAAGTGAAATGCAGAACAGCAAACTATATAAAACCTATAAGCAGGAAGAAGATCGTGCCAATAATATGTGGGACGGGCACATCAACTTTTTTAGCGGTGTATTTGTGCCAACTTCAAATTTATCCAATGTAATTGGCGCTAAATCAATCTTTGGATTTCAATTGGGTGCCAAGGCGAAAAAAACTCAAATGGATCTTTCTTTTGCCTTCCGACCGGGAAAGGCTAAAGAATACTACAATGTTTATTTTGAAGATAGTCTGGTTCAAACCCAAGATCATCTTGGTGGGTATATTGGGCTGGATTTTGCTCGAGAGTTAACCAACAATTATAAGCGTGAACTGGATCTGGAATGGGGAATTGCAGCAGATTTCATGGACGTAATATCAGGAGATCCGGATGTTGCCGACGACAGCAAAACGCTATCTTCTTTCAACTTTAACTGTGGACTAGGATATCGATTCTATTTTAAAAACATGAATTACATCGGTTTGCATGCAAAATACAATTTCGTAAACTACAAGAATAAAAAAGGGACTAACCTGGATGGCAACTATCTCTCTTTCACTATTTCGTACAATTTGTTTGGGAATCCGAATAAGTACAGTTTATTAGAAAAAATGAAATTAAAATAATAAGAATGACTCAAGTAGATTTTAACAAAATGGGGAATGGTCTGATCCCGGCCATCATTCAGGATGACAAAACCGACAAAGTACTGATGTTGGGATTTATGAATGAAGAAGCGCTGGGAAAAACAGAAGAAACAGGCAAAGTAACGTTCTTCAGCCGGACAAAAAAGCGCCTGTGGACTAAAGGCGAAGAAAGTGGCAACTTTTTAAATGTGGTTTCCATGGCATCGGATTGTGACAATGACACCCTGCTGATTAAGGTGAATCCGGTTGGCCCGGTTTGCCATACCGGCAGTGACACCTGCTGGAATGAAACCAATGAGCAGGATGATCTGGCTTTTATCAAGCATCTGCAGGACTTTATTGACACGCGCAAAGAAGAAATGCCGGAAGGATCATACACCACTTCATTGTTCACAAAAGGAACAAGAACCATTACCCAAAAGGTTGGTGAAGAAGCTGTAGAAACGATTATTGGTGCTATGGCCAACGACGATGAAAATTTCCTGTATGAAGGAGCCGACTTGCTGTACCACCTTATTGTATTGTTAACACACAAAGGTTATCGCATTGAGGATTTAGCCCGCGAGCTGAAAAAACGACATAAATAATATCCATTAAGTCCTGTATAATTCAGGGCTTTTTCACTCCTCCAAAGGTATGGCTACGTCCAGTCGAATTCTGTTTATCATTAACCCTAATGCGGGTAAAAGAAAAACCAAACGACTAATCCAACAATTGGATTTTTTGAAGGATAACGTTATCTACAGGTTAACAGAATACCCTAAACATAGCATTGAAATTATACAGAAGGAACTCAACCGCTTTGATGTATTTGTTGCAGTTGGTGGAGATGGAACGGTAAATGAAGTGGCCTCGGCATTAGTTAACACAGATAAAAAATTAGCCGTTTATCCCGCTGGTTCCGGTAATGGCTTTGCCCGGGAGTTTGGCTTTACTAAAAACCTGAAACACTTAATGCAGGCCATTGAGATTGGAGAAACTCGTAAAACAGATGTGAATCGCATCAACGGATTACTCAGTATTCATATTACTGGTGTTGGTTACGACGCTGCCGTAGCTCACGACTTTACCAAACTAAAAGGTCGCGGTTTTTGGAACTACCTGATAAGCACCGTTCGGGTGATTTTTGATTACCACTCAGTGCAGGCAAGCATTCAACTGGAAAAGGGAACCATTGCCGGACGTTTTTTCATTATCGACATTGCCAATTCTGCTCAATATGGCTACGGGGCAAAAATGGCTCCGATGGCAGATCCTACCGACGGGCAGTTCGACCTTGTTTTAGTGAAACCACTTTATTGGTTAGAGTTTCCTTATTTTGCCTTCAAGCTATTTACCGGGCAACTGAAAAACAGCAGAAAAATTCAGTATATCCCCTGCCAGTCACCTGTAACCATCGTCACCTCCGAAAAAAATTTCCATATCGATGGAGAAGCGGTCCAGCTGATCAGTCCGCTACAAATCGAGGTTCAGCGCGGGGTGCTAAATGTGATTAATACTGGAAAGGTAAAAAAAGCAATAAGCAGTCTTTTATTTCTGTAAACGCTCCATAATATTCCCGGGCTTGGATAAGGCAGAAAAACCGAATTGTTGATACAAACCATGTGCATCGTCGGTTCCCAATCCCATACGCCGAAGACCTTTTAAATCCGGATGACTGACAATTGACTCCATCAACTTTTTGCCGATTCTCCCCCCTCTAAAATCTTCCAAGACAAAGCGAATGCTTGATTGAATTCTGAACCGTTTCCAAGCTACGTCCTTTCGCCCAATACGAACGCTTACTCAGATATTGATGGATCATGGGGATGTACAGCAGAGATTTGTCGTTAGAGATGGTGGTGTTTGTCATTTTAACTAAAATTAGAAAATCAAAACTATCGAATTAAATAAAGTATTCCATCTATTCGGTATTATTTTAAATTCTAATTGTGATTAATTCAGCTATAATCAAACTAATTCCACCACAGCTTGTTAAGTTACCGTCAACAAATTAGAAGAATATGCAGGAGCAATAGAAATAAGACTATCTTTGCGCCTCAATTTTGAAGAACATATGCAGAAGATTAGAAACATCGCGATTATTGCGCACGTTGACCACGGTAAGACAACCCTGGTTGATAAAATGATATATCATTGTAATGTGATGAAAGATCACGAGAAAAAGCAAGAGCTTATTCTTGACAACAATGACCTTGAAAGGGAAAGAGGAATCACTATCCTGGCCAAAAACGTTGCCGTTGATTATCATGATATCAAGATTAACATTATTGATACTCCTGGTCACTCCGACTTTGGTGGTGAAGTAGAACGAGTACTCAACATGGCTGATGGGGTACTATTGCTGGCCGATGCCTTCGAAGGTACCATGCCTCAAACCCGCTTTGTACTATCAAAAGCACTGGCATTGGGACTAAAGCCTATTGTTGTTATCAACAAAGTAGATAAACCAAACTGTCGTCCTGAAGAAGTGCACGAGCAAGTGTTCGACCTCATGTTTAGTCTCGATGCCACCGAAGAACAGTTGGACTTCCCAACAATTTACGGTTCGGCAAAAGAAGGCTGGATGACCGATGATCTGAAAAACAAAACAGACAATATTGGCCCATTACTGGATGCCATTATCGAGCATATTCCGGAACGGGAACCAAACCCGGGTACTCCTCAAATGCTAATTACATCGTTGGATTATTCATCTTACGTAGGACGTATTGCCATTGGACGTGTTCATCGTGGCGAATTGAAAGAAGGCATGCAAGTGGCTTTGGCGAAGCGCGATGGTTCGGTAAAACGAACTAAAATTAAGGAATTACATACTTTCACCGGACTGGGACGAATTAAAGTTGATCACGTGGTCAATGGGGACATTTGTGCCTTGGTGGGTATCGAAGGATTTGATATTGGCGATTCAATTTGCGACCTGGAATCTCCGGAGCCAATTGACCCCATTGCTATTGATGAGCCAACCATGAGCATGGTGTTTACCAACAACGATTCTCCGTTCTTCGGACGTGAAGGTAAATTTGTAACCTCGCGCCACTTACACGATCGCTTGTACAAAGAACTGGAAAAAAATCTGGCACTGCGTGTTGAAAAAGGTGAATCAGCAGATGTATTTACCGTATACGGACGTGGTGTGTTGCACTTATCGGTACTGATTGAAACCATGCGTCGTGAAGGTTACGAGTTGCAGGTTGGTCAGCCTCAGGTGCTTTACAAACAAATTGGCGGCATCAAATGCGAACCAATTGAAGAAATGCACGTGGATGTGAGCGATGAGTTTTCGGGAAAAGTAGTGGAATTGGTTACTGCCCGCAAAGGCGAAATGCAAAATATGGAGCGCAAAGGCGACCGGATCCATCTGGAATTTTTAATTCCATCGCGTGGAATCATCGGTTTGCGAACCAACATGTTAACAGCCACTGCCGGCGAAGCGGTGATGACTCACCGTTTTGTAGAATACCAACCGCTAAAAGGTGTTATTGAAGGCCGTAAAAACGGATCATTAATCGCCAAAGAACCCGGTACAACCTTTGCCTACGCGCTGAATAAATTACAGGATCGCGGACGCTTTTTCATTCCTCCGGGCGATGAGGTTTACGAAGGAATGGTAATTGGTGAAAATACCCGTGCAGACGACTTAACAATCAATGTCACTCAATCGAAAAAGCTGACCAACATGCGTGCCTCAGGCTCGGATGATAAAACCAAGTTGGCACCACACATTCGTTTTAGCCTGGAAGAAGCCCTGGAATACATTGGCCCTGACGAATATCTGGAAGTAACTCCAAAATCATTCCGCATGCGAAAAATCTTATTGCGCGAAGCAGAACGCAAACGTGGGGTAAAGATTAATTAGTCGACTACGAAATTACGATATATAAAAAGCTCCGATCCCATGATGAGATCGGAGCTTTTTTATGCCTTGACTGCCCTAGGATAAGCGATACATATTTTTTACGTGTTAAATTCTGCTTTTACCACAGACATAGAATATACACCACTTTGGCTACCAAACAACCAACTAGGATCACTTCCCCGAAATAGTCTTTTTGTTAAATTTCGGCAAGTATTAAATCATTGCATGACAAGACCAGTCATTTGTCGCTAATTTTAGATTGAAATAAAAAAATAGTCGTAATGCCATTAAAATATGGAGTGATTGGAACCGGAGCATTAGGAGGTTTCTACGGAGGTAAATTAGCTCAAACCGGAAGTGACATTCATTTCTTGTTTCGCAGTGATTTTGATTTTGTGAACGAAAACGGTCTCCGGATTGACTCCGTTAAGGGAGATTTTCATGTCACAGATGTTGCATGCTATTCATCCTCATCTGATATGCCCAAATGTGATGTCATCTTGGTTTGTTTGAAAACAACATCCAATCAGTATCTCCCCGAAATACTTGGCCCTATTGTGCATGAAGATACTTTGGTGATTTTAATTCAAAATGGCTTAGGCGTTGAGGAGCAATTAGCCAGTAACATGCCAGATTTAAAAATCGCAGGAGGGCTGGCTTTTATTTGTGCGCAAAAAACAGGCCCTGGATATATTCAGCATCTCGATTTAGGCAGATTGATAATTGGAGATTATTCTAGCCAAAACCAACAATTGCTTGATCATGTTTGTGCTGATATACAGCAAGCTGGTGTACAGGCTAAGGTATCCAATAATCTTGCTTATTCCCGATGGCAGAAATTAGTATGGAACGTACCTTTTAATGGGCTCACTGTAGTGATGAATGCAACAACAGACCAATTGTTGTCTGACGAGAATACGTCCAAGTTAGCCTTGGAAATGATGTTGGAGGTGGTTGGTGCTGCTAATGCATGCGGTCTTGATCTCGAAGCGGATTTTGCTCATCGTATGTTTGAAATGACTAAGAGCATGACGCCATACTCGCCTAGCATGAAACTGGACTACGATCACAAGCGGCCGATGGAAATCCAAACGATATATAGCAATCCTGTGCAAGTCGCTAAAGCTTCAGGCTATGAAATGAAAAAGGTGGCGGCTCTGGAAAAGCAACTACGTGCTATCGAGGCTAGAATAAATTAGAATAAGCTTATATTGGGGGCAAAACGGCGTAAATAAAAAAACCCGAACCATTTTATTTTGACCCGGGGCTTTCATTTATCTTGTAAGTCTTTCAACTACTTAATTCCTTTCATCATCTTTTTCAGCCAAGGAGAAAGGGCTAACAGTATTGCGGCAATAATTGCCGACTGAATGGCAATGAGCCAGAAAACCTGAACTTCCTGCCCCAGAGCAGACTCTAATTTTATTGAAATTGCTTTCATTTGCGAAGCAACAAAGTTTCCTGCAGCAAACGACCCCATCCATACTCCCATCATGGTAGAAACCAATCTGGGTGGCGAAAGCTTAGTAACCATCGACAAACCAATTGGTGATAAACAGAGCTCACCGAATGTATGCAGCATGTATACAAATACAAGCCAGAGCGGGCTCACCAATAATACCGAACCATCAGCATTTCCTTGTGTTGAGCGTGTATAGGCAAACGCCATAACTACAAAGCCTAAGCTTAGTAAAGTCATGCCCCAGGCAAATTTCATTGGTGTGTTTGGATTCAATTTTTTCTTGTCCAATTTTAACCATAACACACTAAACAGCGGAGCAAATAAAACGATAAAAATAGCATTGACACTTTGAAACCAGGTGGCTGGAATTTCCCAACTGCCAATCATTCGTTGGGTATTATCGCGGGCGAAAACATTAAATGTTGTTCCCGCCTGTTCAAATCCACTCCAGAAGAAAATATTAAAAACTGCCAAAATCAAAATTACGGCAATTCGGCTCCATTCGGTCTTTCCATTGGTTCCTTTTACAATGCTCATTACCAAATAGACCAATCCGGAAACAGCTACAATCCGTATGATCCACGTTTGAATAGTGGGTTCTATTGAGCTCCATACAAGAATAAATCCGAAGATAAAGCCAACCATAGCAACTACAAAAATCAAAATACCCATCCAATCCTTAACCGCAAGTCGGTTTCTCTCTGCTTTTACCTTTGGAGGCATACCGATATTTCCAAGCGTATGGCTACGAATGAAAAACCAGATTGTACCTAATAACATTCCACCGCCAGCTGACATGAATCCATACTGCCATGCAATTTGTTCTCCCAAATAACCGGCAACTAGCGGAGACAGAAATGCTCCGAGATTGATTCCCATATAGAAAATGGTGAATCCACCGTCTTTTCGGGGGTCATTATTGTCATATAGCTCGCCCACCATGGTTGAAATATTGGGTTTGAAGAATCCATTCCCAAGAATCAAAATACCAAGGCCAGAATAAAATATAGTTTGGCGAAACTCCATACTACTTTCCATAGACATTGAGCTGAATGCCAGCAAAAACTGACCAATCGCCATGGTTAAACCACCAATATATATTGTTTTGCGTTGCCCTAATACTTTGTCGGCCAAAACCCCTCCAATGATTGGGGTAACATATACCAATCCGGTAAAAATACCGTAAATGGTAAATGCATCGAGTTCGGCCATTTCAAACCCACCATTGGCAAATGTTGCTGTCAGAAATAACACCAACAATGCGCGCATACCATAATAACTGAACCGTTCCCACATCTCGGTGGCAAACAAAGAAGATAACCCAACCGGGTGTCCAAAAAAGGCAGTACTCTTGTCCTTAGCCATATCTTTTTACTGTTTATATTGAAGAAAACAAATATAAACATCTTTTTGCTCCTATAAATGGTGAAATGTCACCATTTTGAATTTAATTTCAATAAGAACAATTGTAGGTGAACAAGCTTTATTTCTACAATGTTTTTGTATTTTAGAATGAAAATATCACTTTATGAAACTTTTTGTAACCAAACAAATAGCAGCTATCGACCAGTTTACAATTCAAAATGAACCCATTCCAGGCATCGACCTAATGGAACGGGCTTCTCTGGAAATTGCAAATTGGCTAATTCATCACATTTCAAACGAAAAGAAATTGATTGTTTTTGCCGGCCCCGGAAATAATGGAGGAGATGCATTGGCTATAGCGCGTTTAATGGCTAAACACAATTACCTGTGCGAGCTGTATTTGTTGAACTTTGGAAAAGACTTAACAGGTTCGCCTGCTGAAAACTGGGATCGATTGATTAATCAAGACAAAGTGAGATTGACAGTTATTCAGGAGAAAGACTTGATTCCGGATATTCCGGCAGAATCTGTTGTTTTGGATGGTTTATTTGGCTCCGGCTTAAGTCGAAAATTAGAGGGATTGCCACTACAAATCGTTCAGAAAATAAATGCTTCCAAAGCAAAGGTTGTTGCCATCGACATCCCCAGTGGTCTGTTTGGCGAAGACAATTCTGAAAACGACTTGAAAAATATGGTACATGCTGATTACACCTTGACGTTTCAGTTTCCAAAACTCAGTTTCTTTTTCCCCGAACACGAGAAAATACTTGGTGAGTGGGAAGTTTTACCAATTGGTTTGCATCCTGACGCAATCAGCCAGACCGAAAGTCCACTTCATTACTTGACTGAACAAGAAATTGCCAAAAGCTTAGTCGATCGAGATAAATTTTCGCACAAAGGAACCTATGGACACGCTTTGCTGATTGCCGGCTCATACGGAAAAATAGGAGCAGCGGTATTGGCCTCCAAGGCCTGCTTGCGATCTGGCGTTGGACTGTTGACCACTCACATTCCGCATACCGGATATCAGATTATGCAGACAACCGTGCCCGAAGCCATGTGTTGTATAGACCCGTCGGACTTGATGTTTACCGAATTTCCTAAGCTGGATCAGTTCTCTGCAGTTGGAGTGGGCCCCGGATTGGGACTGAAACCGAACTCGCAGCGGGGACTCAAAGAACTTTTAGAAGCTAAACCGGATAAATTGGTTTTAGATGCTGATGCCTTGAATATCCTATCGATGAAACCTGAATGGTTGAGACTTTTACCCGAAGACTCGATTCTAACTCCACACCCGAAAGAGTTTGAACGTTTAGCCGGGGCAACAATTGATTCTTACTCCCGCTTGCAGGCTCAGCTGAGTTTTTCAGCAAAATATAAAGTCATTGTTGTTTTAAAAGGTGCTCAGACCTGCATCACAACGCCAAGCGGAGAGGTGTATTTTAACACATCGGGTAACCCGGGAATGGCTACCGCCGGAACCGGAGATACCTTGACTGGTATTTTGCTGGGACTACTGGCTCAGAATTACACGCCTCTTGAAACAGCTCAGTTGGGAGTGTTTATTCATGGTTTGGCTGGAGATTTAGCGGCACAAGAAGTTGGTGAAGTGTCGTTGATTGCTGAAGATTTAATTCAGCACCTTGGTAAAGCTTTTTTAAAGCTCAAGAAATAAAATGATTGAAAGTTCGGTTATTCTGTATAGAAAAGTGTTCGCAGACTAAATTTAACTGCCAGCGCTTCGCTTTTGACTTGACTTTACGTATTTTTGACTTCATTTTAAATTTGAAAATTATCATGAGAACATATTTGCTTTTAGCCCTGTTTTTGATTTCCACATCTGTTTTTGCCAATCCTAAAGATGACAGAAAAGATGAGCAAATTGGAGTCGCTCCAAATGAAGGAATCGTTTATAGTTTGCCAAGAACAGGAATCAGAATTCATGTAAAGGCCAAACAGGAAAAATTCTTTCACGGGCCATATTTCCAGTACGCCGAGGCTTTGTTGGGCATAAAAAACGCCCCCACTTCCGATTTCGAAAGCTGGGTAATTACCGATATTCAGATTGAAACATTTAGCGAACCCGATCCGGATCAAGTCTACAAAGCAATGGGAAATGCTGCATCGATGGTTAGCCTGACCGAGTCCGGAGTTTTGGCAGGAATTAATAAAGAACAGTCGACTATTAGTGAACCCATTTCTGTTTCTACTTTTTTAGGAGATACTAAAACGCCTGATTTCCCATTTACTGATTTATCACTTAAGCCATTTTATGAACTTGGTGACTCAACAACCAACAACGCAATTGTAACCAAATCGATTGAAGAAAAAGCACAGGAGGCAGCACATACGATTACCAAGTTGCGCAAACGCCGTTTTAAATCGTTGGCCAACGCTTACGAAGTACAGTTGCCTGACGGGCAAGCATACGAACTGATGGTGAACGAACTTGGCAATCTGGAAGATGACTATGTCGCACTTTTTATTGGCAAGTCGTACAAAAAAAACATTTGAATACAGCTTTGACTTTATTCCAGGTGAGAATTCCGTCTCAGGTGAAGTTGCTTTCCGTTTTTCTGAAAATAAAGGGATATTACCCAAAAACGATCTGAGTGGAAAACCAGTCGTAGTGGATATGAAGAAATTGGATGATTTGGCATCAGCTCAAAATAAACTAAAAACAGCAGGGTCACCAACAGGAGGAAGAAGCGGTGTTTATTATCGGATGCCGGGGAAAGCTGAAATTAAGGTGATGAACGGACTAAATCTAATGGCCGTTTCGCGGGCAACCGTGGCTCAGTTCGGGACTGTTGCCAATTTACCGGTGAGCCTGATGGATGGAAGCTATAAAATATCCTTTCACCCGGGAACAGGAGCTATTAAAAGTATTTTGAAAGATTAGTAATTTCATTAGAAAAATAAATAGTTGCCCTGTACTTGCTTTGGTATGGGGCTTTTTGCTTTACGGCTGATAAAACTCAGAACAAGCTTACACGATTAATTGTACTTTTATTAAATCAAAAGAACTCTAAAATATACAACATGAGTAATAAAATATTGACATTAGAACCCAATCTGTTATGGGAAATTTTTTATCGGCTGACACGAGTTCCACGACCTTCAAATCATGAAGATAGAATTCAGGAGTTAGTGTATAGCTTTGGAAAAAAGCTAGATCTTGAAACAATAAAGGATGAAGCAGGTAATATTATTATTCGGAAACCTGCTACTCCGGGAATGGAAAACAAAAAGGGTGTTATTCTACAAAGTCACCTGGATATGGTTCCGCAAAAGAATAGTGATAAAGAGCACGACTTTCAGAATGATCCGATTGAAGCTTATGTTGATGGTGACTGGGTAACAGCCAGCGGAACTACGCTTGGTGCAGATAATGGAATTGGTGCAGCCGCTGCAATGGCAGTGCTTGCTTCTGATGATTTAAAGCATGGTCCGGTTGAGGCCTTGTTTACAGCCACCGAAGAAACCGGCATGGACGGAGCTGAAGGATTAAAACCAGGGATATTGCAAGGTGAAATACTGCTAAATATGGACTCGGAAGACGAAGGCGAACTGTACGTTGGATGCGCGGGAGGTGAAGACGCGAATATTCGCTTTTCGTATAACGAAGAAGCAGTCCCTGCAAATTCAGTCGCTTTAAAATTGAATATTACCGGATTAAAGGGCGGTCATTCGGGAATGGATATTATTTTACAACGAGGAAATGCCAACAAGGTATTTTTTAGGTTGCTAAATGAAGCGCAGAAAAAATATGGAGCGTGTCTTGCTGAAATAGATGGCGGTAGTCTTCGAAATGCGATTCCGCGCGAAGCATTTGGAGTACTAACTGTTGAAAAACAAAAAGTTGATGTTTTAAGAAAAACAATCGAGCTTGAATTCCAGCTTATAAAAAACGAATTGGCAGCTACTGAACCGGATGTGAAATTGATTCTTGAGGAAACCGAAGTTCCACAAGCGGTTATTGACTCAACAACTCAGCTGAATTTGACAAAAGGAATTATGGCTTGCCCCAATGGTGTTATCCGAATGAGCGACAGCATGAGTGGACTCACAGAAACTTCGAGCAATTTGGCCAGTGTAAAATTGAATCCTGTGGACAAAACAATTTCAATTGCTTGTTTGATGCGCAGCTCGGTTGATTCGGCAAAGGTTGAGTTGGGCAATCGGATTGAAGCCATTTTTAGCTTAGCAGGTGCTAAAGTTGAATTTTCCGGCGCCTATCCCGGATGGAAACCCAATATGGAATCGCCCATACTGAAAACCATGCAAGCGGTTTATAACGAGAACTATGGAAAAATACCCCAAATAAAAGCCATTCATGCCGGATTGGAATGTGGAATACTTGGTGGCATCTATCCTCATTGGGATATGATCTCATTTGGCCCAACCATTCGCTTTCCACATTCGCCCGACGAAAAAGTAAACATTGCAACGGTTAAGAAATTTTGGGACTTTCTGGTTAAAACACTGGAGAGTATTCCTGAAAATTAAGACGACATAGTGAATCTGAAAATAGGGTGTGGCTTGAAGTCACACCCTATTTTTATAATGCAGCGTAAATACTAATATGTTGGGTTACTTTTAATTTGAATTATCTCCGGTCTTGAAACTCCAGGTTGGGCCGTTTGCAATGATTAGCTCCTCTGCACGCCTTTCTGCTAAAATTTTTAAAAAATCAATCTCGAGAAGTAATTCCTGCAACTTACTTGTGAGTTCTTCTTTAGTTTTATTCTTACTAGTCATTGCAAATTCGTTTTATAAACGTTGAATCATTCCTAACTCCGGGTATAATATCAATATAAGCACATTCTATTAATCATACCTATCGGTTGATCTTAAAAGGTTGTAACACCTCATCAATATTTATTACGCAAACATTTGAGCTAAGAAGCCGACATTCGCTTACTAAACCAATTAATTTACAAAATATTTTATCTGAAAATAATGTTTTTTTTTTCAAAATAAGTGAAATGAGGATTTCATTTTACTCAATAGTTATATCCAAAGCTGATTATCAGTACAATTTATAGATCTCTTCTTTGTAAAGGTCAGATAGGCCATTTGCCTGCCTGCAAGTCAATAAACACCGAACTCAAAACACCTTGCCAGCTTCAAACATCTGGCATAAATGTGACTCTATTTTCACCCTTGAATATTATCGTATAGCCCTTTCAAAAAAAGATATTAAATTGTATTGAGTAATTCGCTAACAAATCCTGAAACAGAGTCAGTAAAAAGATGGGATATAGCGCTCATTCACGATATCTTGATCAATATCCAGATAATAGCAGGAACGTTCCAAACTACTCTGCATCAAACTTAAAAATCAGATCAAAACCACTATCCCTCGATGAGTTATTGAGTTGAAAGAACAGGAATTTAAAAAGCTCGTATTCCAGTTTCACTTCGTATTTGGCTATGTCTTTTTCGTCGGTTTCGCCAAAGCGCTGTTCGTAGCTGACAAACAAGTCATTAGTAATATATTTACCTACTGTTACCGTAGCATTATCGAAATTGCCGCCACCTTTTACTTCAATATAATCAACGTCAAGTTTGTCACCCAAAAAGCTGGTTAGCTGTGACGACAAAATAGAAGCTGCTGCCTTACCGGCGATGTCGCCGGCTCCACTCACATTCTCCTGCTGCTCCATGCTCAGTTCATTCATGCTCTTCCCAAACAAAATATACGATAACGCGTCTCCCTCGCTTACGTTGCTTCCATCCAAGGTGAAATTCACTGTCGGATCATCGGGTGTACCAGCTATCTTCACGGTTAACTTTTGTAACATCCGCTGAGCATTCCGAAAATTATAGTTGGCCGTAACATCCATCCGGGGAGTCAGTTCCTCCCCTCCCTGAAACGAAATTGTTCCGGTTTCAATCATAAAGGTTCGGCCAAACAAATCGTACTGCCCGCGCACCACCTCAACACTTCCAAACAACTCGAAAAATTCTTTGTGCTTGATAAATTCCAGATCACCTGAAATTTCAATATGCATATCCTCGTTTTTAATCCAGGTGTTTTTCGGAATGGTGATCTGCAATTCGCCGGTGAGCTTGTCAAAATAGTCAAAACCGGCGGCATCCCGGCCGGTAGAATCCAGCATCGAAATTGACAGTGTATCAATGGTGGTGTCTTCGAGTGTCTCCAGTTCACGCAACAAAATGGGCTTTGGCATCTCGGGAGCGCTCATACGCCCCATCATATTAAACAGAACTGGGAGGTAAATCTCCCCTTGCGGAATAGTCAGATGTCCACCAAACCGCACACTGTCTTTCATACCGCCCAAGTTTGCATCGCCCGATACTTGCATGTTCAGTTGTTTGTGACTAAGCGGATTAAACCGATCAAAATCAATCACGATTTTCGAGCCACTAACATTTCCCTTATAAAAGTCGGAGTTGAATTTTACTTCCCCGTTCCCGGTCATCCGGCCATCCTCCGTTATTATCAGAAGCGTATCCAGTTTCATTTGGTCACGCAAAAAATTCAGTTTCATTTGAATTTCACGATAATCAATTCCATACTCAGGCACACGCAGAGAGGCATTTTTCAGTCGGATGTTACCTGATGGATCAGGAGATTCTACCGTCCCTTTTACATCTACAGCCCCTTGCAAATACCCGGAAACTCCATCGGGCATATCTATGGTTTGCGCCACAGCCAGCGGGAAACGATCGACCACCAGTCGGGCATCAATCGAGTCTTTGGGATCGAAATTCACAGTCAGGCTATCCATGATCAACTGAAAAGGAATGATACCGGATAGCTCAATCATTCCGCTGTCTTGCGGCACGAGGCGGACAGTCATATCCATTTCTGAGCCCGAATAGTTTGCAGTGCCACCAAATTCGGTAAATGCATAATCGTTCATCGTAGCTTGCTGCAAACCAAAGTCAGCTTTCAGCTGAGGATTATCCGAAGTACCCAACAGTTGCAAATTTAAATTGAACAGTCCTTCTGCTTTCAAATCCTGTCCGATCATTTTCAAAAATTGGTTCAAATTAACCCGTGCAACGTTCAACTTAAAATCTTCGCTTCCATGGCGGTTAATGATTCCCTGAGCCACAATGTATTGAGCAGAATCGCTTGTATTGTCGGCCAACTTAAAATTGTCAATTCTATAGCTCATCGAGTCAATTTCAACAATTGCTGGTGCATCTTGCAATTCAAAATGCAGATTCTTATAATCCATCGACCATCGGGAAAGACTCACTCGAAGAATATCACCCAATCCTATTCCGGCCTGCAGTTGGGTTTGCAAATCGGCGTTGGCGATTTGTCCGTCCACAAATACCGAATCAGGACGGGCATGCACATCAAAGGCCAGAGAATCCAGATCCAGTCCTGCCCCCACAAATTCATAGGCGCTAAATCGGGCATCAACCATGGTATCTTGTGGTGTAACTAATCCTTCGGCCTTTACCAACAGCTGCTGAATGGTCATATCCTGCAAAGCTGTCTTGCCCAAGTCGATGGCCGACTCCAGATGTAACGAATCCGCCGTTCCCCAAAGGTGAGCCTGAAGCTCTCCACTTGTTTTAATATCATCAACTGGAATGAACGCCTTAAACTCATCAAGATGATCCAGAGAAGCTGTAAGATTGATATCGGAATTACCATGCAAACTGTAATTCCCATCGGCTTGCAAGTGCAAGCTCTTTGTATTGAACAGCATAGAATCGATCAATATGTTTTCGTGCTGATACTGCACATGGGCTACCAGTGTATCTGCCTGAATACCCATCAGTGATGAGGGCGATAAATACAGCTGAGCCTTTGCCTGAAAGGTTTTGGGATCACCCCCCTGCCCTTCAGCCCGCGCTGTCAGGTTAATATCCGAACGAAGACTGTCTTCCCCGGTCAGTTCAGCCAAATTTAGATGGCTTGTATTCAGCTTGAGTTTATAGGCCGGATTGGTTTGCAAATTGCGGATGTACGGCTTCAACTCGAACGAGCCAAAAGCACCTTGTCCCTGCACAATACCATCCAGAGAACCTGATTCCAGAGCTAAGTCCAAGCTCAATACCTTTACAAACTGATCTTGAATTTTGAAATCGTTAAAATCTCCTTTCATTCGAACGTTGGCCGATTTCGGATCAGTTCCCTCACCATTGACCGTCAGCTGACCATTGATCTGATAATTCATTTCGGGATCACCCAGCCAATGCCGTAAATCAATGTTTTCAAAATTTGCATCAAGTTGATATTGAAGCGGAGCCGACGAAGGTTCAAAAACGAAGCGTGCCAAATTGTCCGACGACAAGTTCAAGCGGATTCGCTGCCTACCATCTGTTAATTTAATCACTCCCAAAGCAGACTCACCATCCAGTGAACCATCAATTTCCAGAACCGGAGAAGCCGGCAATTTAAATCCCGACAGAAAAAACTCAAACTCGCTTACCTTAAGCGAATCACTCAATAAATCAGCACTTCCCGAACGATCCGGCTGATCATCAAACTCGACATTCCCTTTCAATTGATTTTGTGCTGTTTTCAACTGAAAGTCGGTCAACTGCAGGGCATCTTGATTTCTCCGTAATTGAAAAGCCAGCTGCTGCAACGTAAAATCAGGCTGAAAAGTTTCAAGCGAAAAACTAGATAATTCCAGCACTTGCTTTTCTGTTGAATACGACAAGCTTAATTGGGTATTCAAATTCTTTATTTGCTGCGGAATAATGGTATCGAGCGCATTGATACGGATATTCCCGTTAGTCAGATGAAACAGTGCGACATCAATCTTAAAATTACTTGAAGTTGTTGTAGTATCCGGTTCCGAACCCGGGACCAGCTTTTCAAAATTCCAGGTGGAATCCACCTGTTGTTTCAGGTTAACAAATGGGTGCACAATACTTGCTGAGGTCACCTCCAACTTATTTTTCAGTAAAGGCCACAGCCTGTATTTCAACTCCAATTCGTCGATGCTTGCCAACGTATCCTGCTCCAGACGAAGGAGCACATCAGACAGTTTCAGACTCGTAAAAAAGTTGCCGCCCAACCGTCCGATCGACAGCTCCCCATTTAAGGCAGAAGCGGCTTGTTTCTCGGCAAAACGTGCTATACGATTCTGCACAGGCTGTGTTTGAATCAGCAAGCCAGCCAATAACAAGATCAGCAATACAAATCCAATCAAACCACCCACGATACGCAAGCTATATTTCAATCCTTTTCTCATGTTCGCTTAAAATGCTTGTCCTACACTAATAAAAAACTGAGGGCTTTTCTTTTCATTCCATACCGGCACCCCAAGATCCAGCCGGATTGGACCAATGGGCGTATCAATTCGCAAACCACCACCAGCGGCATAAGCCAAATCATTTAGTTGGTAACGATACGAATCGCTCCAGATATTTCCCCCTTCAATAAAGGCCACACCACTCACCCTCCAAAACAGCGGATAACGTAACTCCAGATTGGCTTCCAAAATACTTTTACCCCCTAATGGCGTGCCGCTGTCGCGCTTGGGCCCAAGGTTCGATCGACTCCACCCACGAACAGAGTTGCTACCCCCGGAATAAAACCGATCCTCAACCGGAATAAAACCACTGGTGTCAGCCGAACTAATCCCTCCAGCCATAATGCGTGTTGCCAGCACCCAGTCGCCAATTTCCTGGTAGTGCCTGATATCTCCCCAGAGACGGGTATAATTAAAATTACTGCCAAACAAATGTCCGTTTACTTTAAAACCTACTGATAAGTTAAACCCTTCTACGGGTGAAAACTTTGGGTTTGAATTATCGAAAACCGTTGACAGCAACACACCCGACTTGTCATACGGAAATTTGGAGTCTTCAGCACCGGGAAGTTCGCTATCTCCCTGTTCAACCCGTTGTTCAACATCTTCCAGATAATAAGTCATGGTGCTGTTTAGCCAGCTATTAAACCTATAATTTATGGGAACATTAATACCATAAGTGCGAGTTTCATATCCCGGTTCCGAGCTTCGGGTAATAAACGGATTGAGCGATATTGAACTTTTCTTGCTTAAAAACTGGGGCTGAATCCATTTTAAACTCGCATGATAGGGCATTAAAGCCGAATGTTTTAAATACAAATTGATTCGACGAGCCCCCCCCAGAAAACCACGATAATTCAAATCTAAAAATGTACGAAACTTATCTTCTGTACCATATCCAACTCCAAAACGGGTGTCTAATCGAGGGGCTTCCTCTACATAAAGCTGAATAGGAATCGGGTCTTTAAGCGTTTTTTTATCTTTTTGCGGTAAAACAGAGACAATCCGAAAAAGCTGCAAACGGTACAAATTTTCCCGGGTTTCGCTGAGCATTGACTTGTTGTAAAGCTCGCCCTTGGAAAACATTTGTTGTTTACGAATGAAAGTCGTTGAGACATGCTTATTTCCTTCGATTGACGTTTCACCGAATTGGCAAATTGGTCCCGGCTCTACCTCGTAAACAATTGGCGTTTTCAACTCATCTAAATTGATATTGAGATCGTAGTTCACTTCAACATAAGCATAGCCCAGGTTTCTGAATGCATTTTCAACGACCTGAACGTCTTCGATGAGTGCAGCATCGCGAAAACGAGTTCCTTTTGTTAATAGCATATCCCTGAATGCCTTATTTTGAAGGGAGTCCAAATTGATTCCGTTTAAGGCATCAGTGGGCTTTATTGCAACACTGTCAACGGTAATCGGTTCTCCTTCTGTAATCGCTATGCGCAGTTTAACGGTTTTCTTTTTTTCATTAATTTGAAGAGGGCTCATAGAAGCCTTGACATGCAAAAAACCTTCACTCTGATAAATTCGCTTCAATCGCTCAATATCCAGATCAACCAACCTCTGATTATATAAAAAGGGTACTTCATTGGTAATTAGCTTTTCGATGTAGGATACTTCTTTCAAGGCCATTCGTTCCAGCAGAAAATCTTCGTCCAGTGTTTTATTTCCATGGAAGGAAATATTTCGGACCTCAAAGTTTTCCTGAGCCGACAGATTAGAATTTTCACATAAGAAAAGCCACAAAAAAAATAACAGTCCCCAAAATGATTTTGTCATATGATGTCGTTTCTTTTACCAAATTTAACTAAATATCCGACTTTAAATTATGCACACTAAATCACCTGTTCATTAACAATACAGATAAGCCGAAGGTTGCGAATATTATACCAGTTAGCCAATCGACTAACAACCAACCATCCTCACTCAAATTTCGGGGACAATTTTCTACACATTTCCCCATTAAAGTGTCCATTCAAGCCAAAATGCATTACTACAGGAAGCTAAGAAGCTGAATTCTATAGTTGAAGATAATTGGCATAATTCTTTCTATAAAAAAACATCATACACACACAATGCGACATCCTCGTGGATTTTTAGTGAAAAATAAATCGTCTTTTCTGAAAAAATAAACAAAGATCAAATAATTATAGCAATATGAAAAAACTATCGCTTACCTCTTTATCATTAACCTTATTTATTATTTCCATTTTTATATTGGTCCTTATATTAGCACAAAATATCCTGGTTCCTTTTGCGCTAAGCATTTTTTTCGCTTACTTATTTTATCCCTTGGTTGCACGAATCGAGAGATGGGGAGTGCAGCGCGGAATATCTATTTTACTGGTAATCCTTATAGCTATTTTACTGGTTGGTGGAGCTGGCTTATTGGTGTCGGCTAAACTGTCAAACATGACAATAAACTTCACCGAATTAAAAGAGCAGTTCGACACCAAGGCCGAATCGCTGCAACATGTACTCGAAAATAAAATTGGGGTAAACCCAACCACCATGGATCATTACGTTAGCCGAGTCTCTGAAAGCATTTTCAAATCGTGGGAATCTGAAGTCGGAAGTTTCTTCTCGGCCACCACAACTACTATTTTTCAAATAGGATTGCTGCCTGTTTTTATCTTCTTTCTTCTTTTTTACCGAACTAAAACAGCCTACTTCATTTTCAAGTTGGTTCGTCGCGAAAATAAGCCAAAAACAGTGCATATCATGCGTGAAGTTTCTACAGTAACTACTCAATACATGGGCGGCATGCTCATTGTGGTTGTTATATTGGCTGTTTTAAACTCAACTGGCTTGCTCATTATTGGTGTTCCAAACGCACTTGCTTTCGGCGTACTAGCCGCTATTTTAAACCTAATTCCATATATAGGAACATTTATCGGGGGACTGATTCCGGTGATTTACATTTTAATCACTTCAGCTCATCCGTTTCAAACCGTTATACAAATTACTATACTTTTTAGTATTGTTCAGTTTTTAGAAAACAACCTTATTACGCCAAACATTGTTGGAAATAATATAAAAATCAATCCGTTGGCAATTATTTTAAGCTTATTACTTGCCAATTTGGTTTGGGGAATCGCCGGAATGGTAATCGCAGTTCCATGTCTTGCTATCCTGAAAATAATTATGCGTAATATCGACCAGCTCGAACCTTTTGCATACCTAATCAGCGATCGCGGCACATCAAAATACGAAGTATCACTCAAGCGAATTTGGAAAAGAATAAAGAAAAAACACACTTGATATGAAAAAGAAGAGTCTCAAAAAAAGGGGTAAAAATACCTTCATAATATTTAAACGAAGCTTACTGAATTTTGGAACTAACAACCCGGTAAATATGGCTGCGACAACAGCCTATTTTGCTATCTTTTCGTTAGCCCCGATGTTGGTTATTATTATTTCGGTATTTGGTTTCTTCACAGGAGATGCCAACATGAGCACCAAGTTATTTAACGAAGTCAACAAACTTATTGGCGAGGAAAGTACACAAGTTTTAAAAACGGCTATCGATAATTACCAAATCACAGAAAACAGTGGAATCGGAGCAATTATTGGAATTGGATTTTTCCTTATCTCGGCAACTACCTTGTTTGCTATCATGCAAAATTCAATCAACTTTATTTGGCGGATCAAGGTAAAACCCAGCCTAAAACAAAATCTTCTGAAATTAGCAATCGACCGATTGTTTTCTTTTGGCGTTATTTTAAGTCTTGGGCTGGTACTGGTCATTTCTCTCATCATCGATGCTTCCATCGCATTTTTGAAAGATTTTCTATCAACTCATTTTAGCACCGATCTTATTGTGTTCGCGCAAGTAATCAATATCATACTATCATTAGCTATCATCGCCTCAATATTTGCACTGATATACCGCTTTTTACCCGACCTTAGCGTTCACTGGAGTGCGAGCTGGTTTGGAGCCACATTCACTGCCATTTTGTTCGCCCTTGGAAAATTTTTGATAGGAATAATTATAGGAAGTAGCAACCTTGGAGCAGTATACGGAGCCGCCAGTTCGTTTGTTGTAATCTTGATGTGGATCTATTTTGTTTCAATAATTTTCTATTTTGGAGTAGAACTAACACATCAATATTCACGCTACTTTAATCACGAAAATAAACCCGTTAAGTATGCTACTCCTTTCGAAATTTCTTCTGTAGAAAAGGATAAATAATCCTTCATTTCATTATCCTGAGAGAATGGAATTAATCTCCTCCTAGTTCTGAAACACGAATAATTGGGATCTATCTTTCCCGATAACTTTTATGAGCAAATCTCTGCAATTATTATGGACAGAAAGTTCGTCACTGGAGATAAAGACAAAAAAAGCCGGATTGAAACCTCAACCCAGCTTTACACTCTGTTCTACTTCACGTGCGTGCTGTCATCTGCCCCGAATTATCGAGACTAATATTGAAATCAGAGCCAACACCAGTAACACGTGTATTAATGCCCCAAGGGAGTAGATAAAAAACCCAAAAACCCATCCAATAATCAAGATGACAGCGATTAAATATAATAATGATCTCATGCTATTTTAATTTATTGATTTCTTCTATTAACTCATCCTTGGTTTTTCCGGTTTTAGTCTGCAGACGCCCAAGTAACTCGTCCTCTTTACCTTCAACATAAGTCAGATCATCTTCTGTTAATTCGGCATAGCGCTGTTTAAACTTGCCTTTTAACACGTTCCAATTTCCTTTAATTTCTAGTTTATTCACAATAGTAAATTTTAATTTATATATTATATTCTGATCGTTTATTTCCAATCTATTAAGAAACAGAAATAGTTTCGTAATGCTTATTGGTTAACGATAAAGGAAAATTCGTGCCAAAACAAATAATAGACTGAAATACAGATAAATAACAAAAAAAAGATGAAAAAATGGCTGTAGAAACGCTGGGGGAATGTGTGAATAATCCTACCCAACATCCTTATGCCTTATAAAATCGAGATACTCTTAATTCCACTTAAAACCGATTTCCACCAGTAATTAAAAATCGATTTCTTTTTGTCACGGTCGAAGGAAATGGTCCCTTCGCGAAACGAGTTTTCTTCTCTCAGATTCCTTTTATGTAACAAGAACGAGTTTGTAATAAACGACTGAATTTTTTTATTGAATTCATCTTCAGCATCTAACATACGAACCTTCAGATCATCATATTCAAAAATCAGATCACCATTTGACTGATTATTATTATACGTAAAATTGAAGGCTAATTCCTTTAAATGACCATCCTCTATAAATACAGATGCATTTTGCGTTATAACTGGATTGAAAGCCTTGATCGACATCGCGCTTACAGCGCCGCTAACCCGATTCACATGCGAATACTTCTCATTGGGAAATATAAACTCAGCCTTCAGCCAACCTTGATTCATAACCCGGGCTTCCGCGTGCATTGTCGTTTGACGATCAATCAGACGATCAATCGTACTCAAGCAATATATTTTTGCACACAGGCTATCAAAAGTAACAGCTCCTTCATCTTTCGAATTTTTAACCCGTTCAGCATATCTAATTGATCCTTTCTCAATTGAAATCGAATCTCCATGCATCTGAAACGGCAAATCCTGAATCATTCTCATTGGCAACTTAGTATCAGGCTTCTTCGGAAACGGAAGTCGTTTGTCTTTAAATGCATTTAAATAAAGCTCATTAATCTGAGCCTCATTAAAAATCAGAGCAGAGTCAGTCAGCAACTTACTAAACTGAAGCTCATTCACCGTAAAGCCGGCCACAACCAAATCCAGCCAGTCAGTTTCAACGCCGAGCTGCTTACCTATTTCATACTTCGAATATCTACTCAAAAAATGCAACTCGTCAATTGTCAGTCGCTGTTTATCCGAGTTAAAATCGAGCGATTGACACTCGACTGCATACAATTGATTTGGTAAATTGTATCTTCCGTTCTTCAACTTCAGATGTACCGCCTCAAACGAGTTTTGCTTGAATACAAACTGTCCGTCGGAAGATTTTGAGCTAATGTTGTGAAAATTAAAATCTAATATTCCTACAAAAACAGTATCTAAGCGTTCTTCGTTACGTTTCAAAAAAAAGATCTGACTACCCACAATTTCCAACTCATCCAGCGCAAAGTCCTGTTTAGAAATTTCCGACCGACTACCTGCAACTTGATCCGAATCATTCGGCATATTAAGTTGAACCATGGGATCTAGAACAAACATCCGCCCTGCGACAATTTCATTTCTAACCAACCATGGCCAAAGTCGAATTCCACTCACCGAAAGTTCTGTAACAGTTATTTTCCCATTTCCCATTGAATCTGCCGCTTCAATCTTATTCAGCGTAATTTCTCGCCTAAATACGTCAACTGACACATCCACCTCCTTTATTAGAAAAGAAGAAATGGGATTTTTCTGAAGTTTATTTTGTATATACCCAGACAATAAATAATTGCCGATCAGAAAAAAAGAAACGACAGCAATGAAGAGAATCAGAACTGTCGTCAAAAATTTTTTAAGTTTTTTCATATTGGTTCGTTTCTATTGTACGTAAGTAAAACCCAATGATCCAAGAGCTGAATTTATCAGTCACTTTTCCGCGTGGTCATTTGCAATACAATACCCGCCAACAAAACTAACGCACTAACAATCAACGGAGTCCAATTTGCTTTACTTACAGCAACTTCTGCCCCTAAAACGTTAAAACTTTCGGAATCATTAAATGCCTGAATACCAAAAACAACAACTCCAATAATTCCTAAAATTAACAATACAGTTCCTACAATTTTCATAATATTAATAATTAAATGTTTATAATAACAGAAGTATGATAAAACTATGCCACGCCGCCAAATCTTTTATTTAAAAGTCGGTAACGAGCTGATTTTTAAAAGGATTAAAGGTTTATTACGCTAACAGTAATAAGTAAAAGCCGGCTGACTTTTATTGCATATTGTTTTCTACAATATGAGGTAGACATTCCTCACTAGTGAAAAGATGTGAAGCTAAAAATCAAACATTTAAACCATTGCTCTATTTTGGCGTTCAAATTGATAATCCAGAAAATATAAATCATAAACAAACATGGCAATTATAGGTACACTCATCAAAAAAGCGGTGGAACTCGGACACGCTTTCACTACGAAAACGGAATATCAAAAAGAACAAGAGAATGTTCTTCGGGAACTATTGATAAAAGCTGCCAACACCAGCTTTGGTAAACATTATCAGTTTGCAGACTTGTTGCTGGCTCAGGATCCGTCCAAAGCATTTGCCTCTCAGATTCCGTTTTTCGACTACCACAGCATGCATAAGGAGTGGTGGCATCAACTATACGAAGGAGAGGAAAACGTAAGCTGGCCCGGAAAACCGCTTTACTTTGCCCTAAGTTCGGGAACTACCGGCAAGCAAAGCAAACGGATTCCAGTAAGCGACGAAATGCTAAACGCCATTCGTATGGCCGGAATCAAACAGGTTGGCGCGACCGCTAATTTCAACTTACCGGCTTCTTTTTTTGAAAAAGAAATCCTGATGCTGGGTAGTTCAACCAAACTCAACGAAAATAACGGATACCTTGAGGGAGAAATTAGTGGGATTAGCGCTGGAAACATACCTCCTTGGTTTAAAGGATTTTATCGTCCTGGCGAAGAAATTTCGAAAATTAAAGACTGGGATGAACGAGTACTTGAGATTTCCAAAAGGGCTAAAAACTGGGACATTGGAGCCATTAGTGGTATCCCTTCGTGGCTCGAGCTTATGTTGAAAAAGGTCATTGAATATCACGATGTTGACAACATTCATGATATCTGGCCTAACCTACAGGTTTATACAACAGGAGGCGTTGCTTTTGAGCCATTTGAAAAGAATTTTAATGAACTGCTAGCTCATCCGATAACCATTATCGACACCTACTTTGCTTCGGAAGGATTTATCGCATTTCAACAGCGCCCCGAAACACGAGCCATGAAGTTGTTGATTGACAATGGTATTTACTACGAGTTTGTACCGTTTAAACAAGAATACCTAAATAATGACGGAACTCTGACAGCCAACGCACCAGCATTAAACCTGACCGAAGTGCAAGAAGGAGTGGATTACATATTGGTAATCAGCACAGTGTCAGGCCTTTGGCGTTATATGATTGGTGATACCATTCAGTTTACCGATGTCGATCGTGCAGAGATTAAGATAACAGGCCGAACCAAGTTTTTCCTAAATGTAGTTGGCTCCCAACTTTCAGTCAACAAAATGAATGAAGCGATCCTTGAATTGGAGAAGGAGTTTAATCTGAAAATTTCTGAATTTACCGTTTCTGCGGTGAAAATTGCCGACGAATATCATCATGTTTGGTACCTGGCATGCGACAATGAGATTAATAATAAAGAATTGGTAGAAACACTGGACCAAAAGCTAAAGCAAGCCAACAAAAACTATGGCGTCGCACGATCAAAAGCATTAAAAGGAGTGATCGTAAAAACGCTCCCCGCAGACTGTTTCCACGACTGGAATGCGCAGCAAAAGAAAAAAGGCGGACAAGTAAAAATGGTGAAAGTGATGAAAGAAGAACAATTCAAAGAATGGGAATCGTTTGCTGAAAAATGGGTTGCCGAGAATACAAACTCGTAAACGAATAAAAAACTCTTAAAACTGACTATTCGCGTGGCAGAGCCAAGGGCCAGATCTATTGGTGCTCAAAAGCTAAAAATCAAATTTTCCTTATTTTCTCACTTTGTTAATCGAAAGACTAACACCTCTCCTGAAAATCAGGGATCAGAATATGAATACTCGAAGCAGAACCTCTTGAAATTATTTGATTAAAGCTTCTCAGATTGACATTAAAAAAATTCAAATTGGTGGAAAACTCCACAATCTGCGCAAATTAGTCTACATATCAAAGGTCAATCTAAACCTGAACCCAGAATAAAAAATAAGCCTCAATACACACACTACCAACACCTTGACGACCAAACAAAAAACACATCCAGACCTTATGGCACAATTTTCCCTACTGATAGAATTACAACAATTATTCAACCCCCAAAAGTATTAAGTATGAAAACAAAATTGACAATTACATTTATTATGGCATTATTCGTTAGCGGTACTTTTATTGCATGCCAGCCTCAGTCAAAAAAAGACAGTTTAGGAGACAAAATAGAAGCAAAGCTCAATCAACTCGAACAAGACTTAGAGAACATGAATTCGAGCGATCCTGATTTTGGTGATAAACTTGAACGACGACTTGAAGAGTTTGATGAGTCGATGGAAGAATTCGGAGAAAAAATTGAAGAGGGCGGTGAAGATGTGAGTGACGAGGTGAAAGAGACATACAACGACGTCATGAACAGGAGTAAGTCGCTTCATGAAAAACTGAAAGACTGGACCGAAGAAGCTGGTGACGAATTAGAAGATGCCGGCGATGAAATAAAAGATGAGTTTAACGACTTAAAGGAATCGCTAAAGAACGACTAGGATGTAGAATAATTGTGAAGACAATCTTTTCTGTTCATTGAGTTTAGTTAGTTTATGAATAAAACGGGCAGGAAATGTTTCCTGCCCATTTTATAAGAAAAAGATGAATTATATAGAAAACGCATACAATATCATTTCAGAGAAAATTGGTAGTTGGATTGAGACGGCAATTGCAATGCTTCCCAACTTCATTGTCGCGATTGTTGTCATCGTTCTTTTTTATGCCGTTTCGCGTATAGTTGTAGCTGTCTTTTCCAAAACGCTCTTCAAAGTATCGCGTAATATTGCAGTTAACAAGCTCATCTCATCACTAACCCGCATCATCATCATGACAGTGGGATTGTTTGTGGCCTTAGGCATCCTTGAACTGGAAAAAACTGTCACCTCGCTACTTGCAGGTGTTGGAATAATGGGGCTAGCAGTCGGTTTTGCCTTTAAAGACGCCATTTCAAATTTCCTTTCAGGTATTTATATTACCCTGAAAAGTACCATCAACGTAGGCGATATCATTGAATTTGGGGATCAGTTCGGTATCGTTAAATCAATTGGACTTCGCGCTGTTAAAATGAGTACCCTGCAAGGTCAGGAAGTCGTTGTTCCAAATCGATTAATTTTTGAAGATGTTTACACCCATTATACAATCAATCAAGAACGAAGGATCGATTTAAATGTGGGCGTTAGTTATGGGGAAGATTTGAGCTCGGTAGAAAAATTAACACTAGAGGCAATACAAAAAATTGATTATCTGAAAAAAGGAAAACCAGTTGATCTCTATTATCTTGAATTTGGAGACAGCTCCATCAACTTCGTGGTTCGCTATTGGGTAGATTTCTATAAGCAAACTGATTATCTCAAAGCACTCAGTGATGGCATAAAAAACATCAAATCAATTTACGACGAAAATGACATTACCATTCCTTTCCCAATTCGGACGCTCGACTTTGGTATTAAAGGCGGTAAAACCATGAGCCAGATGCCTATGACAATTAATAAATTAAATGAAGACGAATCGTAATTGTATTACAATTAGCATACAAAATTCACAATGAGCAAGAGGAGTTGTAAAAAAATCTTTAGGAATTGCCTCAGTTGCGGTATTTACAGTTAGTTTTTTCAGCTATGACAATTTGAAAAACAGCTGAAAAAAGATAATTAAGTGTATAGATGGCTGAAGCACCACTGAGCGACATAGCGATAGAAGGAACCTTTATAAACGTTTCAAAACTTAAAACTGATGGAGAGGAAGATAAAGTCGCATTCGAAAGTAAACATTTGATATTTAAACTTACCAGAAAGGGGAAACAAGACTTCTTTTCTCAGACAGAATTGACGCTAAATTCTACAACAGCATCTCTATTGTTTGAGACTACGAAACAGATGCCGATGAAAATTCTCCGAGCTGTTTGTGCTAACAAACGATAGTGAGAAAAACGACCTCCAAATTTAAGGAAACAGTTTACTTTTTTGTATGTAAGAAGTCTCAACAAAATTGTTGAGGCTTCTTTCTTTTATAATAGGTATTGATTGATGCCAAACTGAAAACAAACTAATGAGCAATCAGAAAAGGTAGATTCACAATAAATTTTGTCCCTTCATTCAATTTGCTTTGAACATGGATATCTCCTTCCAATAAACCCACCAATCGTTCAGAGATAGCAAGCCCCACCCCTATATTGTAATTTGCATTCACACTGCCAGAATGCGCTTGCTTAGACGCCTGAAAAACAAATGGAAGTTCGTCTTCTGAAATACCAACTCCAGTATCAACTACGGTAAATTTCAACATAGCCTCTTCGTAGTTTTCATGAACAAGTGAACAAGATAAAGAGACCATCCCCTTCTTTGTAAACTTAAAAGCGTTGATTAACAGGTTCAATAAAATCTGTTTTACGCGGTAAAGATCTCCACAAAAATTGATTGGTTGATCAAACTCAATATTCATCTGGAAATCAATTTTCTTTTCCATTGCTTCAGCCAAAAACTGCTCCGAAAGCTCACCAAACAACTCATGGATATTAAAAATCAGATTTTCAGATTTCAGCTTCTTCTCATCCTGCTTTGACATATTCATGACCTCATCAACCAAATGCAAAAGCTGATCAGACGTTTCATGGATCAAAAAATTAAATCGAGCTTGTTTCTCATCTAAATCACTAAGCTGCAGCAGTTCTGTAAAGCCCAAAATACCAATCAGCGATGTTCTGAACTCATGTGTAAAATTGGCAATAAAACTTTCCTCCTCATCCCCACGTTTTTCTATCATCGGATACATCGATTTGTAATGGGAAACAATACTCCGATTTATAACAGCCACTCCGGCAATAACATTTCCGCCATTATCCTTAATCGGGAAAGAATTGACTTGGCATGGCTGGCCTTGAAACCGCACAAAACCTTCATCGGCATTTCCATGAATTGATTTATAAAAGAAAGTATATAATTTTCCTGCCATTGACTGGTCAAACACATCAAAAAGAGTTTTACCTACTATCTCCGATTCTTTCAATCCACAACATTCCTTTTCTTTACCTCCAACCATCAAAAATCGAAAGTTACAATCATACAAATAGATAGCTACTCCCGGGATATTTTGCAATAAAAAACTTTGGTAATCGAGACCAGGATTAAAATAACTTTTCGAAAAAGACACATAGGAAATCTCTGCCTGAAATAGCTTTTCCCGGTAAGGTTTTATTTCAAGAATCAGATCATGTACAAAACCATTGACTCCCTTCAATGCAACATTAAAACTGTAACACTCCTGATGTTCTTTCGCAAAATTTATTAAATCCACCAACCTATCGGCCTGATCTTTTCGATCAATAAAATTTAAAAACGAAAGCTGTGGGCTCTTTTCAAACTCACGACCAACAAAATAAGAGAATGCACCCTTGTAACTAATGATTTGTAGATGCTCATCAAAAATCAGCACTGTACTTTCCCCTTGATAACTATTACCGCTCATAAAAGTCTCCATCAAACTTTCATTTATTTTTAACATTCTTATCTTTTGAATTTGCTCCAAAAGCCAACTTTCAAGCGCAACTACTTCATCTGTAAATCCAGAGGAATTTTCTGATACCTGCATATCAATTAGTTCTTTCATTTGATCTAGCAGGTTTAGGTATTTATTGTTGTTCTTCATTTAATTTCTCAGAATGTTTATAAATTTATGAGATAGTAAAATGTAGTGTTCGTTTCTTCTAATTGCCATAAATTAAAGTTATATTTCAGTAAATTCGATCAGTCGGCTTACAACATTTAATCTTTTGCAGTCTCCCTCAAGAATTTTTAAAATCAATTTTTTTATTATTTTTCCTAAATTTAAGAATGAGTGACCAGAAAGAACGAGACATTTTTAACAATCAGCTCACAAACAAGGCATTGCCACAAACCTCACTCACATAAAAATAAAATGAACACAAAATTTAAAAAACGAAATTAGAACTAAATGTCAGCATCAATTAATAAATCACTTTTCGCGGCACGAATAGTTCCATACAAAGCATATTAAAAATATAATCACCCATTTCAGAAAAAATATGGAAATTCTAGTAGAATCTTTTGACCCCCAGGATGTAATTAAAATTATTGCAGAAAAGTACCGGGTAAAACTTCAGTCAAATGGTGCTGAAGTTTCCCTAACCCTTCCTAAACGTAGTGGAGAAGGGACAATTAAAGGAATCAATTTTTTAGATGGTATTGGCTTTACACGGATCGATTGCACGTTTGTTAAAGACACCATTTTGCGCTTCGAAAGCAACAAAAACCAACCGATCCGTTTTATTTTTTGTGTTGAAGGGGAACTGGTTCATGTACTCAATCCCGATAACTTCCGGTATAAATTGGGCCCTATGATTGGCTCCATTGCCAGTAGCAGCAATAGCAACCAACAGTTGTTTATTTTTCCTCCAAATAAACGAATCTGCTATTTTACTCTCGATATTGATAAGGAAAAATTTTATCCTAAAATTGAAGATGAATTAGACACTATACCCGATAAACTAGCCAATGTTTTCAGAGATCGCAAAAGTATTGAACATTTTCTATATCAGTCAGACTACAGTTTAAATATTTCGGAATGCCTCAACGAAATCGAAAATAACACCCACGAAGGCATGGTCAGACGAATCTTTCTAGAATCAAAAGCCCTCGATTTGCTATGGATGCAAATCAAACAATACAAAGATGATCAAAACATTATCTCAAAACAGTCTATCATAAGAAAAACTGATGTCAAGTTAATTATGAAGGCAAAGAAAATTCTGATTGAAGATTTAAAAAATCCGCCAAGCATTAACGAACTAGCCAAACAAACCGGCACAAATCCGACAAAATTAAAAAAAGGGTTTAAGCGATTATTTGAACTTACTATCAATGAATATCTTCGAAACGAGCGGCTGAACCAAGCCAAATTATTTTTAGCCGAAGAAAATCTAAGCATCAAGGAAGTTTCGGAGCTAGTTGGCTATTCAAATAAAAGTGTGTTTTCAAAACGATTCAAAGAAAAATTTGGCGTTCTTCCGAGTCGGTTCATGCAACGTTACAAAAATCAAAAATCAAAAAAACAATAGAAAAACGATACCTTACAATTTGTATCACATACAGGATCCAAAAGTCAAGGGGTTCTACATTTTGGGGAAATAAGTGGACACCCAGTAAGCAACAGCCACGCTCCAACTACGTCCAAAAAAACTAAAAATCAACCAAATAAGTCGAATCAATTTATTTCCTAAGTTTTGGTATGTGTTTGGTTTCATTTCCATATGAAGCCAAACAATTTACATATTAAAACAGCAAACTATGAAACAAATTATCTTGGTCGTCACTGTCGGAATTCTCTCTGCATGCAGTACGGTTCCGCTAACAAACCGGAAACAGTTTACAGCAATTCCAACGGCTCAAATGCTCACGCTTAGTAACCAGAGTTACAGTCAGGTGCTGCAGGAAGAGAATAGCATTCGTAATACCAATGAAAGTCAAGCAATTGCCAGAGTCGGAAGACGCATTGCCAATGCTGTTGAAGTGTACCTCGCAAGTATTGATAGAAAAGCCTTGATTGATGGTTATGAATGGGAATTCAACCTGATAAAAAGTGATGCACTTAACGCTTGGTGCATGCCAGGTGGAAAGATCGCATTTTACACAGGTATTCTCCCCATTTGTCAGAACGATAACGGAATAGCCGTTGTGATGGCCCACGAGGTAGCTCATGCTATTGCCAAGCACGGTAATGAGCGTATGTCACAGCAGCTTGTCCTCCAGATGGGAGGTACTGCACTCTCTGAAGCATTAAAGGAAAGCAAAGAAACGACCATGCAAATAGCCATGACTGCCTTTGGCCTTGGCGCGCAGCTTGGTGTAACATTACCTTATAGCCGAAAGCATGAAAGTGAAGCTGACGAACTGGGCCTTTATTTTATGGCAATGGCTAATTATGACCCCAGAGAAGCACCAGAATTTTGGATACGAATGATGAGCCAAAGCGAAGGAAATCCTCCAGAGTTTTTATCGACCCACCCGAACCCACAAAAACGAATAAACAACCTGAAACGGCTGATGCCTAAAGCAATGGAATATTATAGAAATTAATCTCTTCTCAACATGAAGCACGCTACCCCTTCAACCTTATTCAGAAAGCGACTGATTAAAGGGACTCTTCATTTTGCCTTGATTTTAGAAAACTAAAGCCTGGGAAAAATCGATTTTTAAAGGGGACTATTAGAAATACTGATTAGTTTATTTACCTTGCTTCTTGTTTTTGAAAACAATTAACAAAAGAAATACACATCACCCTCCCGATCGCTTCACTTTATAACCTTCCTTTTGAAGAATTTGAACGACTTTATCACGTAAATCGCCCTGAACAAGAATCTCCCCTTCTTTAGCTGAGCCTCCCACTCCACAATTGGTTTTTAGCAATTTGCTCAAATCTTTTAAATCGTTATCATTGCCTACAAATCCGGTAACTAATGTTACAGCCTTACCTTTGCGATTTTTCTTGTCCAGGCTGACTCTCAAATCCTGTTTTCGGGGCGGCAAAGTTTCCTCCTTCTCCTGTTCTTCTTTGTTGTAACCAAAATCAGGATTGGTCGAATAAACTACTCCCAAACGCTCTTTCCAATCTTTTGCCATAATCATATTCCTTTCGTTCTTCAAAAGTAAAAAGAAAAACTTTGTCGAGTAAAAAATCTATAATTCTTTTCTGGATGACATTTTTTTTGAACTTTTTAGGAGCTCGACTGGTTGGTGTTACAAATAAACTAGAAAGAAGAAAATGGCAGGACTAGTTGAAATTATTTCAAAGAAAGATATATTCCCCGAATACCAAAATACACCAATTGGCTTACTGTTGGAATACCATAATTTAAACAAACGATTTTCGAACTATGAAGCTCCTAAACTGCTGATTGGCATGTGCATGGACAACCGCAAAAACTTATGGATTCCGGAGAATTTCGCCTACATTATTCGCTCAGGGGGAGCCAACCTTTTTTATCACGAATTTCAGGTTTCCTTTGCGATTGGCGTCGGGAATATTCAACATATCGCCTTGATTGGACATACCAATTGTGAGATGGTTCAGCTGGATTCCAGAAAGGATGAGTTTATTGCAGGGATGGCTAAGAATGCTGGATGGACTCTGGAAAATGCGCAAATGCATTTTGAAAATCTATCACCTTTTTTTGAGATTGGCAACTCAGTTGACTTTCTGCTGGCAGAAGCTGGAAGACTACGTAGGCGATATCCGAAAGTAACGATTGCACCCTTATTTTTTGATGCAGAAAACAGCAAGCTTTATCAAATTGAAAAAAAATAACCCTCAAAACTATAGTTTCAAGGGTTATCAACTGATCTAAAATTTGAAATCTATTCCGGCAAAGAAATGAGTTCCGGCTTGTGGAAAATATCCGTCCATTTTGTAGCGCTCGTCGCCGTAAATATAGGAATAAACCCAAGCATTACTTTCGTATTCCACATCAAACAGATTATTGACCATTAAATGCAACTTAACTTCATCAAAGAATTTGCAGTTGCTCGTATATTCAATTTTCAAACTATTGATAAACCAAGCATCCAGTTTACGATCCTCGCTTGAGGTATTATCAATATACTGATCGCCAACATAGTTTGATAGTAAACTTAAGCTGAATGCAGGTGCTGGTTTAAATTTCAATTGGCTATTGACAATTACATTTGGAGAAAATGCTAAATTAGTTTCACCTAAACTAAAGGCTGCTTGTCCCCCAGCGTCCCAATTATCAACATACTCCGTAAAATCTTTTATTTTATTTTGGCTGAAAGTCACGTTTCCATCCCAATTCAGACTACGCGTAATTTTCAGTCCCCCGGCTAATTCAATTCCGGCACGATAGCTATCATCCGCATTGACCATGATTGGAGCACCAACATCGTTAATTTCACCGGTTTGAATCAACTGATCTTCGTAACTCATATAATACAAATTAGCTCCAACTAAAAAGGTTGATGTTTTGTACGTGTAACCAGCCTCCAGATCTCGTAGGGTTTCAGAAACCGGCTGTTTGCCGGCCGGATCAGCATCGACAAAATTACTTCGAGTTGGCTCGCGGTGAGCTACGGCATAGCTCAAATAAGCTTCCTGTGCATTGCTTGGCCGGTAAAAAACACCAAACTTAGGATTGAAAAAATCGTACTGATGCGACTGTGTCAAATCCCGCAAATCATCATCAATGCCATCAATATCGTAATCAATATGGCGATACTGTAGATCAGCAAATAAATTGAAAGCCTCTGTGAGTTGGTAACCATATTTCCCAAACACATTGAAGTCTTTTTTCAATCCGGTTCCCCGGTACCATTCATGGTCCTTTTCATTCTCGCCCATGTACTGAGCCCAAATCACATTTCCAAAATGATCGCCATCATATGTACTATGACCTCCTCCGAAAGTGAATGCTGAATTATTTCTTTCGTAATTCAACGAAAAAGTAGCCCCATAGAAATCATTGTCCAACCATTTTCTGGCAACAAGGTCTGTCACTTCAACTCCTTCAGGAACTGTCATCTGATAATCGGTGAAATCTTCATCATATTCATAGTTTTCGTAATAGCCACGACCATAGGTGTAGTGCAATGCCGCGTTGATATTCAGGAAGTCATTCAACTGATGAGAAAAATGCAATTGATAGTGATCTTGCTGATAATGGTCTACTTCATTTTCATACGTATAAAAATTGTATGTTCTGGCATCAGAATTCATGACGTGATCAAATTGTTCTTCGTTCGCCCGAGCCGAATGTGAGTTCCATAACCAATGATCGCGATAACGCTCCAATCCTGCAACATCATTGTTCAGTTTTGCTGAAGGCACACCATACCACGCCTGGTAAGTCTTCTCAAAACCGGAAAATACGTTGACTTTTATAACCGTGTTCTCCGAATAATATCCGGCAGATGTAAAAAATGACTTCAGATCAGCTGAAGCCCGATCAATAAAACCATCAGAATTTACCTTCGATAAACGAACATCAAAGGTAAAATGGTCTTTTAACAAACCTGTTCCGGCACTTACCGAGTTTTTAAATGTATTAAACGAACCAACCGAAGTCCGATACTCGGCATAGGCATCTTTGTTCAACGTTGATGTTTGCAGATTAATCGTGGCTCCAAAAGCCGCAGCACCATTGGTCGAAGTTCCAACTCCCCGCTGTATCTGGATATTTTCGATCGATCCGGCTAAGTCAGGTATATCAACAAACCATGTTCCATGCGATTCGGCATCGTTCATGGGAATACCATTTACGGTAACATTGATTCGATTTAAATCGGTTCCACGAATTCGGAAATTGGTATACCCGACTCCTGCACCTGCATCCGATGTCGCCACATACGACGGTGTCATGGTCAGCAAATAAGGTATATCCTGTCCCATATTTCGGCTTTCGATGGTTGATTGGTTGACTGTGGTTTTCGCTACAGGCGTTTTATCTCCTGCACGAGTTGCCGAAACCAACACTTCTTCAGCCATAATATGACGTGGCTCCAAGCGGATGTTTCGCTCTGTTTCTCCATCCACATTCACAGAAATACTTTTGGGTTCGTAACCAATGTAGGTCACCTTCAAGGTATAAGTACCAGCTTTAAGTTTCTCGAACTCGTACTTACCATTCTCGTTCGTTGAAGTTCCTTTGTAGCTTCCCGACAACATCAGGTTGGCCCCAACCAATTTTTCTCCTGATTCACTCAACACAGTTCCACGAAGTGAATACTCTGCAAATGAATACACGACAAAACACTGCATCAGCAGTATTAATCCTAATCTTTTCATTTTCTTTTTGATAATCTGGTTAAAAACTACATTAACCAATGAGGTAGGAATTTTTCCTTATGCCCTCCCTACGCCGGTACTAACCGGATCAGGTTCATTGGGTATGATCTCAGCCCTTAATTATTAAGGCACCCCATTGCAATAAATACAATTGCAAAGGTATGCGAAAAAAAGTGAATTTTGCAATGCCCACATTGCACCTTAAACTTCAAAAACCTGAAATTATTTCATAATCAGCCAATTATAATATGAAAAATTGTCTTTTAAAAAGACAAAATGGCAATGATCGGCTTAATTTTAATCGAAAATAGCAGCAAAAGTCTGTTGGTACATTGTTTGAAATTTATTTGTTGTAATCATTGATGTTGAACTAAAAAAAGGAGGATTTAGTTATGTTACCATTAATCAAACAAAACAGAAACGTGCCGAATTTATTCGACGATTTCTTTGGGAGAAATTTCTGGAACGATGTCTTTGATAAACCAGAATGGAGTTCAAGCCCCGCGGTAAATGTGTATGAACATAAAGAGGATTTCGAGATTGAAGTAGCTGCACCAGGATTGGACAAGAAAGATTTTCAGATCGACCTGAAAGACAATGTTCTGACCGTTTCGTCTCAAAAGAAAGAGCAAAAAGAAGAGAAAGATGGAAAAAAGATTGTATTCAGTGAGTTTAACTATTCTTCATTCAGCCGTTCATTCAGATTACCGGAAGGTGTTGATGCCAAAAAAATTAAGGCAAAACACAAAGACGGTATTTTAACAATTCTACTTCCTAAAAGGGAAGAATACAAAGAACATGCACCACGAATGATAGACATTTCATAGGAAGGTAGTTTTAGTTTAGTTAGTAAATGAGCCTCACCAATTGGTGGGGCTTTTTGCTAACTAGTATGTTGAGACAACTTGAAAATCGACATCGTGCTTTACAATTCTCAAATGCTCCAACACCTCTTTGCTTCTAATTCCAATTATACCATAAACTGCTTTTCCGGGCCAAAGGACTTGCCTTTCGAGCTGAAAATTCATCAGCTCATCTTTCAGTTTTAGGTTCTCATTCTTTCGTTGATTATCAACCGCAGAAGCAATATCACCAGTTATACTCGGAGTATCTTCTTCGAAATAAGAACGCTCGTAATAATAGTCGTCATCGTCATCAAGCGAAGAGTAAAAGGCCGCCTCTGCCAACCAAACCGGAGCAAATAAAATCATTAGTGGTGACCTTCTCTGTCTTACTTTTTTTGCTAACCAGGCATTGTGTATGCGCTCAACTGGTTCGTCACCGTTATAAAAAGACAATTGCATTCCATGAACAGGTTTTTTCCCATTGTTCATGATTCGAACACTGATTACATGAATATGCTTTCGTTTAGCCCAGCGAGACGCTTGTTTATTCCCTGTTTTATCCAACACCCCATCAACATAACTAAAACCAAACTGCTGATCATCCTGAAGCTGTGGGTACGACCACGCACTAATCGCTGAAATTGTTTTGTGTTGCGTGGCACAAGACGAAAAAAGGCAAACTGTAATTAATAGTAAAATAGAAATACGACACATGACTAAACAACATAAATATGAGATGCAAAGATATTATTTTACAAAATACTAAAGCCACCTATTCTTCTTAAATAACCAAAATTGAAAGCCAACAATTGTTAAAAGAATAATAATAAAGATCAAAAATGCTAAGGGACTATCAGCTTTTGGTATTCCGGCCAAGTTCACCCCAAGCAGTCCGGTAAAAAAGCCCAGAGGTAAAAAAAAGGCAGCAACAATTGTCAACACGTACATCCGTTTATTCATCTCATCGTTTTGCCTGTTGTACAAGGTCTCCTGGCTAACAGTTCCCATGTCACGTGCCGCATCCAGCATTTCAATATATCGAATAAGCTGATCAGTAATTTCCCGAAAGCGAAGTTGTTGTTTTTGAGTAATCCAGCTTGTTTTTTCAAGTTGAATTTTCAAAAAAGCCTCTCGCTGAGGAACCAAAAAACGCTTTAGTTGAATAATTTGTCTGCGGATATTGTGAATGTCATTTCGATAGTCTTTATCTTCATTATCTAATACCAATTCTTCAATTTCAGCCGAACGATCTTCGATATCCTCCATAAAATCCCCCATTCTGAGAATCAGGCGTTCGCATAAGTAAACAAGAAAATGGGCAGCCGACTTGGGACTGTTCCCCGCTTCAATTTGAGAAGCCAGATCATTTACCGACAGAATACTGCGTCTTTGGCAGGTGATAATCCGGTTTTTACCAACCAACATCCGAACAGAAACCATGTCCTCGGGATCTGCCCCTTCAGCCAGATTGACTCCTCTCAACATGAACAGCATATCATCGTTGGAAATTGACAGTCTTGGTCTTGTTTCTCCTTTTAATAAAGCGTCAACAAACAACTCATCGAGACCATCAATAGATCGGATTGTATCGGAAGTATCAGGCTTTGTTAAATCAAACTGCAACCATTGATAGGCATTGTGAGGAATGGGTTGGTGAACTTGATCCTCACTTATTTTTTCAAAAGATTTTGTTGTTGGAAAAATATTGAATCCATTAATAAGTGACATAACGAAATCGAATTAATTTGATTCAATATACAAAGGTTTTCCGATAATGCGAACAGAACAGATAAGCAAAAACTACTTGTTTACTTCTCGAAATGTTCTTTTCCTCTCCAAATAAAATTTCCAGATAATGCTCTTCACCAAAATTTCATCATGCCACTGAGGTGTCGCAATTTTTTTGAGTTGAATTCTCTTTTTTCGAAGTTTTTTGTGTGAACGGTAAAATGCGGCATGTGCCTGAAAGACGCTGAAAAAACCTTTCGTGTTTCCTTCACTCAATAGCTTAAATGCAGCAGCACCGTCTAAAAGCATCCGAACAACAATAACTTTATAAAATTTTCGGCGGGGAAGATTTTTGTACAACAGCCACAAGCTATTTCGAAAATTCAGGAACAACTTTTTAGGATTGTCATACGACAAAGTTCCGCCTCCGAGATGATAAACCTTACTGAATGGGGTGTATCGAATTTGAAAACCCATATTTTTTAAACGCCAGCAAATGTCGATTTCCTCCATATGGGCCCAGAAATCAGAATCGAAACCACCTGCTTTATGAAAATAACTGGCACGAACCGCCATGCACGCTCCGGTTGCCCAAAAAATATTGCAAACTTGGTCGAACTGCCCTTCATCCTTCTCCATCACATTAAGAATACGTCCCCGGCAAAAAGGAAAACCTAGCTTGTCGATAAACCCGCCGGCAGCTCCTGCATATTCAAACTCATCCTTTTTATTCCAACTAAGCACTTTGGGTTGAACGGCTGCAACGGAATCGTCTTCTTCCATTGCTTGAATCAATGGGCTAATCCAGTCGGGTGTAACCTCAACATCTGAATTCAGCAAAATGTAATAATCAGCTTCAATATTCTTTAACGCCAAATTATAGCCTTTTGCAAAACCATGATTTTCACCCAAATGAATAATCTTCAACTGCGGATAATTGCTTTCAAGAAAAGTTATAGAATCGTCGTCAGAATTGTTGTCGGCGATAATAATTTCAACTCCTTCATCCTGACTATTTTCAATAACAGAGGGTAAATACTGCTTTAGCAATTTCTTGCCGTTCCAGTTTAAGATAACAATCGCAACCTTGGGTGAATTCATCCGACAAATATAGTCAGGAAATTAGAATTCGGGAAAGGATACTTATTAGGTTTTCTTTCTCCATATTGCCAAGTACTTCCTGAACTTTTGCCAACTTGTTTTTTTTTGTCGATTCAACAATGGCTTTCAATGCTTTAAACTGCTTCCCTGTGAGTTCCTCCTCCATCAGTTCCCATACTTTATCTGCCGAGGATGCCGGGTCAGGCAAACCTAAACTTTCCAACTCTAAAATAGCAGCTTCCAGTATTTCATCAGCCTGCATTTTTACAGGATCATCCGACTTTTCGTTGCCCGTTGCATCGCGTAAGTTCCAGCTCGAATAATCGTATTTAAGTTCCGTGATCATTCGAACAATAGCATGGTCGGCACCAAAAATACGATGCAGGAAAAGTGTGGTTTGTTTTTTCCACGCTTCCAGATCAAAACTTTTATCGGCTAGTTTTTCCCGTTGTTTTTGAAGGAGGGCAATCTCTTTTTCAGCCATAGTTGCTTTTTTATGCAATTTAGTTCATTGCCCGACGATGTACAATATTAGCAGCGAAAAAAACTACCCTAAAAATTCGTTTACTTTCGAGAAGAACGCCGGGAAATAGTTCTCATTGGAAGCGACAATCTCTTTACCAAACAAATAATTGTCACCACCTTTAAAATCGCAAACTTTTCCACCTGCCTCTTGCAGGATAATGATTCCTGCGGCAATATCCCAGGCATGCAAGGCGTGCTCAAAAAAACCATCAAAACGTCCGCAAGCCACATAAGCCATATCAACAGCGGCAGAACCCATTCGCCGCATGCCACGTGTTTCCATCATAAAAAACTCAAGGAGTTTGAGGTATTCGTTCAGCATCTCGAAATTGTAATATGGAAATCCGGTGGCAAGCAGTACATCTTCGTGTGTCTTGTTTTTCGATACCGAAATTGGCTTGCCATTTAGCCAGGCACCACCATCCTGCCAAGCAGCAAAAAGTTCATCCTGTCCAACTTCGTATACCACTCCCACAATGGGTTGGTCATTTTTCATTAAAGCAATGGAAACCGAGTGTGGAAATATCCCATGAATAAAATTTGTGGTTCCATCCAGCGGGTCGATTACCCACCTCAGAGTTTCTCCATCCGAATCGGCCGTTCCTTCTTCAGTGATAAAACCCGCTTCAGGAAGTATCTGGGTAAGTTCGTCGACAATTAACTTTTCAGCATTTTTGTCGACATAGGTCACCAAGCTGGCTTTACCTTTCAATTCAATATCATCATCGGTAATTTTCAGTCGTTCTTCTCGAATAAACTGACCAGCCTTTTTGGCAACTGTTTCTATTTGTTTGCAAATATTTTCTAAATCCATGAGGTTTTATTTTTCTTCGAAATTGCATTAAAGCCCCATGGATTCAAAATTATGGATGTTATTTATTTCTGAAAAAGATAGATTATTCCTTTTTAGATTAAAGAAGATCACTCGCTAATTCGGCCAAATAACTACGCTCACCTTTCACCAGATTAACATGTGAAAAAAGCTCCTGGCTACGCATTTTATCAGTCATGTAGGCCAAACCATTTGATTTCATATCCAAATACGGTGAATCGATTTGTTGCATATCGCCGGTGAATACCATTTTGGTTCCCTCGCCGGCCCGGGTAATAATTGTTTTTATTTCGTGCGGAGTGAGATTTTGAGCCTCATCAACAATAAAGAAGGCATTTGACAAACTACGTCCGCGAATGTAGGCTAGCGGAGTTATAAGCAAGCGCTCCTCTTTGAGTAATTCTTCAATTTTTTGGTATTCCTGACTACGGGGATTAAAGGCATGCTTTATCACCGACAGGTTATCAAACAAAGGTTGCATGTACGGACTAATTTTTTCGGTGGCATCGCCCGGCAGGTAGCCCAAATCACGGTTGCTCAACGCAACGATTGGACGAGCCAACAGAATTTGTTCGTATTGCTTATTTTGCTCCAACGCGGCAGCCAAAGCCAATAAGGTTTTTCCGGTTCCCGCTTTACCTGTTAACGACACCAATTTAATATCGGAGTTCAGCAAGGAATTCAGGCTAAAGGTTTGCTCTGCATTTCGCGGCTTTATGCCGTAAGCAACTCGCTTCTCAACTCGAACAACTCGTTGTGAAGTTTTATCAAACCGACCTAAAACACTTGATTTGTTCCCTTTCAGAATAAAGTATTCGTTGGGCTTTGGTGCTTCCTTAATTTCCGACTCAGCAATAGCAAAAGAGCCTTCATCATACAAACGACTAATCAGTTCATCCTTGAAATTATCCACTTCCTTAATGCTCTTTTCAAAAACCTGTGGGTCCTTAATTTTGTCGTTTTGGTAGTCTTCTGAAAGAATTCCCAACGATTTCGCTTTCATCCGAAGATTGATATCTTTTGACACCAAAACGGTTTGGCGCTTAGGATTTTCATTCTTCACGTATTCAGCAACTGCTAAAATCCGATGATCCGGAATATCTTCCTTGAATGATTGAGTCATTGCATCGGTAAATGGCTTACCAGTCGCAATAATCAACTTCCCAAGAGAGTCACCCAGTTTAATGCCTCCGTTGAATAATTTCTCACCAACAATTCCATCCAGAATCCGAACAAATTCACGAGCCTGAAAGTTGATTGGATCATTACCTCGTTTAAACTTATCAAGTTCTTCCAACACCGTCAAAGGAATAATGATATCATTATCTTTGAACTGGTAAATACAGGTGTGATCGTGAAGAATTACATTTGTATCAAGTACAAATAATTTTGAGTCAGCCGGCTGTTTTGTTGCCATAGTATAGAATTTTGCTTTTGATAAATGTAGGAAAATTTAGGTCAATTGATTTTGAAATTATTTGAAAAAACAAAGGATGTTATTAACACTAATGCCTGATATTTTATTAAAACACTGATTAATAATGACAAGATATAAACACACGCTTGATTTTTTATATAACCGTCTCCCCATGTATCAGCGAACCGGACCGGCTGCTTATAAAAATACATTGGACAACACACTTAAACTTGATGAATTATTTGATTTTCCTCATCATCAATTCAAAAGCATTCATGTAGCCGGAACAAATGGCAAAGGCTCCTGCTCCCATATTTTAGCATCGGTGCTACAAGAGGCGGGTTATAAAGTTGGTTTGTATACATCGCCACACCTGGTTGATTTTAGAGAACGAATTCGGGTGAATGGGGAAATGATTTCGGAAAATGCAGTTGTGGAATTTGTTGACCAATTTCGTAAGACAAATAAGTCGGCAAATCTTGAGCCATCGTTCTTTGAAATTACTGTAGCCATGGCTTTTGATTACTTTAGAAAAAGCAAGATCGATATTGCCGTTATCGAAGTTGGGCTGGGTGGCAGACTCGACTCAACGAACATCATTCAGCCAGAAGTGTCACTAATTACCAACATCAGTTTAGATCACACCGCGCTGCTTGGTAATTCGATCGAACAAATTGCCAGAGAAAAAGCAGGAGTGATCAAATCAGGAACTCCAGTTGTTGTTTCCGAAAGCAGTAACTCTTACAACGAAACATTTAAGCAAACTGCAGCACAAAAAAAAGCGTCTATTTATTTTGCTGATCATGAATTCGATGCCAAGTACTCCATGTTTCTTGCCGAAGGGCTTCAACTCTTTAATTTCAAAAAAAATGACAAACTGATCTTTCCTGAATTAAAGACTGATTTACTCGGCCATTATCAGCGTAAAAATATTGGAGGAGTTTTAAAAACCATTGAACTGCTTAATGAGGCCGGATGGAAGATCAGTCGGGAATCAATATATGATGGCCTATTTAAGGTTTCAAAAAACACGGGACTGCGGGGTCGGTGGGAAGTTGTTGGCCATAACCCTCTGATGATTTGCGATACAGCACACAACGAGGCGGGGTTGACGAGTGTTGTTTCTCAACTAAAAAATACGCCATGGAAAAATTTATGGATCGTTTTAGGCCTTGTAAATGATAAGAATCTGGATCAGATTTTTGGAATTCTACCTCAAGAAGCAACTTATTTTTTCACCCAGGCAACTATTTCTCGTGCCCTACCTGCGGGCGAACTAGCCGCCCAAGCGAGAATGTATGGACTAAAAGGAGAGGTAATTTCATCTGTACATGAAGCAGTTGCAAAGGCTAAAAGCAAGGCACAGACAAACGACCTAATATTCATTGGCGGGAGCACCTTTGTTGTCGCCGATTATTTCTCTTGAAAATTTTGATTTTTTCTTTTGGTAGAGAGAAAAAAGAATTTATATTTGCAACGCCTTTCTGAAAAGGGGGTACGTTCAGAAAATATTTAGGGCGATTAGCTCAGTTGGTTCAGAGCACTTGGTTTACACCCAAGGGGTCGGGGGTTCGACTCCCTCATCGCCCACTCAAGAAAAAGGAAGTTTCTGTTGGAACTTCCTTTTTTAATGAAGCTTTTCTAAAAAGAAGGCACGTTCAAAAAATATTCAGGGCGATTAGCTCAGTTGGTTCAGAGCACTTGGTTTACACCCAAGGGGTCGGGGGTTCGACTCCCTCATCGCCCACTCAAGAAAAAGGAAGTTTCTGTTGGAACTTCCTTTTTTAATGAAGCTTTTCTAAAAAGAAGGCACGTTCAAAAAATATTCAGGGCGATTAGCTCAGTTGGTTCAGAGCACTTGGTTTACACCCAAGGGGTCGGGGGTTCGACTCCCTCATCGCCCACAAGAATGGATTTCAAATGAAATCAAAAAGCAGTAAATAGTTGACTTACTGCTTTTTACCCTTTTCCTAGATCATAACACGGATCACACGATTACTCAAATAATTCCAAAATGATGGCGTTATCAAAGCTGATAGAAACAGCATTTTAATTTTAAATGAGCCCAAGCTAGAGGAAATAAAGAATAAGCTAAAGAAGTGGAGCTTATTCCCAGATCCTCTAATATTGCTGTGCATCAAGCAAAAAGACATCAACAAACCATTCACCTCCGATTTCTCTTTTCCATACTATAGCAAGACATGTCATAAAATTTTAAATCAACTCCTGATTTGAAAGGAAAAACAATGGCTTATAAAAAATGCATGTTTTTATTTTTTAATGAACTTATGTTCCTTATATTTGTATTAAAATAAATATAACCCAGAGAGAGATGAAAATAGCAATAACAGCAACAGGAGATACATTGACATCGAAATTAGATAACCGCTTTGGACGGTGTTCCTATTTTGCCATTTATGATCCCGAAACAAACAATACAAAATTCATTCTGAACCCGAACAAAGAAGCAGCAGAAGGCGCGGGTCCAGCTGCGGTTCAAATGATAGCATCGCAAGGTGTCAAACAAATAATATCTGGAGAATTTGGAAGTAAAGTAAGATCCATTTTGGATGATCTAAATATTCAAATGGTCATGTTCACTGATCCTGAAAAAAGCATTCAGGAAATCGTATCACTAATGGTCGTAAAATAATTATAAAAAGGAGGTGTTATTATGCCCGGATTTAACAGAAGAGGTCCTCAAGGTGAAGGACCAATGACTGGTCGAAAACAAGGAAGGTGCGCTCGTAGAAGTGAAAATCCTTCCAGTCGCGACACAGGTACAGAAGAACCAAAACCAAAACCAAAACCAAACCAAGAAAACGATGAAACACTCGGTTGGTTTGGCCGAAGAAGAGGAATAGGGCTCAGAAATGGTCAGGGACACGGTTTCCGAAACCGAAGCTAAGCTGCGCGTAGTTAAGAACTGGCAGTAAAATGGTCCTATGCTGCCGGTTTTTTTATCTTAAAAAAATAATGAATCATGAAAACATTTGCAATTCCAGTAGAGAACGGACAACTGTGCACACACTTTGGGCATTGTCAACAATTTGCGATCATCCAGGTTGATGACAACAAGGCACTCCAACCAGATTATCTAACTCCCCCACCTCACGAACCAGGCCTTTTGCCCAAATGGTTGGGACAACATGGAGTCACCAATGTTATCGCAGGAGGTATCGGACAACAAGCCATCAACTTGTTCAATAAACAAAATATCCAAGTAACAATAGGCGCCCAAATCAAAACCCCTGATGAACTCGTGGAAGAATGGCTGGCTGATTCTTTGATTTCAGGAGAGAACGCCTGCGACCACTAATTAAATGTCATGGGAGCTGATTATCGTTGCTTTTTTTGTTTCAACCGTGCATTTGAAAAACTAATGATCCAGGAACAACTAGAACCTGCAGAGGCAAAATATTTTACCAACGAAATAATGCAATTATACCTGGATAAACAGGAGGAGTTTTCAACACCTCAATTAGCCCGTGAACTACATGCACGACTAAAGAAATGTACAAACAATGCTGATCCATACGAAATAAGAAAGAAGCAAAGTAATGATTTGATACTTGCGGGTTATCAAAAGTTTAAAAACCAAATTCAATCTAGTCAGAACCCTTTTGACACGGCACTTCGGCTAGCGATTGCAGGAAATATAATTGACTTCGCTATTGATGATTCTTACAAGCTCGATGCGACCATTGATAAAGTATTGCATTCAGACTTTGCCATCGATCATTCGAGCCAGCTAAAGTCAGACTTGGACAATGCACAATCGGTGTTGTATCTGGGAGATAATAATGGTGAAATTGTATTTGACAAACTTTTGATTGAAACGATCAACCATTCAAACCTAATCTACGCCGTGAGGGATAAGCCAATTATCAACGACGTTACCCTGGCTGATGCAAATTATGTCGGACTGGATCAATTGGTTCCTGTTATTTCGAATGGTTATGATGCACCTTCAACGATTTTGGAGTATTGTTCCAAAGACTTCTTAAACGTTTTCAACCAAGCCGATGTCATCATTTCGAAAGGGCAAGGGAACCTAGAAGGATTAATGGAAACGCAAAATCGAAACATCTTTTATCTATTAATGGTGAAATGTGATGTTATTGCAGAAAAGCTTCATGTCAAGAAAGGTGATTTTGTTGTAACAAAAACGACTGCATTAAACCAGGGAACAGAAACACCTGATAGTAACGAAAAATACTCAAAGGAATGATGAGCTGAAAGCACCTAATTTCAAGATTCAATTAAGTTAGAAAAAAGATGAAGATAGCTGTTGCAAGTGGGAAAGGCGGAACCGGGAAAACACTGGTATCTACAAACCTGTTCAACGTAGTTCAAAAATCAGGAATTGCCGTTGAATTGATTGATTGCGATGCAGAAGAACCCAATGACCAACCATTTATTGGAGGTCGGTTAGACGACGAAGAAATGGTCACTCAAAACATTCCATCAATCGATAAGGCCAAATGTACCTTTTGTGGAAAATGCCAGGAATATTGCAATTACAATGCAATCATTATCCTACCAAAATTACAGCATATTCAGGTGATCGAAGATCTTTGCCACGACTGTGGGGCATGTAGCTATGCCTGTCGGGTTGGCGCAATTACAGAAAAAACAAAAACCATTGGAACTATCACAAGGTATGAATTGGACAATGGTTGTGCATTAATTGAAAGCCAAATAGAGATTGGGGTGTACTCTTCCGTTCCATTAATCAACCAGGCCATTAAAAGTTCTCAAGAAAACCAACTGGCAATTTTAGATGCACCTCCTGGAACTTCGTGTCCTTTTATTGCGACTGTTTCCGCTGCCGATTTTGTCATTTTAGTAACCGAACCAACCCCATTTGGGATGAATGATCTCAAATTATCGGTTGATACCCTGATCCATTTGGATAAACCTTTCGGGGTCATCATTAACCGCGCCGGACTTGGTGATAACCGGGTGTATGACTATTTAAAAGAAAACAACATTCCTCTGTTATCGGAAATTCCTTTTGACCGGAAGATTGCAAAAACCTACTCCGAAGGTCAACTAATTTCGGATACAATGCCTGAATACGATGATCACTTCCATCAGTTGTTCACAACCATAAAAAATCAACTTCAAAATGACTGAAATAGCCATACTCAGCGGGAAAGGGGGAACAGGCAAATCAAGCCTGAGTGCAGCCCTGGCAAGCTTGACCTCTAAAATAGTAGTTGCCGACTGCGATGTGGATGCTGCGAATCTGCATCTTGTCCTTCAGCCAAATGACTACCGCGAAGAAGTTTATATTTCGGGACAGAAGGCGGTTATCGATTACCAAAAATGCACCGATTGCGGCCAGTGCCTGGAATACTGTCGGTTTGATGCCATTCATTATCAAAACAACCGCTACCAAATTTCGGGAACAGCCTGCGATGGTTGTAAGCTTTGTGCACATGTCTGCCCAAGTGAGGCTATAAGCATGGTCAATCACGATGAAAGCCGATGGTATGTTGGTGACATTCCCAACGGGAAAATGGTTCATGCAAGGCTGGCACCGGGAGAAGACAACTCCGGCAAGCTTGTCAATATTGTGAGGGATGAGGCACGTGAAGTTGCCTTCGATATCAAAAGCGACATAATCCTCATTGATGGACCGCCGGGAATCGGTTGCCCTGTCATCTCCTCGCTCTCTGGTATCGACAAAGTGGTCTTGGTAACAGAACCTACCCAGTCAGGCATTCATGACCTAAAACGAATCGTCGAATTGGTGCGCCATTATAAACTGCAAACTTATGTCGTTATCAATAAATTCGATTTGAACCAATCGTTAAGCGAGGAACTAAAAACCTGGTGCCACACCCTGCAAATACCTGTAATTGGGGAGTTGCCTTTTGACGAGCTTGTGGTTGATGCCATGGTCCACTGCGAAAGCATCACCAATTGGGCGCCCGATTCATGCATCACCAACGAAATAAAAAAAATATGGAACAAATTAATACGTTATGAGCCAACAGAATCCTTTTGAAAAAATAGAACTGCCCGGGGTAAAAAACATTCTGGTGGTGGCCTCCGGAAAAGGCGGTGTAGGAAAATCAACTGTAGCTGCCAATCTGGCTGTTGCATTGGCACGCGAAGGCTTTCGGACGGGCATTTTTGATGCAGACCTCTATGGGCCCTCCATTCCATTGCTATTTGGGGTGCAGCATGTCAAACCAGATGTCATTCATCACCAAGGGAAAGAGAGCATTGTCCCAATTACAAAATACGGTGTTAAAATCATTTCTATTGGGTTTTTCATGGTCTCCAACAAATCACTCATCTGGCGCGGCCCGGCAGCTTCAGCCGGTTTAGCCCAATTGCTATCGGACACCGAGTGGGGCGAACTGGACTTTCTGATTATCGATTTTCCTCCAGGCACAGGCGACATTCAACTGACCACCCTCCAACGACTAAACCTATCTGGCGGAATTTTAGTGACCACGCCCCAGCAATTGGCCATTGCCGATGCCCAAAAAGCTGCCGATATGTTCAACACCAAAATGATTCAGGTTCCCTTGCTGGGAGTGGTTGAAAACATGGCTTGGTTCACACCTGAAAAACATCCTGACGAAAAATACTACTTGTTTGGAAGCGGTGGCGGACAACAGCTAGCCGACCAACTTCAGATACCTTTGCTAGCTCAAATCCCATTGGTTTGCGACGCTTGCGAACTAAGCGATACCGGCCAAACCATTTTTGCTTCAAAAGATGGGAACTTGATCAGCCAGTTTGAAACATTAGCCAATAAGATAAATCAGTCTTTAACATCACTTGTTTAAACCGAACCTTATGCAACCCATTTCATTTCAACCCATTGGCATCATTCATTCGGATCACTTGGAACCGCAAGGCACTCCTATCCAGTTTTCAGGAGCAAAAGACGCCCGTGGAGAAATTGAGATCTTTCCTGAATTTCAGGATGGACTGATTGATCTTGATGGTTTTTCACATCTCATTCTGATCTATTATTTCCACCAGATCAAAAATCCGGCACTGATCGTGAAACCTTTTATGGACGATGCGGAACATGGTGTTTTTGCCACACGCAGTCCAGCACGTCCCAATCCAATTGGGTTCTCCATTGTCAAACTAAATAAAATTCATGGCAGCCGACTATACGTGCAAGGACTGGACATAATCAACGAAACGCCTTTGCTCGACATCAAACCGTATGTTCCCAATTTTGACCATATCGAAGCCGACAGAATCGGGTGGCTCGAAACAAATATTCATAAACATTCAATAACTAAAGATGACGGGAGGTTTATCAAATGAAAATCAGACTTGCATTCGCCGTAAATCGGGCAGAAGTTTTTGAGCAAAAACATTTTGGGGAAGCAGAAAAATTTCTCATTTATAAATGGGAGGCAAACCAACTGGTTTTTCAACAAGCGATCGAGAATCCACTAGTTCAAACACCCCTGGAGCGCCATTCTCCTGAAAAAGCAGAACTACTCATTTCCCTTCTAAAAGAACAGGGAATAAACATATTGGTGTCAAAACAATTTGGGAAAAATATAAAAAGAGTCAATGCCTTGTTTGTTCCTGTTCAAGTCGGTACTTCCAGCCCCGATGAGTTATTTCCAATTCTCAAAAAACAAATGAGATGGATCGAAGAGGAATTGCTCCAAAATGCGGGCAATTATAAACTTTTCAACCTACAAAAAGGCACTATAAAAACAGCCGTTAATTCTAAAAACTAACCATCCATAATGTTCGAGATCCAACATAAACAAATCAGAACCCCCGGGCTGGAAATTGGGGAACGGGTTCAGCTTCCGACTGTTTACGGAACTTTCGAGCTGATTCCATTTTTGGAAAAGGCAACGGGCAAGGAACATATCGCCTTGTTTAAAGGGCAACCTGAAAACCGAAAGCATGTGCTTGTTCGGATTCACTCGGCTTGTGCCACTGGCGATTTGTTTGGCTCCATGCGCTGCGATTGCGGCGAACAACTGCACCAGTCTTTAAACCTGATTGAACAGGCGGGCTGCGGCATACTGATTTATTTGCAACAAGAAGGCAGAGGGATTGGCCTGATGGAAAAAATGAAAGCATACAAACTTCAGGAAAACGGATTGGACACGGTCGATGCCAATCTCCACCTTGGACACCAGGCCGACGAGCGGGATTACCATGTTGGTGCAGAAATCCTTCACTACTTCAACATCAACCAGATAAAACTATTAACCAACAATCCCGATAAAAAACAAGGGCTTGAACATAATGGGATAATCGTGGAAAGTTGTATTCCTGTGCTGTCAGAGCCGAACAAATACAACGCCTTCTATTTGAAAACCAAACAAGAACGAATGGGCCATTTATTGGGACAATTAAATTTTGAAGGAATATGAAGAAGCTAATTGAAAATACCATTCAACTTCGTCCGCGTTATGGTGAGGTAGACCAAATGGGATATGTTTATCACGCCAGTTATGTGAGCTATTGCCATCAGGCACGTACCGAGTTGCTCCGCGAACTGAACATCGACGATAAAACGCTGGAGGAAAATTACATCATGCTGCCGGTCATCAGTATGAATTTGAAATATCATAAACCAGCCGGCTATGACGAACTACTGACCATAAAAACAAGTATTCCGGAGATGCCGGCTACCCGTTTTTCATTTCATTTTGAAATTCGGAATGAACACGATGAATTGATTTGCTCCGCCGATTCAACGACTGTTTTTGTGAACAGCACAAGCAGAAAGCCAATGAAAGCGCCGCCAATCATAATTGAAGCGATTGGAAAACAGCATAAAACCCAACAAAATGAAGCTTACCATACTCACTGAAAATACTGCCGGAGGTCGCTTTGGTGCAGAGCATGGACTATCGTACCTGATTGAACATGACGGACGAACAATTTTGTTCGATACCGGGAGCAGTGATTTGTTTTTGAGGAATGCCCAAAAGCTGAACATCAAGCTTCAGGAAAAAGTGGATCTGATTGTTTTGAGCCACGGCCATTGGGATCACGGGGACGGGCTGCGCTATTTCAAAAATAAGCCACTGCTCACCCATCCGGGTGCATTTATTAAACGGTTTCGGAAATCGGATGGAACAGCTGTTGGACTGTCCTTATCTGAATCAAGCATCCACGACAAATACAAAGTAATCACTTCCAGCAAACCCTACCGGATTTCAGAACACATTTATTTTTTAGGCGAAATACCACGCCAAAACAATTTTGAATCACAGTCAACTTCTTTTATGGATGAAACTGAGATGGACGACTTTGTGCCGGACGACTCGGCATTAGCAATTATAAACAACCAAAAATTAACGGTGATCACCGGTTGCTCCCACTCGGGAATTTGCAATATCTGTGAATATGCCAAACAAATCACAGGAATATCCACCATCGAGCGAGTTATTGGCGGTTTTCACCTGAAACACAATGATGAACAGACCCAGCAAACCATCGGGTATTTTCATCAGGAAAAAGTAAACACCCTACTCCCCTCTCACTGCACAGAACTGCCGGCACTTGCGGCATTTAGTGCCGATTTTGGGATTTCCCAAGTAAAAACAGGACAACTATTCAACTTCACCAAAACAATAAAATAATGAACACTCCTTAAGTTGTAAATAAACAGAACATCAAGTCTATACAAATAATAAAGCAAAAAATGAAAAGCACAGATGTATTAATTATTGGTGGAAGTGCAGCAGGAATGGTTGCTGCAATATCCGGGAAGACTTCATGGACGGATAAAAGCTTCATCTTGGTAAAAAAACAAAAAGACGTGATGGTGCCATGTGGAATACCATACATCTTTGGCACGCTTGACAGCAGTCAACAGAATATTATGCCTGTTGATAACATGTTGGCAAAAGCAGGTATTGAATCGCTTGTTAATGAAGTTGTTTCGATCGACAAGGAAGCAAAAATTGCGACCATGAAAGATGGGAAACAAATTAGATACGACAAACTGATTATTGCAACTGGATCGACTCCAATAAAACCCAAATGGCTCAAAGGAGCTGAGCTAGACAATGTTTTTGTGATACCAAAAGATCGGGTCTATCTGGATTCGATGAAAGAAAAAATCAGTGGGTTAAAAAAAGTTGTTGTGATTGGTGCCGGTTTTATCGGGGTTGAGTTCTCTGATGAACTAAAAAAACAAGGACATGAAGTTATCCTTGTTGAAAAAGAAAAGGACATTCTTTGTGCCGCTTTCGATGAAGAAATAGCTTCACGGATTGCTGGAATACTTGAAAACAGGGACGTACAAATAATAACAGGAAATGGGATCAGCGAAGTGATCGGCGATTCGAAGGTGAAAAGTGTGAAACTTGAAAATGGTGACCTGTTGGATGCCGACGCCGTTATCCTTTCGATGGGATATTTGCCAAATACAAAGTTGGCCAGCGATTCGGGAATTTACGTTGACGAGAGCGGTTTTATAGCCGTTGACGAATACATGCGCACCCACGAAAAGGATGTGTTTGCCATCGGCGATTGTGCCCAGAAACGTGATTTTATTACCCGCAAACGTATTCCTACGATGTTGGCTTCAACGGCTTGTGCCGAAGCAAGGGTTGCCGGAATGAATTTGTTTAATATCCATGTGGTTAAAACTTTCAGCGGAACCATCGGGATCTATTCAACAGCGATTGGCGAATATGGATTTGGGACAGCAGGAATTACCGAAAAACGGGCCGAAGAAGAAGATGTTTCGGTTGTTACCGGCTTTTTCGAGGGCGTTGACCACCATCCGGGAAACCTACCTGAAACCCACAAACAATTGGTTAAACTGATCGTGGCCAAATATTCGGGCGTTATTATTGGCGGCGAAGTAATCGGCGGAATAAGTGCCGGTGAATTGACCAACGTAATCGGATTGGCGATTCAAAACAGGATGTCTGTCAATTCATTGTTAATTTCACAAATAGGTACCCACCCCTGTTTGACTGCCTCACCGGCTGGCTATCCTTTAATAAAAGCTGCCGAAATTATTTCAGCTAAAATGAGAAACCAATAAAAAAATAAAGATGCCAAAATTAGATGGAACTGGTCCCGAGGGCAATGGTCCCAAAACTGGACGAGGGTTGGGTAAAAGCAGCACAGTTAATGAAGAAGAAAAACTTCAGAAACTTGGCAAAGGCATTGGTAAAAAAAGAAAAACGGGCGGTGGAACAGGCCATGGCAACCGGTTAAAAAGCGGGTTGAAAGATACTTGAAAAACTAAATTTATAGGGCTACAAGTTTTCACCAGACAGTTTTACTACCGCAAGTTCATAGATGCTTCCACATGGAGGTAATTAGACGGTTGAAACCATACAATCTATGAGAAAACCAGATAAACATCAATTATTTTATTCACATCTAAAAATTAAAAAAAAATGGAAGAAAATCAAGGACAACAAATCGTAAGTATGCCCCGCATAGGAGAAGCAGCTCCTGTATTTAAAGCCGTAACTACACAGGGCGAAATCAATTTTCCTGCTGATTATAAGGGAAGTTGGGTAATCCTGTTCAGTCACCCTGCCGATTTCACGCCTGTCTGTACCTCTGAGTTTATGACCTTTGCAACCATGGAAGAACAATTCAACAAGGCCAATTGTAAGCTTGTTGGTCTTTCTATCGATGGACTTTACAGCCACATTGCCTGGTTGCGCACCATTAAAGAAAAAATTGAATACAAAGGAATGAAAGATGTCGAAGTAACTTTTCCACTCATTGAAGATATCACAATGGAAGTTGCAACCAAGTATGGCATGATGATGCCTGGCGAAAGTAACACCAAGGCTGTCAGAGCTGTATTTTTCATTGACCCCAAAGGGATTATCCGTACTATTATTTATTATCCGCTCAGCTTAGGCCGTAATTTCGAGGAACTTTATCGAGCATTGATTGCCCTCCAAACCGCTGATGAATTTGGGGTGGCAACTCCGGCCGATTGGCAACCCGGCGACGATGTAATCGTTTCCCCTGCCGGATCGTGTGGATCAGCTAAAGATCGGATGGAAGGGAAAGAGGAAGGTCTCGATTGTAAAGACTGGTTCTTTTGCACTAAAAAAATGGACAAAGAAACGGTGCTGAATAAAATCCTGAAAAAATAATCAGATCTCAATCAGCTTCTGACTTCTGAAAATTAATAAAAGGATTCTTGTTTTACCCTAAACTCGAATCCTTTTTATTGCCTTAATATAGCATCACAAAATTTTAAGTTCCCATCGGTGGTAGTCGTTTCTGAAGCGATCCTGTTTCCAAATCTAATACACAGGTGGTACCTCAAAATTGTCAAAGCAGAAATAAAAACACCCCTTAAACTTATTTACAGGAAGCAAGCAATTCTTTTTGTAAACATGTTCTCTAAAAAAAAGATCTTGGGTTTTAAAGATAATCCATTTCGAAGGTTGAAACATTTCATTATGGTGATCGGATATCTGGCGTTGCTTTACAAAACCATCTTTTAAGATTGGTTTGGGACATCAAATTTATTTGTCGTCTGGTGGGCTACATCGAAAGTGCCATCATTTTTGTCGTCACTTTTGATTTCGTATTGAGCCAAATAAAAAAGAGTAAAGAATTCAGCTCTCATTCACAATCGCCCGATTAGTCTTTTGTGATTTGGGTGCTATTGATGGGCTTGTCTGCCTTTGTCGTCCGTCTGTTTATTGATCTAAATCTACTGGAAAACAATAGTTGGATTTACCTGGTGTATTTGACGATTTTAGCTCAGTGGGTAATAATTATTGTTCCTTTTGGAAAATGGGTACACTTTCGTTATGGTTCCTTTGCCATGTATGTTGACAAGCTGATTAATTTATCGAAGTAAACAATAAACTTGTGCCAATGTGAAATTTCTTTTTAAATTTTCGAGTATTACATTATCTGCTCTAAAATATTCAATAGTAACTCATTTGATTCAAAAACAAAATCTCAAATAGTTATAATTCTAGATTTTTAGTTTAAAACCAACGTTAGCTTGACCAATAAAACTCATCTTAATATCTTTGATATCAAATATTTGTCATCAAATAGTTTTGTTGAAGAATACGGTGAGTTCTTTTGATTTTGACTGAGTAACTTAAAGATATACAATGATTTAACGGGCAGGGTTCGACTCCCTCTTTTTTTTGTTATTCAATGCACACCTACTTCAATCTCCAAACCAACACACCCGCCGTAGGAATTAATTTATCTCCAATCAATATTTCAACATCATCAGAAAGATCCATTACATAATCCTCATTCGCGTAATTCATGGCGATTCCAAACCCATCCCGGTATTCGACAGTAATTCCTTCTGGATAGTTTTCAACACTGATATCCAAACGCTTGTACAATTTTCGTAGGACAGTGTCTTCCAAATCCCCTTGATTACTATCGGCGCCAACATAGGTTACGGTGCCTTCACCAAGTTGATTATATGTTACGGAAGCTTTCCCAGCATAAAAATCACCCGAGTATTCAGCCCAGGTTTCAGTTTCAGCATTCGGACTTAAAACATCTCCCCAACTCGTCCAGGCAAATTTCTCTTTGTCCATAGCAATCGTATCAGGAGCATAGGGTCTTAACAGATCATAAAACTCAATGCTACTTCCAATTAGCTCATAAATTGGTTCTGCGTGTTTTGCCTCCCACAAATGGCCCAATTCATCCTGAAGACCTGTGCGGCACGACATAATCAAGTTGCCACCGCCTTTCACGTAATCCGTTAGTTTTTCAACCAAGTCCAAACTCATTTGCTGATAAGCAGGAACAACAATCGCTGGATATCCCGAAAAATCCATGGTGTCGCGAATAAAATCAACCGGAGAACCAAATGATTTTAAGGCTTTGTAATACTTCAAGACATGCTGCTCGGTGTCCCAAACAGTAGTCTGTTTATTTTGATTAATTGCAACGGTATTGTCCGGATCATAAAGAATAGCCGTTTTTCGTTTTAGATAATCTGCTGGAGTTTCTCCTAAAGATGATTTTCCTCTTAACTGCTTCACCTCTTCAATAAATTGCTGATATTCCCGCCCCCCTTGTGTAGGAGTTACGCCATCGGGGCCAACAATGCCATAGTGATACTGTTCGTAACCATAAATGGGAGCGCGAAAACGATAGGTACAGGTAAACTGACTTCCACCTGCAAAAACATGCCACAACCACAAACGCACAGCTCCCGGAAGCGGCTGAGAATTAATTGTCCCCCAGTTCACCTGCCCGGGCTGTAGCTCCATCACGCCATAAACAGGAGTCAGTGTCCTGAAATAATCATTAGCCATTGCAATTCGAGAATACTCTCCAACGCGATAACCCTTGGAACCAATCCCTTTATGATCGCCATACACCATGTAGCGAGTATAACTGATGAAATCCAGTTCCTTGCTAGCACCAATAAAGCGAGCGTCGTACATCGGAATGTAGTTCGTGGTAATCCACTGCTCCGGACTGACGTAATCACGAATTGTTTCCGCCTGCTCATCTAAGAATGAAGAAGTCTCATAATCACAAAAACGACTATGATCCAAACGCTGATAAAGATTCATGCCCCATTGCTCGTGCTGAGGAATATTGATTTCTGAAAAATGACGATAGGTTCCACTCCAGAAATTAGTTCCCCAGGCATCATTTAACGCATCGATGGTTTGGTACTTATTTTTTAGCCATTGGCGAAAACGTTGCTGAGCATCGTCTCCGTAATCAACATTTGAGTGAGGTTCGTTATCCAATTGCCACCCCATAATTCGATCATCATCGCCATAATGTTTAGCCAGCTCGGCAATCATCTTTTGAGCATATTCACGATAAAATTCATTCGAGAAAGAAGCGTGCTGACGTGATCCATGATCGTATTGTGTTCCATCTTCCCGGGTAATTAAAATATCAGGATGTTTGCGAACCAACCAAACTGGTGGTGTAGCGGTCGATGTACACATAATGACTTTTAGTTGGTGTTTTGCGGCTAAACCTACGGCCTTATCCAACCATTCAAAATCATAAACTCCTTCTTCCGGTTCCAGCTGAGCCCAGGCAAATTCAGCAAAGTGAGTAAATTCAAATCCCATTTCCGCCATTTTCTGCAAATCCCTGTCCCATTGCGCTTCATCCCAATGCTCCGGATAATAGTAAGCACCAACTGTTGTTAATTCTTCTGAAGGAAAATATCTCTCCGTTTTTTGGGCAAAACTGCCGCATGACCAGAATATCAATAAACCAATAAAGAGTTTCTTTTTCATAGTAGGAAATCGTTCGTTTGATTAATTTGTTGACCGTTTAAGCTCACTGATTTTCAGGAACCATGACTCGTCAATTTCAATGCTATCCAGTTACCTTAAGTTAGTTATCAAGATATTCTTCTTCTTTAGCTCTTCGACTACCATCTTTGCAACTACATGTGCACCAAAATTATTAAAATGAGTATTATCTTGAAGTCCTTCGGGGTAATTGGGGTATTCCCCCGGATCAAGACACATGTATAATTTACGAGACTCTTGAGGTCCCATTTCAATAACCTTCATTTCTGTCAGCAGTTGCAAGTCAATAAAAGGAACATTTACTGATTCAGAAACCATTCGGGTGACTAAAGGATAGAGGCCATGGGTATCGACCAGCGTTCCTTCATCATTAAAATTTCGTCGCACAACCGAGCTTAGCAAAATGGGATGTGCCCCTTTTTCTCCAGTTTCGCGAACGTATTTCTCCAGATTAGCACGATAAGTTGTTACGGGATTTGTATACCGATCGGGCTTACGCTCTTTTTGATCATTGTGCCCAAATTGGATAAAGACATAATCTCCGGGCTGTAGTTTATTCAACACCTCATCCCAGTGGCCTTCGCCAATAAAACTTTTAGAACTCCGTCCATTTAATGCATGATTATCGACAACTACCCCATCCTTGAAGAACTCCTGAAACGCCATCCCCCATCCGGTTTCAGGATATCTTTTTCCCGATTTATTAGCCATTGTTGAATCGCCAACTAAATACAAATGGATTTTTCGTTCTTCTGAAGATTTAAATGCACTTAACCCGACACACATTAAGACTACGAATAAAAACCTTACTTTCATATACTTATAATTTTATGTTTTCTCTACTATTCGATAAAACTCTAACGTCACCACATCACAAATCCTACTGATTTTAAAGACCTTAACCTACTCACTCCATATCAATTCAATTAAAAAACTAATAATTAAGCAAAACTACGATTGCTGGAAATATAAAAAAAATCAGATTCAACGAATGTTTTATCCTGACATGACATAGAGGCCTGCAAATCGCTTCAACTTCGAAGAAGAGCGGAATTCACATTCTCCGAAACATAACAGTAGCAGTAGCAGTATACACCGTTAAATCAACTGTGACTCAATGGGCGGAACGACAAGCAAAAATACGATCAATAGCAGGAACAATTGGAATGAAGGTTCATATTGATCAGCCTAAAAAAACTATACAGCTCTAGTTTAATGCAGAAAATACTATGGTTACTCAAAAAGCGGGCTGATACTATTCTTCTATTCCATCAGAAAACGTTGCGACAAAAGCAAATCACTAAAAATGACCAATCTCCTTTACAATTGCACTCCTCTTGTTTAGCATTTTAATAATTAAAGGATAACTAAAAACGGCAGCCAAAATAATTAATGTTCCGATGTAAAATCCCAACGACATGTATTCCGAATCCTTAAATATGAAAAAGGCCATTAGGATACCATAAATCGGCTCCATATTAATTGTTAATACTACGGAGTATGCCGATAATACTTTCATTACATCAATGGACACAACGTAAGCATAAGCCGTGCAAGCAACACCTAAAACGAGCAACCACATCCAATCTACGGCCGACGGTGCAGGTATTCCAGCGGAGAATCCACCTGTAACGATAAGTAAAAAGGTAATCCCGATAAATCCACTTCCCATTTCGTAAAAACTAATAACAACCGGGTTGTATTTAGGTATAAATGTTTTATTGAGTACTGTAAAAAGGCCGGCCAAAAATGCTGAGATCAAAGCTGTAACGATACCCCATTTGTATTGAAAACTCGAATTGAAAAATTAAGTAAAGACCAATAAGGATAATGGTTCCAATAATTACCTCGAACCAAATAAATCGTCGTCGGGTAATTATGGGCTCAAGTATACTTGTAAAAAGAGTTGTAGAAGCCATGCAACCTAAAGTGACCGACACATTTGAAATTTTAACAGCATGAAAAAAAGTAATCCAATGCGCAGCAACGATCAGTCCGACACCAAGTGTTTGCAATATGGCACGTGACGAATACACAACTAATCGCTTCCGAAAAAACAAAAAAACTCCTACAGCAACAAAGGCTATCAACATACGATACCAGACCATTTCGATAGCCGGCAAACTAATTAGCTTACCAATAATGGCTGTAAAACCTAAGATAAAAACAATAAAATGAAGCTTGATATGATTTTTTAGCAGATCGCTCATATAAATAAATATTGAGTTTTTAAATGATTCAAGAGTGCTCCAAAATACACTTTGCCGATCAAATTAAAAATGATTCTCACCTATCTTTTAAAAGCCGATTGAATAAAATCTTTAACTCAACCACATCTTTCAAGCAGAGATCACTTTCTTAAAATTAGTATTACTTAACTTCTCTTAATATTTATTGTTATATATCATTCATTATGTTTGTATCGAATAAAAAAAACAGATCATTAATCACCATTAAACTTCTTACACATCGTGCTATGGCGAAAATCTCTACGCTCATTCTTTTCATGCTATTTGCCCATGCAACATTGGCACAAACATTTACCATCAGTGGCTATATTACCGACCATCTGAATGGAGAACGCTTGCTAAATGCAAACATTTACGAACCGAATAACCTCAGGGGAACCATTTCGAACAATTACGGCTTTTACAGTTTAACCCTACCCCAAGACAACTACACAATCAATTGTTCTTATGTTGGTTATCAGGAAAACTCATTTGTAATAAACCTAACTTCAGACACAGTAATTGATTTCAAGCTCCTCCCTCAGGTAGATCTGGAGGAAGTTTTGATTGTGGGCCAGCAAACGGAATCAAAATTAAAAAGCACACAAATTAGCCGGGACAATATTTCGGTTGATAAAATTCAAAGCCTACCGGCATTTTTAGGCGAAGCTGATGTTATAAAAACGATTCAGATGCTTCCCGGAGTTCAATCGGGAACAGAAGGAACAAGCGGACTTTACGTGCGAGGCGGCGGCCCCGACCAAAATCTAATTTTGCTGGATGATGTGCCGATATATAATGCCAACCATTTGTTTGGATTCTTCTCCGTTTTCAATCCCGATGCTATAAAAACGGTTTCAATATACAAAGGTGGGTTTCCTGCGCGTTTTGGAGGCAGGCTCTCTTCGGTTCTCGACATCAGGCTAAAAGATGGCAACAGCCAGCAATTACACGGGAATTTTTCAATTGGACTCATTTCTTCAAAACTAAATATTGAAGGCCCCATTGTAAAAGACCAGACAACTTTCAACCTTTCGCTGCGGCGAACTTATGCCGACTTATTAATGCGCCCGTTAATAAAATCCAGCTCTGGCGGTGAAGATGACGGCGGCTATTTTTTCCATGATGTGAACCTGAAACTAAGCCATAAGTTTTCGGATCGTAGCAAGCTTTACCTAAGTACTTATGCCGGAAAAGACAAAGCATTCTCAAACTACGACTACAGCTATGGAAGTGAAGATACGAGATTGCAGGAAAAGGAGAAATTTCACCTTGCCTGGGGAAATATTACAACGGCACTCCGATGGAACTACCTACTCACAAACAAGCTTTTCGTCAATACAACATTAACCTACAGCAATTATTTATTTGATATTCAAGAGCACACGTCACAAAAAAATAAAACAACCGGAGAACGAGGCGATGAATACAAAATGTCATATAAATCGGGCATTGAAGATATTGGCGCAAAAGTTGATTTCGACTACTATCCGATCCCGGATCACCGGATTAAATTTGGAGCTAACTTCGTTCATCATACTTTTAAACCAGGCATTATGGCTTATAAAGAAAGTTACGACAATTCGGCTGACATTGACACCACTTACGGCAATTCAAATATCAATGCCAATGAGTTTTACGCCTATATTGAAGACAACTTCGAGATCAACAGAAAACTAAGCGTCAATCTCGGGCTTCATGCTTCGGGGTTTAACGTCGATGGAGAGTTTTACTCATCGCTACAACCACGAATATCGGCAAGATATTTAGCCAATGACCGCCTATCGTTTAAAGCTGCCTATTCAAAAATGAATCAGTACATTCATTTATTATCTTCGGCAACAATCAGCCTCCCGACTGACTTGTGGCTTCCAACAACGAAAAAAGTAAAACCACAAAACGCCCATCAGTTTTCGGTTGGCACAGTATACCAGTTAAAAAAAGGAATCGACTTCAGTGTAGAAGGCTTTTACAAATCGATGGACAATTTATTGGAATACAAAGATGGAGCCTCTTACATCGGAACATCTACCGGATGGCAGGAAAAAGTTGAAATGGGAAAAGGTTGGTCCTATGGCACCGAGTTACTACTACAAAAAACAACCGGGAAAACAACGGGCTGGATTGGATACACCTTATCGTGGGCAGACCGACAATTCGAAAACCTCAACTTTGGCAAAAAATTCAGTGCTCGCTACGATCGCCGTCACGATGTTAGCTTCGTCATGACTCATCGTTTTTCAGACCAGTTTGACATTGGCCTGACTTGGGTTTATGGAACAGGAAATGCAGTCACTCTTCCAACACAAGCTGTTTCATCACCAACAATCCCTTTTTATAATAACTATTATTCCGCCGATTCTCGGAATTATGAATACTATGGAAAACGAAACAACTACCGCACGCCCTCTTATCACCGAATGGATGTGGGTTTTAACTTCCATAAGAAGAAGAAACATGGAATACGCACCTGGAACATCAGCTTCTACAATGTGTACTCCAGACAAAACCCTTTCTTCCTGTTTTTCGACGAATCAACCAACAACGATTTTCAGCAAACAGGCAATACTAAATTATTGAAGCAACTCAGCTTATTCCCAATCATTCCATCATTCTCGTATAGTTTCAAATTTTAATTGAGTAATCATGAAAAAATATATTCTCCCCACATTAGTATTGGCTAGTCTTTTTATTGCCTCCTGTACAAAAACAATCGATTTTAAAGAAGGAGATACTGATCAGAAAATTGTTCTTAATAGTATAATGTGCCCCGACAGCACCTTTAAGGTTAGGGTTACCAAAAGTCAATCAGTGCTGCGCGACTTTTACTTCGAGCTGGTAAAAAACGCACAGGTCTCGCTGCTTGAAGATGGCAATAAAGTTGGACAGGCAAAGGAAGAAAGTGGTTACTATCAGATCGCAGATTTTAAACCGCAAGCAGGAAAAAACTATCAACTAGAAGTAATCGCCGGCGACAAAATAATTACTGCCGAAACAAATATTCCCAATCCCGTTGAAATCATTGAAACAGACACCTCAACAGTAGAAAATGACTGGGGAAACAAATCATTAGATCTTAAAATAAAGTTTCGGGATTCTCCAAACGAAGACTACTATAGAATTTCAATTTCTCGGGAGTATCTTTATCGATACAAATATGACTATGACTATGACTATGACTCGTCAACCTATATTCTCCAAAACTCGCCAGTGTACATTTACCCAGACGATCCGGTTTTTACAAATTTATATAGCAACTTTGGTGGAGATGAAATGGACATGGGACCTAGAAATGATTACAACATCTTCTCAGACGACTTTTTTAATGGAAAAGACTACAGTATTCATCTTAAGCTTAATTCCAGTTTTTATGCCAATGATAATATGATTTACGAGAAATATATTATTCATTTTCAAAAGCTTTCAAAAGATATGTTCTACTTTTTGAAATACCTCAATTTATACGACTACTATCGAGATGATCCGTTCTCGGAGCCAGTACAGGTATACTCGAATGTGATAGAGGGTGCAGGAATTGTTGCCGGATTCGATGACAGCTCTCCGCTGGTGGTTGAAAAAATTTACCAACCTTTTTCCATGGACACTATTCAGCCCGAAACATCGGGATATGGAGGCGGATATCATTATTGAAGGAATTAAATAATGCCTGTGTGGATCGGCTTTGAGACAACAGACTCACCCCAATACCAGATAAAGACGCACAAAAAAGATATGAGCTCTTCCTATGGTGGAATGGTTTCATAAATCTCAAAAACAAGTCTAAAATAGCACATTCAAGATTAGCGATCTATTACCCTACCCAACAGATAACAAGTAGGGTTTCTTTTGCTTTTACCCAGATTAAATTTCTTGATAACATTCCCTAATCTCCCGCTTTGCCCCACCCCAAAAAATGCTTACTTTTGTCGGTCTCAAAAAGACTGACGTTCTCAAATTCAGTTTAAAAGCATTGCAATTATGAAAATTTCTTACAAATGGTTGAAAGACTATATAAATACAGACCTGACTCCTCAGCAGCTGGAAGAAGTGCTGACCCAAACCGGCCTTGAGGTTGGTGGTATTGAAGAAGTTGAAAGCATCAAAGGCGGGCTTCGCGGATTGCTTATTGGCGAAGTATTAACCTGCGAGAAGCACCCAAACTCAGACCACCTCAGTAAAACAACGGTTGATGTTGGCACAGGAAATGTATTGCCAATTGTATGTGGGGCACCCAATGTTGCTGCCGGACAAAAAGTTGTGGTAGCTACAGTAGGAACAACTCTTTATAATGGCAATGACGAATTTGTAATCAAACGTGCTAAAATTCGTGGAGAAGAATCGCAAGGAATGATTTGCGCCGAAGATGAAATCGGTGTTGGAGAAAATCATGATGGGATTATGGTTTTACCCGAAGATTCAGTGGTTGGAACTCCGGCCAGCGAATTTTTCAAGGTGGAATCCGATTTCGCCATTGAAATTGATTTGACACCCAACCGAATTGACGGAGCATCACACATTGGTGTTGCGCGCGATTTGGCCGCCTACCTGAAACAAGAAAAAGACATTTCATATACCAAGCCATCAGTTGATGCATTTAAGGTGGATGACCATTCATTGGAACTTCCGGTTGAAGTGGTAAATCCCGAAGCTTGTCCACGATACTCCGGAGTAACGATCTCAGGAATTGAAATTAAGAAATCGCCAGACTGGTTTCAAAACCGACTGAAAGCAATCGGGCTCTCGCCAATCAATAATGTAGTAGATATTACCAACTACGTTTTGTTTGAAACCGGCCAACCGCTACATGCTTTTGATGCTGAAGAAATTGCAGGCAATCGAGTGATTGTAAAAACGATGTCCTCCGGAAGCAAATTTGTCACTCTGGATGATGTGGAACGTGAGCTGCACGAAGACGACCTGATGATTTGCAATGCAGAAGAAGGTATGTGTATTGGCGGTGTTTTTGGTGGTATCAAGTCGGGTGTAAAGGAATCAACGACCTCCGTTTTCTTGGAGTCGGCTTGTTTCGATCCTGTTTTTATTCGTAAAACAGCTCGTCGTCATGGACTGAATACCGACGCCTCATTCCGTTTTGAAAGAGGCACTGACCCCAACGGAGTCATTTACGCTTTAAAGCGGGCTGCAATGCTGATTAAAGAAATTGCGGGAGGAAAAATCTCTTCAGAAATCGTTGATATCTATCCAGAGCCAATTGAAGACTTTAAAGTTGAAGTGAGCTATGCCAATATCAAACGGCTGATTGGCAAAGATCTTGGCGCCGAACGAATCAAACTGATTTTGGAAGGTCTGGAAATTAAGATTGATGAAGAAACGGAAACCGGACTGTCGCTTTCTGTTCCTCCATATCGTGTTGATGTGAAACGCGAAGCCGACGTTATTGAAGAAATCCTCCGCATATACGGCTACAACAATATTGAAATTCCAAGCCTGGTGAATGCTTCGCTACAATACTCACCCCTACACGACCCGGTAAAGATTCGCCGGGTAATGGCAGAAACATTAACAGCACAGGGATTTAACGAAATTTGGTCCAATTCGCTAACCAAAGCTTCGTATTACGAAAATGGTGAAACATTTAAGGATAAACACAGCGTTAAGCTTTTCAATCCGTTGAGTAACGACCTTGGCGTGATGCGTCAAACACTGTTGTTTGGCGGTTTAGAAGCGATAGCTTATAATGCCAACCGTCAGAATGCCGATTTGCGCTTGTACGAATTCGGTAATTGCTATTTCCTGAACGGCCTGAAACTAAAAGAGGATGTGATGAAAAACTTCCGCGAGGAAGAGCACCTGGGAATTTTCATCAGCGGCCAAAAAGAAAAAGAAAGCTGGACTGTTGCGCAAAGTGAAAGCACTTTCTTTCAACTAAAATCATATGCTGAAAGCCTGCTGACAAAAATGGGATTGAAAGCCGACAAATTAGCGACTGAAGGTCTTAGCAACGAATTAATATCGGAAGGAATAGTTCTGTCAACCAAAAACGGAAATAAAAAGGTAGCAGAAATTGGTATCGTTCATCCTAAATTGAGGAAGCAATTTGACATTGAGAATTCGGTTTTCTACGCTGATCTTTCAATGGACAATATCATATTAGAACAGAAAAATAACAAGACGCTATTTAGCGAATTATCAAAATATCCAGAAGTGCGCCGCGATTTAGCTTTATTGCTAAACAAAGACGTTCAGTTCGGGCAAATTCGAGACCTGGCGTTTAAAGTTGAGAAGAAGTTACTTCGCTCGGTAGATCTGTTTGATGTGTACGAAGGGAAGGGAGTACCGGAAGGGAAAAAATCCTACGCCGTAAGTTTCACACTGCGCGATGATGACAAAACACTTAAGGACAAACAAATTGACAAGATTATGCAGAAGCTGATCTTTCAGTTCGACAAAGAACTTGATGCTAAACTAAGATAAAAGCAAAGCCATCAGGAACTTCCAGATGGCTTTTTTATTTCACTTAATTTCACACGACATCCAAATATGACCAATAACCAGAAAGGTATTTTATATGCTATTATTACCGCATTCTTTTGGGGATTCCTTGCTATTTTCCTGAAAATAGCTGTTCAGGAAGTTGCACCTCAAACGGTAGTTTGGTTTCGTTTTGTAGTCGCTTTTGTTATGCTAGCTGGCTGGCAACTGTTTAAGAACCCTTCAAGCTTAAAAATACTAATCAAACCACCCAAATTACTTTTATTTGCAGCAATTGGTCTTTCATGGAATTACATGGGGTACATGCTCGGCATTCATTACACCAGTCCGAGCAACGCACAGGTGGTCATCCAAACTGGTCCAATTATTCTTGCTTTGGCCGGGGTTTTATTTTTTAAGGAGAGATTACAAAAAGTGCAACTGATCGGATTTGTTGTTGCCACTATCGGTTTTGCCTTTTTTTACAGTCAACAAATCGGGCAGATGATCGGACAGCAAGGACAATACAACATGGGAGTCTTATTCACGTTTAGCGGAGCTATCGCGTGGGCAATCTATGCTATTTTTCAAAAACAGTTGGTTGTATCAAATTCATCTGCAGGCCTAAACTTATTTCTGTTCGGATTTCCGGCTATAGTTTACATTCCCTTTATTGATTTTGCTCCATTAACAGAGATTAACTGGATTTGGTGGCTTGTTTTATTTTTTTTAGGAGTAAATACCTTGGTGGCTTATAGTTGCCTGGCCCTGGCTTTAAAGTACACACAAGCCAATAAAGTCAGCATTATTATCATTATCAATCCCATTATCACATTCGTTACAATGGGAATACTCACAAAAATGAATGTTTCGTGGATTGAAGGCGAACACTTTCCATTGCTATCGATCCTGGGTGCAGTAATCGTTTTGAGTGGCGCGGCTCTTGTGGTTGGAAAAAGGGAAAAGCTCAAAAAGCAATCAACGAACTAACTACCAACATATCAACAGCTGATTATAAATCTGCCTTATCTTCTAAAAAAACTTATTCTCGATTTGTACTAATTGCAAAGAGTATTGATCAATTGGTCAGGAGTAACTACTTGCTGTTCACCCGTTTTCATATTCTTGAGAGTTACCTTTCCCTGCTTAATTTCTTCCTCGCCCACCAAAACAACAAAAGCAACTTCTTTCCGGTTTGCCCAAGTCATTTGCTTTTTCATTTTAGCCGATTCAGGATAGATCTCGGCATTTACTCGTTGAGCACGAAGCTTGGCCAAAATAGGTAAGCAGTAAGCTTCTTCTTTTTCGCCAAAATTCACAAACATGACTTTGGTTGATGCAACGGCATCTTCGGGGAAAAGCTCCAGCTGGGTCATCACATCGTAAATACGGTCGGCACCAAACGAAATACCAACGCCTGACACATCCGGCATTCCAAAAATTCCAGTCAGGTCGTCGTAACGGCCACCTCCACAAATACTACCAATCTGCACATCTTTGGCTTTCACCTCAAAAATAGCACCGGTATAATAATTCAATCCACGCGCAAGAGTCAGATCAAGTTCTACTTCCGTTTTTAACTCAAAACCTGAAAGATATCCAAACAAAGTTCGCATCTCCTCCACCCCTTTTTTCCCAACAGTCGTTGCTCTAATCACTGCATCAATCTGATCCAGTTTTTCCTCATTGGTTCCACTCAACGTTAGAATAGGTTGAAGTTTGTCCACGGCATCTTGTGAGACCCCTTTATCCAACAGCTCAAGGTTTACTTTATCTAACCCAATTTTATCTAACTTGTCGATGGCCACTGTAATATCAACAATGCGGTCTGCTTCGCCAATGGTTTCAGCAATTCCGGCTAAAATTTTCCGATTATTAATTTTCACCACCGTATTGATCTTCAACTTGGTGAAAACATCATTAATAATCTGCACCAATTCCAGTTCATTCAACAATGAAGTGCTGCCAATCATGTCAACATCGCATTGATAGAATTCACGGTAACGACCTTTTTGAGGGCGGTCGGCACGCCAAACCGGCTGAATCTGGTAGCGTTTAAAAGGGAATGAAATATCGTTTCGATGTTGCACAACAAAACGGGCAAAAGGCACGGTCAGATCGTACCGCAATCCTTTTTCTGAAATTTGATTGGTTAATCGAATGCTATTGCGTTTTTGTAACTCAGCATCGCTTACCTTCGAAATAAAATCACCTGAGTTCATGATTTTAAACAGCAGCTTGTCCCCTTCTTCGCCATACTTTCCCATTAAAGTCGACAGGTTTTCCATAGCTGGCGTTTCGATGGGCTGAAATCCGTAACGTTGAAAAATTTCCTTAACAGTATCAAAAATGTAATTCCGGCGAGCCATTTCTACCGGAGAGAAGTCGCGTGTTCCTTTGGGGATTGAAGGTTTTTGAGCCATAATCTGTTTTTTATTTCGAATTGCAAAAGTAACTAAAAACAAGAAAAGCCGGAATTGATCCGACTTTTTTCCATGCATTTTCAATATTTATTAATTCCGGATCCAGTAATCCTGCAAAATCTTTATTTTTGTTACTCATGTAAAGAATTGGTAGACTACTTTTTCCAAATGTGTTCCATTTCTTCTAAGGTCTTTCCTTTTGTTTCGGGAACCATTTTCCAAACAAAAAAGAAAGAAAATACGCTCATAACACCGTAAAACCCGTAAGTTACAGCGCCACTAAATTCCATCATTGATGGATAAGTTGATGAAATGAAATAGTTGGCAGTCCATTGTGCTACAACAGCTACAGCAACCGCACGCCCACGAATCTTATTCGGAAAAATCTCAGAAATCAAAACCCAGCAGATAGGACCCCACGACATCATAAACGAAGCCGTGTAAACAATGATGAATACTAAGGTACTGATCCCAATAATTTCAAAGAACGCCAAGCCTGCAATAGCAAACATGCCAATGGCCATTCCAATTGAACCAACCATCATTAGAGGTTTTCGTCCCCATTTGTCGACGGTGAGAATTGCGACTACTGTGAAAATTACGTTGATCAAGCCCATCACGACTGTCTGCAACATAGAAGCATCTTTTCCGGCGCCCATGCTTTCAAAAATCCGGGGTGCGTAGTAAAGTGCCACATTGATACCAACAAACTGCTGAAAAACAGAAAGTAAAACTCCTATTACGATAACCATTTTCCCATACGAGAAGATTTTTCCTGAGTGGTGCTCTAACGTACTTTTAATATCATTCAGGATTTCTTTCGCTCGGCTGGGACCATTAATTTTTTCAAGAATACTTAATGCCTCATTATCTTTTTGTTTTAACACCAGATACCTCGGTGTTTCAGGAACAAAGAAAAGCAAGATTCCAAACAGACCGGCAGGGATTGACTCAGACAGAAACATACGTCTCCATCCGATTGTATTCACCCATTCTACTGTTTGACCGTTTGATATTCCCCAGTTTACAAAATAAACGACAAGCATTCCGAAGATGATTGTAAATTGGTTAAGCGAAACCAGACGTCCTCTAATTTCGGCAGGCGAAATCTCTCCAATATACATTGGAACAATTGCCGAAGCCATTCCGACGCCAATACCTCCAATAATCCGGTAAAAATTAAACATATATAAAAGCGCCATGGTTGCTTTTCCCTTTTCAAAAAACAAGAATTCCGGATATCCAGACCCCAAAGCTGATAAGAAAAACAAAAGAGCAGCAATCATCAAGGATCTCTTTCTTCCTATTTTTGACGCAAAAATACCGGAAATACCACCACCGATAATACATCCAATCAAAGCGCTGGAAATTGTTAATCCGTGAACCAGCGTACTGAGCCCCTGGCTGTCTATCAAAAAAGCCTGCACCGATTTTTCTGCACCAGAAATTACTGCGGTGTCGTAACCAAACAATAAACCACCAAGCGTTGCTACAAAAGTAATAGCAATGATAAAGAAATTGTTTTGTTTCATTCGTATTGTTTTATTTCGTGATACTATGCTTGTTGCCTGTCGGCTTCTTGCACTATTTATCAGTATTAGGTTAATGAACGATTGAAAATGCACGAACCCGAATCAAAACAAAAGTCTTGATTCGGGTTTTCAATACAATTTTATTTAAGTTACAGCTTCATCAATCGACGATTAGATGTAGCTGTTAATGAGTTGTTCAAACATCTCTTGCTTACCGCTGATTTGTTTAGGTTCGCCAATTTCTTTAGAAGCAGCGTACAAGTCCTCCATTGATAATTTACCGGCTTCAAATTCGGCACCTTTTCCTGAACTATAAGAAGCATAACGCGCTTTTCTAAGTTCCAGATAATTTGAGTTTTTCAGAATATCATCAGCAACAACCAGCCCCCGGGCAAAAGTATCCATCCCTGAAATATGGGCGATGAAAATATCCTCCAAATCAGTTGAATTACGACGTGTTTTAGCATCGAAGTTAATTCCGCCATGCGTGAACCCTCCGGCGCTGATAATCTCCAGCATCGCTTCAGTTGTTTCATAAATATTAGTTGGGAATTCGTCAGTATCCCATCCGTTTTGATAGTCACCTTTGTTGGCGTCAATCGATCCCAGCATGTCGGCATCAGAAGCCATACGCAATTCGTGGGCAAACGAATGTCCGGCCAAGGTAGCGTGATTTACTTCGATATTCATTTTGAAATCGTCGGCCAATCCATTCTTTTCCAAAAAGCCTAAAATTGTTTGTGTGTCGTAATCATACTGGTGTTTGGTAGGCTCCATCGGTTTTGGCTCAATCAGGAAAGTGCCTTTAAATCCTTGCTTGCGGCCATAGTCGCGTGCCAAACGCAGGAATTGCCCCATGTGGTCCAGTTCTTTTTTCGTATTGGTATTCAGCAGGCTCATGTAACCTTCGCGTCCTCCCCAAAATACATAACCTGTTCCACCCAAAGCGATTGTTGCATCAATGGCATTTTTAACCTGTACCGATGCATTTGCCAATACGTTGAAATCAGGGTTGGTTGAAGCACCATTCATATACCGGGGGTTAGAAAACACGTTAGCAGTTCCCCAAAGTAATTTTACACCGGTAGCTTCCTGACGGGCTTTGGCTTCATCCACCATTTTTGCCAATCGTTGCTCAATTTCAAATACTGTTCCGTCACCAACAACGTCAGTGTCGTGGAAACAATAGAACGGAGCACCTATTTTTGTAATGAATTCAAATGCGGCGTCCATGCGCTCTTTTGCAGCATCAAGTTTGTCTGAAGCGCCATCCCACGGAAAAACATGTGTGCCGGGACCAAAAGGATCGCCACCATCACCGCAGAAGGTGTGCCAGTAGGCAACCGCAAAACGTAAATACTCCTTCATGGTTTTACCGCCAACAACTCGGTTTTCATCATACCATTTAAATGCCAGTGGATTTTTTGAATCCTGTCCTTCAAACTTGATTTTATCAATGCCTGAAAAGTACTCTTTGTTGCCTTTGAAAAATGTCATAATCTCATTTATTAAATTCGTTATTAATTTATTTTATCGTATTCGGTGGATGTTTTTCCCAAATAATAAATTCTTATTTGATTGCTTTCTCGAGTTCTTTTTTCCAGCTTTCGTAAGCTGCATGATAAGCTACTACACGCTGCGGATCTGGTTTTATTGTCTCTAATTTCGTTAAGTTGGAAAAAGCTTCTTGTGAGGATGAATAATAGCCTGATCCAATTCCGGCACCACGTGCGGCACCAACCGAACCATCGGTATTGTACAATTCTATGGTAGCTCCGGTAACTCCGGCGAGTGTTTCTCTGAAGATTGGGCTCAAAAACATATTTGCTTTTCCCGCACGAATTACTTTCGCTTTAATGCCGATGGTTTCCATCACTTCCATGCCATATTTAAAAGAGAAGACAATGCCTTCTTGCGCGGCACGGAAAAGATGAGCCTGACTATGAATATTGAAATTAATTCCAGCCAAAGTGGCTCCCGGATTTTTATTTTCCAGTACACGTTCTGCTCCATTTCCAAATGGCAAAATGCTCAATCCGTCAGATCCAATTGCGATTTCGGATGCCATATCGTTCATCTTTTCGTATGAAATGCCACTGTCTCCAACATTTTTATTCAACCAGGAATTTAGAATTCCGGTTCCGTTAATGCAAAGCAACACTCCCAATCGGTTCGATTTTGCAGAGTAGTTCACGTGAGCAAAGGTATTTACCCGCGATTTTGGGTCGTAGGCCACTTCTTCGCTAACACCATAAACAACTCCCGATGTTCCTGCAGTTGTGGCAATCTCTCCTGGATTTAGCACGTTAAGCGACAAGGCGTTATTGGGCTGATCTCCTGCACGATAGCTTATTTTTGTTCCTTTTTCCAAACCAAGCTCGTTGGCGGCAAATTCACTCACCTCACTTTGAACTGAGAATGTGGGAACTATCTCCGGAACGAACGAAGCGTCAAATCCGTAATATTCCATCACCAGCTTCGAAACTTCATTTTGCTGGAAGTCCCAAAAAATGCCTTCTGACAGACCACTCACAGTTGTTTTAATTTCGCCACTCAGTTTCATGGCGATATAATCACCCGGAAGCATAATTTTATGAATGCGGCTGTATTGTTCAGGCTCATTGTCTTTGATCCACTTCAGTTTTGATGCGGTGAAGTTGCCCGGAGAATTTAGTAGGCTGGTCAGGCATTTTTCTTCGCCTATTTCTTTTAAAGCTTGGTTGCCAATAGCGGCAGCACGGCTATCGCACCAAATAATTGATGGGCGAATCACTTGCTGATCTTTATCAACCATAACTAAACCGTGCATTTGGTACGAAATACCAATTGAATCGATATCTTTTGGGTCAACTTTTGACTCTGAAAGTACTTCCTGAAGCGCTAGTTTCAAATTTCCCCACCATTGTTCAGGCTCTTGTTCTGCCCAACCGGTTTGCCTAGCAGTAATTTTCATTTCTTGTTTAGGGTAAAATGACGAAGAAACACATTCTCCTGATTTGCCTGCAATTAGTGAGACTTTGACAGATGAACTGCCGATATCAAATCCAAGTAAATACATTCTTGTTAACTTATTAGTTTGTTTTATTATTCAGCCAACCGTTCTGTTCTGGTATGCTCTGCAAATATAGATGCAGGTGAGCCTATTTCAAAACGCTCAAAACATGTTTAAAAACACCTCTACTACAGAGAGCTACGCACCATTAACTTGGTAGGGATGCATAAATTCACATGATCGCCAGTCGAAACAAATTCGGCAGCTTTCCGGCCCATCAATTCAAAATCGGTCGATATTACGGTTACTCCATCTTTTACATATTTTTTCATTGGAGTTTCGTTGTACGAGATTACGCCTGCTTCTTTTCCAAGTGTGTACTGTTTTTGGTCGCATTGATCGAGAAAACGAGCCAACATCCGGTCGCTGACCATTAGGTAAAGATCTCCGGCATTCACATCCAATTCTTTCGATTTTCTCATTGTCAGGAATGATATATTGTAATTCTTACAAAACGACTCAAAATATCTGATCGATTCTTTCGGGTGGTAAGTGAATTCCGGATACAAATAAATGAAACGTTTATATTTTTTTATGAGTTCAATATCCTTTTCAAAAGATTCGTACAAAGCTTGCCCAAACCCCTGATAAATGCACGAGTTCAGCTTTGAAACGTGCACATTCCAGTCGATGATCAGTAGCTTATTACCAGGAATTTCTTTGATGATATCCGGTACTCGCTCATGATCAAAATTCATGATAATATACTTGGTGTATTTTCCGATACTTTCTTTAATAATCGTTTCAAATACATTGATATTGTAGTGATGAAAGTGAAGATCGACTGTAATGTTTTCGGGAAGATTGTCTAAAAACGAACCGTATAAAACTTCTTTGTATGCCTTAAAGGTATCCAGGAAGAGAAACACTTTGGTGGTAGCCTTGGCTACAAAGTAGCCTTTATGTGGCACCGATTCGATAATGCCCCTATTTTTTAGTTCAGCATATGATTTAAAAACCGTGTCGCGCGATAAAGAACTTTCTTTACACAACTGATTGACCGATGGCAAAATGTCACCGGCCTGTAGCAAATTTTTACTAATGGCCTCTGTCACAGCGTCAATTAATTGTTGAAATTTTAGTTGGTTTGAGCTCTGGTCAATCTGGAAATGAAACTTGCTCATAGTAAAAAAGCTAAATATGTTCTGTTCTGTTATGCAAACATACAAAACAAATCAGAAACTTGCTTTTTCTTTTTGGAATGTGGGTAATAATAAAAAGGAATTATCGTTTAAAAGAAAAGGATAAGTGGAGAGTTTTTAATTATACTTCTTAATTTGATCAATTCGGTATATTCTCCCTTATCCTTTTCTATTTCTAAAATTAGACTTTTCGATTGATATTTTAAAGTATTCTGAATAGAAATAGTTGCTCCAGGTCTCCTTTTCATTTCAAAATCAAACTCATAGAGAGTTATGCATATGAAGTTAATCATGTGCTCAGGAGTTCATGAAAAAGGCAAGGGGCAGTTTTGATTGAACCACCACCCCTTGCTCCCCATTTATAATTAACCCCTAAAAAAAAGTGCTTTTATAATGTGGCTGGCAATTTTCGGATTTTCCTTTAAACGGCGGGTTGAATAGTTAAACCATTGTTTTCCAAAAGGTACATAAACACGCATCCGATGACCGGCATCAACAATTGAATTTCGCAACTCAGGTGTAACGCCGTACAACATCTGGAATTCATACATCGATTTGGAGACCTGGTATTTTTCAATCAGTTTTAATGATTCGTCAACAAGGAATTTGTCATGCGTAGCAATTCCTGCAAACATCTTATTCTGAAACATAAACTCCAGATCATCTAAAAAGTGAGTTCTTACTTCCTGATATTCCTTAAAAGCGACCTGGGCGGGCTCCACATAAATTCCTTTACACAGGCGAAAATTCAGCGGGTGTCCATTTGAAGGGAACTTACTAAAATCAGTCAAATCATCGAGAGTTCGTCTTAAATAGGCCTGCACAACCAGACCAACATGACCACTGAATTCTTTTTTAAGCTTTTTAAATAAGCTTAGTTCCGCATCAACACACTGCGAATCTTCCATGTCAATGCGGACGAAACTATTCCTTTCAGCCGCTTTACCGATAATCTCACTCAAATGACGGTAACAAACTTCCTGATCAATCAGTAAACCAAACATGGTAGGTTTTAAGGAAAAATTACCTTGAATATTTTCACTCGTGAATCGTTCAATAATTTGTAAGTATTCATTTTTATTGTCTTCCGCTTGCTCCAAACTGCTTATAAATTCGCCAAGCAAATCAATAGTGACCTCAATCTGTTGTTCGTTGAGTTTGCGTGCCGCTTCAATGGCTTCGGTTATCGTTTCGCCGGCAATGTAGCGTTTACTAAAAAGCCAGACCAGCTTTTCGGGCATGTAAGGAAGCAGGTGTGAAATTACTTTATTAAACATGTGTTGACCTTGTTTTGAAAAAGATTAATTTGCTATTTAAAAATACGCATTTGAAGTACTGAGGTTCAATGACCTTTATCAGCGAATGAACATGATTTTCCGCATGGTTTTATTCGAAGAAATTAAAGGAACACCTTCAAAAAAAATATTCAATTAAAGCTTTATTCCTGATATTAAATTTTTATTTTTGGTCGAAATTATTTGAGATACTAACTATTTAAAACTTACAAGTTGACTCGGCCGATTACTGAAAAAAGGGATTTTTCGATGGCAACAGAGCATTTGTTTGTTTTCTTTGAAGAAATAAAAACTAATAATTAACCAAATGAAAAATACTTCATTGATCGTAAACGTGGTATTAGCCGTTGCCTTAATCGGAATCTATGTGATTCATTTTAGTGGAAAAACTTCAAATGAAGGAATGGCGGGAAATTCAATAAGCCCTTCATCCAGTTCTGATTTGAAGATTGCTTATGTGAAGGTTGATTCGTTGATTGTAAATTACGACTTGGCACAAAAACTTCACGAAGAGTTTACTAAAAATCAAGAAGCATACACCAAAGAATATGCTGAGAAGCGGTCTTCATTTGAAAAACGTGCAGCCGAATTTCAGGAAAAAGTTCAACGAGGTGGTTTTTTAACCCAGGATCGTGCCGTTCAGGAACGTGACCGATTGATGAGTGAAGAACAGGAGATTCTGACTCTGGATCAGGAATTATCGGCCAAACTGCAGGAAATGCAAGCAGCAAACAACCAACAACTGATTGATAGTTTGATGAGTTACCTGGAGAAATTCAATGCAGACAAAAAATACAGTTATATTTTTAACGCCGGTGAAATTCTGATTGGCGATGAGGCACATAACATTACTAAAGAAGTGTTGACTGCCATGAATGCTATTTACAATGAGAAAAAATAATTTCGCTTAACCATACCTATGAAATCCGGGCTTTGTCCGGATTTTTTTTATCCCTAACTTTCGTGTATGAGTTTTGCCAGCCGATACCTTCAACGCAATATAAGTTACCCGCCTTTTATTATAGATCGACCTTCTTCGAGTCTAGGAATGGTTGTCGTAATTCCATGCTATAACGAGCCGACGGTTGTAGAAACAATAGAATCATTAGCGGCTTGCGAAAGGACATTGCAAGATGTTGAGGTGTTGGTTGTGGTTAATCAATCAGAGAAAAGCCCCCAAACGGTGGAGGTGCAAAACAAGCAAACGGTCCTGGAATTGAAACAGTGGAAGACTGAAAACTCCACGGCATTTTTCAATCTACATGTGTTGGTGCCGGAGCCATTTCGAAAGAAACATGCCGGAGCTGGCTTAGCACGAAAAACCGGAATGGATGAAGCTATTCGCCGTTTTGGAACCCTTGAAAAACCGAATGGTTTGATTATCTCATTGGACGCAGATACTTTGGTAGAACCTAACTATTTAGTTGAAATTGAAAATCACTTCGCAAACACAAAAAACGAAATTGGCACAACCATTAAATTCAAGCATCGGGTAGACGAGTTGATCGATCCACTGCACATTAAAGGCATGCAATTGTACGAAGATTACCTGCACTATTATAAAAAGGCCATGGCTTTCACCGGTTTTCCGCATGCCATTTATACAATTGGTTCGGCCTTTACCGTTTGTGCTGATGCCTATGTAAAACAGGGCGGAATGAACAGAAGACAAGCTGGCGAAGATTTCTATTTTTTGCACAAGCTTACCGCAATGGGGTCAATTTCAGAGTTAAATACGACCTGCGTTTTTCCATCGGCACGGCTATCGAATCGAGTGCCTTTTGGTACCGGACCCAGTATCCAAAAGTGGATGGATGGAGACAAGAGTCTCTGCAAGACTTATGCCTTTCAAGCCTTTCTCGATCTGAAACAGCTATTTGACTTGGTACCTGAATTGTACGAGTCTGAACTCGAATCATCCACACTTCCGGCATCTGTTCAACAGTTTTTGACCAAGGATCGTTTTTCGGATGACTTATCTGAAATTCGCCGGAACAGCGGCTCTCCGCAAGCATTCCAAAAGCGATTCTTTCAATATTTCAATGCCTTTAAAATCTTGAAATATCTGAATGCTGTTCATCCAACATTTTATGATTTTCAGAAGTTAAAAGAAGCTTATACTGAATTGAAAGGACATTAGCTTACAGTCGGTTGTTATCCACGCCAACATAGTTAGCTCAACTCTTCATAATGATAAAAAAGTGCCATGCATCCGACAACGATCAAATGCATGGCACTACTTGTAATATTGGAGGTTGGTTTTAGTTTTTCTGTTGATTAATCAACTTCAAAAAAACAAATTATGCAGTACACTTAGACCCAGATTCCCTTTTTAGGTGGATTGCCGTATGAATCAAACGAATCTCCGTTTTCGCGCAAAGCCGCCTTTAAGTCATCTACTGTAAATTCGAAGCCATCTTCTTTGGCCAGTTCTACAAATTTCTCCATTGTAAACGCGTTGTCATACTTAATACGAAATTGCCTATCCTCGGCGCCTTTGTCCAATAAATCAAAAACTATTTCCTTCGACATGTTTCCTAAAGTTTATATTAATAAAGGCGTAAATATAACGACAATTAAAAACTAACACTTTAACTTCAAATAGAATCCAATAACGACAATAAGATAATTTAACAAACGGAATGCAAACAAAAAGACTGACAGTGTGAAAGATTTAATCTTTTCACAATAAAAAACGACTTATTAAATAGAAAATAACAGCACTATTATTTCTACTCTCAATTATTTCTATTCTCAATTTAAATATTACTTCAAAATAATTGGTCTCGCCGGCTTGGTTTAATGACGAGATAAAACGTTTTTACCCAATCAGGAGGCAAACTGCTTTCTCGATTCCCTAATGTTGTTCATATTCTCCACAGCCCATGTTAAGAGACCATGCAGATGCGGCAGCAAACTTTTTCCTCGTTCAGTCAATTTATATTCAACCTTTGGCGGTATTTGCGGGTAAACGGTACGCTCAACCAACCCGTCAGCCTCAAGTGCTTTAAGCGTTACGGTTAACATCTTTTGCGAAATCGTTTCAATGGTTTTCTGAATTTCCATAAAACGCATCACTTCGCCTTCTTCTAATAGCAGCAAAACCAGCAACGACCACTTGTCTCCAATTCGATCAACAACATTCCGAACAGGGCATTGCTCCGCATTACTATATTTTTTCAATTTATTTTCGTCCATAATCAACTGATAATTAACTTACCTAACTTACTAGTAACCATCTGAGGTATTTGTACGTTCTTGTTTAAAAGATACTAAGCAAATACCTTTGAGTATCCAAAAGTAACTAAAGAACTATTGTAAAGCAAGCAGGATTTTAAATTAGAATATATGAAACGAACATGAACTTTAATCTGCGATATTTCACAAACAAGCATAATTAAATTTCATCGAGAGTTCCATATGATACCTTATAAATAACCAATTTAAATCATATGAAAATAGGAATTACAGGAGCAACAGGCCAGTTAGGCCAAATTGTGGTTGAAAAACTAAAAGGGAAAGTAAATAGTGATGAAATTGTAGCTTTGGTTCGTACGCCTGAAAAGGCCGCTGAGCTTGGTGTCGAAGTTCGCGAATTCGATTACTCGAAGCCGGAAACACTGGTCGATCCTTTGGGGGGAATTGATCACTTATTACTGATTTCAAGTAGTGAAATTGGTAAACGCGCCGAGCAGCATACCAACGTTATTGAAGCAGCAAAGGCGGCAGGCGTGAAATGGATTGTTTACACCAGTTTACTGCACGCTGATACGTCATCGTTGAATTTGGCAGCCGAACACTTGGCGACCGAGGATGCACTGAAGGCTTCCGGAATAGCCTATAGCATTTTGCGTAATGGTTGGTATTCGGAGAATTACACCGGGTCGATTGCGGGGGCATTGGCTGGTGGTGCATTTGTAGGTAGTGCCGGTGATGGTAAAATATCGTCAGCAACACGTGCGGATTTTGCCGAGGCTGCCACTGTGGTTTTAACCGGAAAAGGACACGAAGGAAACGTATATGAGCTGGCCGGTGATGAAGCGTATACTTTGACTGATCTGGCGGCTGAGATTTCGCGTCAGACCGGAAAAGATATTCCTTACAAAAATCTACCGGAAGGAGAATATGCCGAAGTGTTGAAAAGTTTTGGCTTGCCCGAATTTTTCGCAACTGCAATTGCCAGCTGGGATACAGGTGCTTCGAAAGGCGATTTATTTGATGATGGCAAACAGCTTTCTAAATTGCTTGGTCGGCCAACAACTTCGTTAGCCGATGCCGTTGCTCAGGCATTATAAAGGCAGCAAAAGCCATGAAAACAAGTTTGGCCTTTCACGATTCGTGAGGGCCATTTTTTTTTGATGTCGAGAGAAGAGCTAACTGATGCTTCGTGATTCCTCTCCGATCAGTCGCCAGGCATCCTGCACGTGTTTCAGCTCCGTTTGTGTTTGCCCAATGCTCATGCGCAGCCAAAATTGTCCGTTTAATACGGTATGTGTCAGGTAGATTTTGCCGCTCTTGTTCAGGCTTTGGATGAGCTTTTTATTGAATGCATCATTATTTTTATGCCGGAAGCAAACCAGGTTAAAAGGCGGTTCATTGAGTAATTCAAAGTCGGCTGATTCTTTTACCCATTTGCTAAATTCACCGGCTAACCGGATATGTTCCCGGATATGATATTGCAATCCTTCAACGCCGTAATGTCGGATGACAAACCAAAGTTTCAATGCACGAAACCGGCGTCCTAACTGAAGATGCCAATCGCGATAATCAATCACCGCTCCAGTTGCAGTTGCTTCGTTTTTCAGGTACTCGGGCAAAACACTAAGCGTTTTTATGAGCATCGATTTATCAGACACGAAAAAGCAGTCGCAATCGAAATTAGTAAACATCCACTTGTGTGGATTAAAGGCATAGCTTTTAGCAAGCTCCAGCCCATCAAATGCAGCCCGTTGTTCGGGGCAGATCGCAGCTGATCCGACCATGGCTGCATCTACATGCATCCAGATATCGTATCGGCGGCATATTTCTCCAATCTCCCGGATTGGATCAACAGCATTGGAGGAAGTGGTACCGATTGTTGCACAAACAAAAAAAGGAATGTATCCTTCCTCTAGATCTTTCCTGATTTGCGCGTCAAGCTTCTCCGGAATCATCGCAAAGTTTTCATCAACCTCAATTGTCCGAAGGTTTTGCGTGCCAACACCAACAACTTTAATGTCTTTCTCGGCCGAAGAATGGGTTTGCGACGAAATGTAAGCCACAATTTTTGGGCAGCCTCCAATTCGATTCGTTTCAAAATTCGTTTTCATTTCGCGGGCGCAAAGCATGGCCGTCAACAGTGCATTCGATGCAGTATCCTGAATCACCCCTCCACCATTCCGGGTAGTTTTAAAATGCTGCGGTAAATCCATCATATCCACCAGCCAATCCATGACTTGACTCTCCAGCTCAGTGCAAGCCGGGCTGGTTGCCCAAAGCATGCCCTGTACTCCAAGTCCCGCTGAAAGCAACTCACCAAGAATTGAAGGCCCGGAAGTGTTGGCAGGGAAATAGGCAAAAAAGTTGGGCGATTGCCAATGGGTAATTCCGGGCATAATCAGTTGCTCCACATCCTGCATCATCGCGTCAAAGCTTTCTCCTTGGGCGGGCGCTGCATTAGGCAGGCTTTTGCGAATATCACCCGGCTCAACTTGCGACAAAACCGGGTAGTTTTCTACCTGCTCGTAATAGTCGGCAATCCAGTCAATCATTTTTTTGCCCTCCTCCCTGAACTGGGCGGGGCTCATATGGTAATTCTTTTTTGTCATTTTAATATCGAATCGAAAAATTAGTGTAGTTGCTTGGCTCTATTTTACTTTGGTGAAGCTGATCCGTCCGGCTATACCCATTTCCAGCCTTGAGGTATTCGACAAAGCAGGACAAATCTGTTTCATCTCCCTCAGCCTCAATTTCTACTTTACCTTTTGGCAGATTTTTCACCCAACCGGTTAGTTGGCACTCCTTTGCTTTTTGATTCACAAAATACCTGCAACCACCCCTTTGAACTCGCCCGCTAACAATGATATGTTTGGCTACTTTATGGCTCAACGGTTTAGTTCGTTTTTGCTTTGTTGAATTCGGCTACGACTTCGGGCTGAACCAAAGCCCAAATGGAGTAAGCACCAACTGCTGTTCCCAATGGGAAATTAAACAGCTGCAATACCGATACGATTAAAACTAAAATACGCGCCCACTCTTTTCTTTTTAACAATCCAATGCCACCCAGAATACCGGGAAGAGATAAAACGATAAAAAATACGGTGAGCGAATTTGCGATGATGTTCAAAATAAAATTGGCTTCCTGATCTCCGGAAAGATTGCCTGCAATATTCAGAACAAAATAAATGAGAGCCGCAATAACAAGTCCGAAAATACTAAACCCAATCTGTATCGTTGCAACAATATTAATGTGCTTTTCCATAACTAGCTTTTTTGTTTAAAAATAAGAAGAATCATAAACTATTTTAGATTATTCCAAATCTTTTTTCCTCGTGTAGCAGAATCGAAATATAAAGTCGGGCATTGGAATCCCCATCACCCCAGTTTATTCAGATTCACTCTAAACTACTCTCCGTTCTCTTGCCACTTAAAATTCAAAAACCGCTCCTCCCAACTCAGAAACTACCCGCTTTTATGAGTAAGCTACAATTGCTGCGGGGCCTACCTGACGCCAAAGAATAGCTCCTGCAGGTGAGTGTCATGTGTTGATCTGACTAAGTGGTGCGAATGATTTAGTGTGATACTTCGAGTCTTTAACAATCTGTGATAGACGCAAAACCGAAAATATCAAATAGGTCTGTGACCTTAAAATGAGAAGAGGCTATCCATTTTCCCACTGGACAGCCCCTTTTTTTCTCACAACCAATCAAGCGCACAATTATCTATTATCAATTTTTTCGGGGTTTAGATCATGATTTTGCATGCGGAACCAGGCTAATTCTTCATACTTGGTTCCCGGCTTCCCATAGTTTGCATACGGATCTATACTGATTCCGCCACGTGGCAGGAACTTGCCCCACACTTCAATGTATTTTGGATCCATCAGTTTAATTAAATCTTTCATGATGATGTTAATGCAATCTTCATGAAAATCGCCATGATTACGAAAACTAAATAAGTACAATTTTAGCGACTTACTTTCCACCATTTTGAGATTCGGAATATAACCAATGTAAATTGTTGCAAAATCGGGCTGCCCGGTTATCGGGCATAAGCTGGTAAATTCGGGGGCATTAAACTTCACCCAATAATCATTCTCCGGGTGCTTATTATCAAATGCCTCCAGCAATTCCGGATTATAACTAAACCCGTAATTGGTATTACTCCCAAGGTGTTTTAAGTCATCCATTGTTTTAAAGCTCAACAGTTAAACACAATCATTTATACTACGCTTTGCCAAATAAGCATACAAGCCATTTTTTCGTAATCGGCATGCCGGACAATGACCACAGCCATCACCAATTAGTCCATTATAGCAAGTGAGTGTTTCATTCCGAACCAAGTCAAAAATCCCCAACTCATCCGACAATTGCCAGATCTCTTCTTTGCTTTTCCACATCAGCGGAGTATGTATTTCGTAATCAGTTTCCATCGACAAGTTCAATGTCTGATTCAGTGAGCGAATAAATTCATCTCGACAGTCAGGATATCCGCTGTAATCAGCCTGTCCCACTCCGGTTACGAGGTTCTGAATTCCCTTCGACTTGGCAAACACTGCAGCGTATGTCAGGAAAAGCATATTTCGGCCTTCAACCAAGGTGTTTGGCGGGCGATCAGCCGGCTTGTCTTGCTCCACCTCCATATCCGGATTTGTTAGTGCATTACTGGTGATACTGCCCAACAAATCCAACTTAAAAACATGGAAAGGAACAGCTGCTTTTTGAGCTATTATTGAAGCAACATCCAACTCTAACCGATGTTTCTGTCCATAATCGAATGAAACAGCCTCAACTTCATCAAATTTTTGCTTGGCCCAATACAAACAAGTTGTTGAATCCTGCCCTCCCGAAAAAACTACTAATGCTCTGCTCATTACACTTGTTTTAGGCGAAATGGGTTGTATGAAACGTTCTCATCGAAGGTGTCAATACCTTCAATTGCTTTAACTTTTTTCACTACCACGTAGGTTAGCGGAAGTACCAGAATTTCGTACACTGTTTTTAATAAAGCCTGCGTAACAATCATTCCGAGAATGACCGGCAAAGGGAAGATACCGACAAAGGCAATGCAAATAAAGATGAGAGAATCAGCTCCTTCACCCACCAAGGTTGACACAATAGCTCGCAGGGAGAAGTTTTTTCCCTTTGTCATTAATTTAAATCGACTCATTACATAGGCATTCAGGAAAGAGCCCACCATATAAGCCATCAAACTGGCAAACACAATTCGAGTCGAACTCCCTAAAATAGTTTGAAAAGCCTCCTGCGATTGGTAAAATGAAGCTGCCGGAAGTTGAATAGCCAGCATAAAAAACAAGGCTGCTAATAGATTGGCTCCAAATCCGGCCCAAATAATTAACCGGGCTTTAGCGTATCCCCACACCTCTGCAATTACATCATTTATAATGTAAGCCAAGGGGAAAATAAGCACACCTGCCGGAGCAGACCAAGGTCCAATCATTATAATCTTTGACGCAAGGACGTTAGAGATTAACAGGCAAGATGCGAAAACTACCCCTGCCAACAGGAATAAAACAGAAACTTTATTTCTCATGATCTCTTGTTTTTTACGTGGTTATCAAGAACACGTCGTTAATAGTCGCCGCAAATATAATTGATTTTTCACAAACGCCGCATTCTTAACCTGATAGAAATGAGCCATTCAAAATCTTCACCAAATTACATCCGTAAATCGAACCAAATGATCTCCTTTTTTGTAGTTTTGTTATTGATGTTACCATTTTACTAAAAGGTGTCACCATGACTGTATCTCGCTTCGGCGTTTCACTAGAAAAAGATCTTCTTGATGCATTAGACCAATATGTAAAGGAAAATCAGTTCGCCAACCGATCACAAGCAATCCGCCAATTAATTAGCCGGAATATTGTAGAAAAAAAATGGCAATGCAACAACTATGTTGCGGGATCTGTAACCTTGGTATACGACCCAAATCGCCGGGAAATACTGAATCAACTGGCGGACGTACTTGAAAACTATCATCAGGAAATTCTATCAACCCAACGACTGATACTGGATAAGTCGAAACACATGGAAATTGTTGCAATAAAAGGTGTGGCCAGTAGACTAACCGAACTAGCCGATAAACTGATCACGATTAAAGGAATGCAACATGGTAAATTGACCATGAGCCGGGCAGATTAAAACATGTCACCATTAAAAACTAAAGTGCTACTTCATTTTGAAATACAACAAATATGAAAATATTAGAACCACATCTTCAACATAAATTAGACCAGCTACAGGAATGGTACTCGAAGCGAAAAGGCTCCATTGTTGCTTTTTCAGGAGGAATTGACTCGACATTGGTACTTTTTCTAGCTCGTAAATTTCAGGGGAAAGAAAATACCATTGGGGTGATCTCCAACTCTGAGAGCCTAAAAAAGAAAGATTTTCAGCTGGCTCAAACATTTTGTGAGGATTTCGACATTCAGCTTGAAACTATAAAAACAGAAGAACTGGCAGATTTACGCTATAATAAGAACCCTGAAAACCGCTGTTTCTTTTGCAAAGAACATTTGTTTCACGACTTGCAACAAGTGAAAGAAAAACATCCTGACTTTGATGTTTTAAGTGGCACCAACAATGATGATTTGGGCGATTACAGACCGGGCTTACAAGCTGCAGCCAATTATCAAATTTTGTCGCCCATGGTCGATTGCCAACTGAACAAAGACGAACTCCGGCAAATTGCCAAACACTTTGAATTGCCCAACTGGGACAAGCCTGCAAGCCCTTGTTTAAGCTCGCGCATTCCATACAATCATCACATCACCAAAGAAAAGCTACAACAAGTTGAAGCGGCCGAAAATTTATTAAATGAACTCGGCTTCGGCGATGTGCGTGTCCGGCATTATGGATCATACGCACAAGTAGAAGTTCAAAAGGGGGAGCTAGAGAAATTAATGGCCATTGAGAACGATGTAATTGAACGAATTAAGGCTTTGGGTTTTGCGGAGGTTCAAATTGATCGCGAAGGATTGGTTTCCGGCAAGCTAAATCGGTTTTTACAAGGAATTAATAAATCAAAATAGGGAACAATGAAAATTCTATATTACGACTGTTTTGCAGGAATCAGCGGCGACATGAACCTGGGCGCGTTAATTGATCTGGGAGTGGATGCCGATTACCTAAAAACAGAATTGGAAAAATTAAACATCGACGGCTTTCACCTCGAAATTAAAACCGACCAACGACGCGGAATAACCGGAACAAAAGCCGATGTGATTATCGAAAATCAGGAAAACGAAAAACATCGTCACCTGCGTCATGTCGAAAAAATCGTCAACAACAGTTCACTGTCGGAATCGGTCAAAACGAACGCTCTCAAAATTTTCGATTTGGTAGCTGTTGCCGAAGCCAAAGTCCACAATATATCGAAAGAGAAAGTTCATTTTCACGAAGTAGGCGCACTCGACTCAATTGCCGACATTGTTGGTGCAGCCATCTGTTTGGACTACCTGAAAGTTGACAAAGTGATGGCCTCGCCCATTCAACTAGGTGGTGGAACCGTAAAATGCGCCCATGGGATTATGCCTGTTCCGGCACCGGCAACTGCGGAGATTGTAAAAGGAATTCCGGTGAAAACAGGATTGGTAAGCCACGAGGCAACGACACCAACAGGAGCAGCAATTTTGGTTGCAACGGTTGATGAATTCACCGAACAAATCAGCTTGCCAATTACTAAAATGGCTTATGGCATTGGAAACCGCGACAGCGAAGTCCCGAATGTACTGCGTGTTTACCTACTCGAAGATGCTACTTCAGTAAATGATGTGACCAATGAAGAAGCCATTGTTCTGGAAAGCAACATTGACGACATGAATCCGGAGCACTATGATTTTTTACTGGAGCAACTATTTGAATCCGGGGCAAGTGATGCCTGGCTGGTGCCGATGATCATGAAAAAATCGCGCCCCGCTGTCCTGCTTTCGGTTCTTTGCAAGCAGGAATTGAGAGAAAAATTGAAAGGATTGATTTTCACATTCAGCACTTCAATTGGCATACGCGAATACCGGGTAACAAAAAATATGCTTCGTCGCGAAGAATCGACAATAGAAACCAGCTACGGAGCCGTTCGAATAAAGCAAAGCTTTTACAATGGCAAACTGGTTCGCACCAAACCCGAGTTTGACGATTGCAAAAAACTGGCGATTCAACACCAACTCAGCATTTCAGAAATAGAAAAAGAAGTTAACAAGCAAGTAGAATCATGAGTCCAAAGGAACTGCTAGAAAAATATAAGAATGGCGAGATAAGCCTGACTGATGCCTTGGAACAATTTCCGGATCGCGGAATTGAAGAGATGGGATTTGCCACCATCGACACTGACCGTTTAACAAGAACCGGCCTCCCCGAAGTGATTTACGCCAGCGGCAAAACCGTGGAACAGGTCAGCCAAATTGCAGAGCGAATGTTCCAAAAAGGAATCGACGTATTAGCCACCCGCGCTACTTCGGAAATGTTTGCAGCCGTAAAAAAGCGGATTCCCGGAGCTAAGTACAACGAGATGGCAAAAACCATCACTTATAAAAAAACTGAAGAACAACTTACCGAAGGTTACATTGTGGTGGTTGCAGCTGGCACATCAGACATGCCAGTTGCCGAGGAAGCCGTGGAGACCGCCAAATTTCTAGGGAATCGGGTTGAGAAAGTTTATGATGTTGGCATTGCCGGAATCCATCGACTCTTTTATCAACTGGAAGTCATCCGAAATGCCCGGGTGATTATTGTGGTTGCCGGCATGGAGGGTGCACTGGCAAGCGTTGTTGGCGGATTGGTCGACAAACCCGTAATTGGTATTCCGACAAGCATTGGTTACGGTGCTAATTTCCAGGGACTCTCAGCATTGCTATCCATGCTCAACAGTTGCGCTAGCGGGGTAAGTGTCGTAAATATTGACAATGGCTACGGAGCAGCCTGCCAGGCCTCACTCATTAACAAACTAAGCTAAAAGCAATGCAAGAACTATATCTACTATCCATATCCGCTGCGTCACTTGGTTTTATCCATACCATCTTAGGTCCTGACCATTACCTGCCTTTTATTGTGCTAAGCAAAGCACGACAATGGTCGAGCCAAAAAACCATGTGGATTACCTTCATCTCCGGAATTGGGCATGTTGGCAGTTCTGTTTTGATTGGATTTATTGGCATTGCCCTCGGTATTAGCCTCAACAAACTGAAATCGTTCGAAAGCTTAAGAGGCGAAATGGTGGGTTGGTTGTTAATTGCCTTTGGTGTTGGCTATACCATTTACGGAATCTACAAATACATAAAAAGTCTGCATCACGTTCATCTTCCGTCATTTCTTCTTCCAAGACGAATTCGAAATCTTCAACACCTGCCCACAGAAGAGCAAACCGAAGACAACGTCAAATTAACGCCATGGATCCTGTTTCTGATTTTTGTGTTTGGTCCGTGCGAAGTACTTATTCCAATGTTGATTTTTCCGGCCTACGAACACAGCACAATCGGTATGCTAACCGTAGCAGTCATTTTTGGTATTGCAACCATTGGCACAATGCTCCTGGCTGTTTATCTGGGTCACAAAGGAACTTCGCTCGTACGTTTCAAAAAACATGAACGATACCTGCATTTAATTGCCGGACTAATCATCATGGTTAGTGGCATAGGCATTGTGTTCATGGGTTGGTAAGCAAATAGTTGGAAGAATCTCTCTCCCGGCGGATTTAACATTCCGACTTAATAAAAACCGAAGAATTGGACAAAGTCTTCTTTCCAATAAAAAAATATTACTTTTGTGTTGAATGAAACTGGATAAGCATCTTTCTCAAAAGGTAAGCTTTACTTCTCTGGTAGTTAGAAATACATTCCTGTATATTTTATGAAATTTGACGAGTTTGATTTACACGATGACATTTTAGATGCCCTGTATGACATGGGTTTTGATGAACCCACAGCCATTCAGGAAAGCACAATTCCAATCATACTGGAAGGGCACGACTTAGTAGCCTGCGCACAAACAGGAACCGGTAAAACGGCCGCCTTTATCTTACCAATTTTAGATAAAATTGAGGATCTCCCCGAAGGGAAAACGAGAGCCTTGATGATTGCTCCAACACGCGAACTGGCGATCCAGATCGAACAGCAAGTACAAGGATTTGCCTACTACCTCGGTATAACTTCGATCGCACTGTATGGAGGTGGCGATGGTAGCGAATGGGAAAACCAACGACAAGCCCTAAATAAAGGAGTTGACATCATTGTTGCCACTCCGGGAAAACTTATTTCGTTTATTGACAATGGTATTGCAAAGCTCGACAACGTTGAGTTTGTTGTATTGGATGAAGCTGACCGGATGCTCGACATTGGTTTTCATGACGACATCATAAAAATATTCAGTAATCTCCCGGGGAAACGTCAAACATTGATGTACAGCGCGACGATGCCTAATAAGATTCGTTCGTTAGCCTCAAAAATCTTGACTTCACCCAAAGAATTCAGCACGGCCATTAGTAAGCCTGCCGAAGGTGTTTTGCAGGCAGCCTACTTGTGCTACGAAAAGCAAAAAACACCCTTGATCGAGCAATTGATCGAGGGCAAAGATGACTGCCCAAGCATCTTAATTTTCAGTTCAACAAAGAGAAAAGTTGCCGAAATTGCACGCTCATTAAAGAAAAAAGGATTTAGTACAGCCGGAATTTCTTCGGACTTGGAGCAGAAAGATCGCGAAGATGTGTTGATGCGTTTCAAAGCACGGCAGATTCGCATTTTGGTGGCAACCGATGTTATGAGCCGAGGAATCGATATTAAAGACATCAATCTGGTGATCAACTACGATGTGCCCGGAGATGCCGAAGATTATGTCCACCGTATCGGACGTACGGCAAGAGCCAATACGACGGGAATTGCCCTGACCATGATTAATGAAGATGACATGTACAAGTTTCAGCAAATTGAATCGCTAATTGAGTCAGAAGTTTTCAAAGCCCCACTCCCTCCCGAACTTGGAGAAGGCCCAAAATGGAAAGTAGCAACAAAGGGAAAAGGGAAAAGCAAATTCAATAAAAAAGGCCCCGGGAAAGGTAATCCCAGAGGCCATAGAAAAAACTAGTCTTCAGTTTCTGAACATCCCAAAAAAAGTGAGTATTGTTATCTCTTCCATAAAGGATAAGAGATGTTAAGTAATAACATTCTGTTTTTCACGGTCTGGCTTGTCAGCCAATTGCCAACAGTTGACTCGCCCATATACTGATCTTCGAATCCTTGGATATAACTCAACGATAATTGCAGATCTTGCTTTTTATAACCAAAGCCAAGCAACCAGCTAAAGTCTGGTCTTCTAGATACAGTTGAATAATTTAGCAGCCATTCTGTCTCAATTCCTGTTTCAATAAAAAACGCTTTTTCAACAAAATATTTGAATTTAAGCGGGATAATCAAGGACTTTTGAGGAATTGTAATTTTTTGCCGCGTTAAAACATAATCTTCGGGAGAAATTGCTTCACTAGGATAATGATATCCGTCTCCGCCAGATCCGTATGGTTAGATGTATATATCGAGAACAAAATGAAAACATACCCAAGATTTTCAAAGACAGGTATAGAATAGTTTAATCCAGGAACGTTCTTTACAAAACGAAAAAACACCTCATTTTCATGAAGTGTTTTTTCTGGGAGAGCGAGAAACGAGACTCGAACTCGCGACCCCGACCTTGGCAAGGTCGTGCTCTACCAACTGAGCTATTCTCGCAATAACAACGAACTTTAAAAAGTACCCGGAGCGGGACTTGAACCCGCACGACCGTTGATGGTCATTGGATTTTAAGTCCAACGTGTCTACCAATTCCACCATCCGGGCATCCTACAAAAATGGAGCGAGAAACGAGACTCGAACTCGCGACCCCGACCTTGGCAAGGTCGTGCTCTACCAACTGAGCTATTCTCGCATTTTTTTAAAGAACGTGCTGCTTTCAGCTCCCGAAAACAGCGATGCAAATATATTGCTAATTTTTCTTTCTCCAAAAATAATAAATAAAAAATCTGAGAAATTAAATTATCACTGTAAACCGCTATTTTAAACCCGAAAGCTTTTTAATTCCATGTAATTTGTTAAGTGCCTCTATAGGAGTTAGATTATCAATATCCAGCGTTTTAATCTCATCCCGAATCTGTTTCAAAACCGGGTCATCTAACTGGAAAAAACTCATTTGAAATCCTTCACGATGCTCTGCCATTCCTTCCAAAGGCTTAGCTAAACTATCTTTTCGGTTCGTTTCCTCCAGTTGAGCCAGGATTTCATCAGCACGACCGACCACAGAGGGTGGCATTCCGGCCATTTTAGCCACATGAATACCAAAACTATGGTTGCTGCCACCACGAACCAATTTACGCAAGAAAATCACCTTATTGGCCACTTCCTTTATCGTGACATTGTAGTTCTTTACCCGACCAAAGGATTTTTCCATTTCATTCAGCTCATGATAGTGCGTAGCAAATAACGTTTTAGCTTTTGCCTTTGGATGTTCGTGCAAATATTCAACAATCGACCAGGCAATGGAAATTCCATCGTAGGTTGAAGTTCCACGTCCCAGCTCATCCAGTAAAATCAAGCTTCTATCCGACACATTGTTTAAAATACTGGCAGCCTCATTCATTTCAACCATAAAGGTCGACTCGCCCAGCGAAATGTTGTCAGATGCTCCAACACGAGTGAAAATTTTATCGACATAACCAATCTTTGCTTCCGTGGCAGGAACAAATGAACCAATTTGTGCCATCAACACAATCAGGGCAGTTTGTCGAAGCAAAGCGGATTTACCCGCCATATTTGGTCCCGTGATAATAATCACCTGTTGGTCTTCCTGATCTAAAACAACGTTGTTGCTGATGTATGTTTCGCCAATCGGCAGCTGTTGTTCAATTACCGGGTGTCGCCCTTCCTTGATATCGATTTTTGTTGAATCATTCATCTCGGGCTTGTAATAATCATATTCAACCGCCGATGTGGCAAAAGAAAGCAAACAATCTAACTTAGCTATAACCACCGCGTTTAATTGAATGGATTGAATGTATTCAGACAAAGCCACAACCAACTCATTAAACAATCGAACTTCCAATGCCAGAATTTTTTCCTCGGCTCCTAATATTTTACTCTCGTATTCTTTTAATTCTTCCGTGATGTATCGTTCTGCATTTACTAACGTTTGCTTTCTGATCCATTCTTCGGGGACTTTATCTTTATGCGTATTACGCACTTCAATGTAATACCCAAAAACATTGTTAAACGCAATCTTCAGCGACGAAATACCTGTGCGTTTCGACTCCCGATCCTGCATTTGAACAAGGTAATCTTTTCCCGAATAAGCCAGTTTGCGAAGCTCATCCAGTTCCTCCGAAATTCCATCCTGAATAACATTTCCCCGATTTACGAGTACTGGAGGATCATTGGTTATCTCTCGTTCCATGCGTTCGCGAATCGCCAAACAAGGATTTAGCTGCTCAGCCATTCGATTGACCACGTCCTGATCAACCCCTTCACTGTATTTTTTAATCGGCTCAATAGCACGAAGCGCATTTCGTAGCTGAACAACCTCACGCGGGTTAATCCGCCCAACAGCGACCTTCGAGATGATCCGTTCCAAATCTCCAATCTGACGAATGTGCTCACTCAACTCCTCTTTTTCAGCATCACGCTGGGTAAAATACTCAACGACTGACAGTCGATCGTTAATAGCCGATATTTCCTTTAAAGGGAGTGCAATCCAGCGTTTTAACATGCGTGACCCCATGGGCGAAATTGTTTTATCCAAAACCTGAGAAAGTGTTTTCGCCCCCTCGTTAATCACCCCAAAAAGTTCCAGATTTCTGATTGTAAACCGATCCAGCCAAACGTATTTATCTTCCTCAATTCGCGAAAGTGAAGTCACATGCTGAAGTTGGTGATGCTGAGTTAAATCCAGGTAGTGCAAGATAGCGCCGGAAGCCATGATTCCATAATTCAAATCCTGCACACCGAAACCTTTCAATGATTTGGTTTCAAAATGTCGAAGTAAACGGTCGGTAGCAGCGTCCTCGTTATACACCCAGTCATCCATGGTGTAGGTATAAAACTTACCCCCAAACAAGGCAATAAAATCATTGCCCTTCCCACGTTGAAATAACACTTCTTTGGGTTTGAAAGAATTCAGCAATTTATCAATGTATTCGAAACTACCTTCCGCTGTTAAAAACTCCCCGGTTGAGATATCCAGAAACGCGACACCTGCCATCTTTTTATCGAAATGAACAGAGGCCAGAAAATTATTCTCGCGATGCTCCAAGATATTATCATTGATGGAAACTCCCGGTGTTACCAGCTCTGTAATTCCACGCTTCACGATTTTCTTAGTCATTTTCGGATCTTCCAATTGCTCACAAATAGCAACTCGTTGTCCGGCACGAACCAGTTTTGGCAAATAAGTATCTAACGCATGATGCGGAAACCCGGCCAATTCAACGAAACTGGCAGCCCCGTTAGCTCGTTTGGTTAAAGTGATTCCCAGTATTTCGGCGGTCTTAATTGCATCTTCTCCAAACGTTTCGTAAAAATCACCCACACGAAATAAGAGTACGGCATCCGGATGTTTGTCTTTGATATCATAATACTGCTTCATCAAAGGTGTTTCGACATATTTTTTTGATTTTGCCAAAGCGTGTTCAGATTTTAAATTGAATGATCAACAAAGATATAAGAAGCACATACAAGAATGAAAAACAGCCTATATTTCTTCAGTGAAACTTTTCAACAAGTTATTACAAACGGTTTGTGTATTTGTAGCGCGGAATTATAAAAGTACAAAACTTTCAAGCTCGCACAGAGTCAATTCGTTTATTCAATATTCCACGTTTTCCATCAAGTCGTCAAAGACTAATTGGCGGTATTACAGCAGCGAGCCGCACCCGCCCAACCCCCTACGCATTAAACATGACACTTTGTTATGGGCAGGCTTTTTATTTATAATTCACAACACTCTTATCTTTAATTATGGCTGTGTCGGTTTTGCCAGTAATTGGATTTCTTTCAATTCTAGTTGTCACACCATTTATAATCGTATTTTGTACTGTTTTGAATGGAATGAACCATGAGACTATAAAAAAATATATTAAAATAGAAGTCAATGAAAACGTCAGATATTTAAAGCCACGTTTAAAACCTTGTTTCTTCAAATGATATACGGCTGACATCGAAAGTAAAACAAGAGATAAAAATCCGACCACCAAACCAAAAAATAAAAATCCTTCTAATCCAGATAATCCAACTGAAATCAATAACAATGAAAAAATATTCAGAATTAGCAAATATTGATATTTTATCATCAATGTATTCAAGAAATCATCTTTCTCAATCATCTTAGGTTCAGATTCACTATTAAAATCTGCATCTGGGTATGATTTTAGAATTTTTAAAATCTTTCTTTTTGTATCTCCCAGAGGATTCGTTTCATTTCTTTCTATCCTTTGAATTGTCCTTAAACTTAATCCAGACAGATTGGCAAGTTCGTCTTGAGACAATCCTTTCTTTTCTCGAAGTTTTTTAATTCTAATATTGAAGTCTTTATTGTCCATATATAATTTTTAAACTTGGGGGAGAGATACATCCATCAAATGTGTCTTCAAGTGCCATAATAACGTCAATATTGCGACATGAATATGTCAATTTACTTTAATGCTACCTTATCTTTCAAGCTTGCTCAGAGCACGCTTTTATCAATCGATCAAACTTGCCGTTTTGCTCTCAAAAACAAAAAGCTATGCAACAGCGCACGGCAAAGCATCATCAGAGTCAACAAATAAAAACCGACGTGGAACGTCTGCGGAATAAAAAAACTGAACAGACAAAATAAGATCAACCAAACAGCAAGTGCTTTCCAATACCACTTGAGTGACTGCCGCCACTTTTTGACCATCCATAAAAACAGAAATGGCAGATTAGCAGGGACAGCCCACCAAAGATTATAATTGGGGTGCATGGCCGGATGCTCAGAATAAGTGACCAACCAAAGTGCAACCAAGCCCATGAGTCCGGTAACGAATAGCAAAACATAGTCGAGCAGGTAGTTTACTTTTTTTGTTTTATACTGACTACAGCTGATCCATAAAACCAGCAGTAGTGCTATTGAAAGCACTGGCACGGGAGACAACAAATTAAATCCTGTGGAGTTTTCGTTTTCGGAATCATAAATTATGCGAGTCTCTTTAACCAATGGCCGGCTAACCCCGTCTTGCTCAATTTGCGCTTGAGCAAAGTGTTTCATCAGGTAATCGGGCAAAAACATTTCCTCATACGCGGAAGCAGTTTTATCTGCAGGACTTCCCAAGGTCAGATGAATGCCAAAATTTGTCCATGGCAATACCTTTTGATATTCGTTAGCATGCTCACGAAAAGTCATTCCCATGCCCTTTTCATCCTGGAAAGCAACATTTGCGTCAATCTGATTTACGACAAGATCGCGAACCCGCGTTGCACAATTATCATAAAAAAAGTTGTACCGATATTCCCGATTTTCAGGCTTCGAATTCCAAATCAAAAAATCAAGCATTTGTTGCTTCTCTTTCTGCGTAAGATTTAAAACCTGTGCCTTGATGCTTCGCCCGTTTCGTTTATAGCCATGGTAAAAATCGGCGTATTTCTCGGGAGCCAGCATGTAATCGGTTCTCCCTTTTGCAAAACGATACACGAAGTTGGGCTGGCTAAAACTAAAAACCCCGTAATTGAACACAACATCAAACAGCCGTTGTGGATCTTGAACACGAACTGCTGTGTGACCATAAATAGCGTGAATCAAATCACTGGGGCCACAGGTCAGCACACTAATTTCTGCCTCATCACTCAATTCAAAAGCCTTACTTTTAAAAGGAGTTGCCACAACAAAAAGTAGAATTAAAACAAACAATAATCTTTTCACAACTTTTTTTTATTCAAAAAAAACAAAAAAGCGGGTCTAAACCCGCTTAATCCAATAAAATATTTTTAAAACATCAAATTACACGCAGCCGCCAACACATGAACCGCAACTCCAAAATCACCCCCAGCCGCCAACAATAGCCCCCCATAAAAGCATAACTCACAAGGTCATATCCGTCAAATAAACCTGGCGAACACCAAAGACTTCCGACAACAAATATAGTGAGCGCAGCCACTAAAATGGCTCAAAATCCAATTTTAGACTACGCCCCATAAGTCCTTGAATTTCAGCTTAATTTCACAATCTGTCGCTGTTATGCAAACACCGAAATCACTGGAATAATTCCTTATTTAGACTTATTTAAAATAGCAATTGCGCTTAATTTTAGATATTTTTGTCTGAATTAAAAAATTTTAAGCACATGGGATGTAGTGGATGTAGTATGAATACTGATGGTGATCGCCCCGAAATGTTAGGCACCTACGATTGGTTAAAAGATCTACCAGACACAACACATTTATCAGATATTGTTGAAGTTCGATTTAAAGGAACTCACAAAGAATTTTATAAAAATGAAGATGGACTCCAACTAAAGATTGGTGAACAGGTGGTTGTTGCCACAACACCAGGCCATGATGTTGGGACAATTTCATTGGTTGGAAGGTTAGCTGAAAAGCAATTTGAACGAAAAATTCGGAAACCTGAACGATACCAATGGAACAAAGTCTATCGGAAAGCAACAAGTGCTGATAAAGAAAAGTTTGAGACAGCAAAAGGCAGAGAATATGCCGTGATGGTTCGTTCGAGGCAAATTGCCAACGAGCTGGGACTGGAAATGAAAATTGGCGATGTGGAGTTTCGTGGAGATAATGCCAAGGCGATTTTCTATTATATTGCTGAAGGACGCGTCGATTTTCGGGAATTAATCCGAAGATATGCCCGGGAGTTTCATATTAAAGTTGAAATGAAACAAATTGGAGCACGTCAGGAAGCAGGTCGTGTAGGAGGAATTGGATCGTGCGGTCGCGAATTGTGTTGCTCTTCCTGGAGAACTGATTTCGACAGTGTAACTTCGGATGCGGCACATCAGCAAGGCCTATCGCCCAATGCCGAAAAGATGGCCGGTAAATGCGGCAAACTAAAATGTTGCCTCATGTATGAGCTGGATACTTACCTGGAGGCTCAAGAGGACTTTCCAAATGAGTTATTGACTCTGGAAACCGAAAAAGGCTTGGCTCGTCATTTTAAAACAGAGATTCTAAATAAGAAGATTTGGTATACCATGCATGAAACTCATAGCACCAAGCCGATTGTTTTAGATCTGGAAGATGTTAAGAAAATTATTCAACTGAATAAGCGTGGAAAAAAACCGCCAATTGAAAAATACCTCGCTATTGAAGAAAAAGTTGAGAATGAAATGAGTGTTGGTTCGGTAAATCCCGATTTAATGGATGAATCGAAAAACAGGAAAAGACGTAAAAAGAAATTTTCAAAACGTCCTCATCAGAATCGACGCAAAAATGCAAATACAAAATCTTAAACTAAAAGCCTCGAGGTTAAAAAACCTGGAGGCTTTTTAATTCTACTGGCAATTTTTTACGATCGGTAACAAAAGCCAATAAGTATCCACCACCGCCAGAGCCTAAAAGCTTTAGAAATATCCCTTCATCCTGCATTTGCCTCCAAACAGTTTGAAATTCCGCCGGAATCATCTCCCTCATATTTTCAATCTGAAAATTGGAAATGAGTTTCAATTGCTCAAACAGCTTCTGAAAATTACCGGATAAAAAAGCATTGATAGCTAATTTATTTGCCGGTATAAAAACGTTGTTAAATTGCTTTTTAAATTGAGGGTTCTTCATTTTTTCCATGAAAAGGCGAACCAAAGGTGACGTTGAACTTTGAATAGCCGTATCAATCAGAAAAACGGAATAGCCGGCTTCTGGGGATGAGAATGTTGGTAAAGTTATGGCACTGCCCGAAAGCATTACCGGACGGTTGATAAAAGAAGCCAACGGATCGAAGCCCGAGCTTTTTCCATGAAAATAAGATTCCATCACCGAAAAATCCTTTTTCAAAACCGATAAAATATTTTTCTTCTTTTTAAGCACATCAAAACTGGCCCGGTACTTTCCATAATGCTCGTAAATGGCTGCACACAAAGCACCCGAACTGCCAACACCATATTGAAGAGGAATATCTGAATCGAAAAACAATCCTTTTTCTACATCTCGTTGCAGCTCTTCCAGATTGAGCGGATAGTTCATTTGAAGGTTCAGCTCATGATGAATAAAGTAAGATACAAATTGCTCAAGTTCAGCCTGACTGGCACTGATATCTGCGCCTTCAGAAAATTCGAGACTCCCTGTAAAATAAGGTAAGGGAACTGCCAATGCTTCTGCACCAAGCATCACCCCATATTCTCCAAATAACATCAATTTGGCATTAAACTTCTTCATCACTCAGCTTTATTGGTCCATCGCCAATGCAGTCGTCCAGCCAATTTTTATTTTGAGTATGAACCAACAACTCACTATTGATAAAATCATGAACTGCTTGCTTATCCTTTTCAAAATAAATCAAATGGATGTTTGGACCTGCATCAATGGTAAAACCAACAGATAAGCCTCTTTGTTGCCGAAATTGACGTATTTTTCTGATGATCTCCAAGCTGTTTGGATGCAATAAAATAAACGACGGATCGGAAGTCATCATCATGGCATGCAAACTGAGTGCTTCCTTCTCAATCAATTCGAAAAACCGTTTATGATCTCCAATTTTCATTACCTGCAATAACTCCTTCAGGTTTTTGTTCGCCTGAACAATCCGGGCATCTTTAAAATCATGCTGATTCATCAGTTCATGCCCGGCCGAACTCGATACTTCCTTTGCTGAAGAGTCAACCAACAAAACTGCATCGCGCAAACTACGATAGTCTCTATGAAATCGATTTTGAACGGCAACCGCATTGCAATCAGTAGAATCGGCGAATCCGGCAAAACGTCCCCAAAGCGCAAACGATGGAAAAACAGACCGACAAGCACTTCCGCTTCCTAACCGAGCCCAACGCGATGCCTTTTGAAAAAACTGTTGCTCGGTAAAATTCCTTTGATTGGCCTGCTGTTTCAAATCAACTAGGCAAAGTGCCAATGCTCCAAATGCAGATGCCGAGGAGGCTATTCCGGTTGAATGCGGAAACGTATTCTTGCTTTCAATATAAAATGAAAAATTATTTAGCCATTCGTGCTCCAACGACATACTGGCGAGGTATTTTTCAACCCGCTCGGCAAATGACGAAGGTTGCCCTTCAAATAAAAACTCTACTTTTCGACGAGCAGCAGACTCCATGCGAACACTCGTTTTCGTTCGGGCATTTTTCAGGCTAAAGCTCAACGATGGGTTCACCGGCAGTTGAGCCGGCTTTTTTCCCCAGTATTTCACCAATGCTATATTTGACGGACATTCCCAAGATGCTCGATAAACCTCTTTTTCTTCCATAATCAATTAACGATTATTCAACACCAATTCCTTCCACGGAAAAATTACATGCAATCCTTTTGCTTTGAAATACTGAAACACACTGGACTCATTCATTGTTGTAGCAACCAGGTAAAAATCTCCACCCCAAGCTCCGAGCGATTTAATCTCGCCTTCAAAATCAGCAAAATCAGTTGACTTTACGGTTGGTATATCCAACAGGCCGGAAACCAATTGCTCATGATCAACCATCAGTTGTTGAAATTCATCCAGATTTTTGGCCTGTGCCATTTGTTGCGAGATCTCATTGATCATTTCAATTTCAGCTGATGACACCGCTCGTTTATTCATAAAACAACGGACTTCAGCGCGCGTACTTTTTTTAGAACCTGAATAAACAAAATAAAGATTGTCTTTAAAGAGATAATCTAGCTTTACCGATTCAACCGCTTCGCCTTTTGTATACAAAATAGGACCATCAGCCGACGCGCAGGCGATATCGAAACCAGAACCATTAAATATTTTTTCATTTAGCTGAAAAGGATCAACATCTGCCCACGAAGCCAGATTCGCAATTAAAGTGCTGCTGCTGCCTAATCCCCATTGGCTATCAAAATCAATCCTTGTCTGAATTTCCAGCCCACCACGGAGTTGAAAATTTGGATTCATTTGTTGCATTATTTGTAAGGTATCGCGCAAAATATCGGCTTTTTTGGCATCAGAGCTTTGAATGATTTCCAAATCCGGAAGTCGTAAATCGCAGGAAAACCACAAACCATCTGGTGTAAAAGCCTTCCAGTTTAATTCATTTTTTCTGTCGCTGGAACCAACAGTCATGCGTTGACCGTATTTCACTGGCAAAGCGATGGCTTTTGCTCCCTGAAGCACAAAGTACTCCGCAGTCAGCAATAATTTTCCGTGAGCATAATATGATTCCTGATTATCCGGCATGTGTCTTTAAAAAATTCTGCACATCGGAAAATGAAACTTCCCGACCTTCAAAATAAAGTCTGGCAGCCTGTTTTTGTTCATCAGAAACCTGCAAAGCATTCAATATATTACTTAAGTGCATCTTCATATGACCTTGTTGAATGCCTGTCGTCACCAAGGCCCGAACAGCAGACCAGTTAGATGCCAATCCTGAAATGGCAAGGTAAGACATGAGTTGTTTCGCTGATGGCTGCCCGAGAATTTGCATCGCCAGTTTAGCTAGCGGATGCAAACTGGTTACTCCACCAACAACTCCAACCGCCAATGGCAATTCCAAGCTAAACCAAAAGTTTCCGTCAGTTATTCCGGCATCGCTCAGCCCACGGTACTTCCCATATTTGGCAGCATAGGCATGACCTCCGGCTTCAATAGCGCGAAAATCATTTCCTGTAGCAATGGCAAGCGCATCAATGCCGTTAAAAATTCCTTTATTGTGAGTGACCGCTCTGGAAACATCATTCCGTGCAATGTGAACAGCCTGAACAAACTTCGAGGCAAATAATTGCGACTTTTCGGCATCCGCTTCCAACTTATTTACAGGACATTCAACCCAAACTTTCACACTGCTACCGGGAACGTAGTTCGACAGAATGGCCATAATAATTTCCAGTTCTTTTTCTCCCTCGGCAAACGCATCATTTTCGGCAACCCACTTCTTCAATGTCTTTCCAAATTGCTCCAGACACGAATTAATGAAGTTAGCCCCCATCGCATCACAGGTTTCAAACGAAACATCCAGCTGATAATAATTGGGAAGCACTTCCGGGAGATAGTTTAGCTCAACATCGGAAATTCCTCCCCCGCGCTTGGTCATTTTCTCAGTTAGAGGAGCGGACTCGACGAGAAGCGCCTGTTTGATTTCAGGGAAGAATTTATTCAATTTTTCATGATCGCCTTTCCACGAAAAATGAACCTGCCCTTTCTTTTCAGTTCCAATAATCTCGGTTCGAAAACCACCTCGTTGCGCCCAATATCCAGCCGCCTTTGCCAAGGCAGCCACCACCGAGCTTTCTTCGGTTACCAGCGGAAATGTCCTTAATTTTCCATCAACTAAAAAATTTGGAGCAACTGTAAATGGGAGGTGGTAATTAGACAATTGATTTTCACTCAGGTCTGCAATAATCTCCTGTGTTTTCTCATCAGCTAACTGAAAGGCATCAAGAAATTCTATCGTTTCCTGATCTAAATGACATTGATCAACCAACCACTGAATTTTATGCTTTCGATCTAATTTCGAGAAACCGCTGATGATTTTACGATCCATCATAATCGGGGTTTAACTTCAGGTATTGTTTGGCCAGTCGAAATGCTTTCAACTGATTACCAATGTACGTTTTCAGTTCGGGATAATCACCGGTAGCATGCTTTAGTACCGCCGATGCCATGCCATAAACAGCAGGTAGCTGACTTAAGGAAGTCAGGTGATAGCCATCCAGGTAATTTTTCAATCCACCTGAAATAATCAACTGACGGCAACCGGGCTCTCCAATTTCCTGCAACAAGCGATTGACGTCTTTTACCATTTGATGAGCTGACTGACCAACAAAGGCAAATGGCTGGAACATCTCCTGCTGTTCAGGATTCTCTCGCATCAATTCCAGGTTAGAAAAATTGGTGCCGCCATAAGCAGCAAATTCAATGGCAGCCAACGGAAGTTTCAATAGTCGTTTTAAACTTTCATCGCCCATCCCCTGCCCTACTTCTTTCACAATCAGTGGAATATAAATACGATCCATTAATCGTTCAATGGTTTCGATCGGAGCATGTTCAATCCGGTCTCCTTCGGGCTGAAACCACTCCTGCAACGGGTTTACATGAACAATTAAACCATCAGCACGAAGCTCTCCAACCAAGTCAACGATTGCTTTTTCGTTTTTATCTTTGAGCAATTTCTCGATTTGGGCAATTCCTAAATTGGCCCATAAAGGTTGATCAGGGCCAATGGTTTCGCGCATATCAAAATCGGCCCATTGTGTTTTATCAAATAATATTTTTCGGCATGACCCCAGTCCCATTCCAAATCCAAATTCGCGACAGGCCTGCGCAATATTTTTATTAATTTTTTCGGCTACTCCGGTACCTCCTGTCATACTGGAAACCCAAAACGGAGCCCGAACCATTTTCCCCAAAAACAAAAACGAATCATCCTCTTCCTTCGGATGACCGGCTAGCATGGGTTCATAAATAAATCGTTTGTCTTGCTCAGCAAAATCGGTTTGCGAGTCAAAAGCGAGTTGAATATGGTCTAGTTTGCGGTCTTTAGTCATTTCTATTCCTTTAGTATTGAACGAGAAATAACCATGCGCAGTACTTCGGAAGTTCCCTCACCAATAGACAATAAGCGTTGGTCACGGAAAAAACGTTCAATTGGATATTCGTCATTTCGGAATAAACCAGCGCCACCAAAAATCTGCAAAGCCTCACTAGCAATATCGCTGGCTATCTGCGAACAGTATAACTTCGCCATAGCTGCCTGTATTCCATAATCATGGCCATTATCTTTTAACCAACAAGCATTATAAAGTGTATTCCGCGCTGTTTCCAGTTTCATTGCCATGTCTGCTAATTTAAACGAAATTACCTGAAAATCAGATATACTTTTCCCAAACTGCTTACGTTTTTTCGCAAAACCCACCGCCATTTCGTATGCCCCCTGAGCCAAACCAAGTCCCATTGCAGCAATTGACAAACGCCCCGAATCGATGGTTTTAAGCATAATTTTAATTCCCTGTCCGCGCGCTCCCAAACGATCACTATCCGGAATGTGCACATCTTTCAAATACACCATGCCATTGTCTGCAGCACGCCACAACAGCTTTTGCTTCATAAATTCGCGCGTGTAACCTTCCGTTCCTTTGGAAACCAAAAAGGCTGTAAACTCTTTGCGTCCATCTTCCCGAGTTCCGGTTTTTGCCACAAAGCTAATTCCGGCTGACATTTCAGAAGCGCCATTGGTGATGTATTTTTTATGACCATTAACCACCCAGCCGTCTTCTTTTTCTTCGGAAATCGTTTCAACTCCCTGAGCATCCGATCCGGCATTTTCTTCAGTTAAACCAAAAGCCCAAAGATTTTCAGCAGTACAAAGCGAAGGGAGATATTTTGCTTTTTGTTCTTCAGTACCAAATTCCATAATTGGACCAACCCCCAACGAGTTATGAGCTGCCAATGTTGCTGCCACCGAGCTATCTACCCGGGCAAGCTCCTCAACGGCAATAATGTAGGATAAATAATCACTATCCTGCCCCCCGTATTTTTGGGGAGCGTGCATACCAAAAAGGTTCAAACTTTTCAGCGAACGGATTAGCTCAACAGGAAACTGTTCATTGGCCTCAAACTCCCCAATTACAGGCTTAATGTATTTCTCTGAAAAGTCTCTCACCTCCGATCGCAGAGTATGATGAGTCTCGTTTAAAAATGCGTTCATATTGATTCTTCTGTTTTCTTATGATTCTAAATCAACCAATAACTCTTTATCTTGCACAATATTACCTTTGGCAATATGTATATTTTTAACCACAGCATCGGACGGACTTTGTATGGTGAACTCTGATTTCATCGACTCAATAACGAGCATATTCTGTCCTTTATGCAACTGATCTCCCGGCTTCACAAATACGTCAATTACTTTACCAAACAAGTCTGCCACGACTTTATCTATCTTCACTTCTGAGGAAAAAGCTCCTGATTTATTCAATTGTACCTGATTCAATACCTGATTGCTTTGTAAGCGATATTTTCTATTTCTATAATGAACCAACGTAAACTCTTTCTCTTCGGAAATAAAGATAGCAATATCTACATCATTTATTCTAAAACAAATTTTTGGTCCAATAATTTGATAATGATTTAATTTACAAGTCGTTTCACCCCAAATTAATTGGAGTTCACTTGTTTTTTTAACGACTTTAATCCGATAACTTTCTTCTTCAATTTTGATATTAAAAAGCTGCAAAAGTCGCCAATAGCCTGTTCTTCTCCAAACATCTGCGTCAGTTTCTGGCCGATAAAAATGGTGCAGCAAAAATGCTGCAAGCAATTCAATAGCTGGCAACTGGCTGTCATCTTCTACGATGCTGCTAACAAGCTCGGGCAAATTGCCTTCAGCCCATCGCGTATGAATTTTATTTTCAATGAAATCAGTGGTCCGCAAAATTTGGTTTAAAAACTCTTGATTCGTAATAATTCCTCCCAAATACAGTTGTTCCAACGCCCCACTCGTTTTCTCAATGGCCAATTGACGTGAATTGCCATGAATGATCAGTTTTCCCAAAAGCGAGTCGTAATTGGGTGACAAGTGATTGCCTGTTTGCAAAAAGCTATCCCAACGAACATTTTCAGGAATGCACAGTCCACGCAAAGTACCCGAAGTTGGTCTGAAATTATTCGATGGATCTTCAGCACAAATTCGCAATTCAATGGCATGTCCATTGGCTGAAATATCTGATTGCTCAAAAGTCAGTTCTTCACCTGCCGCAATTTTCAACTGCCATTCTACCAAATCAACTCCGGTGATTACCTCCGTAACCGGATGCTCCACCTGTATCCTGGTATTCATTTCCAGAAAATAGAAACCTCCCTGATCATCAACCAAGAACTCGATGGTTCCTGCACCACGGTAGTTAATTGCATAAGCAATTTTTAGAGCAGCCTCAAATAACTTCGCCCTTGTTTCTGACGAGATTGAAGTGGACGGAGCCTCTTCAATTAGTTTTTGGTAGCGGCGCTGAATACTGCATTCGCGCTCCAGTAGATGAATGGCTTTTCCTTTACCGTCTCCCAACACTTGCACTTCGATGTGACGTACCTCTGGTAAATATTTCTCAACAAAGAGTTCATCGTTTCCAAAATACTGCTGCGCCTGACGCTGCGCCTGCTCCAAAACCGCAGCGAATTGTTCCGGTTTGTGGACAACTTCCATCCCTTTTCCACCACCACCTCCTGATGCTTTTACCAATACTGGGAATTCAAGTTTATTGCGCTGGGTCAGAATTTCATCAACAGTTCCCTGCAAGCCGGAGATCACCGAAACACCAAGCTTCTTGACAAATTCAATCGCTTGTGTTTTTTCGCCCATCAGTCGAATTTGATGCGGAGTAGCACCAACGAACGACAAGCCCGCTTTCTCAACTCGCTCAGCAAAAGATGCATTTTCTGATAAAAAACCATAGCCCGGATGAATGGCATTAGCGCCGGTTTCGTTAGCAATTTGAATGAGCTTATCTTGATTTAGGTAAGTTTCGCATAACTGATTTCCAGGCAATAAAAATGCTTCATCGGCTTCTGAAACGTGCAATGAATTGGCATCATCGGCAGCATAAACCGCCACGGTCTTGATCCCAAGCTCTTTCGCAGTCCGAATAACCCGAACAGCAATTTCAGCCCGATTAGCAATTAATATTTTATGGAATCGCCTCATGAATTTTCAATCACGTTTAAATTTTGCCAATCCGGCTTTCTTTTTTCCAGAAACGCTCTCAATCCCTCCTGACCTTCGTCCGACTGAATAAGATCGGCTAAAATTGCAGCAGTATGTTCACTGCTGTCTATGCCATATTCATTCGAATCTACTTTCAATAACAATTTTTTACAAGCTTTCAAGGCATTGGGAGACGATGACTTCAGCCTGCTAATTAATTCCGCAACCACTTGTTCCAACTTCCCATCGTCCGCCAAAAAATCAACCAGACCAATCAGATGAGCCTCGGGAGCCCAAAATCGATCACCCGAAAACATCAGCTTTTTCATATTTTGAATTGAAACACGCTTGGCGACGAAAGGAGTAATAGTTGCCGGAACGATACCTAACTTAATTTCGCCAAAAGCAAAAGCTGTTGAACGTTCAGACACCGCAAAGTCACAAGCAGCAACAAGTCCGTTTGCTCCACCCAACACATTTCGATGGGCGGCAGCAATCGTAATTTTTGGGAACTGATAAAGCTGTTTCAGCAGCTCTGCTATCCTTAAATACTCCTCCCAATTATCCGACTTTGCCTTATCGACCGCACTGGCAAACCAACTGATGTCGGCTCCGGCGGAAAACGATTTTCCTTCACCTGAGATAACCAAGAAATGGATATCATCTTGCAAAGCCAAGTCAGCCAAAGCGCGATGCATCTCTTCAATCATGTATGGATTCAGGGCATTATGAATCTCTGGACGGTTCAATATTAAATTAGCCCGATGACCATCAACTTCTATTTTTATGTATTTTTTGTTTTCCATTATTTCCCTTTTTTACATTCTGAAAACGCCATAATGGGGATTTCGTTTAGGCTGATTAAGCGTAACCGTAAAAGCAAGTGCCAGGATATCACGAGTTTCAACAGGATCGATAATCCCATCGTCCCACAATCGTGATGAGCTATAATAAGCAGTGCTTTCATTTTCAAACTGTTCAACTAAGCTATTCTCCCTTCCATTCTTTCCGATGGTTTGTATCACACCCGAAGCCTGTTCGCCACCCATTACCGCAATTCGCGAATGGGGCCACATGAAAAGGAAATCGGGATCGTACGCGCGGCCGGCCATCGCATAATTACCTGCTCCGAAAGATCCGCCGATAACAAGCGTGATTTTGGGCACCACAGAGTTAGCAACAGCATTGATTAATTTAGCGCCATCGCGGGCAATACCTTCGTGTTCGTATTTCTTGCCGACAATAAAGCCGGTAATATTCTGCAAAAACAACAATGGAATCTGACGTTGATTGCAAAGCTGGATAAAGTGAGCACCTTTTCGTGCGGCTTCAGCTGTCAAAAAGCTCTGATTTCCGACAATCCCGATTGGCATACCTTTTAAACGGGCAAAACCAGTAATCAGTGTTTTTCCATAATTGACTTTAAATTCCTGAAAATCGCTGTTGTCAACCAGGTGGTCAATAATTTTGTGCACCGGAATTGGCTTTTTCAAATCAGTCGTCAGATAACTATAAATATTTTCCGCTGGAAATCTGGGAGCTCGGGTGTTCTTAATTTCAACATCCTGCTTGGAGGCCATGGGTAACTTGTCGACAATTGACCGGCAAATTTTTACGGCATCTGCATCATCTTCAGCCAAATGGTCGGCCACTCCCGAAATTGATGTATGAACATCTCCGCCTCCCAGTTCTTCGGCTGAGACCTCTTCGCCCGTCGCTGCCTTCACCAAAGGTGGTCCTCCAATAAAAATAGCTCCTTGTCTTTTAACAATGATGGTTTCGTCACACATGGCCGGCACATAAGCACCTCCCGCTGTGCAGAATCCCATTACAATCGCTATTTGAGGAATCCCGTCAGCCGACAGTTTTGCCTGATTGTAAAACACCCGGCCAAAATCAAATCGATCGGGAAAAACGCTGGCTTGTTGCGGGAGAAATATCCCTCCTGAATCAGCCAAGTAAATGCAAGGAAGCTTGTTTTTCAATGCAATTTCCTGGGCTCGAACATGCTTTCGAATAGTTTCCTTAATGTATGTTCCACCTTTCACCGTCGCATCGTTCGCGACAATCATGCACTCACGTCCATTTATAACTCCAAGGCCGGTTACAATGCCAGCCGATGGAAATGAATTATCGTATTGATCGTATGCGGCAAATGTGGAAAGTTCCAAAAAAGGGGTTCCCTGATCAACAAGGATATCGATACGCTCACGAGCCAATAATTTTCCTCGTTCACGATGTTTATGAACCGCCTTTTCTGATCCATGATTACAAACTTGACTTAACCGTTGGTAAAAATCATCAACTACCAACTGATAACCAATAGGTTTATCTTCATGAACCTGCAAATGCGAATCTATTTTATCTTGTTGAGCTTTACCCATGTTGTCGTTAAACAAATTAAAAAAGGAAAATCTCTTACTATGACAAAATTCTAGGCTATTGGTTCACATAAACCGCCACTTTTTGTTTTTTTGAAGATCGAATCCGAACCCTAATTTTTTCTTTACTTTCGTTCAAACTGAATATACTTTTGAGAAGAAATTAAGTTGTAGGCTTAAATTGGCTCAATAAATTAAACTCTGACAAAAGTATTAAAATTTCAATTCGGCCTAGATGAGTTCTGCAAGCAAGTCCGTTTGATCATCACTTCCCTGCAAACTTTTGATTCTTACTTTATGAAAGCTATTTCGCTGGATATCCTCCCCCCTGAATCGGATAGGAACATAGTGCTCTCCATAACCGGAAGCAAAACCATGGGAATCAATTTTTTCAACCAAAACTGTTTGCTCGCGCCCAATAAAACGCTCCAGATAAATCTTACGCAGTTCTTCCGATTTTTCACGCAAAGTCGCTGACCGCGCTGTTTTTACTTTTTCGGGCACCTGCTCCTCCATCCGTTCGGCACGCGTTCCTTTTCGAACTGAATATTTAAAGGTGTGCACATGACTAAAATTCAATCGCTCCAATGCATCCAGGCTTTCCTGGAAGTCTTCTCCTGTCTCTCCGGGGAAACCAACAATCAAGTCGGTTGTAAAATTAAACTCGGGCCACTTTGCACGAAAACCATCAATAACCGATGCAAAACGGTCAAAATCGTACATCCGTCGCATGCGCAGTAAAACTTTATCGGAACCACTCTGCAAGCACAAATGCAAGTGTGGCGCTAATTTCGGATGATCGAACAATTCGTAAAACTGCTCTCCAAAACCATCGGGTTCCAGCGAAGAAATACGAACCCTGAAATCACCGGGGACTTCAAGAATGGCTTTTAGAACATCTTCAAAGCGTTTACCTTCCCATTCGTATCTGCCAATATTTACACCGGTAATCACCAGCTCCTTAAATCCATTGGCTAATGTGTCTTTTACATTTTCAATAATCTGAGGTAAGGGTCGGCTGACCGCTCGTCCACGAACTTTCGGGATGATACAAAAAGTGCAAAAATTATCGCAGCCATCTTGAATTTTAATGGAGCTGCGGGTATGCAAACTCTTGTCAACCGTATTAAACTGAAAAACATCGCCTTCCAAATTTGAAGGATGTAGAATTTCGCCCTGAAAATGAGCATCGATCAACTGCCGGATACTTGCTTTACGTTTGTTGTCAACAACGTAAGTGATTTTCTCCTGGTCTTCCAGTTTCTCTTTATAGTTATTGGCCATGCAACCGGTTACCACAACCATCGACCCCTCATTGTGTCGTGCCGCCTGACTAATGGTATGCCGTGATTTTTGATCACTTTGATTAGTAACTGTACACGTATTTACAACCACGACATCGGCTTGCTCTTTAAAATCAACAATTTCGTATCCGGCCTGATCAAAATCGGAAACCAAAGCATCCGTTTCATATTGATTCAGTCGACAACCTAAAGTTTTAAATGCAATTCGCTTTTTTGTGGTGCTCATGATTCAATTTTTTCTTCCTGAAGTACCAACTCTCCACTCAACGAAAAGTCAGCAGCTGAGGTTATTTTCACATCTACAATCCGTCCTTTCAACTCAGGTGCTTTCCGATCCAAGCGAACATTCAATTTTCCTTCCGTCAGTCCTGTGCTAAATCCGGTTTTCCGATCGCTTCCGTTAACCAGCACACGAAAGGTTTTACCAACCAACTGACGATTATATTCGCTGGTATGAGTTCTCATTGTTTCTGAGAGCCGATGATAGCGATCTTTCTTCACTTCTTGCGAAACTTCATCCTGCCAACGGTAACTGGCAGCTCCCGGACGTGGTGAATACATAGCAATGTAGGCCATGTTAAACTTGAATTCGTTCATGGCAGCAACCGTGTTTTGAAACTCTGCTTCTCCTTCGGCCGTAAACCCGACAATAATATCGGTAAATAAAGTCGCTTCCGGAATCAGCTCTCGAATATCGTTTACAATTCGGCGGTATTTTTCCATGGAATGCCGACGATTCATCTTAATCAATACTTTCTCATCACCACTCTGCATTGGAAGGTGAATCTGTTTGGCTAAACATTTATATTCAGCAATCACTTCAATTACATCACGGGTCATATCCTGTGGATGTGGAGATGTGAAATACACCCAAAATTCTTCACCCGAAAGCTTACCGTATTGACCAATCTGCTTCAACAGTTCCGCAAAAGTTATCTCTTCTCCATTTTTATCCAGCCCATACGAATTAACATTCTGCCCAAGCAAGGTAATCGATTTATAACCTTGTTGAACCAAGTGTTGAATCTCTTTTATTATTTCTTCGGATGGACGGGAAACCTCCCTGCCACGGGTGTACGGGACGGCGCAAAACGCACAAAATTTATCACACCCATTTTGAATGGGCACAAACGCTTCGTAAGTCGATTCATATTTCGGTTTGATATGCCACAAATCAACGATATGCTCATTTTGGGGCATTACCGGTTGGGGAGTTTGCAATGAAGCAGCATTGACAACCCCGTAATTTCGAATCATATCGGGCAGCTGACTTAACTCACTCATTGGAAAAATTAAATCAAAAAGCTTCAGAAACTTTTCCTTGTCAGCCGGCAAAACGCAACCTGAGATAAATGTGATCACGTTTCTTTTATTTTTCCACTTGTTCCACTGAGCAATTTTGTTGTATACCTTGTCAATTGGCTTTTGCCTTACCGAACAGGCCAACATTCCCAGCAGCGTTGCCTCCTCTTCCTTTTCAGTCCGTTCGTACCCCATCTGTTCAAGCACCGCACTCACGCGTTCACTATCTGACAGGTTCATCTGGCATCCCAATGTAATTAAGTGATACTTCATCCTATGACATTCAAATTCAAAAAAAAATCTATTTACGATCCTAAATCAAATATCTAATTCGGACTACAAAAATAGACAGTATTTTTAGAAATACACCTCGCAATGAATATGATCGCGATCAAACCCTTTATTTTTCAGAATTTCAAGGGCATCAAAAATCATATTACTGTTTCCACACAAGTAAAAATGGGTGTTTTTTTCGAAGCTTGTGCGTTTAAGGTATTTGGTTAACCGACCATGAACCTGACCGTCCTTATCCCCCGTTGTACAAAGAATATGACGCTCCGGATCATACTCGTCTTTATCGTAAGCTTCGTGTCCATAACGCACTCCATGAATCAGTAAATAGTCCAATTCAGGATAGGTGCGCACCATACTGCGGAATGGCGCTATACCAGTTCCACTGGCAATAAATACAAATTTGTTGTCCGGAATATGCTTCTCTTCAATTTTAAACTTACCAAAAGGTCCGTTTACTTCCACCAAATCACCTTTTTTCAGATGACTCAATTTAGGTGAAAAATAACCTTCTTTCACTTCTTTTACCAACACCTCTAAATTCTCATCATTTTCGCCACTGTAAATCGAATACTCCCGACTTTGATAATCGCCTTGAATACCTAGTGAAATATGTTGCCCAGCTTTGAACTTAAATCGTCCTCCCGGCAATTTCAACGAAAATGTTTCATCTGTTAACCTTCTTATTTCTTTTACATTGTAGAAGGTTTCATCAATTCTTATTACTTGCATAACTTCTGTCGACATCGTATCTAATTTTGGGCTGCAAAGATAATTAAAATCAATAAAAAGACCTATGAATCCGAATTAATCTTTGTTAACCGATTATAAACCTTATTTAACCGATAAAAAAGCGGTTTGTTTTAGACAATTGGCGTAATCTCGATAGAAAATCTCCATGCTATGAAAACAATGTTTATTTATATGTCAAATCACGGGTGAACCGACCGTGTCGTTCATGAACTTTCCGAAGAGTTATCGGGTATGTTACTCTTAAAAATTTGAAAGAAGATAGAAATCCTTGTTTCGAGGACTACGACCTAGTCATAATTGGTGGTTCCATCCATGCCGGACAAATTCAACGAAGGGTGCGGGAATTTAGAGAAAATAACACAGAGAAGCTTGGACTAAAAGAAATTGGCTTATTTATTTGCTGTATGATGCAAGGCGAACAAGCTCAGGAACAACTAAATAACGCCTTCCCTGAAAAACTCCACCAATATGCCAAATCGAAAGCTATTTTAGGTAGTGAGTACAATTTTGACAAAATACGTTTTTTTTGAAAGGCTAGCTGTGAAAAAGATTGCCAAGGTAGATCAAAGTGTAAGCAACATTAATCACAATGCTATCAAAGAGTTTGCCGATAAAATGGACAAGACATTTTCTACTTTTTTAATGCTGATCTAAAAATTCCGATAAAAATCTTCTGTCAGCTTGCGATAAGCAGGCGAAAAATCATTTTCAACAGACTGTCGAATAAACAGTTCTCCTTCCTCGAACTTTCCGGCATTTGTAGATAGCTCAACCAGCAGGCGATGATTTTTTTTTGTTTCATCAGGAGCAACTTTCACAAATCTGGTGATTGTCAAACTCAGTTCTGATGCTAACTCTTTCAATCGTCTTTCTTTATCAACTGGCACAATCAGACTTATCCGGGCATCTTCCGAAAGTAAGCTTTTCGCTTTTGTCAGTAACTCCTGCAAACTCAATGAATCGGCATGTCGGGCTTGAGCGCGTTTATGATCACCCGATTTTGGCGAATTTTCGAAAAACGGAGGATTCGAAATAATATGATCATATTTCTCTGTGGTTTGAAAACTCCGGAAATCGCCGATGGTTAGCCTTAACCTCTTTCCCCATTTTGAGTTTTGAAAATTAAACTGGGCTTCCTCCGCCGCGTCAGACTCCAACTCCACCGCGTCAATCAGCGCATTCGTTTTTTGAGCAGCCATTAATGCCAGCAACCCAGTTCCAGTCCCTACATCCAAAACCCGGGCAACACGATTAAACCGAACCCAGGAACCAAGCAAAACCCCGTCAATCCCCACTTTCATCGCAGCTTTTTCCTGACGAACCCCAAATTGTTTAAAGTAAAAAAAATTACCTCGCCCCATACTGAAATTGATAATCTTGATTTTTGACAAGCGAAAGTAAAAGAAAGAATAGAATTTCAATTCTGAATATTATCTAATTATTAATAAAAGTGATTTATATTTTCATTTCACGAAGTTATCTGTCGCAGTTAGTTGTAATTTCTAGATTTGCACGCGCTAAAAAATAAAGTGAGTACAAAGACTAAAATTGACATGAAGAAGAGAGATTATTACATTTTAGGATTATTGATTTGCATTGTAATATATGCAGCTTCTCACCGAAAACTCAATCAAAAGGAGAATCGAAGCGAAAAAAAGAGCATCATTGAATCTCATGTAAAAACAGACTTGCGTGCTATAGAAAACGATTCACTCGGCACGTTGATTAGACAAACTCTTAAGGCCGAAGCTTGATATTCATTACCACCTGATTATTTTACATAAAGGTGTGGTGAGCATGATAAAAGTTCGTTCTCACAGAGCTTGATTTTGCATTCATAATCTCAGGGTTGCAGCAATTGATTGGATCAATGTAATGTTAAAGAGAAAAGTTTAGATTTCCGTTTTTTTGCTTTTACTTACAAAATACAAAACAGCATATCCCAGAATTCCCGCGATCAACGAGCCACACAAAATTCCGACTTTAGCCGAATCAGAATAACCTGAGCCAACAAATGCCAAATTCGAGATAAAGATTGACATGGTAAAACCGACTCCTGCCAGCAAAGCTACACCAATAATATTTTTATAATTCACACCTGCGGGAAATGCTGCAATTTTCAATTTAACAGCTCCAAGAGAAAACAGACTCACTCCGATTCCCTTACCAACAATCAAGCCAACTGAGATATTAAAAACTAATGATAAATCTAAACTCATATCGGAACCTAAAGCAATACCGGCGTTAGCCAGTGCAAAAATAGGCATCACCAAATAAGCCACCCAATTGTGCAAACGGTGTTCTAAATGTTGTAAAGGTGACTGCACCAAACCAGTCCAATCTTCCAAATCATCAAGTTGTTCAATTTGTCGATGAGAAAGGATAGGTTCCTTTTTGTTGGGAGAAAGCTTAATGTCTTCCAAAATACCACTTACCTTTCGAGTATAGGTACTGACTCCAATTCGTTGACGAATAGGAATCGTGAGTGCCATTAATACTCCAGCGATTGTTGGATGAATTCCGGCTTTCAAAAATAAAAACCAAACAACCAGCCCGGCAATTGCAAATATGTACTTCGAGTAAATTCGCCAATAAGAGAGTGTAAACAAAAACGCTAATATACCCATGGCATAAGCTAACAACATCCACTTAATTCCGCCACTATAAAAAAGTGCAATAACCAAAACTGCTCCCAAATCATCAACAATCGCAAATGCGGTTAAAAAAACCTTCAGACTAAGGGGAACACGTTTCCCGAGTACGTTTAGAATCGCCAACGAAAATGCAATATCCGTAGCCATCGGAATACCCCATCCATCCAGAGTTTCAGGATTATTATTCAAAAGAACAAAGAGTCCAACCGGAATAAGCATTCCTCCAATTGCAGCAAAAAACGGGAAAGCTGCTTTTTTTATCGAATTTAGCTCACCGATAACTAGTTCGCGCTTGATTTCTAATCCGATGAGAAAAAAGAAGATTGTCATCAAACCATCATTCACCCAAAGTATTAGCGGTTTATTCAACGAGATGTGCTCAGTTTGAAATCCGAGTTTGTAATCCCAAAGGTTCTGATACAAATAATCAAACGGCGAATTAGCCCAAATTAAAGCAAATATGGTTGCCCCAAAAAGAAGAATCCCACTAAAACTTTCAATCTTAACAAACTTCTGAAATGGCGTGACTAACATTTTTTCAATCATTGTCGTATATTTTGTGCTCGATCAATAGCGAACATCCCTTTCGGTGTATCGAGGATTTGTTTTGCAAATTTAACCGTTTGAGCTAATATTAAATAGCATGCACGAATACTTTCCGGCTCTGGTGATTATTTCTATAACTAGATATCAATCAAAACGGCAAAAAGTTCAATACAAACAATAGAAATAACAATCTACTAACACTTGTACAAGTTCGGAAACAATAACCAAACATAAGACTCAAAAAGACGAAATTATTCAAATGCTCCCATGCCAAACAGAGCAAAGTCGTATTTTACAGGATCATCAGCATCCAATTGGAGTAATTTTTCAGTGAGTTCGATGACAGCTTTCCAATCATCCTGCTTTCGTTTAAGTAAGCCAAGCTGTCGCGCCTGTCGACCGGTATGAACATCAAGTGGCAAAAGCAGATCACTCATAGGTATGTCGGTCCACAACCCAAAATCGACACCACGATCATCCTTTCTGACCATCCATCGCAAGTACATGTTTAGGCGTTTTGCTGAAGCTCCTTTGTCGATATTCGAAACATGCTTCTGCGAACGGCTTTCATGCTCCACTTCAAAAAATATTTGTCGAAAATACTGCAATGCTGAAGCAACAGAATGTTTAAGCTGATAACCGTATGTAAAGACAGCCTCCAGCCCTCCGTGATGCTGATAGATATTTTTCAATGACCGAAGAAAAAACAGGCAATCGATACCTTTAAATGTACGATGCTTAAAATCCAAGAAATGACCCCACTCCGCCTCATCTGTACTTAATAAAAATTCGAGCGGCTTGTCATCCATCATTTTCATCAGCCGAAAGGCATTTTTTATAATGGTTGGTCGCTGCCCCCAAGCAATAGTGGCTGCTAAAAAACCAGCTATCTCAATATTTTCTTTTTGTGCAAACTGCCGGGGAATTTGAATCGGGTCGCTTTCAATAAAAGCGGGGTGATTGTATTGAGCAGCTTTTTGGTCCAGTATTTCTTTTAGTTCCTGAAAATGCATGTTTTTAACTTTCAATCCACCCATCGCGCATTCTAACTATTTGATCAGACTGGCGAGCAAAATTTTCATCGTGCGTTACAATCACCAGGGTCTGATTAAATTCATCGCGCAATTTAAAAAACAGGTCATGCAAGTCCTCTCGGTTTTTCGTGTCGAGATTGCCTGATGGTTCGTCGGCAAAAATAACCGCCGGATCATTAATTAATGCTCGTGCAACAGCAACTCGCTGACGTTCACCACCCGATAATTCGGCTGGTTTATGGGTCATTCGTTCTTCCAGACCCAAAAATTGAAGTAAATCTGAGGCTTTCTTTTCAGCTTCCTTTTTCGATTTCTTGCCAATAAATGCCGGTATACAAACATTTTCCAGCGCAGTAAATTCGGGCAATAAATAATGAAACTGAAACACAAACCCAATCTCCTGATTTCGGAAAGCAGCTAATCGTCTTTCTCCGAGTTTAAAAACGGATTGACCGTGAATCTCCAAGTGCCCCGAATCAGGTTTACTTAGCGTTCCCATAATCTGAAGCAAAGTGGTCTTTCCAGCACCGCTAGGGCCGACAATGCTATATAATTTTCCTTGAGGAATATGCAGTTCGATACCTTTCAGTACCTGAAGTTTTCCGAACGATTTTGTAATATTTTGAACTTTAATCAAGCTTCTTAATTTTTAATGAGCCTAAATATAATTAAAGTAAGACGATTTCACGAGCTACATAAAAGATATATAACCCAAGTAGAATGGCACCGGTTACCCAATTAATTTTCCAACGATTGAAAATAAGCAACACCGCAAACGCCACGAGCGAAGCAAATAAAATGACAGACGAAGCCAATAAGTTCTGGCCTTTGGCCTCAATCGTTCCTCCATAAATCAGCATTGCAATCATGAAGGGGAACCCAAGTCCAACCAGAATATCGAAGATATTGGAGCCGATAGCATTGCTAATAGCCATATCGCCACGCCCCTGTTTCGCCACAATCAAAGATGAAATCATATCGGGCACCGAAGTTCCAACAGCCAATACCGTCAATGCAATAATAGCTTCTGGTATATTTAAGATGACAGAGATTTGTATCGCAGTTTCAACCAGCACCCAGCTCAATCCTGCAATTAACAGAATAGATACAAAAAAAATAAGGTAGTACCTTTCCGCTTTGGGGAAAAGCAGACATAACGTTTTGTCTACAAAGTTCGCTTTGCCATCTTCATTGCAATCGGCAGGTTCTTCTTCCGGTGTAAATTCCATATCTTCATAAGGGAATATTTTTCTCCATTTAATCACCGCCCACACATAAACAACATAAAGCCCCAGAAAAGCAACGGCATTCCACATACTAAAATCGCCATCAAAAACGCCCCAAAGCAATAAACCTACTGCGACAAAATAAAACAGGATATCGCGCAACACAGGCTGCCACGTCAGTTTCGTTTTTTTCACCAAAGCAACCATTCCTCCAATGGCCAGCAAATTAAATAACGCACTTCCAACGATACTTCCGATTCCGATAGCTTCATGATCGCCGGGCTTTAATACCGAGAACAAAGCCACAAAAAGCTCGGGGGCGCTTGACCCCACAGCCATTAATGTCGCACCAGCTGCGTCCGAAGATAATTTCAGATCATTGGAAATACGGTCAAGTGAAGCAACAAAAAACTTGTCGACAATGCGTGCCAGTAAAATAAAACACAGCAACATTGCCAAACTGTACAATATAATTGGCATAGCCTTTATTTAAAGGGTTACTCCTTAAAATCGGTTAATCTATCCGCTGAAGGTTTATTGGTCTTCGATTCTGACTTCGGTGAAAGCTCGCTCACTTCTTGTGAAATTTCGGATGTTTTTTCCTCAACCTCGTTTGAAACCTGTTCCACTTCCTTGGTTAGCTTATTGGTTTCTGATTTCACCTTTAACGAGACCTGATCGATATCTTGACTTATTTTTCGGGTTTCATTTCTTACAGTCGACTTTATTTCATTAATATCTCGCTTAAAATCGCCGGTATTATCTTCAAACTCGCGCTTTATTTCGTTGGTCGCCTTTTTAAATTCGCGCATCCCCTTCCCCATGGTTCTTGCAATATCAGGGATAGCCTTTGACCCGAAAAACAGCAATGCCAAAAGCATTACCAACACAATTTCGCCACCGCTTATGAATAGTATGTTCAGGTTCATTTTGAAAAATTTTCAACAAATATACAAACAACTTTAGTACATCTGTAATCAAATAATTGTTCAATATAAAAAAAGAAGCCCCGACCACTCAGGTCGGGGCTTCCAGTAAGTATTTTGTTTTACGCTATTTCTTTCTAGCAACTACTTTGGCTACTCTCTTTTGAGTATCGAAAGCAACGGGTGTCGCGATAAACAAGGAAGAATAAGTACCAACAACCACACCTACCAACAAGGCAAATGTAAATCCTTGAATTGAAGTTCCTCCAAACAAGAAGATAGCCAATAATACTACGAATGTACTCAAAGATGTACTGAATGTACGACGTAAGGTTGAGTTCAACGCGCTATCCACATTTTCATCACGATCGCGTTTCGGATGTAAGCCCAGATACTCACGAATACGGTCGAATACAACCACGGTATCGTTAATTGAGTATCCTAACACGGTCAAAATCGCCGCAATAAATGCCTGATCAATTTCTAATGAAAATGGCAGGAATCCGTAAAATAGGGAGAAGATACCCAACACAATTATGGAATCATGCGCCAAGGCCGCTATCGCTCCCAATCCATACTGCCAGTTTCGGAAACGGATTAAAATATAAAGGAAAATGATGATAAGTGAAAACATGACCGCAATCAATGCATCCTTTTTGATATCATCGGAGATGGTTGGCCCAACTTTTTGTGAACTCATCCGATGATCTTTAATGAAGGTATCCATATCTTCGCTTGCAATATAACCGGCATCAGCCAATCCTTTAACCATCAATTGTTCAACTTCATTGTCAACATCTTCAGTCAACTCATCAATTTTATACTCCGTAGTAATTTTCACCTGGTTGCTTCCTCCAAAAGTTTTTACTTCAGGAGCTTCGCCATAAACGGCAGCCAATGCTTCACCTACTTTTTCAACTTTCACATTCTCATCAAAACGCACCACATAAGTACGCCCTCCTTTAAAGTCGATTCCATAGTTAAAACCACGAACAGCGAAAGACAGAATTGAAAGAACAATTAAAGTTCCTGAAATCATATATGCAATTTTACGTTTCTCCAGGAATTTAATATGAGTGTTTCTCAACCAGTTGTCTGTCATTTTTGATGAAAATGTAATCTTCGCATCTTTACCCAATTGACGTTCGAAAATCAAACGAGTTAGGAAAATAGCTGAGAACAAGGAAGTAAAAATACCAATGATCAAAGTGGTTGCGAAACCCTTAATAGGACCAGAACCGAACATATAAAGAACGATACCAGTTAACAAGGTTGTCACCTGCCCATCGATAATTGCTGAATAAGCATTCCTGTAACCATCGGTGATAGCTAGTTTCAATCCTTTTCCGGCTTTACGTTCTTCCTGTATCCGCTCATATATCAGCACGTTCGCATCAACCGACATACCAATTGTCAGCACTATACCAGCGATACCCGGCAGTGTTAATACTGCACCAATCGAAGCAAGCACTCCGATAACAAAGAACAAGTTGGCTAACAAAGCCATGTTGGCTGTTAAACCGGCATTCTTGCTATAAAAGAACAACATATAAGCCAACACCAAGATAAAAGCGATTACAAACGACCACATACCGCTGTTAATGGCTTCCTGACCTAACGAAGGCCCAACAATCTCTTCTTGCAGAATTCGAGCTGGAGCAGGCATTTTCCCGGACTTAAGGATATTTGCTAAATCCTTTGCTTCCTCAACAGTCTCCAATCCCGAAATACTAGAACGTCCTCCGGTAATTTCACCATTTACAGTAGGAAATGAACGGACATATCCGTCGAGTACAATAGCGATTGATTTTCCAATATTTTCTTTTGTCAAACGAGCCCAAGCCTTAGCGCCTTCAGAGTTCATTGTCATAGAAACCTCCGGACGGCTACCAAACTGTTCGTAATCTTGACGAGCATCAACAATAACATCACCATCCAATGGAGCTTGTCCATCGCGGCTGGTTACTTTAATGGCGATTAACCGGAAATAGTTTCCACCTTCATCTATAGCTTTTGAAGTCCATTTAAATTGAACGCTGCGTGGAAGAATTGATTTTACCTGAGGCATATTCAGGTATGTATTTACTTTAGAAGTATCCTTTGCATGAGCAGTACCAACAACTGGTCCGGGGAACAATTGCCCATCTGTAGATGTACTCGGGTTGAGAACAGCAAATAGAGGGTAATTTTTTCTAAATTCAGCCATATTATCCATAGCGGCCGTACTATCAGCGTCTTCAGTTTGAAGTTCGCCTAACAACGAGTCATCGTCTCCATCAGCCGTTGCTGTTGCAGAATCACCAGCTACTTCCACTGAATCTCCTTCAGCTTTTGAAGATTCCAGTTCCAATACATCTTTCAGTTGTACATTCACTTGCTGTAGGTATGGAAAAACCTCGCTATTCTCCCAGGTCTCCCAAAACTCAAGCTTAGCAGTTCCTTGCAACAACTTACGCACACGCTCCGGGTTATCAACTCCTGGAAGTTCGACCAAAATACGGCCTGCTGTTTGCAACATCTGTACATTAGGCTGTGCAACACCAAAGCGGTCAATACGCGTACGAATAATATTGAATGAATTTTCAATTGCTGCATTCGTTTCCTGACGAATTACATCCAATACTTCGGCATTGGTTGAATTGTATTTCACTTTATCTTTCAACTCAAGCGTGTTGAAAATCGCTGCTAAACGAGCATTTGGATCCGTTTCGTCGAACGCGCGACCAAATAATGTCACGAAATCTTCCTGACTATCGCGTTGCAATTCCTGTGCGCGTTTAATTGCTGCATTAAATGTGGTATCGGTACTGTAGTTCGAGAGAGACTTGATTAAGTCAACAACAGAAACTTCAAGCGTTACGTTCATACCACCTTTAAGGTCAAGCCCCAGGTTCATCTCTAGCGCTTTTACATCCTTATAGGTATAGCTTTTTAACCCTAACAGGTTGTAAACCTCTTCACCTGAAATTGAATCCAGATAATTACGTTCTTTTACGGGGTCGCCCTGTGCGAACTCCTCAGCATTACGTTCTACCTGCCGAGCTTTATAAGTAAAAGTGAGCTGGTAAACACAAACCAAAGCCAATAAAATGGCAAAAGTTCTGATTAATCCTTTGTTTTGCATTTGTCTAAAATTTAGATTTTATGTATCTATTTAATCTTTAAAATGAATTCGAAAACGGAGCCGAAAAACGGCCAATTGAAAATAGAATGAGTTAATAGAAAGAGACTTGACTAACAGAAATTAGGCAATATAAGGGGTATCGTCGGAACTGAAATGATGACAAATCATGAATTTCCGAAAGTGAACCATCAGGTTTTGCGGCGAACGTTCTTTTAACGATTCGGCCTTTAAAACATGAAAAGTTTTGCGATTGTGAAAAGCAGCCAAAAACTTATCGTTACCGATAGTGAATAATATTTTTGAAACTAAGCAGTTATTTCCTGAACGAATTTTATAGCTACTCACCGAGTTGTAAACGAACATCTGAGACATGTTCACATGATGCTTAGATGCATCTTGCTGTTGATCGGCATGCTGTTCAGGGAGCTGATCATGACAACGATCAAAAATATACGCACCACCAATTACTAAAACAAAGAGCAATAGGCGAACAATAAATCTTCGTGATATGTCAAATTTAGCTTTCAAAATTTTCTTCAACAGGTCGCAAATATATTCATTTTTATGAAACGATTGCGAATAATCCGGTGCAAATTTAAACTGAAATGCGACTAAGCTCCATCATCATATCGTGCTCACGAACAGTACAATCCAAATCAGTCTACCGGTATTAGAGAAGGTGTTTTAAAACAATTACGGTTATTTTCGGGGTCTTGAAAATGAGATTGTCTCATATTTATAGTCGATCACACACTGAAACTTTTTCAAAAGATCACTTCCCAGCAGTCCACAAATGCGAACATCGCGGTATTTTTGATAGATTTCATTTACATGGTCTAAATCAATCAAAGCCACTTTCTGATCTTTTACTTTCAGTTTGCCAAAAGCCATGTAGCGTAATTCTCCTACTGATGTTTCAACCATGCCTTCGCTAATTCCAGCACTCTGGTATTCCTCATTATGGGCAGGTTCAACCTGAGTACAGTATTGCGATAGACTTTTATCAAACACTGTTTTCGAGGCTCCCGTATCTATGATCCAGTATGCCTCTTCTCCATCTTCAAATTTCCCTTGCACCAACAAGTGGTAATTATGATACTCTAACTCGACTAACTCAATGGATATTTTTGCCATAAATCTAAAAAAAATGCCTCTACAAAGTGCAGAGGCATTAAATATAGTGTAATTAAATTCGATTTTCTAAGCTTCGAGCAAAGCATTTACTTTGCGAACTCCTTCGGCACTGGAAGCCAGTTTTTCTTTTTCAGCGTCGGTAAGTGAAATCTCAACGATTTTTTCAATTCCGTTTTTACCTAAAATACAAGGAACTCCTAACGAAATGTCGTTTAATCCAAATTCACCTTCCAATAAAGCAGAACATGGGAATAATTTCTTCGAATCAAGAGCAATTGCTTTGACCAACTCTGAAACTGCAGCTCCCGGTGCATACCATGCACTCGTTCCTAATAATTTAGTCAATGTAGCACCACCAACTTTAGTCGCTTCAACAACTTCGCTCATTTGCTCTTCAGAAAGGAATTCAGAAACAGGAACACTGTTGCGTACCGCTTTATCGATTAATGGAACCATTCCGGTGTCAGAATGACCACCGATTACCATTCCTTCAACATCAGACTGAGGACAAGCCAAGGCTTCGGCCAACCGGTATTTGAAACGAGCGCTATCCAATGCTCCCCCCATTCCGATAATGCGGTTTTTAGGTAATCCTGTTGCTTTGTGTGCCAGGTAAGCCATCGTATCCATTGGGTTACTAACAACAATTAAAATAACGTCCGGAGAATGTTTGATTAAATTCTCAGCAACTGTCTTAACAATTCCTGCATTAATGCCAATCAATTCTTCCCTTGTCATTCCTGGTTTACGAGGAATACCACTGGTAATAACAGCGACATCGCTACCTGCTGTTTTGGAATAATCGCCTGTTGTTCCTGTAATAGCAGAATCAAATCCATTTAATGACGCAGTTTGCATCAAATCCATTGCTTTACCTTCGGCAAAACCTTCTTTGATGTCAATCAAGACAATCTCATCAGCGAAATCTTTAATTGCGATATATTCAGCACAACTGGCACCTACTGCACCTGCACCTACAACTGTAACTTTCATAATGGTAGTTTTTTAATTTTTGATAATATATTAAACGGCAGACAAAGATAAAAGGTATTTCTAAAATCCCTAGAAAAACGGCTGCGCATTAACAATTTAATAACCATTCAATGAAGCATTTCTGTGAATATAAGTTGGGACTGAGTAATGCTCAAACTGAAAGAGATAAAACATAAGAATACAACGATAAAAATCCCTTATCACATTGATTATTTCACTCTTTATCTTAGTTTTTTTTCCGGAGCAGATAGCAAAATTCGATCCCCTTCGTTCAAACCATTCAGGATAGCAACCATTCCATCATTTTCGGCTCCCACTTCCACGGGTTGTCGGATTACCGCACCTCCCTGCTTCAGGAAAACAGCCGACTGCACACTGTCTGAAAACACTGCCTGACTTGGAATTAGTATCTGATTTTCATAATGATCAAAAACAATATGATTCATACAGGTCATTCCAGGCTTTAAATCTTCATCGTTATTTTCAAACCGAACAATCACTTTAAACACCTTCATATCAACCCCTTGATGATCCTCCCCAATTGAAGCGATATAGATGACTTCCCCGTAATATGATTTTTCAGAGAGCGCATCAATTGTTATTGAAACACTATCCCCTTTCTGAATCTTAGAAATATCAATCTCCTTTACATAGGTTTCTGAAATAACTGACGACATATCCGGCAACGTGGCAATCAGAGGGCGCCAAGTGCTAATTTCATCATCTTTTGAGTACTTGGATCCATCCCAATTGGTACCCAGCATCACAATTCCATCTTGTGGCGTTGTAATTCTGGTTGAACTCAATGCTTTTTGATAACGGGCAATAAAATCATCCAGTTCCTTTACTCTTCTTTCCAACCTAAAAACCCTCATTTTCAGTCGGTTTTGTTCCAAAAGGTAATCTCTCCTCTTTTTCTCTAAAGCAATTTCCGCTTTTTGGTAGGCCATCTGAGTTTTACGTTGATAGGCTCCTGACTCATATTTCGACTGCTCCAGATCAATTTTATTATATTCAAGATCGAGCAAAGCATTTGTTATCTCCTGCCGCTTTTGCGTTAAGGTAACCGTGCTGTCAATTCGAACATTTTTAAGGTCAGCATCTGCTCTTTCTTTATCCTGCATCCGATCCCGCATCCGATTAGAGAGTTCAGTTTGATCGAGTTGTGCAATGTAATCACCTTTTTTAACAATCTTTCCTTCCTCAACCATATCCACAATCTTTATCTGCCAAATCCGAAGGTCACGATCTCGAATGACCAGTGGAATATTGATTTCAGTCGCTTTCTCTCCTTTCACCTCCCCAACAGTTTCAACTACAGCGTCCAAGTTCCCTCGCTTAACGACAAATGTTTTCCCTTGCGCCCCCAGATCTCCATCAAACACCCAAAAGACGATGATGGCGAGTAACAGGACAGCTGGAACTCCCCAAACTATTATCTTTTTATTCTTTTTCATGCCTTCTAATTTTTCAGAATCTCATCATATTCTTCAGTCAACGGTTCATCGTTCGCAAAATCATAAAGCGTTAACCTCCGAATAGAATAATAATAATCCCAATAAGCATTGAGTGCTAAAACATAGTCCTTCCGGGCTTGCTCCAAGTCATTGCGAGCCTGATTTAGATTAATAACATCCACTTTCCCGATCAGAAACCGCTGAAAGGTTACCTCAAATCCTTTTTGTGCTACCGTATCGGCCAAAGCTGCATTTCGGACCTGATCTCCCTGCAAATTGAACTCCATGACGGTTTGTACAATATCCTGTTCAAAATCAATTCGAGCCTGCCTCACTGTTGCCTTTACAACCTCCCGACTATATTCAGCCATTTGATACCGTCCTTTCCGTCGTCCCCAATCAACAATAGGAATATTTACCCCGAGCCTAAAACGCTGACTACGATCCGGATCATCATATACATTCTCAAGTTCTTTCGCTGACTGATCCAATCCATATAGTGCATAAATACTCGTATTCAAGCCAATTTCTGACTTTGCTTCGGCCACCTGTCGATCTTCTTGCAGCAATTGCTGTTGTTGATTTAAAATCTCCGGATTATTATCCAAAGCTTGTGCAATTGCTTCGCCTGCCTTTACTTCCAATTTTGGTATCTCGCTAGGTACAATGCAAGAAACCTTCGTGTTTTTATCCAACCCTAAAAATGAATTGAGCTCAGCCTGTGCACGCAACAATCCCAACTTTGTCGTATTTAGAGCCTGCTCAGCTCTTAGTTGACTCAATTGCAAGTTCAGCAACTCGTCCTGGGTAACAGTTCCTACCTGAAATCGTCCCTGACCAATTTTATAAAGTGTATCAGCACTCGCCTTATTATTTTCTGCAATCGATAAATTAATTTCCGCTGATACTAAGTTAAAAAATCGTCGAGTGGCTTTTATCGAAAGATTTTCCCTCGACTCAATAAACACTTTTTTAGCTTTCTCATACTTCAAAGGTTCAATTTTTGCTTCCCAACGCAAGCGGTTGTAACCGTTCAATTCCTGCTGATATCCAATACTAATTGGAGTTGACTGGTACGAATTATTCTTATCACCATTCAGGTTTTTCACCATCCCCAATTCTGAGCGCAAAAACAATCTCCCACCGGTTAAAGCCACATTCTGATTCAATGACAAACCAAAATCCGCATTCAGATATTCACGTTGTACATATTCTTCTTCATTGGTCTGAAAATTATATTCTCTGTTACGATACCGATTAAAATCAAGAGGAGTTGCCTCTAAACTTAAACTTGGCAACCTGTCGGCCTTGAAATATCGAAATTCCCAATAACTGGCGCGAAACATGTTTTCATTACGAAAAGCATCCAACGATTGAGAAGAGGCCAGTTCAATAACATCTTCCAGCGACAATTTTAACTGCTTGTCTTGTCCTTTTGTTGACTGACCAATTAGAACCGTAAATAATATTGAAAGTAAATATTTTGATTTCATGATTCTTGTTTTCGGGTTAATAACGGAGTGATTCTACCGGATCTTTTTCAGCTGCCTGTTTCGCAGGAAGGTAACCAAATATGATACCAACGGCGGCAGATACCCCAAAGGCAATAACAATGCTGAAAAGCGAAACAATGGTTTTGATATCGAAAATAGCGGTGATCATTTGGGAGAGGATAACTCCCAGAATGATTCCAATAATTCCTCCAAAAACGCTGATTAAAGTAGATTCGGATAAAAATTGAACAATGATGTCTTTTTGAGATGCACCAATAGCCTGTCGGGTGCCAATCTCGCGTATTCGTTCCATTACCGAAGCCAGCATAATATTCATAATTCCAATTCCACCCACAATCAGAGAAATACCGGCAATTGCACCAAGCACCACATTAAAAATATTTTTAGTCCGTTGTTGTTGCTTCAGCAGTAACTCAGGGATCGTCACCTCAAAATCATACATATCGGAGTGACGCCGATACAACATTCGTTTAACAATATTGGCAGTTTCACTTAATTGTTCAGTCTCTTTGACCTGAAGGATAATCTTGCTTAACTGATTTAAATTTCCATCATTATCATTGCTCGAACCTCCATCGCTTCCCGATCCCATTCCAACTATCACCATACCACCACCATCTTGCTTCGAATTGGCTTTTTCAACCTCATCAGCACGAATAAGCGATCGGTTTTTAAATCGCAATAATACGGTTTGAACGGGCACGAAAATTTTATTGTCAGAGCTACTAATCCCCATTTCATCGGAAGCAGAAGTTGTAAAATCCCTCTTTTCAACCACCCCAATAACTTTCAACCAAATTTTCCCACACTTAATACTCTTTCCAACAGGGTTTTCTTGTTTAAAAAAGACGCTTTTGATATTATCTCCGATAAGACAAACGGGCTGTCCCATTTCGCTTTGTGTTTGGCTAAATATTTCTCCCGCCTGTAAACCGATACTAAACAGTTCGAAATAACTTTCATCCACTCCCTCTAACACAACCGGATTGCTCTTACCATTGAGAATAGCCGAGTAATTAAACGATATAACCGGGCTTACTTTATCTACAGAAGGAATCACTTCCGAAATTGCTTGCGCATCAAGCAAACTCAAACCTTTACTGAACTTCGACCGACGTGCCCCGGAATCATCGCCCGATTTTGATCCACTGCCTTCAACACTAACTGAAGTTGGAGTAACAACAATATTATTTACACCAACCATCTTTATTTGTTCCAGAATCTCTTGCTCTGCTCCCTTACCAATGGCCATCATACTAATGACGGCTGCCACACCAAAAATAATTCCCAGGGCAGTTAGCATTGACTTTAAACGATTATCGAAAATTGCTTCAATTCCGATGATAATATCATGAAAGTAACGTTCTATCCACATAATTCAAATCGATTTAGTTTACTTTCATATTCTTCATCATCCCCGGAGTCGCACCCATTGGTTGTTGAGGATCTTTCGAGTTCTTTTCAAATTCAGCTTTTGCTTGATCTTCTGCAGCTTTTTGTGCTTCCCTCTCCTTCAATATTTTAGCATAAACATCAAGTCCATCATAGTCCAACTGCTCCGCGTTTTCCGGAGTTGAAAGATAAACATGATCATTTTCATTCAACCCATCGCGAATTAAAATGGAGTTCGCGTTGGCATCGCCCAGCGAAACAATCTGCTTAACCGGATCGCCTCGCTTTTCTTTAAATACATATTGAAGGCTGTCATTTGAATGAACCGATTCCTGTGGTATAAACAAGGTGTCTTTTATGGTTTTAGCCCGAATAACATTGCTGGTGGTCATGGCTGGTCGCAAATCCGGATCTTCATCAAATATTTTAATTTTTACTTCAAATACCTTGGCATCACTGTTTAGCATATTCTGACCAATATTCGCCATCGATATTACTTCGCCTGCTAGTTGCTTTTCAGGGAAAGCATCAACCCCAACCTTTACCGGCAATCCTACTTTTACTTGCGAAATATCAATCTCGTTGATGTAGGTTCGTGAAATTAAATTGGTCATGTCTGGAATTGTGGCAATAACTGGATCCCACATCGTAACGCGCGATCCCACTTTAGTAACTCCTCCAAATCCTTGCTTAAAATAAGTGAGTAAGCCTTTTTTTGGTGAATAAATATCTAACGAATTATATAAAACATCCAGCTCCTTCAACCGATCATTAATTTGGCGGTAATTAATAAACCTTCGGGTTACCTTATTTTCTTCTTGTTCTCGCTTTAACTTATAGGCATTTTTTTCTTGCTCGTATTTGCGCGATGCCTTGTCGTGATCCATTTTGGCCTTTTTTTGAACAGAGGGAGACTCATAGATTGACTCATCCATAACAATGCGCTTTTCTTCTAAATCAAGTTCTGCATTAATAATTGCATCTCGCTGATTACTTAGGTTTAGATTCGAATCAATTTTGGCATCCTGAAGTTCTGTCAGTGCTTTATCTAATTCGTCTTGAGCTGCTTTAATCTGTTCCTCAACCGCCTTGTGGTCGAGCGTACCGACGTAGTCACCTGAATCGACATAAGTTCCCTCTTCAACAAGGTCGGTAATTGTCAATTCATAAATCCGCAGACTACGATCTTTCATTTTTTCCGGAATGGTAATATTCTCAGAGTTTTCAGATTCTAATTCTCCTGATGAGTAAATTTTCACTTCAAATGAGCCGCGTTCTACTGGAACAATAATGTCATTGTCAACCTTGTCGCTACTCTGAAAAATAAAAAATAGAATGATTAGTAAAACAGGAATAAGAGTAATCAGAATGATTTTTCTGTTTTTCATGGTTTTTTGCTGTTAGTAGTATTGGAATTTGTATGATTAACATGTTAGAAAACGTTGCTGATTTGCAAAAGACCATTTTGAAATTATTTTTTTCGATAAGCTCCTCAATCAATAACTGCTCAATTTCATTTTATGATCTGGGTTCCAATTTAAAACAATATTTATGCCAATTAAGCAAAACGAACATAAATTTCCTTAAAAAAATATAAAAGCACCGCCGAATGATACTTTTATAAAATTCTAGTTCCGTTAAACCCCTATTTCGATATCAGGTCTTTTATTTCATTAATGATTCGTTCAGCCAATTCAACCGAAGACTGCTGATTGATTGATTCAGCATAAATCCGAATAATTGGTTCGGTGTTTGATTTACGCAAGTGAACCCATTCTTGTTCAAAATCAATCTTTACCCCATCAATATCGTTTACTTGCTCGTTCCGGTATTTTTCTTTCATTTTTACTAAAATCGCATCAACATCAATTTCAGGAGTCAATTCAATTTTATTTTTAGAAATGAAATAATTCGGATAGGTTTTACGCAGTTCAGTACATGTTTTACCAGACTTAGCCAAATGAGTCAAAAACAAGGCAATTCCAACCAAGGCATCGCGCCCATAATGCGAGGCAGGATAGATAACCCCTCCATTTCCTTCGCCGCCAATAACAGCATTTGCTGCCTTCATCTCTGTAACCACATTCACCTCTCCAACTGCCGATGCTGTATAAGTGCCTCCGTGTTTCTCCGTAATATCGCGCAATGCACGTGTTGAGGACAAGTTGGAAACTGTATTTCCCGGTCCTTTTGACAGAACATAGTCGGCAACTGCTACCAAAGTATATTCTTCATTAAACATGCTTCCATCTTCGCTGATAATCGACAAGCGATCAACATCAGGATCAACCACAAAGCATACATCAACATTTTGTTCCCGAACCAGTTTGCAGGTGTCAATCAGATTCTCAGGCAAAGGTTCAGGCACATGCGCAAAATGGCCGGTTGGCTGCTCGTTTATCGAGACGATGTTTTGCACTCCCATAGCTTTCAAAAGTGCGGGAATTGCGATTCCCCCAACCGAGTTAACGGCGTCAAAGGCGACGGTGAAATTGGCTTTTGCAATGGCATCAACATCCACTAATCCCAACTCCAAAACATGATCAATGTGGGATTGCAGATAATCCTTTTCACGGACCACCCCAAGGTCATAAACGTCTGCAAACTCAAAATCTTCAGCCTCAGCAAAGTCTAAAATTTTAGCTCCTTCAACAGCCGACAAGAACTCGCCATTGCTATTGAGCAACTTCAAGGCATTCCATTGTGCTGGGTTATGACTGGCTGTTAAAATAATACCGCCATCGGCCTTTTCTTTCACAACAGCTAACTCGGTTGTTGGCGTGGTTGCCAATCCAATATTAACTACGTTGCAGCCCATACCACTGAGAGAAGCGCAAACAAGCGATTCAAACATTGCACCTGAGATCCGCGCATCGCGACCAACAACAATTGTCGGCTTCGATTTTCCGGTCGTGTCTTTTGCCCACCGGGCATAAGCAGAACTATATTTTACCACATCAAGCGGACTTAAACCATCGCCGGGCTTTCCTCCAATTGTCCCTCTTATTCCTGAAATTGATTTTATAAGTGTCATTTGTAAAATTCTTATTTATCGGGTAGTTATCGTATTATTTAATTACATGTAATGCAGGTACTCTTTGATCAATTCTTTCAAATCCTGATTTTCTCCATAGGTTTTGAAATTCTCACTAAGTTCTTTATCGTTAAACGAACGCAATTGTAAAATGGTATGATTGATAATTGATTTTGGAAATATCTGATCTGCCTCGAAAAATTGACGAAAGTTTTCCAGCTTTTCAGCAGCTTCGTAGCATGACATCGGTAAAAGAGTATATTTATTTTCGTCTTCAGCTTCCTCTGATTTGCTTGTGAAAAGGTTCTTGCTACAAAAATACTCGTCTGATTTCTTTATAGATTTCGTATCTGATAAGCCTTTCATAAATCCTATAATCAGCGCAGCACAAAAAAGGTATGGATTGGCCGAACCGTCTGACCCGCGATATTCAACGGTTTGCCGAAAAGCATAATCCACTTTTTCTTGTTCCTGCTGGTTTAAAATGGCTCCCAAAGGTGTATTGGTATTCCATCCCAATGGCACCCGAATTAAGGTTGAACGGTTTTGTTTTCCCCAACAGATACTGTTTGGAACTTTCTGTCCCGGCATAATTCGCAAGTATGAAACAGGAGTTGAATTGGCAAAAGCCGTTAGAGCCGGAGAAATTTCCAAAACTCCAGCAATCATTTTCAAACTGGTAGGTGTGAGTTCTCCATTTTCAATCATCATATTTTTACCTGCCTGCTCCGCCATAAAATGCACGTGCATGCCACTGCCGGGCTGGCTCAACGATATTTTTGGTATAAAAGTCACATTCACGTTGTATCTCACCCCTAACATGCGTAAAATCCACTTAGCGACCACCAACTGGTCTGACGCATCTTCCGGATTCACAGGCGCAAATTCAATCTCGTGCTGCTCGTAATGTTTTCCTTGATGTGTGAACCGTCCATTTTCGGCATGTCCAAAGCGAACCATGCCGCCACATTGAGCAATCAGTTTAATCGCCTCCGTCCGCAGTTCTTCATACATCGTAAAAGGCTCGGCACAGTGGTAACCATCCGCCGACCTTTCTACTTCTTCTTCGGCATCACCAAAGATGTAAAACTCCAGTTCGCCCATCATCTTGAGCTTCATGTTGGTTTCTTTAAAAAACTGCTTTTGTGCTTTTTTCAAGATATTTTCCGGCGAGCTTTCCAAGGGCTCGCCCTGGGCATTGTAAAACGAACACAAGACATCAACAGATGGAATCTTTGAAAACGGATTCAAAAAAGCCGTTTTATAACGAGGCACAATATAAAGGTCGCTAGTGTTTACCTCTAGAAATGAAAAAATACTGCTTCCATCAACCCGCTCACCCGATGATAAAACCATGTCCAACTCGTCGCGCGTGGTAACCATGAAATTTATGGTCTTCAGCTTCCCGTCTTCGGCAACATAACGAAAATTCAGCATTTCAATTTCGCGTTCTTCAATATACCGGATCAAGTCTTCTTTTGTAAAATCGGAAGCTGGTTTTTGAAGGTACTGAACCAGTAAGTTTGGGTTATTTTGAATTGATGGCATATCCTTTTTATTTAGACCCTAAAATTAGTTATGTGAGTTGAGAATAAAAAACATCCGATCACACAAAAGGCCGGTCATGAAAACCAGCCTTTCTAGCTCTTTTCTATTACAAGAGCAAAGTAAAATTTATGAAAAAAGAAAATCGTGTTTTATAATAAAAACAGTTCAGCATCAAAAAAAACCTTAATCTGATTTCTAAAAAATGTTTTTTATTTTAATTGCACGATTTCAATTTATTTCAAATTCGAAATTTGCTCCTCCAACACTTTTATTTTGGCTTCCGCATCCGCCTGTTTTGCTTTTTCCTTAGCAACCACAGCTTCCGGGGCACCACTGACGAAACGTTCGTTACTCAACTTTTTCACAACCGAACTTAGAAAGCCTTGTGTGTACTTTAATTCCTCTTCGAGTTTTTTCAGTTCTTCTTCCACATCAATCAAGTCACCCAAATCGATAAAAAAGCTGGATGAAAATACGCGGAACGAAGCAGCTCCTTTTACCTCTTCTGTCACTAATTCGATACTAGAGAGGTTACCCATTTTAACAAGTACCGAATCGAACTGATCATTATATCCTTTATCGCCTTTTTGGATTTTCAACTCCAATGTGTCTCTCATTGGCAGATTGTTGTTTTTCCGCACATTGCGGATTCCTGCAATAGCTTCTTTCACCGATTCAAAATCGGTCAATAAGGTCTGATCGATTGTGTTGACCTCTGGCCATCGGCTAACCATGATACTTTCGCCATAATGGCGGTCGCGTAACAACTGCCAAATTTCTTCAGAGATAAATGGCATAAACGGATGCAGCACTCGCAATACTTTATCCAATGCATCAATCACTTCTTCGTAAGTTTTACGATCGATTGGCTGCTGGTAAGCCGGTTTCACGACCTCCAACAACCACGATGAAAATTCATCGCGAATGGTGGTATAAATCGTCATCAACGCATCTGAAATTCGAAACTTATCAAAGTGATCGTTCATGATAGCTACTTGCTCGCTCAGTTTTTGGTTAAACCATTCGATAGCCAGCTTTGAATGTTCCGGCTGTTGCAATTCATCAGCCACCTCCCAACCACGAACTAAGCGGAAGGAATTCCATATCTTTGCTGAAAAGTTCCGGCCTTGCTCCGGCAAACTTTCGTCAAACAACAGATCGCCTCCGGCAGGAGAACATAGCAACATACCAACGCGAACACCATCTGCGCCATATTTCTCAATCAGCTCAATCGGATCAGGAGAATTACCCAATGACTTCGACATCTTACGGCCTTGCTTGTCGCGCACCATACCTGTAAAATAGACGTTTTTAAACGGGTATTGATCTCGCTCTGAATATCCGGCCATAATCATCCGTGCTACCCAAAAGAAAATAATATCGTGTCCGGTTACCAAATCGCTGGTCGGGTAATAATAGTTTATTTCGTCATTGTCAGGTTTGGCTACACCATCAAATACAGAGATCGGCCACAACCACGACGACGCCCAGGTGTCAAGCACATCTTCGTCCTGAGTCAAATTATCCATAGTTAGATTTGGATTACCTGTCTTTTCTTTTGCAACAGCCAGTGCTTTTTCTTCAGTTTCTGCTACCACAAAGCTGCCATCTTCCAAATAGTAAACGGGTATTTGATGCCCCCACCACAACTGACGACTGATACACCAGTCTTTTACATTCCCCATCCAGTGGCGGTATAAGTTTTTAAATTTCTTTGGGTGAAACTCTACCTCATCAGACTCCACCGCGTCTAGTGCAGGCGTGGCCAATTTCTCCATGGATAAAAACCATTGCGCCGAAAGCTTGGGTTCGATAACCACATCGGTACGTTCCGAATAGCCCACCTTGTTTTTATAGTCCTCAACCTTAACCATGTTCCCCGATTTTTCCAGCATCGGAACAATTTGCTTTCGGGCTTCAAAACGATCCACCCCAACGAGTATTCGAGCTTTTTCGCTTAGCGTACCATCATCATTAAAGGTATCGATGGTTTCCAGGTTGTGGCGCATGCCAATTTCGTAATCGTTAATATCATGCGCCGGTGTTATTTTCAAACAGCCGGTTCCAAACTCCATATCAACGTATTCGTCCATAATTACAGGAACACTGCGTTCGACCAGTGGCACTAAAACCCGCTTCCCTTTCAGGTGCTCAAAACGTTCATCATTCGGATTCACACAAACAGCTGTGTCACCCAAAATAGTTTCCGGACGGGTAGTTGCAATGGTTACATAGTCGTCTTCGCCTTCAATTTGATAGCGAACGTAATATAATTTCGATTGCTCTTCTTTATGGATTACTTCTTCGTCCGAAACGGCAGTTTTAGCCGCTGGATCCCAATTAACCATACGCACACCGCGATACACTAATCCTTTGTTGTACAAATCAACAAACACCTTGATAACCGATTCGGAACGGATCTTATCCATAGTAAAACTCGTGCGTTCCCAATCGCAGGAAGCACCTAGTTTTTTAAGTTGCTCAAGAATAATTCCACCGTGCTTATCGGTCCAATCCCAGGCATGTTTCAGGAATTCATCACGGGTCAGATCCTTCTTACCTACGCCTTCACTTTTCAGTTTGGCAACCACTTTGGCCTCAGTTGCAATCGAAGCATGGTCGGTTCCGGGAACCCAGCAAGCATTTTTTCCCAGCAAACGTGCGCGGCGAACTAAAATATCCTGTATCGTATTATTCAGCATGTGCCCCATGTGCAACACACCAGTGACATTGGGTGGTGGAATGACAATAGTGTAAGGCTCACGGTCGTCAGGTTCGGAGTGAAAATAGTTTTGCTCCAGCCAATATTTATACCACTTATCTTCTATTTCAACAGGATTATACTTGCTTGGAATTTCCATTATTTGTGTGATTTTTAACGTATTCTGAATTAAGTCACAAAAATATAAAAATTCCGCTATCGCTCGTTGGTTTTCGTGTGGTTTGTAGTTTACTTGTTTAATAAGATTAATTCCTGCACTTTCGAAACTTAAATTCGGGCGCCAAGTTTTTAAATTAATTACTTGATCGTTTAAAAAATTGTTTAGTTATTCGCACAAGTCTAAAGAATAATCAAGATTAATAATATAAAACACTATCATGTTGTCATCAATCGTTGAGTTTCTGGTCATGTTGAATCCTTTCGCCCTGTTTCTTTATCTCGATCCTATTCGGAAAGATTTGTCGCATCGCGATTTCATGATGGTTATTTTTAAAGCAAGCTTGATTTCATTTTTTGTTTGCCTTGTTTTTTTCTTCTCCGGAGATCTGTTTTTTCGTCTGATTTTTAAAATTGACTTTGAATCTTTTCGTATTTTCGGTGGAATAATCATTTTCTCATATGCTTACTTTTATATTGTAAAGGGGCAGAAAGCACTAATTATTATTAAAGAAAACCTAGACGACTTAGCTTCAGAAATAGCTCTGCCTTTCATGGTTGGCGCCGGAACAATCTCTTTAACTATTTTATTGGCTCACGACCATTCCTTGCTGATTGGAGGCGGATCGCTAACTATCATCTTCCTCGTTAATTTTCTGGTTATTTTTGCACTCAAAAAATTTAGAGACTCGATTGAAACAAAGAAATTTAAAACTGCCTTTGATAAAAACATGGAGGTTTTGTTGCGTCTGAATGGATTTTTCATTGGTGCCATTGGCATAAATATGGTACTTCTGGGTATCAAAAACTTATTCGGGATCTAATAAAAGTAGATGTTTGCTACGATTTGGCATTGACTTTTTATAACTCTGCACACTCAATCAGCTTGCCACAATAAAGCAAATACCCGAATTCACTAACCTTTCAGGGCACTATTGAACTCAGTGCTGGGAACCCGAAATGCCGTCGTGTTAAATTATCACTAACAAACTGTATGACTGACCATTGCTTATTGCGCTTCATCAATTCATCGTTTAAATTTGAAATAAGTTAGATCCATAGTTTAGTTAGTTAGAAAAAAGTTTTAAGTATGAGTTTAAAGAAACAAGTTTTAAAATCGAAGCCGGTTTGTAAAGTTACTTTCCGGTTGTCAAAAGATGAAGTTAAAGGTGCTGAATCAGTTGTACTAGCAGGTGATTTCAATAACTGGGATACAACCTCCAGCATGAAACAATTAAAAACAGGTGATTTCACGACCCTTCTGGAGCTTGAAAAAGGAAAATCTTATGAGTTCCGTTACCTGGTTGATGGCGAAAAATGGATCAATGATCCTGAAGCTGACCGTTTCGCAACCAATGAGTTTGGTGAAGAAAACTCAGTAGTCGAAGCCATTTAAAAAAAAAGGTCTGAACTCAATTTCAGACCTTTTTTTTCTTTCATATTCTCCCAAACTCAGCTAAGCTTCTTCAAACAGCTTTTAATAAACCTTCGATCCGCGTAAATTAGTAAAGCTAAATTAACTCAATTTGATAGAGAAAAGTTAATTTTGCCGGATACTCGAGGAGGTCTTATGCAGCAAAACAACGCAGCTTTTAAAAACAACAATATTTACATCATTTTTAGTGTTACACTAATTGCGATGATGGGGGTTGCCAGCATCACCCCGGCATTTCCCGATATTATTGCTCACTTCAAAATTAATCCTCAACAAGTTGGTGGACTTATTGTAGCCTTTACCCTGCCCGGCATTTTTTTAACCCCTGTTACCGGAACGCTGGCCGACCGCTACGGACGAAAACTAATCCTTGTCCCATCGCTGTTCCTATTTGGGATTGCTGGCATAAGCTGCATGTTTGCCCCTAGTTTCTTCTGGCTTCTAGTTTTACGATTCATTCAGGGAATTGGAGCAAGTTCACTTTCAAGCCTGAATATCACGTTAGTTGGCGATTTATTTTCGGGCGAAACCAGAACCAAGGTGATGGGTTACAATGCGAGTGTATTGAGTATCGGAACGGCGACCTATCCTGCAGTTGGTGGTGCAATAGCTGTATTCGGCTGGCAATTCATTTTTATACTACCAATTCTTGCGATCCCGCTGGGTATATGGATTATTAAAGGACTCAATAACCCGGAACCCAAAAACAAAACCAAACTAAAAGACTACTTTTCACGAGTATGGAAAACTATTAACCAGAAAAATGTTTGGGTTATTTTGATGCTCAGCATAATTCTTTTCATCATTCTTTATGGTACCTATCTCACCTATTTCCCATTAATGATGAAAACCCGCTTTGGATCGGAATCATATACGATCGGTTTAATGATGTCCTTAATGTCGGTTACGACAGCCATTGTTTCATCCAGACTAAGTTGGATAAGTAAAAAAATAACCATCAAGCAACAGCTAATTGTTGGAAGTTTGAGCTACTTTTTTTCGACATTATTAATGATGATTGCGCAAAACTATGGAATGCTGATCGTTTCGGTAATGATATTCGGAGTTGGACATGGAGTAATTATCCCATCAGTTCAAAACCTATTGGTTGGATATGCTTCTATTCAGGAGCGTGGAGCTTTCATGTCGGTTAACTCGATGGTTCTTCGCATGGGGCAAACTTTAGGTCCCTTGATCGTTGGTATTTTCTACTCACTAAAAGGGTTAAACGCAGCGTTTGGAGCCGGATCCGGACTTGCACTTTTAATGTTTTTAATCATCCAGTTTGTATTTTCCGCATCATCCCATAAATAGTTGGCTTTGTCCTAAAAACGAAAAACAACAACTATTCAATCAACTATTTTAATAGAATTGGCTAGTTTTGTAGCGATAATTTTAGACATGATTGATAGTAATAAAAAATATGTCGCTTTTGAGGGTTGGATTTCCATCTTCATGAACCTGCTGCTTTTTACCCTGAAATACTGGGCCGGAATCGTATCCGGATCGATCGCTCTAATTGCCGATGCCTGGCACACCTTAACCGATTCCGTTTCTTCGGTTATCGTACTACTTGGCGGACGACTTTCGCGCAAGCCAGCTGACGAGGAACACCCTTTCGGGCATGGACGAGCCGAACACATTGCGGCAATTATTATTGGTGTTCTGTTAGCCATTGTCGCTTTTGACTTTGTGATTAATTCCATCGAACGATTCAACAGCCGGGAGTCAGGCACATTTGGAACCATCGCTATTATTGTCACCGTTATTTCAATTATTGGTAAAGAAGTGCTTGCTCAATATGCTTTCTGGGGGTATCGGAAAACAAAATCGTCTATCTTAAAAGCTGATGCCTGGCATCATCGAACCGATTCGCTTTCATCGATCATCATTCTGATTGGTATTTTGGTTGGCAAGTATTTTTGGTGGATCGACTCCCTACTAGCTTTAATTGTTGCTATTATGATTGGCTATGCAAGCTACGAGATACTTTCGAAAGAAATACAAAGTTTACTAGGTGAGCGAATTGAACCTAAGCTAATTGGGGATATCAAAACCGAGGTTGATAAACTTCTTGAATTAGAAGTGTTCATCCACCATTTTCACTTGCATCAATACGGTCATCATAACGAATTAAGTTGCCACATCAAACTTCCAGCCGACATGCCATTAAACGAAGTGCATGAAATTTGCACCCGGATTGAAAATCATATCAAACAGAAATTCAACTTGGTTACTACGATTCACCCGGAACCCTATGAAGATTCTTAAGCATCTCTATAAACACATTCTGAATTTCGATCTCACTACTTTTTAAAAAACTTATTGTCTTTTAACTTCAAATCATACTTAATATCCTTATTTTAGCGTTTTTGAATTTTAAGATGAAAAATACATTGTTATATATTCTCATTTTGGTGGGATTCGCTATTTCTTGCGATGAAGTTTATGAATCGCCACCACACGCTTTCCTGGAAGTGTCTTTAGAAAATATTGATTCGTTAGATGCTTCGAAGCCCAAGGTTACAGTTTATGGCATTGGAAGGGAAGATACTATTTACAATGAAACTACAGATTTGTTTCTGCTTCCACTCAGTATGGAAGAAACAACCAGCTTTGTTTTGTTGCTTGATTCAATTGCTGACACACTGATAATCACCCATGAGAATGAACTAATTTTTGAATCGGCAGAAACCGGATTTTACAACGAATTTAAAATACTTGATGTCGACCACACTTTCAATCGCATTGATAGTTATGACGTGACTGATAGTTTGGTGACAAAAAATTGGCATGAAAATATTAAGTTTTACATTAATCCTCTTCCTAATAACGCTAATTAGTTTTGGGCAAGAGCGAGAACAAAAGTTAAAACCCAAACGAACAGACAACTATATTCATATGGATGGTTTGCGCGTTGGAATGGATATTTCGCGCTCACTCCAACACTTTTGGAATAAAGGAAACCGATATGGGACAGAATTCAGCCTTGACATGGAATTGATCCCAAACTTATACCCGACGCTCGAAACCGGCTGGGAGAAACTTCGATTAACGCAAGACTATCTTGATTATTCTTCATCTGGATCGTATACAAAAATTGGCTTCGACTATAATATTCTGGTCGCTGAAAACCGTCAGGACATGGACATGGTATATGTTGGCTTGAGATACGGCTTTACACTAGCCAACCAGCAAGTTAAATCATTTTACGTATCAAACTACTGGGGCGACTACAGCGGTAGCTTTAACAAACAAGATTACAGCGCGCAATGGACAGAGTTTGTATTTGGAATGAAAGGGGAAGTATTGAGAAACTTTTTCATCGGCTGGAGCATTCGTGGCAAACTGAAACTTGGACAAAAAGAATTTGATCTACCCCATGTTTATTTTAATCCTGGCTATGGCCCTGCTGAAAAAAAATTCAATTTCGATTTTTCTTACTCAATTTATTACAACTTCCCATTTAACTTTAGAAAATAGACTTTGGAACACGTTGTTCTGAATTTTAGGTTTTATTTTCATGTTAATCATTTTGTGAATGATATTATTCGAAGACTGTGCGATAGTCAAGGGGAAACAGGTATTAGCAATGCTTTATTCATAAAAAACATCAATATAGTATTTCAACGCGATTAGTGTCGTCACAGCCAATTGATTTACGACCTCACCTTTTTATTTTTTAGGGAAAAACAGTCGAACCATGGCACCTCCATCAACACTATTCAGAATCTCAATCTTTCCATTGTGTGCTTTCATAATCAAATTTACCAAAGCCAAACTCAAGCCTTTTTGCTCATCAATATATTCGCGTCCAAACGTAAAAAACTTAAAATGGTCAACTAAAATTCTTTCACTAAACCCTTTCCCTTTATCTTCGACTTCACAAACAACTTTATTCGCTATTTCATAACTTGAAATGCGAATGGCTCCATTTTCAGGCGAATAGCGCAAAGCGTTATCCAAAATACACTCAACACATTTTGCTGCCAAAAATTGATCAGCCCACAATGTGTCAACCTTAAAATCTATATCAAATGAAATATTCTTTTGCTGGATTGATTCTTGCAGAGCAGCTATTTGAACGTCAAACAAGCCTGAAATATGACAGTCTTTAAACCGTAAGGTCTTGCGATTTGTACGAAGTTCTGTAATTAAGAGACTTAAATCAGCGAACTTCTCTAAGCGCTTCGCCGATAGATCCAAAAAATGAATCATCTCGTAAACTTCATCATTCTTCAACTCTTCTTTTAAAATATTGATAAAACCAATAACTCCGTTTAAAGGAGTATTAATTTCATGACTAATAATTCTTAAAAAGTCATCTTTTGCCTCGTCCAACAGTTGAAGTTCCTGATTAACCTTTTTTAGTTTTTCATTGGATTTCTTCAGGGCCATGGTTCTCTCCATCACCTTTTCTTCCAGCCTAAGATTACTCTCTCTTAACTCTTCTTTCCTTCTCTTAAGTTCGATATGTGTTTCTACACGAGCTAATAATTCCCGACTATTAAACGGTTTCTCAACATAGTCTTGCGCTCCCGAATCAAACCCTTCTACCACATTATCAATTTCACTCAAAGCTGTCAGGAATATAATGGGAATCTCATTCAGCTTTGGATTTCTTCTTATTTGAATACAGGTTTCATACCCACTCATCTTCGGCATATTTACATCGAGTAAGACCAGATCATAGTCATTCGACGCCTTCAACAAATCCAGAGCCTGCTGCCCGTCAAAAGCAAAACCGACCTGATAATTTGCTTTTCGAAGGATTGAACCAATCACTTTAATATTTTGGTGATTATCATCGACAGCTAGAATTTTAGATTGTTTTTGTTCCATCGCGGTCTCTATTTTTCTGTTATTAATCGTTTCAAGTTTGCAACTAGCTCAGGAAAGCTTTTTAACTTTTTCATCAATCTATCAATTTCAAAATTATCAGAAAACATACAGATTTCTTCTCCAAAATCGACTAAAAAATTAGCAGAATTAGCAAGTCCTACGATTACTAAATCCCGACCAAAGCTCTCCATTTCATCAATCACCTGCTTTTCCAGCACTTTCTTATATTTAGGAATAAATTTAGCTTCTAACAATTCGACAAGCGTTGGCAGTTGACTTTGTTGTTTTTCTGAAAGATCATTTTTCAGATCTAAAAAATGATCCCTTTTAATCTCGGGTTCAATAACTTCATATTTCAAATATTTTTTTAATGTTTCGGTCAACTCATGCAAGTCAATCGGCTTAAGCAAAAATCCATTAAAAACACTCAATTGCAACTGCTCTTGAACTACAATTTTTGATGAAGCAGATACAGCAATGACTGGAATATGTCTGGTCGTATCATTGTTTTTAATGATTGAAGTAGCCTCAATCCCATTCATTTCGGGCATGCGTAAATCCATTAAAATCAAATCAGGAATATGTTTCAATGCAAATTCAACAGCCTGTTTTCCATTAGCCGCTTCAGTTATTTGCAGTTTTGAGAAAGCGAAAAAATCATGCAAAAGATTACGGTTTTCTTTGTTATCATCAGCAATCAGAATATGTACGTTTTTAAATCTCAAAGCTTTCGGGTCAAAACTTGGTATCTCCACGTGCTCATTTGTATCTTTCTCAATTTTAATTTCGGTTAGAACGGTTTTAAAAATACTACCTTCTCCCACACGACTTTCTACTGTGATCGAGCCTCCCATGGTTTCAACCAACCGCCGCGTGATTGACAATCCCAGACCAGTTCCTCCATATTGTGTTTCCAACTGTCCTTCCTGCTGGGTAAAAGGTTCAAAAATACGCTCTAACTGATCTTCCGGAATACCAATTCCGGAATCTTCCACCGTCATCTCTAAATCGACTTCCCCTTTTTCCCGTTGTATAACATTCACCGATAGAATTACATGCCCTTTTGGGGTAAATTTTATAGCATTGCCAAGTAAATTAAATAGGATTTGTCTTATCCGGGTTTCGTCCATTCGCAAAACAGCTGGTATCTTATTTTCAATTTCGATAAAAAAAGAAATATCCTTTTCTTGCGCCCGCTGTTTAAACATGACATCCAATTCTTCGATCAACTTCCCGAAACGCACCGGTTCTGGTTGAAGTTCCATCTTCCCAGCTTCAATTTTTGAAAGATCAAGGATATCATTGATTATACGCAACAGGTTACGACCGCTGCTACGGATCGAATCAACCTGTGATTTTACTTTCCCTCCTTCAAAAGAGGAATACAACATGTCAGAGAATCCAATAATTGAATTCAGAGGTGTCCGAATCTCATGCGACATGTTTGCCAAAAAGATACTTTTTGTTTTATTTGCTTCTTCGGCAGCCTGCCGGGCAATACGCTCCGACTCGACTTGTTTCTTTTCCGAAACATCTTCGACCGTTCCATCATAAAAGTGTTCCCCCGTATTTTTATCGATGATTAATCTTGCACTTTCCCTTACATAAATGCGTGTCCCGTCCTTCCTGACCCAAACAGCTTCAATATCCGTTACCTTTCCATCTTCTTCTATCTTTTTCACAAACTCTGCCCTCGAAAGATCGCCTTCATAACCTTCAAATTCGAGATTGCGTTCTTCTAATTCCTCAAACGTTTCAAAGCCCAATAACTTTATCAAAGCAGGGTTAGCCAAAACAATTTGTCCATCTTTAGCTGTCCTATATATTCCGAAAGTAGAGTTTTCATATAATTCGCGAAACCGTTCTTCACTTAAATGCAAAGCCTCCTCTGCCAGTTTGCGCTCGGTAATGTTTCTTACCACAGCGACAACTACCTTGTTCTCTTCTGCCAACTTCGCCGTTTGAAAAATAATTTCCACCTGAATTTTTTGTCCATTCTTGTGTCGATGAACTGTTTCGATGGTTATCGAACTTCGCTCTCCGGCAACCAATGGATTTAACAACTCACGAAAACTCTCTCTGGAGTATTCTATTTTGAAATCAAGCGGAGTCATTTGAAGCAATTCTTCCTCAGTATAACCAATCTGCTGTGTTGCTCCAAAATTGACGTAAATATGTTGAAGCGAAGTGTATTCAAACATGAAAATCCCATCAGTAGTCACATTAAGCGCAGCTAAAATACGTCTTCTTTCGACATCGGCTCTTTGTCGTTCGGATACATCCCGAATAATTGCGACTACTAATTGTTCGCCATCTGACACCATTTTGCTCAGTGCTATTTCAACCGGAATTTGCTCATTATTAAGATTAAAGGCATACAAATCCAAAGTCATCCCATTGATACACTTCTCTTGATTCATTCTCACCCTTTCATCCATTTTTTCATTTAATGTTGAAATGAAATTAGGGATGAAACGTTCAATCGATTTACCAATCATTTGATTGGTGTCAGAACCAAACAATTGCTCCGATCGATTATTTGCCATAATAATATTCTTGTTTCTTTCAAGCATCACAATGCTATCAGGCGAAGAGCTAAATAATCCTTCGAAGCGATCTTCTGCCTGTTTCCGTTTTGAGATATCCGTTAAATATCCAAGCATACGCACCAGCGAGTTGTTTTCGTCGAACTGCGCCTGCCCAGATGCTGCAACCCAGATATATTCACCATTCTTTTTCTTCATCTGAAACTCAATCTGGAAAGTCTCATTCGTCAAAAGGTGCTTTCGAATGTCGCGTTTCACCTGCGCTAAATGGGCTGGATTTATTCGTTGAAATATTTTTGTCAAATCCAGCTCTAACTCCTCACTTTCAAACCCCAGTATTTCATAAAATTTAGCAGAAACAAAAGATTTTCCTGTTAGTCTATTCCATTCCCAGATTCCCATTCCGGTTCCGGACACAGCCAGTCGAAAACGCTCTTCACTTTCAATTAAAGCTTGCTGAGTAACCTTCCACTCACTAATATCTTCAATTTGAGAAATAAAATAAAGTGGTTTCTTTTCTTTGGAACGAACAAGTGAAACGCTCAGCAAAACCCAAACGATTCGGCCTGTTTTATGAAAGTATCGCTTTTCAATTCTATACGTCTGAATCTCACTATCTAACATTTTATGTAAGTATTCCAAATCTATATCCAAATCTTCAGGGTGAGTAATATCCTGAAACGTCATATTCATCAGTTCGTCTTTAGGGTAGCCAACAATATTACATACCGACTGATTTACTTTTAGCCATTTCCCCTCGGTTGAAACCAAAGCCATTCCAATCGCAGCATACTCGAATGCACTTGAAAACCTCTCGCGACTTTCGCGTAATCGTTCCTCAGCCTTTTTGCTTTCTGTGATATCCCTAATGCCTGTCAAAATATAAATCTCTTCCCCAATATTCTGATAATTCAAACTAATTTCGACAGGAAACTCTGTTTGATTTTTTCTTCTTCCTAAAAGCTCAATAGCAGCACCCATTTGACGTGGATGAGGATTTTTCACGTAACCGTTTCTTAAACCTACATGCTGCCGATGAAAACGTGTCGGAATTAAAATCTCAATATTTTGCCCCAACAGCTCGTCTACGGTATAACCAAAATAGCGAACTGTCTGATTATTAGCATGAATAATTTCACCCTTGGAATCAACAACAACCATCGCATCGGGAGTAGATTCGAGTAAACCACGAAATTTCAGCTCAGTTGATTTCAGCTCATCATTCACCTGTTTTTGCTCTGTGAAATCAACAAAAGTGCAATTAATTTGTCTTCCATCGTGATTCACAACACCATTGGCTCGCAAAAAAAGTAGTTGCCCTGATTTTGATGTAAACTGAATATCAATTCCCGAAAAAGCTCCGCTGTTCACACCCCGTTCAATCCATTGCTTCAATTTATTCAAATCCGAAATTGCAACAAACTTCGTTATCAATTGCCCTACGAATTCGTTATAGGAATACGACAGGAGTTTAAGACAATTCGAATTCACCTCTGCAATAGTTCCTTCATAGTCTATTACCACATATGGAATGGGTATATTTTCATAATTTTTCTCCATCCCTGCTACCGACACAAACTTCATAACGACCTATATAATTTAGGTTTAACAAAAAAAAACACAAAAAAGCTGCATTTTTACTTTAATATTAGCATAATAAGTTAAATAAAAAAAGCAAGCATGTTGAAAAACTATTCCCTTCTCGAATTGGGGTCATGTTTCGAAACAAATCAGTCATTAAAAAACACACTCTTATTTCCTTGACAATTCTTCAAACAGTGACTTTTACCCATTTTTTCGTCGAACTAAAAAGCATTCTTTTGCAGCCGATTCGGTTGCCTAAAGGCAGCACGAATTTTAACGAGCTTGAACCGGATAAAAAGAGTGAAAAATGACAGAAACACAAAAAATAAATTTAAAGACAACACTGACGGACTATTTGGTTATTGCATTTGGCATGTCGCTATACGTTCTTTCATGGACTGTATTCTTAATTCCTGCAGAAATCACTGGAGGAGGAATCAGTGGTCTATCGGCAGTTATTTTTTATAGTACCCAGATACCCGTTGCTATTAGTTACTTTATAATTAATTCGTTTCTCATTTTAATAGCCATAAAAATTTTAGGGGCAAGCTTCGGCATAAAAACGATCTTCAGCATGGGAATCGCAACCCTACTCTTTTGGCTTACTCCAAACCTAATCAGCGAACCGCTTATTGACGATACTTTTTTGTCGGCTGTTTTGGGAGCCATGATGGGTGGAATTGGAATTGGACTGGTTTTTACTCGTGGAGGCAGCACCGGAGGAACCGACATTATTGCTATGATAATCAACCAATACCGGAACATTAGCCCCGGCCGGATAATTATGTATTGCGATGTGATTATCATTGCATCGAGCTACTTTGTTTTTCAATCACCCAGCAAACTTGTTTACGGCTATGTCTCCATGTGGGTAATTGCATATACAATTGATGCTTTTTTAAATGGATCGAATGCATCTGCTCAAATTTTTATATTTTCGAAAAAATTTGAAGAAATTGCCGACTATGTCAATAAAAATGCCAGTAGAGGCGTTACTGTAATTGACGGAACTGGCTGGTACACCAAAGAGTCGGTAAAAATAATCATGACAGTTGTCCGAAAAAGAGAAACCAGTCTCATTTTTAGAAAGTTAAAAGAAATCGATCCAGATGCATTTATTTCCATGGGGAGCGTGATGGGGGTTTATGGGCAAGGTTTTGACAAAATGAAAATATGAAAAAATATATTGCCGAAGTTGCTTTAGCACTGATTGCCTTAAGTTTATTAGTTTTTTTTCTGGCTAACCCACCAGTTGGAAATCCAGCTCCTGTTCCCGAACCGGAACCAATTCCGATACCCGATCCTATTCTTCTGTTTGGACTTCCGGTGGATTCATTCACGATTGAAGATGCCGATATTAGGCGTAACCAAAATTTATCTGATATTTTGGTTAAAAAGAATATTTCGTATCAAAAGATTGATGAGCTGGCTCGAAAATCGAAACCTATTTTTGATGTTCGCAAATTAAAGCACAAGAACCACTATCATTTTTTCCTGAAGAAAGACAGTGCTCAAACACCTGCCTATTTCGTTTACGAAATAGACAATACCGATTATGTGGTCTACAACCTAAATGATTCCATTCAGATTTATAAAGGCCAAAAGCCGATCCGAACGAAGCTAAGATCTGCATCGGGGACAATTAAAACCTCTCTTTGGAATGCGATGACTGATAACAATATCAATCCGGTACTGGCCATTGAGCTTTCCGATATTTATCAGTGGTCAATCGACTTTTACGGCATTCAAAAAAACGATAAGTTCAAGGTTATTTACGAAGAGAAATATGTTGACTCCACATCAATTGGGATTGGCGAAATTCACGCCTGCCAGTTTCATCATATGGGTGAAGACTTTTACGCATTTCATTTTGAGCAGGACAGTAGCCTAAGCTATTTCGATAAAGAAGGGAATAGCCTGAAAAAGGCTTTCCTGAAAGCACCATTGAAATTTTCGAGAATCAGCTCGCGATTCTCAAATAGTCGTTTCCATCCGGTACTTAAAATCAGACGTCCACATCATGGCATTGATTATGCTGCTCCAACCGGGACTCCTGTTCAATCGATTGGTGATGGGGTTGTAACGCGAAAGGGCTATCAAAAGCATGGAGGTGGAAACTATGTATACATTAAGCACAACTCAGTTTATACAACGTGCTACATGCACCTAAATGGCTTTGCAAAAGGAATTGCTTCCGGTGTACGGATTAAGCAAGGACAAGTTATTGGCTATGTTGGTTCAACAGGACTAGCAACCGGCCCTCACCTCGATTTTAGGGTATTTAGAAACGGGTCGGCTATGGATCCACTGAAAGTAAAAGCACCACCCGTGGAACCGATTCACAATGAAAATTTAGCTGTATACAACCAAGTGAAGGATTCGCTGACCGCACAGCTTAATCTAATTCCTTTTCAAGAATAGGACTACACATATAAATAAGTAAAAAAGCGCAAATAGCAAAGAATAGGCTGTTTGCGCTTTTTTTATACCTATTCTAATCCTGACCTTGATAAAGCACCTCTTCTATCACCCGGGGAAAATGTTCATGCTCTAGCAAATGTACCTTCTGAGCAACATCGTCCGGAGTATCCGATTGCTCCACATCGCAGTTCGCTTGAAAAATAATATCCCCTTCGTCATATTTTTCATTCACATAATGAATGGTAATACCCGATGACTTTTCTTTATTCTTTACAACAGCTTCATGTACAAAATGACCGTACATTCCTTTTCCTCCATACTTAGGCAATAAAGCCGGATGTATATTTATGATTGGAAACTCTTCGGTGAGGTACCTCGGCACCAACCAAAGAAAGCCTGCCAAGACAATCATGTCTATTTTTCGGTCAGTCAATTCATCAAGGATGTCAATGCTGTGATAAAACTCGTCTCTTGAAAAAGTAAAAGTCTCAACACCAAGCTTTTCAGCTCGTATTAAAGCATACGCATTTTCGTTATTCGACCACAAAGAATCAACAATAACGTTTCTGTTTCCTTCAAAATACTCAATAATATTCTGTGCGTTACTACCTGATCCTGAGGCAAAAATAGCAATCTTCTTCATCTCAAATTTAGTTCTATTATATTTTTAGAATAATGGACTCACATGTTCAAATATAGTCTAGACAATCAATAACTTACAGCCTAAAATAGCTATTTATTTAAGTTTTTCTTTGATATATTTTGGGTAAATTTATTACTTTGCAGCGGATTTTTTAAAAACAAAATTGAATATTAACTTAAAATTAGAACTATGTCTGACATTGCAGGTAAAGTTAAAGCAATTATCGTTGATAAATTGGGAGTTGACGAAAGCGAAGTAACAAATGAAGCTTCTTTTACAAATGACTTAGGTGCAGATTCTTTGGATACAGTAGAATTAATCATGGAATTTGAAAAAGAATTTGATTTGGCTATCCCAGACGATCAGGCTGAAAAGATTTCAACTGTAGGTGAAGCTGTTTCTCACATCGAAGCAAACGTTAAGTAATAAATTTGAATTAAACATTTATGGAATTTAAACGGGTAGTTATAACCGGACTTGGAACCGTAAACCCGCTTGGTAATTCTGTACAGGAATTTTGGGAAGGGCTTAAAAACGGCGTTAGTGGAGCTGCACCTGTCTCTCGGATGGATGTAGAACTTCATAAAACCCGATTTGCATGTGAGTTAAAAAACTTTGATCCGACGGATTACGTTGAGAAAAAAGAGGTTCGCAAACACGATCCATATACACTTTATGCATTTGCATCATCTCAGCAAGCAATTGACGATTCAGGTCTTGACCTGGAAACACTCAATAAAGATCGCGCTGGCGTGATTTGGGGAGCAGGAATTGGTGGTTTGCAAACTTTTTATGAAGAAGTTAGAGCATACAACCTTGAGCGCCCTAAGTTTAATCCTTTCTTTATTCCGAAAATGATTGCTAACATCGCGGGTGGATTAGTATCTATCCGCTTTGGATTTCGCGGTCCCAATTTTACAACTGTATCAGCATGTGCATCAGCATCACACGCCATGATCGAAGCATTTAACTTCATTCGCATGGGTAAAGCTGATTTGTTTATTACAGGGGGATCCGAAGCAGCAATCAACGACGCAGGATTATGTGGTTTCAATTCGATGCGTGCACTTTCAACACGTAATGACGATCCGACAACTGCATCCCGACCTTTTGATAAAGACCGGGATGGATTTGTAATGGGCGAAGGATCTGGTGCTCTTATTTTTGAAGAGTACGAGCATGCTAAAGCCCGCGGAGCAAAAATTTACGGAGAAATTGTAGGCGGGGGAATGTCGGCAGACGCTTACCATATGACTGCCCCTGATCCGGAAGGAAGAGGTGCTTCACTGGTTATGAACTGGGCCTTGGAAGATGCCGGAATAAAACCTGAAAACATTGATTACATCAATGTTCATGGAACCTCTACTCCACTAGGAGATATTGCAGAGCCAAAAGCAATTCAAAAATGTTTTGGCGACCATGCTTATAAATTAAGTATTAGTTCTACCAAATCAATGACAGGTCACTTGTTAGGTGCTGCCGGAGCTATCGAAGGCATTGCTTCAATTCTGGCATTGAGAGATGGAATTGTTCCTCCAACAATAAATCACTTTACTGACGATCCGGAGATTGACAGCAGACTTGATTTTACATTTAACAAAGCAAAAGAACGCGAAATGACTTATGCATTGAGCAATACATTTGGCTTTGGAGGGCATAATGCTACAGTAATTTTTAAGAAATACTGATAAGGTGATAAGAAATATCGCACAACAAATAAAACTCTTTTCTTCTCCGAGAAAAGAGTTTTATTTGTTTTTAAGATCATTATTCAATTGCTCGCCGATCAATATTAAACTTTATGAAAAGGCCCTAACTCATCGGTCAGCTTCAAAAACTGATTCGCAAGGGAATTGGGTTAATAATGAACGGCTGGAATATTTGGGCGATGCGATACTTGGTGCAGTTATCGCTGAGTTTCTGTATAACCGTTTCCCAAATATGGATGAAGGCTTTCTCACTCAGATGCGATCGAAACTAGTGAACCGAAGCTTTCTAACAGAGTTGACTTTTCAGATCGGGCTGAACTACTACATTGAATCGAATACAAACAACACCGACGAGAATAGCCATATCTATGGTGACGCTTTAGAAGCGATTATTGGGGCCTTGTACCTTGACAAAGGATACCAAGTCACCCGGAATTTCATTATTCGGAAATTACTTCTTCAACAAGTAGACCTGGATGTCATTCAAAAAACAAATACCAATTACAAAAGTCAGCTGATTGAATGGAGCCAGAAAAATAAAAAAGAAGTTGACTTTTCAACTGTAGAGAATACAGTGGGAGAAAATAAGCAGCCTCACTTCGTTTCAACGGTAACGATTGATAATCGTGTAATTGGGAAAGGTGAAGGTGGATCAAAAAAAGAAGCTCATCAGAAGGCATCAAAAGTGGCGCTCGGCAAGCTAAACGAACTTGACGGTCAGGAGAATTAAAAGCGAGTGTTAGGACTCCGAAATAAAAAAGCGGAGCCTCTCAACTCCGCTTTAAAAACCAAAACCTAAATTCACCTTTAAAAAAAAACTCAGTTAAACCCCATTTGTGCAAATGCGGTTTTATACATTTGCTCTTACAAAGATATAGAGATTATACATGCTGCGATGCTAACAAATGTTAAAGCCTGTTAAGAATTTGTTTGCACCAAAACCGTTTAAAATCAATATCTACAGCCAATGTTAAATATTGTTAAGCAACTGATTACCCTGTTTTTTTAAAGATTATATTTGTAGTTATGAGTAGACGAGTTATCATTTTTTTGATTGTGATCATGGCCATCGTAATGACTAGCTTGATTCTAGTGCAAACAAATTCCATTCAAAAAGCTTTTCAAATAAAAGAAGAACAGTTTGACCAAATGGTGAACCGATCTATTCGCCAAGTTGTCAGAAAATTAGAACTGGAAGAAGCCTCTTTACTTGCTGCGCAAAGTAATCTTCAAACATATCGCAACTCATTATTTTCAAAAAAAAACCAACAACAACGTATTTTTCCGGGGAACTCGAATAATAAAGCAACGGGCAAGAATGGAGATGTTAATATTTCATTTCGCTTTTCTCAACGCAATAATTCATCGACCTATCGCGAGGAACTATCGATTACATATAACGATTCCACTTCAACCTATCGAAATGAACGTGGAATGCCCGGCGACTTCCGTTCAGCATTTGATGAAATACATGATTACGACGGTTATATTCGTCAGCAATACGAAAAGCGAAGAAATGAACAAGCTAACTATTACCGAATCATTCAAAATCAATTTATCTTCTCTCAACTACCAATAAGCGAACGAATAAATCAAAAAGCACTAGAGAGAGCCTTAAAGGAAGAGTTTAACAACGCAAATATAAACCTGGATTATAAATACGCCATCTACTCATTTCCGCAAGGACAGGAGCAAAAAATATACGAAAACGAGGGTTTCAATCCAGACAATAAAATCCCCTATAAAAGTCTCCTTTTCCCAAACGATGTGATTGATCCAAAACCAAATTACCTGTTTGTATATTTCCCGAAGCGACAAAGTTACCTCCTTAAAGAAGCTGGATTAATGGTTATTCCGACTGCTATTTTAACAGCTTTGCTTATCGGAATATTCGTTTATACGATATTGATTATCTTGAAACAAAAGAAACTATCGAATATAAAAAACGACTTTATCAACAATATGACACACGAGCTTAAGACTCCTATTTCGACCATCTCGCTCGCAAGCCAAATGTTGCACGACAATAGTATAAGCAACACGCCACGTACAATCGAGCATGTGTCAAATGTTATTTTGCAAGAGAGCAAACGACTAGGCTTTCAGGTTGAAAAAGTATTACAAATGGCGGTATTTAACGAAGGTCGTTTAAAGCTAAAATTCAAAGATGTTCATTTGAATGAACTAATTAACAATGTAATTCTTAACTTTGAAATACGGGTAAAAAGCAAAGATGGCACCCTAACATCAACAATAGCAGCCGAGAACGACCTGATTAAAGGAGACGAAGTACATATTACCAATGTGATATTCAATTTGCTGGACAATGCCATGAAATACGGCAAAGATGTTCCGGCTATTGAAGTAAACACCGAAAACAAAAAAGACTTTGTAGTCGTTTCGGTAAAAGACAATGGTATTGGAATCGCGAAAGAACATCAAGCGCAAATCTTTGAGCGCTTTTACCGTGTGCCAACTGGTAATGTACATGATGTAAAAGGTTTTGGGCTTGGCTTAAGCTATGTGAAGAAAATTATTGACTCGCACCAGGGAAAAATAAAGGTGGAAAGTGCTTTAAATAAAGGAACAAAATTCATGATATACCTCCCACTAAATGTGAAAGTAAATGGAAACAAAAACAAAACTTTTATTAGCCGAAGACGATGAAAACTTAGGTCTTCTGCTTAAAGAATACCTGATAGCCAAAGGATATGATACGGACCTGTATGGTGATGGAGAAGTTGCATACGAAGGATTTAAAAAAAATCAGTACGGATTGTGCATTCTGGATATTATGATGCCGAAAAAAGACGGTATGACATTGGCCAGAGACATTCGGTTAATCAACTCTGACATCCCTATTATTTTTCTTACAGCCAAAAATCTGAAGGAAGACGTATTGGAAGGATTTAAAATGGGAGCAGACGACTACATTACCAAGCCATTTAGCATGGAAGAGCTGATATTCCGTATCGAGGCTATTCTACGACGCACCAGCGATAGCAAAGGTGGAGAGCAGTCGACTTATCAATTGGGGAAATTTACATTTGACCATCGGAAACAAACGCTTGCAACAGATGAAGAAACGGTCAAGCTAACAACTAAAGAATCAGAGCTCTTACGATTGCTTTGCAACAATGCCAATGATGTTTTGGAACGTAATTTTGCACTGAAAACCATTTGGATTGATGACAATTATTTCAATGCACGAAGCATGGATGTTTACATCACCAAATTGCGAAAACACTTAAAAGAAGAACCTACAGTTGAAATTATTAATGTACACGGAAAAGGCTACAAGCTTATCGTTTGATCTTTCTGTCGCATAAATATGATGATACCAAAATCCCTGTCAATAGCCGACCGGGATTTTTTAACTTGATTCGGCAGGGTCGTCTTTTCCGAAAAGCTCAAATGCGCTTGCGATCTGCTCCGATCTTCCCATGATATAAACAACATCATGTTTCTCAAGGACCGAATGTACGTCCGGATGCTCGATTAGCTTATCGTCCCGAAGTATGGCGACCAAGGTAACCCCAAACACCTTCCGGAAACGAATCTCGCTGATGCTTTTGCCTACCACAAATGATCCCTCACGAACTTTCAATGCCATGATTTCGAGGTTCGGCAACTCCTGAAAAAGTTGATCTGACTTGCTGGTTTCTTCCCTGAAGATCCCATAATGATCACCTCTGATTTTCGCAATAATCATATTTATTTCGCGCTGTGGAATTAGCCTTTTTCTCAATATCCGCTCAAACAAATCAATTGCTGTTTCAAATTCTTCAGGAATCACCTGATTGGCTCCCAATCGGTATAATTCTTGAATATCATTAACCTTTTTGGTTCGCACAATAATAAAAGCATGCGGGGTCAAATGACGAATACGATCAATAATGGACATGGATACAATCTGATTTCCCACCGAGATTACGACAATATCAGCCGTTTTTACATGTGCTTTTTCAAGAATCGGTTCGTTGGTGGCATCACCATAAATAACAGTTTCTCCTTTTGCCTGCAATTTCTTAACTGTTCCCGGATCAAAAATAATAGAGATATATGGCATATTCAGATATTTAGCCATAACAGACAAATTAAGAGATCTGGAATCCTTTCCGATAAAAACAACATGATTCTTCAACTCAGGAATCTCTATTTGTGGTAATGGAAATAAACCATCGACCCAAAGTTTTGGAAGGGGAAATCTTAGCATGCGGGTTGCCACAGGTGCAGACAGCATCATCAGCAATGGAGTAACCGACATACTTATAATTGCAACCGCTAAAAACAACTGATAATAGTATTCTGGTATGATTTCGTATTTCAGGCCGGATTGTGCCAGAATAAAAGAAAATTCACCCACCTGACAAAGTGCAAAACCAACCATTATTGTCCCGCGAAAAGTATGCCCCAGAATAAACGCAGTACCTCCTGCAATGACCATTTTTATAAACAGCACAAGCAAAACAGTTGAAACAACAAGCATAAAGTGATTCGCGACAAAACTCAAATCAAGCAGTAAACCAATACTCACAAAGAAAAAGCTGGTAAACGTATCTTTAAAAGGAATAAGCTGCCCGAACGCATTGTGACTGTACTCTGACTCCGAGATCATCAATCCGGCCAAAAAAGCACCGAATGCAAGTGAAATTCCCATTTCGGCAGTTAACAAGGCAACCGATAGGCAAATGGCGAAAATACTCATCATAAAGAGTTCCTGATTTTTCGTATGAGCCACCAAGGTTAAAAGGCGCGGCATTAACCAGCGATTACCAATATACACCAACCCAACCAAAACAATTGTCTTCCCCAGCAAGACGAGCAATTGCCCCCCCTGATCCGATACTTCCCCACCCAGCATTGGCGTAAACAGTAATAATGGGATCAGAATAATATCCTGAAAAATCAGAATACCGAGTACCGTTCGACCATAATTTGATGTGATTTCTGAGCGTTCTTGCATAAGCTTTAGCACAACCGCCGTACTACTCAATGCCGTTAAAAACCCAACAAACAGAGCTCCTGTCCATCCCATACTATAAAGACGGGCAATTAACATGGTGATGCCAGCTGTCAAAATAAGCTGCATAAATCCACCTAGAAAAACAATTTTCCGTATTCGTAAAAGATGATTGATCGAAAATTCAAGGCCAATTGTGAACATAAGTAAAACGACACCAATTTCAGCCAGCAACTCAATTTGATGATGGGATCCGATTATTCCTAAAAAGTATGGTCCTGTGATTACTCCCGTCAACAAATAACCAATAATTGTTGGCACTTTAATTTTTGTAAACAAGAAATTTACAACAGTCGATAATGCAAAAATGATAACAATATCTTTTAAAAGAGACAGCTCCATACAATAGGTTTTGGATTAATAAAACAGGCTCTCCCATAATATAGTTGAGACCTTTCAATCAAAATAAGCATATTTTAGCAACTAACGATCATCGCACCACAAATCTTTACTTAGAATTCTATTTTTGCATTGCGATTTTGTACTTTACACGTTGCAAAATCAAAAAAATATGATTGTACTAATTACAGGTGGAAGTGCTGGTATAGGCGCTGCTATTGCAAATCAATTACAACAAGAGGCCCATCGGATTATTGTTGCGGGGCGGCGAGTTAAGACCAACTTTTCAAAAAGCGGTATTTCAACCTTACAAATGGATGTTACGAAAAAAGAATCTGTAACAACTGCAATTACAAAACTTTATAATGCAACCAAACGGATTGACGTGGTAATTCAGTGTGCAGGGCGAGGTGCCATTGGACCTCTAGAGGCTTTTCACACCGATGAAATTGCAGATGTTTTCAACTTAAATCTTTATGGCATTTTACGGGTTAATCAAGCCATTATTCCAATTATGCAACAACAAGGCAGTGGCCGAATTATATTAGTCAGCTCATTAGCTGCTGAAGCGGGACTGCCATTTCAAAGCGTATACTGCGCCAGCAAAGCAGCGCTCGATATTATGATTGAGTCATTACGCATGGAAATAAAAGCGTTTGGTATAGATGCCTTCGTACTCCAACCAGGCGATTTTAAAACAGAAGTTGCCCAACACCGGAAGCTTCCAGATATTGACTCCAAATCGCCCTACAAAAACGCATTTAAGAAAATTAATTTAAATGCAACCAATAAAGTTGAGATGGCTGGAGACCCAATAAAAGTTGCCCGAAAAGTAAGCCAATTGCTGGCAAAGAATAGGCTTGCGCCGAAATACCGTGTTGGGGAACCACTAGAACTAGTAATGCCTTGGGTTAAAGCGTTGCTGCCTGCCAGTTTGTTTGAAAGGCTTTTAATGAAGTACTATGGACTGTAAGACAGAATCCGAAGAAAGTATCATTTAAAAGTTGTAAACTTCAGAGCATGCTGACACCTTAATTCTAAAACAAAAAAATCCGACCTGAAGCAGGCCGGATTTTGAATAATTATACCGTGCGATGACTAATCTAGTTTCAACACCGCTAAAAAAGCATTTTGAGGAACCTCAACATTACCAACTTGCTTCATTCGTTTTTTACCTTTCTTCTGCTTTTCCAAGAGTTTACGTTTACGAGAGATATCGCCACCATAACATTTAGCTGTCACATCTTTACGAACCGCCTTTACGGTCTCGCGAGCAATAATTTTAGCTCCAATGGCAGCCTGAATTGCAATATCAAACTGCTGACGCGGAATCAATTCTTTCAGCTTTTCGCACATCCTACGTCCCATTGGGTAAGCATTGTCGAAATGAATAAGCGACGACAATGCATCCACCATTTCTCCATTCAACAAAATATCTAATCGAACTAATTTTGCAGGTTTGTAGCCTGTGATGTGATAATCGAATGAAGCATATCCCTTTGAAATCGACTTCAACTTATCGTAAAAGTCAAACACGATTTCGCCCAGTGGCAAATCAAAAGTCAACTCAGCTCGCTCAGCAGTCAGGTAATCTTGTTTGATCAGGGTTCCTCGTTTTTCCAAACACAAAGTCATAACAGAACCAATAAAATCGGACTTGGTAATAATTTGTGAGCGAATATACGGTTCTTCAATATCGTCGATAGTTGTTGACGCCGGCAAGCCCGAAGGATTATAAACCGTAATGGTTTCGCCACTAGTGGTGTGTACTTTGTACGATACGTTTGGTACTGTAGTAATCACGTTCATATCAAACTCGCGATCCAGCCGTTCCTGAATAATTTCCATGTGTAACATCCCCAAAAATCCGCAACGAAATCCAAAACCAAGTGCGGCAGAAGACTCCGGCTCAAAGGTTAATGATGCATCATTTAACTGTAGCTTTTCCATCGCTGCACGCAAATCTTCATAATCTTCAGCATCAATTGGGTAAACTCCGGCAAACACCATTGGTTTCACTTCTTCGAAACCGGAGATAGCCAAAGTTGGTCTTTCTTTGTGCGTAATGGTATCTCCCACCTTCACCTCTTTTGCGGTTTTAATTCCAGAGATGATATAGCCAACATCGCCTGTACTCAACGTTTCTCGTTTCTCCATACCAAGCCGAAGTACTCCAATTTCATCAGCATTGTACTCCTTTTTAGTATTAACAAACTTTACAGAGTCGCCCTGATGAATCGTTCCGTTTACAATTTTAAAATAAGCAATCACCCCACGAAACGAATTAAAAACAGAGTCAAAAATCAAAGCTTGCAGCGGCTCTTCAGGATTACCTTTTGGGGGAGGAACTATTTCAACAATATTTCTCAGAATTTCATCGACGCCCTCTCCGGTTTTTCCACTCGCGCGAAGGATTTCTTCGCGTTTACAACCGATTAAGTCAATAATTTGGTCTTCCACAACCTCTGGCATGGCGTTCGGTAAGTCCATTTTATTCAGAATTGGAATAATTTCCAGGTCGTGCTCAATAGCCAAATACAAGTTCGAAATGGTTTGTGCCTGAATTCCCTGTGTAGCGTCAATAATCAACAATGCACCTTCGCATGCTGCAATTGAACGAGAAACTTCGTACGAAAAGTCAACGTGCCCCGGAGTATCAATCAGGTTCAATACATATTTCTCACCATCCTGCACATAATCCATTTGTATAGCATGGCTTTTAATGGTGATGCCTCGTTCTTGTTCCAAATCCATACTATCGAGTACCTGAGCTTTCATCTCTCTCCCACTCACCGTCTTTGTTACTTCCAATAAGCGGTCGGCCAACGTACTCTTACCGTGGTCAATATGTGCAATGATGCAGAAGTTGCGGATATTATTCATATGATTATTATCGTTTGCTTTTTATTAGGTATTATATGGAACTCGCGTAAATCATCCTACTATGTATAAGAACTTTTAGATGCTCGTTTCATATATATAAAAACCTTTCTTTCAATTACTCAGTTTCAGATTGGCGCAAAGATATTCAAAATTTAATTACAATAATAGAAAGCCCATGGCGTTAAGAAAGTTTAATAAACCCCTAATTAAATTCATCCCTTTCAACGGAATAATAGTCACCGGAAGTCAGTAAACAAGTGAATTCAATTATCTTTGCATTGCCTGAAATAAATTAAAAATGAAAGATTACCTGATATACTCAGTCGGTTTTATTGCTCAAATACTATTTTTTGGGCGTACTATTGTGCAGTGGTTCAAGTCGGAGCACGAAGGAAAAGTACTATCGCCAACTATCTTTTGGAAGATTAGTTTATTGGCCTCAATCCTGATGCTAACCTATGGAATCTTACGAAACGATGCGGCTATATTGATCGGACAAATTCTGGTTTACTTCATTTATGTGCGCAACATCCAATTGAAAAACGACTGGAAAACCATGTTGCTCCCCACACGAATAGTTATACTGGCCATGCCAATTGCTATTTTAGGATACCTATTTTTCGGTACAAACTATTCGCTGTCTACTTTTTTCAAAAATGAAAACAACCCCTTCATGTTGATGGTCTGGGGTATTGTTGCGCAGGTAATTTTCATTTCACGCTTTTTTTATCAGTGGATTTATTCTGAAAACCGCAAAGAGTCGATCCTTCCGTTAGGGTTTTGGATCATCAGTATTTGTGGCTCATTGATGAACTTTATCTATGGTATTTTCCGACTCGATCCGGTCTTGGTCGCAGCACATAGTTTAGGCATGTTTGTCTATCTTCGTAACATCTTAATTCACTATAATAAACGAAGCCTTTTCAGCCGTTTAAACATTCCCTTTCTGAACAAGCTTATCGCATTTGTTTCGGGGAAAATAAAATAAAATTAAATGATTATCCGTATTAAAACCTAAATCATGAAATTTATTCCGAATATCAATTCGGTTACCCCACACCTAAAGGAACCGAATTGATTATCTCTGCTCCCTTTAGGGGCGGGGTATTTAGAGATAATCATTTTGCGGACCGGGTAAATAAACGGATATTTAAATAAAATAAAAAGCATATGCAAACGATAGTTGTAACCGGATGTGCCGGATTTATTGGATCTCATTTATCAGAAAAACTGTTAGCCGAAGGAAATCGGGTGATTGGCATCGATAATTTTGATCCGTTTTATGATCGTCAAATAAAAGAACGCAACTTATCAGCCTCCATTGATCATCAAAATTTCCGTTTTATTGAAGTCGACTTATCTGATTTTGCAGAACTCTCTTCAACCCTCAATGAAGAGTCAATTGACACGATTGTCCACCTGGCAGGGAAAGCCGGAGTTCGTCCATCAATCGAAGATCCGCAGGGCTACATTCGTGCCAACATCACGGCCACTCAAAACATCTTGGATGTGATGAAAGAAAAAGGCATCAAAAAACTGGCTTTTGCATCATCATCATCGGTTTACGGCAATACCAAGGAAACCCCGTTTCACGAATGGCAGGATGTGAGCAACCCCATTTCGCCCTATGCTTTTACCAAAAAGGCTTGCGAATTGATCAATTACACCTATCACTCGTTATATGGTTTAGATATTATTAACCTTCGATTTTTTACCGTATTTGGACCTCGCCAGCGACCTGATTTGGCGATTCATAAATTTACCCGATTAATTCTGAGTGGTGAAGAAATTCCGATGTTTGGTGATGGCAGCACATCGCGCGACTACACCTATTACGAAGACACTGTTGCCGGAATTCGAGGAGCTATCAAATACCTAAAAAACAACGAAAAGGTTTACGAAATCATTAACCTGGGGAACAATCAGCCGGTGAAATTGTCGGATATGATTGTGGCCATTGAAAAAGCTTGTGGCGTAAAAGCCAACATCAAACAACTCCTCATGCAACCCGGCGATGTCGATATTACTTTTGCCAATATCGAAAAAGCAAAAAAACTGCTGGGCTACAATCCTCAGTATTCCTTTGAAGAAGGTGTAAAAAGCTTTGTAGATTGGTATCGGGAGATTAACAAATAAGAAAGAGGCTGTTCAAAAAATCAACAACCTCCTCTTCGGCTAACTCAACTCTTCGGTTTTCCGAACGTATATTTCTTTCAAAATTCCCCAGGCTATTAGTGATAAAATAAAAATGAGAGTTCCATACACCGGGGCAATCATGCTTACTTTCAATCCTCCGGCTACTAATGAAGGAGAAATATCACCAGCAGCCTCTATGGCGTCGAAAGCCGCAATTAGTCCGATGGCCTGACCTAAAAATCCGCTAACAATTGCCAGGCTTCCAAATAATAAAATTAGTCCCAATCCATTTTTTGTTACTTTCCCTTGCACAAAAAAATGAATCACCTTTTGAGCTGTAAAAACAAGCATGCCAATTCCCCAAATTGTTAAAATTGACATGAATAATGGTCCACCCGTGTAAAATAACTCTGTTGCTTTCATGATCTATAAAATTAAAATGAATTAATGATACGAAAGTAGAACAGGCTATCTTTTTCAGCATATTTTATCGACTAACAACACCAAAGCTCGTCGATACAACCTAAAGTAGAAATTTTATCATTCGAGATGGTGATTATTTCATTGGGGCTTAAAATGATGTAATTCATCGACATTTTTTCAATTTCAATATAAATTTTCAGTAATTTGAGTTTCTGGAAAATCAGTCGATAATGAAGAACATCATTCATCAAGTAAACTTAGGGAACTTATCAAATTTCAGCTTTATTAAAGTTGGGCAGCATTTTTTATTTTGGGTGGTTTCCTACCTGTTCTTCATTCTATTTTTTGGGCGTGCCAATCGCGACTATCAAACAACGATTATTTTTGCTTCGCTTTTATTTCCGTTAGCTATTATTACCAGTTATTTCTTGAATTATTACCTTATACCACGATTCCTTTTTACTGCAAAGTATTGGCGATTTACCTTGTTCCTTTTTTACACTTTTGTATTTACATTGTGGTGTGAGGTGATGATCAGCATGTTCGTATTTATCATTGTTAGCAACTTCCAATTCTACAAGATAGACCCAAGCTCCTTTGACGTTGTTTTCCTGTTAGTTGGTTTATATTTTATTATTCTCGCCTTTATTGCCATTGAGCAGGTAAAACGCGCTTTCGAAATCAAGAAAGAAATTACCCGGTTAGGAAAGCGACAACTGGAAACCGATCTGAAGTTACGTGAGTCGGAGCTCAAATTACTGCGCGCTCAAATTCATCCTCATTTCCTATTCAATACCTTAAACAACCTGTATGGGTTAACGCTCGAAAAGTCGGACTTAGCGCCGGAGTTGGTGTTAAAACTCTCTGACTTGATGGACTACATGCTTTATAAATGCAACCAACCCAAAGTGAGTTTGAAGAGCGAATTAGATCATCTGAAGAATTACATTGAAATTGAGAAGATTCGGTATGGGAAAAAACTGACCCTCGAACTCGAAGAAAAAGGCAGCCCGGATCAATTGGAAATTGCGCCCATGCTTTTGCTGGCTTTTTTCGAAAATGCCTTTAAGCACGGGGTCAGCAAATCCATTCAAAATCCGTTTGTTTCCATTCAAATTATAATTGAAGGTCGTCAACTTCAACTTCACATTGAAAATAGCAGAAACTCCAATGCCGACCATGCTGAAGACTATACAAAGGGCATTGGGTTGAAGAATGTACAAAAAAGGCTGAAGCTGATTTATCCCGACAAACATCAATTGGAAATCAATCCAAAAGAAGATACTTTTGAAATTGAACTGCAGTTAGAATTGGATCAATTACACAAGCCGCAACAAGAAAGCCAATGGACGAACTAGTTTATAATTGTTTAATCGTAGATGATGAGCCCATTGCCATTCGGGTGATTAAAAATCATTTGTCCGAATTTAAAAACCTGAAGCTGGCTGGCGAATGCAACAATGCGATTGAAGCCATGGAATTTCTTTCAAAACACAAGGTTGATCTTATTTTTCTGGATATTCAAATGCCGCAGATAACCGGGATCGAATTTCTGAAAAACCTGAGTTCAGCTCCAAAAGTAATTTTCACCACAGCTTATCGCAATTATGCGATCGAAGCGTTCGAGTTGGATGTGATTGACTATTTATTGAAACCAATTTCGCTGGTTCGTTTTTCAAAAGCCGTCAACCGGTTTTACCAGCGAGTCAATGCGAATACAGCTAATCCCTCACCGATCGAAAAAGGCAAGCAGGCTCCGGACCACCTATTTTTAAAGATTGATAAGAAGTTGCATAAAATCATGCACCATGAGATTTTCTATCTGGAAAGCTTTGGAGACTACGTTATTGTGCACTCCGAAAAAGGAAAACTGACAACCAAGGAACGGATCAGCCATCTGGAAGAACAACTGCCTGCCAGTCAATTTTTGCGGGTACATCGCGGATACATCATTTCAATCTCCAAGATTACAGCCTTACTTCCCGGTCTGGTTGAGCTCGGAGAATTTAAGATTCCCATTGGCCGAAGCTATAAAACGGAGGTTGATAAAATTATTCTCTCCTAGCTACCCGGGCACTCCCTGCGCCGACGGGTGATGATTTATACTTATCACAACAAAACCAGGCAAAAAAACTACCGTGACATTGAGCCATACCCACAAAATCAATCCGCAAATTTTATTTTTGCTTGCGCTGAGCGGCCGGGAACGATATTTTTTTCTTTTTTGAATGAATTCGGCAGAAGAGAGCAAAAAAATAATTTTTTTTCAGCAAACCTCGATGCGAAAAAAATCCAAACAGCCCAAACTGCCCGTTTACAGTAATAAGCAGCAATTCGCACACCCAAACAGCTCACTCAAGCATGCACAACTGTTGAAAACTAGTTGATGCTTAGTTTTCAACGACGATGCTTAACAATCTGGATTTTTTTGTAATTTAGAAATCTGTTTTATACAGAGTAGGTGTTGCTGTCATCCCAAATCGGAGGTACAACAAAGCCTTTAAGATTGATATAAGAAATAGAACAACACTCGTGTTGCACGGTAGTTGAACAATTTACAGAGAAATTAAAATTTACCACAATCAAAAAAAGAAAAAATAAGAGATGCCAACGCATAAAGCATAAGTTTTCCAGCCCACCCCACAATCATCCCTTCACTGTCAAACACATGCTTTTTTGCCGACGCACACTTTCGTGCAAATTGACAGATTGGAACTAAACAGAAAGTAGTATTTTAGTAATTTAAACTAAAAACACAACGAAACCCAAAATATGAGCATAACCAACTTCAATCCGAAATCGAAAAACCCAATAAAGAAATTGACCGGATGGTTTACGAGTTGTATGGTTTGACTGATGAAGAAGTTAAAATTGTGGAGGAAAGCATGTAATGTGTTCTTTTATAGAAAATATATATACAACTTGGGAAGAATTTGCCAAAGAAAATCCAGTTTCAAATCTTGAGAATAAACGATTTATTTATCGAGGTCAAACGAATAGTTTTTTAAATGAAAAATTTCTCGAATGGGAAATAGTATCTTCTTTCAATAGATATTATTCAAAACTTCATTACAGATTTTCTCAGTTTATTAGCCAACAAATTGCGTTTATGGATTCTACATATTCTGAATATGAATTTGTAAAGAATAGTAACATTTTAGATTCAAATATTATTTCAAAAATATATTTCCTGCAACACTATGGAGTACCTACCTGCTTTATTGATTTTACGTATCATCCATTAATTGCTTTATACTTTTCAATTTCATCATTAAAGGGACAATCTGGTGGGAGAAATACTATTGATGGTTTTCCTAAATATTATCATGAAAACTATTGTTTTACAGTAATTCGAATTGATACAAATAAGCTTCAAACAATAATTGGTATAAAAGACTTAGAACATTTTCAGCTTGACTTATTTTTAAAATATGATTCTTATTGTATTGATGTTGACCGTAATATTTATGCTCAGATTGCCTTAGACTTATTTCCACTACAATCCACTAATAACTCAAATAATTTCAATCTTCTTAAGCAAAATTCTTGTTTTCTTTTATTTGACAATGCATCTTGTAATTCAATTTCGTTTGAAAAATTTATTCACTTATTTATTGAAAAACACCATATTCAAATTAATGAACCTTTTATAACAAAATATCACATAAAATATAATACTGCTTTTAAGCCAAGGAGGAGCAGACAACCGGATTATACAAGTCTTTTTAAATTCTTGAAACAAAATAATATCTCAGGGAAAACTTTATTTAACGATATACAAGGATTAAAATATGACTTTAACTTTTTTCATCAGGAATAATTATGGCAGATTCAGAAATATTACTTTACCAAACCGAAGACGGACAAACCAAAATAGATGTCCGGCTGGAAGATGAAACAGTTTGGCTTTCGCAGGTTCAAATGGCAGAACTTTTTCAGACAACAAAACAAAATATTAGCCTGCATATAAAAAACATTCTTGAGGAAGGTGAATTGCAGGATAATTCAACTGTCAAGGATTACTTGACAGTTCAACCCGAGGGCAAACGCGAGGTTCGGCGTAATTTAAAGATTTACAACCTCGATGTAATTATTTCGGTTGGTTACCGTGTAAAATCGCACCGTGGCACACAATTTCGTATTTGGGCTACTACTCAACTTCGCGAATACTTGATAAAAGGGTTTGTGTTGAACGATGAGCGCTTAAAAGAAACCGGGCACACCAACAAATATTTTGATGAACTGCTAGAAAGAATTCGTGATATTCGCAGTTCGGAGAAAATTTTCTACGCAAAAATCAAAGATATTTATACAACTGCCATTGATTACGACCCTGCTACAGAAGAGAGTCAATTGTTTTTCAAATCAGTGCAAAACAAAATGCATTGGGCAATTCATGGACACACTGCATCGGAAATCATCTACAAACGAGTAGATTCAGAAAAACAAAATATGGGATTAACAACATGGGGAAATGCTCCTCATGGAAAAATTAGGAAAACCGATGTTTCAATTGCAAAAAACTACCTGACCAAAGATGAATTAAAAGACCTGAACCTGATTGTTGACCAGTATCTTTCATTTGCAGAGTTGCAAGCTCGGAACCAGAAACCAATGTACATGAAAGACTGGATTAGTAAACTCAACGATTTCATGACATTGAACGACAAGGAAATTTTGGAACATGCCGGGACAATTTCGGCGAAAATGGCAAAAGAACTGGCAGTATCCGAATATGAGAAATACCGTAAAACCCGGATTGAGATTGAAGATGTGCAAGAGATGAAAGAGCTTGAAGAGGGATTAAAAAAACTGGAAAACAAAAAGAAAAAAAAGTAAGATGATGCCAACACACACCATCCCTTCGCTTTCAGGCACATTGGCAAAACGCACAAAGCCAACGCTAAAATCAAATTTTGCCAAAGAGTCTTTCAGCCCTTCCCACTCCGAAGCAAACACAAAACAAAAATTGCGGTAAAATTGAAAATGACGAATACAAAACATGATAAAAGCCAGCGCCTAGTCGAGTAAGCTAGGGGAATTCCACCCCTAACTTCTCACAGAACCGTACGTGAACAGCTCAATTCATGCGGTTCTTATTACGCAATGCAGCTCGTCGGAATCTGTCGAAAGCAATTCGTGGTTCGATCCACCCAGTTTCACCTTTAACGAGTTTCCATATTTTTACACTCAAAATAGAAAAGAAAAAAAATGAAGACACTATTGCTTGCCTCAATGATTCTTATGCTGTTTACAGGCTGTCAAAATTCAGAAAAAGAAGTCTATCTCTTCTCTTATTTTCAGGACAATGGACAAGATGGCTTGCATCTGGCATACAGTTATGACGGGTACAACTACACCGCATTGAACGACAACAAATCATTTTTAACACCGACCGTTGCTGAAGACAAACTCATGCGCGACCCATGCATTATTCAAGGGCCTGGCGGGAAATTTCATCTGGTTTGGACCGTGAGTTGGAACGACCGGGGGATTGGCTATGCGTGGTCCGAAGATTTAATTCACTGGTCGGAGCAACAATTTATTCCGGTAATGCAAGATGAGCCTGATGCACTGAATTGCTGGGCTCCTGAACTTATTTATGATGAAAAAAGTGATCAATACATGATCTACTGGGCAACAACCATTCCCGGACGATTTACAGAAGGTGAAGGATTGGGTGATTCGAAATACAACCATCGAATGTACTATACAACAACCAAAGATTTTGTCCAATTCAGCGAAACAAAACTTCTTTATGACGAAGGATTTAATGTAATAGATGCTGTTATTAAGAATATTGATGGTGCTTATTACATGTTTCTCAAGGACGAAACAAAAAAACCGGCAAAAAAACATATCCGGATTGCTAAAAGCGATCAACTAACCGAAGGTTATCAACTAATTAGCGATCCCATCAGCCCCGACTGGGTTGAAGGACCTACGGTTACCAGAATCGGTGATAGCTGGGTGCTTTTCTATGATGAATATACCCGCCATCACATGGGAGCTGTGCGTAGTACCGATTTAAAAAACTGGGCCGTGATTAACGATCAGATCGGTTTCCCTGAAGGGACACGGCATGGAACTGTTTTTAAGGGTCCGGAAAGTGTCCTGAATAAACTACTTGAAACTCATTAACCGAAATTCAAAAAAGCAGGCTTCAAAAACCTGCTTTTTTCTAAAAAAAAAAGCGAATTCGTTAAAATCCGCTTTCCATCCGAAAAGATTGATAATTTCGAATTGATTGATTGATTAAACTAACTGAGTAAAGCCTTCACCTTATCAGCAATATCTTTTCCGTCGGCTTGTCCGGCCAACTGTTTTGATGCCATTCCCATTACCTTTCCCATATCTTTCATGCCGGTTGCGCCTACCGAGTCGATGATGGTTTTAATATTCGCTTCCAGCATCTCATCGCTCATTTTCTCGGGCAAGTATGTTTCCAACACTTCCACTTGTTTCATCTCTTGCTGATACAAGTCATCGCGCTCTTGCTCTTTATAAATAGTGGCCGAATCACGACCTTGTTTGGCCAATTTCTGAATCGCTTTAACAGCATCCTGATCATCCAATTCTGCAGATGCACCTTTTGCTGTTTTCGCTTCCAAAAGCACTTTTTTAACGGCCCTTAGTGCTTCAAGTTTTTCCTTTTCGCGTGCCTTCATGGCCGCTTTTATATCTTCATTAATTTGATCAAATACACTCATGATACTAATTTCAAATTTCAGGTTTTACGTTTAACTCCCGGAGTTACTAATCTACTTTATCGTGCAAATAGGAATTGTTGTCGCGTAACTTTGTGTTGTCATCATCATCGGGTGATAAAGAAAAACGCGACAATTTTTCTTCAAACTTCTTTTTCATACTCTGGATGTTAACCTTCTTGCGTCGGTAAGCCGGAATATTTTCCAGTTCATCAACTTCCTCATCACTCGAAATAGAATAATCCAATTTTACCGAGTATTCTTTCTCCGGATCGACCGATGAACTTGATTTTCCGTACAACTCATCAAACTCATCTCTCGGCTTATTTACCTCAAATTCTATCGATTGCTGATTCTGACCAGCAACAGACCGACTTGGCTCTCCAGTGAATGGAACTCGAGCCTCCGGCTTAGGTCGAGGTGGTGCTGTTGGCTGAGGATCATCAACCAATGTATGGTACGTTTTTTCCACTTTTCGGGCAGCCATCATTTCCGGTATACTACTAACGCTAAAGCCTGTAGCAATTACGGTTACCGAAATTTCGTTACCCAGCGCCTCATCAACACCATTACCCCAAATCAGGTCGGCATCGTGCCCGGCCTTAGCCTGGATATAGTCGGTAATCTCTCCAATCTCGTCCATCGTTACTTCTTCGCCCCCCGATGTAATATTGAGCAAGATATTTCGAGCACCGTTAATATCGTTATTATTCAGCAAGGGCGAGTTCATCGCTTCTTCAACGGCTTTGAGTGCACGATTCTCTCCTTCAGCCTTTGATGATCCCATGATGGCTACGCCGCTGCTTCGCATAACAGTTTCCACGTCGGCAAAGTCCACATTAATATAACCCGGTACCGTAATAATCTCGGCAATACCTTTCGCAGCAGTAGTTAACACATTATCAGCCTTTGCAAATGCCTCCGAGATTTTAAAATCACCATACATTTCACGAATTCTTTCGTTGTTGATCACCAACAGCGAATCAACGTGAGTCTCCATTTCGGCAATACCATCAATGGCCTGCTTGATACGGCGGCGGCCTTCATTGCGAAATGGAAGCGTAACAATGCCGACAGTTAAAATATCAAGCTCGCGGCATGCTTCTGCAATTACGGGAGCCGCTCCTGTCCCGGTTCCACCACCCATTCCGGCAGTAATAAACACCATCTTGGTATTCGACTGCAATGTTCTTTTGACATCTTCAATATTTTCGATGGCTGCTTCACGCCCAATCTGAGGTTTATTTCCGGCTCCCCGTCCTTCTGTCAGTGAAGCTCCGAGTTGTATTTTTAGTGGCACCGGGCTATTTCTCAAAGCCTGCTCATCCGTATTGCAGAGCATAAAACCCACATCTTTTATTCCTTGCTCATACATGTGGTTGACTGCGTTTCCTCCGCCGCCGCCAACTCCAACCACTTTAATAATCGCATCGGAAGATTTATCTTGATCGAAATTTACCATATCGCTTGACATACACTTTTCTCTTTTTATTAATTATCCATTTCTTCATCCTGATCGTCGAAAAAACGATTAAACTGGCGCTGAAACCAGCTATCCGTGTTTCCATTTTCCCGAGCTTCTTCAGAGACCAACTCGCGCTTGTTTTGCTTTTTTGGATTACGCGAGTGGTTTGTTTTCTTGCCCACTTGCTGTGGTTGCTTTTTCATTTCATCTTCAAAAATCCTGGAGAAATCATCTTCCTCATCTTCCAGGTTAATATCTACCGGTTGATCTTCAAGAAGAACTTCCTCTTTGGGCTCTTCCTTTTGAAGCAGGCTATTGGGATTTCTATCAAATCGAGTCGCAATTATGGTTACGCTGACTTTCGTCCCAAGTCGCTTGTCCAAACTGTTACCCCAAATAATATTCGCATCCTGACCTGCTTTTTCCTGCAAGAATTCAATGATATCTCCAATTTCACCCATTCGGATTTCCTCTTCTCCCGAAGTAATATTCAGCAAAATATCTTTTGTTCCTTTGATGTCGTTACTATCCAACAAGGGCGACTCCAGTGCTTTGAGTACAGCATCCATCGCTCTCCCATCACCTTCAGAAATACCAGTTCCCATGATGAATACCTCACTCTTCGCCATCACAGTTTCAACGTCTGCGTAATCAATATTGATATTTCCGTGCAGTGTAATAATTTCAGCAACGCCTTTTACCGCGGTTCCCAAAATACTGTCAGCCTTTTTGAAAGCTTGTGAAGCAGGCAAATCGCCATAAATTTTATGCAGTTTTTCATTACTAATCACCAGCAAACTATCTACGTGCTCCTTGAGCTTGTCAACACCTTCCAGTGCTTGTTGAAACCGACGCTTCCCCTCGGCTGGCGACGGGATGGTAACGACTGCGATAGTCAGAATATCCAGTTCGCGCGCTAATCCGGCAATTACCGGAGTAGCACCCGTTCCTGTTCCGCCCCCCATTCCCGCCGTAATAAACAGCATCTTGGTGGTTCCATCCAGCACGGTTCGAATATCTTCGAGATTTTCAATGGCAGCCTGCTCGCCCTGAGCTGGTAAATTACCTGCTCCGCGACCTTCAGTAAGGGTTACCCCTAATTGAATTTTCACGGGCACAGCACTAACCCTCAATGCCTGAGCATCGGTATTACAAATCATAAAATCAACACCTGTTATGCCTTCTTCGAGCATGTGGTTAACTGCATTACAGCCACCACCGCCTACTCCAATCACCTTGATGATTGATGACTTTGTCTCTTGAAAACCGAAGTTTAATATGTCCTCACTCATATTCGAGGATTAATTGTTTACTAAAACATTTCCGTATCCTGATCTTCGTCGAAGAACAGCGTAACCTGGCGAGCTACCTCATTTTTCATTTTTGATAAAAAGCCAGGTTGTATTGAGCGCGTTTTCTTTGCCTTTCCAGTTTTGAAAGAGTTTTTGGTCACTTCCGAATCCTCTGATTCATTAAGAGCGATGAGCAGCAAACCAAGTACAGTTGCATTTCGAGGATCTTCCAGCTCCTTCCACCGCTCACCAGCTTTCATCCGTGGAATGCCTTTACGAACATCCAAGCCGGTTTGAAACTTGATTAGCTGGCTGAGGTTAGGCATCAAAGCACAACCACCTGTAAGTACAATTCCTGCTCCTACTTTATCCATATAGCCCGATTTTTCAATTTGGAAGAAAAAAGCTTCTATAATTTCCTCCATCCGGGCCTGGATGATAAAAGCCAGGTTTTTAAATGAAATTTCTTTGGGTTCCCATCCGGAAATCCCGGGTATGGTAACCACTTTATCTTCAGGGGCAAAATCACCCATCGCCTCTCCAAACTGAACTTTAAGCGACTCGGCCTGACGGGCTAAAATTGTGCATCCCTCTTTAATGTCGTGTGTAATCACGTTTCCTCCAAATGGAATAAGCGATGAGTAGCACAAGACACCATCGTGGTAAATTGCCATTTTTGTGGTACCCCCGCCAATGTCTAGCATAACTACACCGGCTTCCTTCTCGTCTTCAGAAAGCAGTATTTCGGACGAAGCCAAGGGGTCGATCACCGTTTTTCGGACGGTGATTCCAGCTCGCTCGAAACAACGCTGTAGGTTATCTTCATACAATTGGGGGGCAACCAAAAGTTTGAAGTCCGCTTCCATTCTCTCACCCGTCATTCCAACCGGATTTAGAATACCTGCCTCATTATCTATTGTAAACAGCTGCGGCGACGTATGATAAATCTTATACGCTTCAGGTATTTCAACATTTTTCACCTGCTGAAACATGGCATCAACATCTTTCTCTGAAACAATCCGGCTTTCGTTAATGTATTGTTCGCCACGCTTGGTAAATGTTTTTAGTTGTTGCCCAACAATATTGACATACACTTCCTCAATGTCTCCTTCAAACATATCTTCAGCTTGACGAATAGCCTCATGAATGGAAGAAAAAGCCTCGTCGATATTCAACACCACGCCGCGCTTCACGCCCATGGAACAAGATTTTCCGTATCCCAGAATTTCGATCGTTCCTTCTCTATCCTTGCGACCAGCGACCACAACAACTTTGGTTGTACCGACGTCAACTGCTGCTACTATTTTTTCGCTTTTGCCCATAAGCTTCATTTTTTTGTACACACCACCTGATTTGTATATTTCAAGTTGATTTTTGAATAGTATTCCCATCCTACCTTCGAAAATGCCTGATCGTATAAAGCTCTCAGGTTTCGAAATTTTATTTGAAAATCAACAGTTTTCCCCAGCTCAATAATTTGATCGCCCACCAAAGGCGCCATGATCACATCTCCCTGTCTGCTGACCTGCAATTGCTCAATCTGAGCGTTCCAGAATTCGTCGCTCCGAATAAACTTTACCATGGGGAGTAACTCTTCTCTGGCATATTTCTCACTAACATCGCCGTTTACCAAAAGTACCTGGGTAGCCACTCCCTGGTTGGCAGGAATCCGAACCCCCTCATCATCCAGATAAAAGTTTTCCTTTTCATTAATCACCCGCAAAATTGGCTGTCGCTGCTTAACTTCAACCATTAGCCGACCTTTAAAATCCATGTCCTCGCCAGTCACTCTACGGTAAATTTCAATATTTTTTATGGCCGTCACTTTTCGAAGTTCGGCCTCCAACTTCTCCGTATTAATGCTATCCAGGCGGGTATTTAGCAAGTTCCCTCCTGCCTTTTTAACAAGAGCTGCAATCTCCTCTTCGTCAATAAACCGCGGGGAGTCCTTGTCAATCACTACCACAATCTCGTCGCAATGAACTTTCGCCAACTTGCTGGTTGAAAATGCCGTGGTGACTACTACCAAAGCAACCAACAAGCAAAAAAACGCTATTTTTACAATTGACTTAAACATGTTCAGTTTCCATTAGCTTTTTCTTAACCGGTTCAACCAAAGTGTCAATATCACCTGCTCCCATCATTAAGATCACTCCCGGATCAAATTTCGCTGCCAACTCCGGTAACGATTGCTTCGTAGCCAGCTGCTTATTTTTATTCTGAATTTGATCAAAAATCAGGTTCGAAGTAACTCCCGGCATCGGTTTCTCCCGTGCCGGGTAAATATCCAGTAAAACGATATTATCCAAACAATCTAATTCTCTTGCAAAGCCATCAGCAAAATCATTTGTCCGGCTATATAAATGCGGTTGAAAAACACCCGTAACTTTGCGACCTCTATACATATCGCGCACCGAAGTGATGGTAGCTTTCAATTCTTCCGGATGATGTGCGTAATCGTCAATCAATACAAATTGCTCGCTTTGATATTGAATATCAAAGCGTCGTTTCACCCCTTGGTAAGCGGCCAGAGCAACCATCAATTCTTCGGAATCTACTCCTGCTAGCAATGCCATCGAAGAAGCGGCAACAGCATTCTCCACATTCATTAATCCCGGATAATTCAGGTGCATGCCTTCAATTTTACCTTTTGGATGAACCAAATCGAATTGGTAAGCTTCATCAACTAGCTGAATGTTTTCAGCATAAAAATCAGCCTGTTCATTCAACGAATAGGTGTAATATTTTATATTCTTGTTTCTTACTTCATCTATTGGCAATCCCTTTTTAATAACAACCGCTCCCTCTGGTTTCACCTGACTTACAAAGGTGTTGAAAGATTCAACAATGGCTTCTTCACTTCCATAGATGTCAAGGTGATCAGCATCCATTGATGTAATTACTGCCAGATTGGGGAACAACCGTAAGAAAGAACGATCAAATTCATCGGCTTCGGCAACTACCCAGTCGCTATCCGAGCTCAGTAATAAATTGCTCCGGTAGTTTTTCGATATCCCCCCCAGAAAAGCAGTACATCTTAATGCTGATGTATAAAGAACATGAGCCAACATGGTTGACACGGAAGTCTTTCCATGTGTGCCGGCGACAGCACAACAGCTCAACTCGTTGCAAATCATCCCCAGTACTTCCGAACGTTTTTTCATTGGAAAACCGTTCGACTCCACAACTATTCGTTCGCCTAAATCTCTGGGGACTGCGGGAGTAAAAACCACGAGACAGTTGCCCTTTTTCAAGTAAGCTGCCAACCATTCGGGCCGATCATCAAAATGAATATCAATTCCTTCTGATTGCAATTCACGCGTCAATGCAGTTTCCGTTCGGTCGTAACCGGACACCTCATACCCTACATGCTTAAAGTAGCGCGCCAAAGCACTCATCCCTATTCCTCCGATTCCGAGAAAATAAACCTGCGTGATATTTGCTAATCCAATCATAAATCCTTCACTTCATTTAATATGACATTCACAATGTCGGCTGTTGCATTTGGTCGAGCCATTTGCAAGCTATTTTTAGACAACTCTTCTAGTTTCTTTCTATCCTTAATAAGCTCGAAGGCTGTTGGGAATAAATTCTTTATTGCATCTGAATCCTTCACCATCACAGCCGCATTATTATCGACCAATGCCATCGCATTTTTGGTTTGATGATCTTCTGCCACATTCGGAGAAGGTACCAATATTGAAGGTTTACCAAGCAAACATATCTCAGAGATAGTCGCTGCTCCCGCTCTTGAAATAACCAAATCAGCTACAGCGAAAGCTTTATCCATATGAGCTAAAAACTGATGCAGTTGTATATTTTCACGAAGTTTCCCGTTTAATCGTTCCAAAATAGTATTGTGGTAAACTTTACCCGACTGCCAAATAACCTGAACACCAGATCGATCAACAAAATCCATATTATCAAGAATGCTTTCGTTTAATGTTTTGGCACCCAAACTACCACCCAGCATTAAAATAACAGGCATATCTTCTTTCAAACCAAGCAACTTAAGAGCCTTTTTCTTATCCACTTTCTCCAACAAATTCTGCCGTATTGGATTTCCCGTTACAACTAATTTATCTTGAGGAAAATATTTCTCCATTCCCTGATAAGCCACACAAATTTTGCGAGCCAACTTTGCCAACAGTTTATTTGTTACACCGGCATAGGAGTTTTGTTCCTGAATTACAGTGGGAATGCCTTTCTGGTTAGCCGCTTTTAACAACGGTCCACTTGCATATCCACCCACTCCAATGGCAATATCGGGTTTAAAATTCCGAACAATCTTACGTGCTTCGAACATACTCTTATTCAGCAACCACAAAAACTTGAACATCTTTAGAGAAAACTTCCGAGGCATACCGATTACCGGGAGTCCGTATATCGGATATCCAGCAATTGGCACTCGTTCCATTTCCATTCTACCTAAAGCTCCAACAAATAAAATGTCAACTTCAGGAACACGAGCTTTAATCTCGTTGGCAATGGATAAGGCCGGGAACAAATGCCCCCCGGTTCCTCCGCCGCTAATGATAACTTTTAATTTTGTCATGTTACAATTCCTCGTCTTCGTCCGGCATATCAACTACAACCGGTGGTTCAACAACTTGATTTTTAAGCTGATTGTGATAACTAACCGATAAAATGGCTCCAAATGAAACTGCCGTAAATAGCATTGAAGTACCGCCCATACTCACCCATGGCAACGGTTGCCCGGTAACAGGTGCTGCTCCAACCGAAACCGCCATATTGATGACAGCCTGAAATACGAGCAACAAAACCAATCCTGCGGTTAAGAATGCGGGGTAAGTCCGCTTAGATCGCCTGACAATAACAACCCCTCGATACAAAAGGATCAGGTATAGCAAAGCAACAAAAAAACCTCCTACAATTCCATACTCTTCAATAATTATAGCATATATAAAATCATTATACGCAGCCTCCATATAGTTACTCACCTCACTCCTTCCGGGGCCTTTCCCGAATGTTCCTCCTTCGTAGATTGCTAACTTAGCGTAGTCGGCCTGAGTTGTTCCCAACTCTGCATCATCATCTCCCGATACAAAATCATCAATCCGTTCTTTGAAGGTATGAACACGTCCGGCCCATTCAGGAAGATAATCAGCCGTTGAATATACTAACAGTAATAATAGCATTCCTGTTGCGAATGTGAGGAATAAAAATTTAATTGGAATTCGTGCAATCAACATCAGCACCATAATACTGGCAAAAATAAGAGCTGAAGTAGAAATATCGCCGTAAAAGATAATACCACAAACAACTCCACTCACACCCATCACCCACAAAAAAGCCTTTTTTAAATCCTCTTTCGTTTTCTGACGTTTGGCCAATACTTTCGCCACAAACATCACTAAAGAAATCTTCGCCAATTCAGCGGGTTGAAAACTCAGAAAGCCCAAATCAAGCGAACGCGGGGTTGGTTTAGAAGGTGTCAGTTTATACTGAACAATGGCAGCCAGCAATGCACCGATTGTTATCATCAAAAGTAGTGGCGCAATGTAGGTGTAGAACTTAACAGGTATCACATTAACAAGGAAGGTCATGACCCCAAAGCCAAGCAATAGGAAGACAAGCTGCCTGATTAGATAATAGCCGGTATTGCCACCTGCCTCACGGTAAGCCAAACGCCCCGTGGCGCTGTATACAATCAACAATGAGATGAGCGATAAAAATACCAACACCACCCAAAGTATCCGGTCACCTTTTAATATTTTACCTATTGAAAAATCCATTCTTCTTTCGTTACAAAATCATCTCAATCCCCAAAAACTACAACTCGCGTACGGCCATTTTAAACTGGCGGCCACGGTCTTCATAATTATCAAACAAGTCGAAACTTGCACATGTAGGCGATAATAAAACGGTTTCTCCATCTCTGGCCAAGTAATAGGCTGACCGAACCGCATCTTTCATATCTTGCGTTTCAATTATATCCGGTACAATATCGACAAAGGCTTCTTTTATCTTTCGATTGTCGGTTCCAAGACATATGATCGCTTTCACTTTATCTTTCACCAAGTCTTGCAAGGCTTCGTAATCGTTGCCTTTGTCGACTCCTCCCGCAATCCACACAATCGGCTTGCTTAAACTCTCCAGCGCATACCATGTCGAATTCACATTGGTTGCCTTTGAATCGTTGATAAACTCGATTCCGTGAACACGCAGAAAGCGCTCCAAACGATGCTCTACCCCTTTGAAATCAGAAAGACTCTCTCTGATTTTTTCGTTCCTGATATTCAACACCATTCCGGTCAACCCCGCTGCCATGGAGTTGTAGGTGTTGTGTCTTCCTTGTAATGCGATATCAAAAATGGACATATTGAATGATTTTTGTTTCCAATTGATTAATAGTTCTTCCCCCTTTATTCCTGCTCCATTTTCCGGAGTCTCAGTCCAACCAAATGGCAAGCAAATAGCTGGTATATTTCTTTTCTCTATTTCTTTTTGAATGATCGGATCATCAGCACCATAGATGAAATAATCTTCCTCCGTTTGGTTTTGCAGAATGCGAAATTTTGAATCCACATAGTTTTGCAACCGATAATCATATCGATCTAGATGGTCTGGCGTGATATTGAGCAAGACTGCTACGTCCGCTTTAAACTCATACATTCCATCCAACTGAAAGCTGCTTAACTCAACGACGTAGTAGTCAAAATCTCTTTCAGCAACCTGCCACGCAAGGCTTTGTCCAACATTTCCAGCCAACCCAACATTAAAACCTGCCATTTTTAGCAGATGATAAGTCATCATGGTTGTGGTTGTTTTACCATTGCTCCCGGTAATACAAATTGTTTTAGCCTTGGTATACCGTCCTGCAAATTCGATTTCAGAAATCACCGGGATTCCCAGTTCTCTTAATTTCAGAGCCAGTGGAACCTTGTCAGGCACCCCCGGGCTTTTGATCACCACATCGGCGTTAACAATTCGTTCTTCTGAGTGCTCACCCTCTTCGTAAAAAATATCAGACTTTTTTAGAACGTCTTTGTATTTATCTTGTACTTTTCCGGCATCAGTAACGAACACCTCAAAGCCTTGTTTCTTTGCTAAAATTGCAGCGCCAACGCCACTTTCTCCTGCTCCTATAATTACTGCACATTTCGCCACAATTACCTCACTTTAAGTGTTACAATGGTCAATACAGCCAATATAATTCCCACAATCCAAAAGCGCGTAACAATCTTCGCTTCCGGAATTCCCTTCTTTTGATAGTGATGGTGAATCGGACTCATCAGAAAAACCCGGTGTCCTTCACCATATTTACGTTTTGTATATTTAAAATAGGCCACCTGAATAATCACCGATAAATTTTCAACCAAAAAGATTCCACACAACAAGGGAATCAGAATCTCTTTACGGATGATAACTGCAAAAACTGCTAAAATACCACCTAGTGCTAAACTTCCGGTATCGCCCATAAATACCTGTGCCGGATATGAATTGTACCATAAAAAGCCAACTGTTGCACCTATGAATGCCGCAATAAATATCGTCAGTTCTCCAATGTTGGGGATGTACATGATATTCAAGTAATCAGAGTAAATGACGTTACCACTAACGTATGCTAAAATCCCCAAAGTCACCCCGCTAATTGCCGACGTTCCGGTCGCCAGACCATCGATTCCATCAGTTAAATTAGCGGCATTTGAAACCGCTGTAATAATGAGAATAATTGCAAATGCGTACACCAGCCAACGCCAGAGATTACCTGTCTGATCGGCAAATGGCACCAACCAAGCATAATCAAACTCATGGTTTTTAATAAATGGAATAGTGGTACGAGTTGATTTTACATCCTTGGTTATGAACTGCACATTCTGAAGCCCGGATTCAACATCAATTACAATTTCCTTTTTAAAGTCGCCACTTTCGTTCAGCACTCTTTCCCGTACAACTACTTCTTCTGAAAAATAGAGTGTTGAAGCTACAATAACTCCTAAACTTATTTGGCCTAAAATTTTAAATTTACCAGCCAAGCCTTCTTTATCTTTTAAAAACACTTTGATGTAATCATCAGTAAAGCCAATCAGTCCCAACCAAATTGTTGTAATCAACATCAATAGGATGTAAATATTGTCAAGCTTAGCAAATAGCAGTGTAGGAATAATAATTGAAGCCAGAATAATCAGCCCCCCCATGGTCGGTGTTCCTTTCTTTTGCAACTGACCTTCTAAGCCTAAGTCGCGAACCTCTTCTCCAATCTGCTTCTTGTGTAGGAAATTGATCAGCTTTCGACCAAATCCCATTGTAATGAACAGCGATGTAATAATCGCCGCCGCTGAGCGAAATGAGATGTATTGTACCATCCCAATTCCGGGAATATCTAAATATTTCAACCACTCGTACAGTAAATGAATCATCCTGCTGTATTTAGTTTAAATTGAAAATTTCTTTAATAACCTCTTTATCATCGAAATGATGTTTCACCCCGTTGATTTCCTGATAATCTTCGTGACCTTTGCCAGCAACAAGAACGATATCTCCAGGCTGTGCCAACATGCATGCTGTTCGAATTGCTTCTTTCCGACTAACGATAGAAAGCACTTTATTCTTCTGGTGTGATTCAATACCGGTTTCCATATCGGCAATAATTTGCTCCGGCACTTCACTCCGAGGATTATCTGATGTGAGGATCACTTTGTCGCTTTGCGATGCCGCCTCCTGCGCCATCACCGGACGCTTTGTTTTGTCACGGTCGCCACCAGCTCCAACAACAGTAATCACCTGCTCATTACCCGTTCTAATATCAGTAATTCCATTCAACACATTTTTCAGCGCATCAGGCGTGTGGGCATAGTCTACCACAGCATATCTCCCATCAACCGAGCGGAGAATTTCAAACCGTCCAGCAACTGATCTCATTTCGCTAATCACCGGCAGTACACTTTCGACTTCTTCGCCCAACAAAACAGCCGAACCATAAACGGCCATTAAATTGTAAGCATTAAATAGACCCGCGAAATGAGTCCAGACCTCCCGGCCGTCAACATCCAGCAACATGCCGTCAAAATGCTTTTCGAGCACTTTACATTTGAAATCAGCCAAGGATTTTAACCCGTATGTTTTTTTAATTGCTAGTGTATTTTGAAGCATGACCAAGCCGTTTTTCTCATCAGAATTCGTGAGTGCAAATGCTGATTTCGGAAGCTGGTCAAAAAACTTTTTTTTGGCTTTTAAGTATTCAGCAAAAGTTTGGTGATAATCCAGATGATCGTGGGTTAGATTTGTAAAGACTCCTCCATCAAACTCAACTCCTGCAATACGGTCTTGGTGAATGGCATGCGAACTCACCTCCATGAAGCAATAATCACAACCGGCATCAACCATTTTCGCCATGATTGACTGAATTTGCAATGCATCCGGAGTTGTATGTGTTGCTGGTAATTCTTCATCTCCCACGTAATATTTTATAGTTGAAATTAAACCAACCTGATATCCCAATTTCTTGAATACTCGATACAACAAGGTGGCAATGGTTGTCTTGCCATTTGTTCCGGTTACTCCCACAACTTTCAAATTAGAAGAAGGATTGCGGTAAAAATTAGCTGCCAAGCGCCCAAAAACAGAAGCTGTATTTTTCATTTTTACCAAAGTAGCCGACCCTGCCTGAACACCATCAAATCTCTCTGCAATAATTACCTTCGCTCTTTCATTCAACGCATTTCCTATAAATTGGTGTCCATCGACATGCGTGCCGGCTACCGCGACAAAAACATCGCCCTCACTCACTTTCCTGGAATCGAATTGCAATTCGCCTACGTCTATCGAATCGTTCCCTTCAATCACTTCGTATTCCAGTCCTCTCAATATGTCACTCAGCTTCATCATTATCCTAAATCGATATAGATTGTTTGTCCTTTTCTAATTTTATTTCCAGCTTTCAACGATTGTTTCTTGACCCTGCCAATCCCTTTCATTTTCACCTTCAGACCCGCGTTCTCCAATAAATAAAGCGCATCGCTGCCACCCATTCCGCGAACATCGGGAACCAATCCTTCTGCAACAGCCAATGCTTCCGCACTTAGCTCTTCAGTTCCTTGATTAATCTTGATTAATTTTGAGTCCACCTTCGCCTCCATCGGCAAGTCAAGCTCATTTGCTGTTATTTCAATTTCATCTTTAAAACTAGCTTTCACGATTGGAAGAGCTGCAATTTGATTCATCTCTTTTTCGCGTGGATCCATAAAACTCGCATACACTTTACTCACAATTTCTTTGAATACCGGCCCAGCTACCGATGAACCGTAATACGTTCCCTTAGGTCCAACAATAACTACTACGCAAGTGTATTGCGGATCGTCAGCCGGAAAATAGCCGGCAAATGAGGCCTGGTAATTTTTACGGCCGCCTTTAGAGTAACCCTCATTATTGTATGCCACCTGCGCTGTTCCTGTTTTTCCTGCAATTGCGAAATACGGATTATTCAGTGATTTTCCGGTACCATCAACACACACCCCTTCGAGTAAAGCCTGAGCCTTTTTCAGTGTTTGCTTCGAACAGATTGAAGGATTAATCACTTCGGTTTTAAACTCCTTTTCTAAAATACCATTCCGACGCACTTCCTTAACAAATTTCGGTTTCACCATTCGACCATTGTTGGCCACTGCATTGTAAAAAGTAGCTGTTTGCAGCGGTGTTAATTTGATCTCGTAGCCATACGAAATCCAAGCCAGCGACGGTCCCCACCAAACTTTGTCATCCGGATACTTAATGTAAGGAATACCTTCTCCTGCAAAACCAAGTCCAAGTGGCTTATTCAAACCGAAATTGTAAATCCGGTCAATAAAATCTTCTTCGTGCCCCTCGTAATATTTCGTAATTATTTTGGCTACTCCAACGTTAGACGAAAGCTCAAAAATTTCTTTCATGGTAAGCTTGCCGTGCCCTCCATGGTGGTAGTCACTATCATAAATTGTCTGACCACGATAGTCCCATGCTCCGTTCCCAGTGTCAAACACATCAGCGGTATCAACATAGCCCTGCTCCATAGCGACCATCATCGACATCAGCTTGAAAGTTGACCCCGGCTCACTACATCCGGCATGCCCCAACGCAAAATTGTAGGTTTCAGCATAGGCGCCATCTTTACGGCGACCAAGATTGGCAATGGCTTTCACCTCACCAGTTTTAACTTCCATAACGATTGCTGTTCCCCACTCCGCCTGCGAAGTTTCCATCTGACGAAATAATGCATTGTTGGCAAAATCCTGCAAATTCACATTCAGCGTCGTGACCACATCACTACCATCATTGGGTTCAATAATGGGCACATTAATCCAACGTCCCGAATAGTTGCGCTTAACAGCCTTGCCATTCTCTCCACTGAGGTATCCTTCCATCAATCCTTCGATACCGGAATAACCGACATTGCCATGAATACCTCCATAAGCACCTTTATTTAGCGTTCCAATGGTTCGGCTGGCCAACTCGCTGTGTGGCATCACTCGCTCATTCTCAGTCACAACAATCAACCCAGAACCAAAAATGCCCCGATTCATTGTTGACAAGCGCTTAAATCTTTGAAGTTGATTATAATTAACTTCCTCCGGATAAATCAAAAACCATCGATTTCCCTTCTTAAAATCCTTATCTAGCTTTAGTTTGAATTGATATTTCGAAATTCCGAAAAACTCTGCTACCTCCAACGCAAAAGCATCCGCCTTCTCGTCATAAACTCGTTTAATTCGTGGAGCGGCCAAATCCAGTCGTAATTCATATTTTGGTACCGATGTGGCCAAAATACTTCCATCGTCAGCACAAATATTTCCACGCTTGGCTTCAATTTCGGTCGTGTTGTTTTTTAAATCTTTGGCGATACCTCTCCATTTATCGGTATCCATATTTTGGATCATGAAGATTTTGGCGACGATAACAATTCCGAAAATTGCTGCCGCAAAGTAAATAAAACCAAACCGGGCTGTTATTTCCTTTCTAATCTCCATTATTCGCTGTCTATTTTTTCAACTTCTATTTTCCGGGCCGGCTCAGTTGGCTCCAACAAATCCAATCCACTCGACTTTACCTTCGCCACGATTTCTGAAGGCCGGTTCATCTTCATCAATTCTGTTTCATAGGTAACCGATTCAGCTCGCAATTCCTTAATCGAATCCTGAGCAGCTTCCATTCTCCGAATTGTTTTTTCAGACCAATAGCGATTTGAAATCAACAGAATACCGAGAAAAACCAAGAAAAATACAAAAGGCATCTGTTTCACCACCTTTTCGCTGGCCAGCAAACTACCACCCAACAGAGACTTCAGTCCATTTCGGCGATTTTTAGTTTTACCTGTTATGTTTTTTTCTTCGCTCATACTTTTTCTGCTATTCGCAACTTGGCACTGCGAGCCCTCGGATTTCTATTGATCTCCTCATCAGAGGGAACGATAACCTTTCGGTTAACCGCTTTCAACACCGAGCTTACATTTCCAAAAAAGTCTTTCTCCTGCTTGCCTTCAAAATTGCCTGACTTAACATAATTCTTTACCAAACGATCCTCTAACGAGTGATAGGTAATTACCACAAGGCGGCCACCCGGTTTTAATAGACTGGCGCTTTGTTCGAGAAAATCTTTAAGCACGTCCAGCTCCTTATTTGTTTCGATGCGCAAAGCCTGAAAAACCTTTGCCAAATATTTGCTCTCATTCTTTTTTGAAACACAATTGGCAATTACAGCTTTAAACTGATCGATCGTTTTGACCGGATTATTACGCCGTGCGTCAATCAACTGCGTCACCAACCGATAGGCATTATTGATTTCACCATACTCCCGAAATATCTCGATCAAACCAGCCTCATCGTATTCATTAACAATATCGGCTGCGGTCAATTTGGCATCACGGTTCATTCGCATATCCAGCTCTCCGGAAAACCGGAAAGAGAACCCACGTTCAGCAACATCAAAGTCATGAGAAGAAACACCAAGGTCAGCTAAAATTCCATCCACTTTTTCGACATCATGGTAACGCAAAAAATTGCGGATATATTTGAAATTGTGCCGAACAAAAATGAAGCGGGAATCATCAAATGCATTTGCCGCTGCATCTTCATCCTGGTCAAAGCCAAACAAGCGACCAGTTTTAATATACTTTAAGATTTCGCGAGAGTGACCACCTCCCCCAAAGGTGACATCAACGTAATCGCCATCGTTTTGAATGTTTAGCCCCTCGATACTTTCATTCAATAAAACCGGTATGTGATACGGTTGCTCCATACAGTCCTACTCTCCTCCAAAAAATTCGGTAAACATATCCTTATAGCTTTCCTTATCAGTATCTGAATAGTAAGCCTCGTATTCATCAACATCCCACAATCTAATCCGATCGCCAACACCAACAAAAAAAACATCTTTCTTGATGCTCACCTTCTCCAAAAAACTGTTGGGGAAGTTCATTCGGCAACTTTCAGGTACATTCAGGATCTTAAAATTTCGGTAGATCATATCCAGCAATCGACTTTGCCGGGGATTATTTCTATTCAACTTTGCCTTAAAAGAGGCCAATCTAGCCTCCCATGCTTCCATTGGATAAATATTCAAACACTTCTCAAACGGATCAATCTCAATCGCCAGCTGACCGCCCGGAATGCGCCCTCCCATCTCGTTTTTATAGTCGACAGGCAGCACGACACGTCCTTTTTCGTCAAATGTTGCGCTCTTTTCTGCTGAGAAATCCATGAGTTAAATGTCTATTTTTCAATTGTAAAATTAGTAAATTCTTCCTCAAAATTCCACTATTAGTCACATTAAGTCACTTTATTCCACATTTATTTGATTTTAAGAATGTTCATTATTTGTTAATAACAACGCTACACCTGTTAACAACACAACACAAAAACCTCAATATCTGCCAATTAAAAAACAAATACCACTTTAAAACATCCGTTAATAAAACAGAGACATAAAGATAAAGCAAGCATGTAAAAATATTCACATACAGAAGTGTGATTATTAAAAGCGAGTTCCATGTGTTGCAAAAAATAAATAATTATAAAAACATGAAAAATTACAAATAAACCGAAGAGATAAGTTAGCTCAGTTTTATTTCTTATTTTTCGGCATCAAAAAATCCAGACATGACTGATCAATATCCAAATGGCATTAAACCGATTGATATCAGGGAGGTTTTCAAAGCAAAAAGTCCGAAACTTGCCAAGTTTATCCCGGGATTCGTTTACAACTATATCACCCGGATTATGCACATTCATGACATCAATGAAATACTGGCTAAATATGGCGACAAAACCGGAATCGAATTCGTGCACCAAATTGTAGAACATTTTGATGTAACTGAAAAAGTTGTTGGCACTGAAAACATTCCTGAAGGCGGTCGTTTTATTTTTGCGTCCAACCATCCTCTTGGAGGCTTCGACGGGCTACTACTCATGTCGAACGTAAACAAAGTACTCGGCGATGTTCGGTTTTTGGTTAACGATGTTTTAATGAACATCCCACAACTCGAAAGTGTATTTGTCCCTATCAACAAACACGGTGGTCACGGGCGTGCTGTTGCCCGCATTGTTCACGAGCAGTACCAGTCCGACTCCCAAATTCTGATCTTCCCTTCAGGCTATGCCTCACGAAAAATAAAAGGCACCATTACTGATACAGATTGGAAAAAACACTTCATTCAAAAATCGACTCAATACGAACGAGACATTATCCCTGTTCACGTCTCTGGGCAAAATTCAAATTTCTTTTACAATTTCGCAAATTTTCGCAAGGTTATGGGACTGAAGTGGAACCTTGAACAATTTTTCCTTCCTGATGAAACTTTCAGACATCGCGGGCAAAGCTTCACTATAACCTTTGGAAAACCAATACCCTATACCACATTCGACAAAAGCAAAAAACACAAAGAATGGGCTGACTACGTAAGAGACAAAGTCTATTCAATGTCTGAAATACACAAGCACTGAATTTAAAGGTTAGCACACCCAAGTTCTTAAATAAATTTTTATAGTTTTGTAGCTCAACAAATTTAGCGCGATTAAGTATGAAAGATATTGTTGCACCGATGCCTAAAGAAGCTATTATTGCCGAATTAACCCCGGATAAGCTTTTGAGGAAGACGAACAAAGGTGCCAATGAGATCTACGTGATTACACATCACGATTCTCCCAATTTAATGCAAGAGATTGGCCGCTTACGAGAAATCACTTTTCGTGATGCCGGAGGCGGAACAGGCAAAGAGCTCGATATAGACAAATACGACACGAAGGAAAATCCCTATCATCAATTGATCGTTTGGGATCCAGATGCGCAGGAAATACTTGGTGGCTACCGCTACCTCATGTGTGCCAATCTTCCGGTTGATGAAAATGGAGAGGTCATACTTGCCACTTCCCGCTTATTTCATTTCTCTGAAGAGTTTACGAAGAATTATCTTCCTTACACCTTAGAACTAGGCCGCTCATTTGTTCAACCGGCATATCAATCAAGTAAAGCTGGAGCAAAAGCACTCTTTGCACTCGACAATCTATGGGACGGATTGGGCGCATTGATCGTTGACCATCCGGAAATGAAATACTTTTTTGGAAAAGTTACGATGTATTCTCATTTTCACACGGATGCCCGCAACACCATCCAGTATTTTTTCCTCAAATACTTCAGGGACAGAGAAAATTTGGTTTATCCCAAATCACCCATGGAGATGAATATGGACATGGAATCATTGGAGAAAATATTTAATGGCGGTTCTTATCAAGAAGATTATAAAATATTGACCCAACGAGTAAGGGATTTTGGAGAAAATATTCCCCCTCTGATTAATGCTTATATGAATTTGAGCCCTTCAATGAAAACATTCGGAACGGTTTTAAACGACCACTTTGGGGGTGTTGAAGAAACAGGGATTATTCTTACCATAAAGGATATTTACGAGGCAAAAAAGGATCGTCACATTGAGACGTACGTAAAAGGGAAAGAGGATAATTTCCCTAACCCGGAATAGATTTATATAAATACAGACAAAGAAAGCAGGCTTGAAGCCTGCTTTTTTTGTTCCTATCTATTTTGTTATTAATATGCTCTTCCTGAGACCCCCTCAACAAAATTGATGAAAGATTTATTGACCACTTTATTACCCCCTGGAGTTGGGAAGTTACCAGTGAAATACCAATCACCTTTATCATTAGGACATGCCTGATGCAAGTTCTCGATGCTCTGGTATACAATTTCAACTTCTGACTCGCAATCTTCAGGCTTCAATAATTCGGCGATTTTAGCCGATATCTCCTCCGCCGTGGACTGGCGATAAATATCTTTCACATAATTGACAATTTCTTCTTTCGGAAGATTTTCCTGTGCCTTACATTTCTTGTAAACTTCGTCAATGACATGCTCTTTCTTCTTATCTTTCAATAATTCAATGGCTGCCGTAAAAGCAATAAACCTCTCCAACACAGCCATGTCAATACCATAGCAATCGGGGTAGCGAATTTGAGGTGCTGAAGAAACGACTATGATCTTTTTAGGGTTAAGCCGTCCGAGAATACGAAGAATACTTGTTTTCAAAGTTGTACCACGAACAATGGAATCATCAATAATCACCAACGTATCTGTCTTTTCACGAATGACACCATAGGTAACATCGTAAACATGAGCCACCAAATCATCTCGACTCGCATCGTCGGCAATAAAAGTCCTCAGCTTAACATCTTTAATTGCAATTTTCTCAACGCGGGGTTCAATAGAAATAATATCCTCTAGCTCCTTTTCAGTCATCGTTCCGTTTCCTTCACGAATCAACTTCTTCTTGCGTTCAAGTAGATGCTGACGCACACCGGTCATCATGCCATAAAAAGCAGTTTCCGAAGTATTCGGAATATAGGAGAACACCGCATTTTCCAGATCATAATTGATTGACTTCATAATCATTGGAGCCAGCAATCGACCTAATTCTTTTCGCTCCTGGTAAATATCCTTATCACTACCGCGAGAAAAATAAATACGCTCAAAAGAGCATGACACACGATTGTGTGGAACTCGAATCATTTGCCTCGAAACATCTCCACTTCTTTTAATGATCAATGCTTCCCCCGGTTTGATTTCTTTTACCTGATCGGATCTTACATCCATTACAGTCTGAATAACAGGACGCTCAGATGCCACAACGGCAATCTCATCATCCTCGTAGTAATGAGCAGGACGTATCCCCCATGGATCTCGCATTACAAATGCATCACCATGTCCTATCATTCCGGCAATAGCATAACCGCCATCCCAGTCTTTGCTGGCATTTTCCAATATACTTTGGACGTCCAGATTTTCTTCAATTAATGGCGAAATTTCTTTATTTGAATAGCCTTCGTTTTTGTATTGACGGAAACGAAATTGGTTTTCTTCATCCAGAAAATGACCAACTTTCTCAAGTACGGTTACTGTATCGGTATAATTCTTCGGATGTTGACCAAGGTCGATCAGCTTCTGAAAAAGCTCATCCGTATTTGTCAAATTAAAATTACCTGCTAAAACCAATGTGCGCGACTTCCAGTTATTTTGTCGCATCACCGGATGCACAAAGTGAATGCTGTTTCGCCCAAAAGTCCCATAACGCAAATGCCCCAAATAAAGCTCGCCCGAATACGGAAGGTTTTTATATACCCAGTCTGTATCATTAATATCCTTACCATGCTTTATGGCTTTCTTAACTCCTTTGGTTACTTTATCAAATACATCTTGAATTGGATTTTGCTCAATTGAGCGATACCGGCTAATGTATTCCTGCCCTGGCTTAAGGTTCATTTTTACACTAACGACTCCTGCACCATCTTGCCCCCTGTTATGTTGCTTTTCCATCAACAGGTAAAGCTTGTTAACCCCATATTGCCAAGTGCCATATTTTTCCTGATAATAACTTAAGGGTTTTTTCAGACGAATTAATGCAATTCCACACTCGTGTTTTATCTGATCACTCATTTACTCTCTTTGTCGGTAATTAATTTTGGAAACTGAATTATATCTTTCACAATAAACGCATTCGGATACGTTTTTTTGATTCGATCTTTCAAGGCCAATGCTTCATTCTTTGTCCGAAAGTCTCCAACCCTAACCTTGAAATCAGGACTTTGAAAAATCATATAAGCCTGAACATTCGGGTAGTTTGTCAGAAACTCGGTCTTTACATTCATCGCTTCTTCCCTTGCCTTCAAGCCAGAGGCGAAAAAAACCTCAAGTCGATATCCATCAGTACCGTTCATCCGTTTATTCATCGCAATATGCCTCTTTAACAAGCTATCAATCCGTGCATCTTGCGACACAGGCAGTTGCTCACTTATTGGTTGCGACACATTTTCTGTTTCAAGCTGATTGGGGTTGTATGAAGACGGTTGAGCACTGACACTCAAGCAAAAAAGGATAAATGCGATCCACGGTATGATCAACTTCATAATTTATTGTCCTTTAAAAGTGCAAATATAAACTTAATTGGTAGAATACAAGAACGTATAATTTCAATCATATGAAAAAACGAAAAAACTTTACATTAACATCAAATGACTAATATTTACTATTCGTTCACATATACATAACGAAAGGGATAGAAGAAAATTTTCCATTTCAGTATTTCTTCAATTTTGATAAATTTGCCCGTCAATTTCTAAAATCCGGGAAGGACTGATCATGCATGTGCTATATCTCACTCCTATTCCATTCGGAACTAAGAACTTTTAGTGTTTTAAACCGTTACTGAAAAATATATTTTCAGATTAATATAGGCTAGTCAACTTATAATATTTCCAGGCAATGAGCAAATTAATTGAAGATTTCCAGAGTTATCGTTCTGAAATGAACGAAAAGATCCTTGCGAATGACAATAAAGTGATGAAACGGATTTTCAGTGTTGATACCTTAGCCTACCAGGAGGGAGCGCTGAATGTAAAAACAAAAGAAATGCTGGGACTGGTTTCTTCGATGGTGCTGCGATGCGATGACTGTATAAAATACCATCTGGAAAAATGTTTTGAACAAGGAACAACGACTGACGAAATAGTTGAAGTTTTCAGTATCGCAAACCTTGTGGGAGGTACGATTGTTATTCCACATACCAGACGAGCTGTAGAGTATTGGGAGGCACTTCAAGAACAAGTAAAAAGTAAATGAGAAATTTGAACAATTTAAATTAAGGTATTATGATTGCAATCAGCGCCACTGAAAAAAAATTAACTGCTCCGATGGACTTGAGATTCGGACGTGCTCCCTATTTTTATATCTCCGATGGTGAAGAATCTCGCTTTATCGTGAATCCCTACTGTCAGGAAGAAAATAACGTTGCTCCCCGGGTTGTGGAATTATTGGCAACAGAACGGGTTGATAAAATAATAACCGGGGAAATTGGACCGAAGGCACACTCCAGCCTGCAGAAAAACAACATTCAGGTTATCATGCTTGAAGAAGAGCGGATCAAAATAAACCAGATACTCAAGAAAATTAACTCCTGATTTCGAAAATCAATCGTATAATTCAGTGTTTAAAAATGGAATAAGTGCCAACATAATTGCATGTTGGTACAACTGCTGACGCGTAATCAAGTCGTGAGTCAGTAACCCAACGGCGCCATTTTGTTGTTTCGAATTACTTGCTTTGAATACCTGATCATCTGCGTCTCCAAGCTCCAGACCTTGAATTACCAGTTGTGCTATTTCAGGAGGCAACTCAAAACTTCCTGTTCGCCCAAGTGCCAGTTTATCCCCATTCGAAATCGCAATCCATGCAAAAGCCTGCATCCGAGCATCCACCATATCAACACCTCCTTCAATACCAACATAAAAATCGGCTTTCAAATCAGCCCGCATCAAATTAGTCACCCTGTTTTTTGCTCCTGTTCTGGTTTCTCCATCACTCATCGGCTGATCCGGGACATCTGTTTTCACGGACAAACCAGCAACATCAACAGGATTCGTGAAGCACATTTTGAAAGCTTCTTGAACAGCATTAACTTTGACCGGATTTTTAGATGCAACCAGAATTTTCATCCGGATAAATCTATAAAATAATCAGTCAATAAAGTTACTTTTACACCGCAAAACAAAAAAAAATTATCCAGAGAATGATTATCCGCGAAGCAAATATTAAAGACGCCGGACAGATTGCAGAATTCCAATTGGCTATGGCCTTGGAAACAGAAAACATACAATTAGACAAAACAACAGTTGATCTGGGTGTAAAGCACGTATTTGACGACCAATCGAAAGGAACTTATTATGTAGCTGATCGGGATGGAAAAATCATTGCATCATTGTTAACAACTTACGAATGGAGCGACTGGAGAAATGGCACCGTTCTTTGGATTCAATCGGTCTACGTTTCACCCGAATTCAGAGGAACCGGCATTTACAAAAAAATGTACAGCCACATTCAGGGCTTGGTAAAAAAAGAGGATCATCTAAAAGGCATTCGTTTGTATGTTGACCAAAGCAACACCCCGGCACAACAAGTCTATCAAAAACTAGGTATGACAGCCGAGCACTACCAGTTATTCGAATGGTTAAAAGACTAAACGATGGAAAGAAAACCAATTTCACCTGAAATTCGTAAGCAACTGATCATTGCTCAGCGAAATGAAATTACAGAATATAATATCTACAAACGGCTGGCAAGTCGGATTCAAAACGACCATAATCGCAAAGTTTTAAACGACATTGCGGATGATGAACTGCAGCATTACAAAATCTGGCAAAAATACACTGCCCGTGAGGTAAATCCGAGCCGATGGGATATATTCAAATTTTACTGGATCGCCCGTATTTTTGGAATTACGTTTGGCATTAAACTAATGGAAAAAGGTGAAGAAAATGCCCAAATCAATTACAACCAAATTGCCAAGGAGGTTCCCGAAGCAGCCGGCATCAGCAAAGATGAAAACGACCACGAAAAAGAACTGATCAAGCTCATTAAAGAAGACAAGCTCGAGTACATCGGATCAATCGTACTAGGACTAAACGATGCTTTGGTTGAAATTCTGGGAACTTTAGCCGGACTGACTTTCGCCTTGCAAAACACCAAAATAGTTGCTTTGGCTGGAATCATAGCCGGTATTGCCGGTGCATTATCCATGTCGTCGTCGGAATACCTCTCGAATAAATCAGAAGGCAACGAAGACGGAGCAATTAAGTCTGCTATTTTCACCGGGCTCGCCTATCTGGTTGCCGTTGTCTTTTTAGTCGCACCATTCCTTATTTTCGCATCTCCTTTTATGGCACTATTAGTTGCTGTAGCCGATTCTATATTTGTTGTTTTCGTTTATAGCTACTACATCTCAATTGCCAACGACCAGCCTTTCAGAAAGCGGTTTTTTGAGATGGTGATCTTAAGTACCGTAGTTGGTTTGATTTCATTTGGGCTTGGTTATCTGGTTCGCGTTGCTTTTGGTATCGAGGTTTAAAACAATCTAATCCAAGGCTTGTTAATCTGAAAAATGGAGAAATATTGTGAGTTTTTATTTGTCAAAATTGATCCTTGAAGGAGAACACCAACAACAAGATTTTAAATATTGCATCAGCGATTCTAAAAAGATTGCCAAATCGCTGGTTGCCTTTGCCAACACCGATGGTGGGCGACTTTTGATTGGTGTAAAAGACAATGGTAATATTACGGGAGTTCGGTCGGAAGAAGAATACTACATGGTTGAATCGGCAGCTAAAATATACAGCAAACCCGAAATTGATTTCACAACCCAACAACATTTTATTGACGGAAAAACGGTGCTGGAAGCCATAATCAAATCAAGTAAAAACAAGCCGCATTTTGCAAAAAACGATGATGGAAGATGGATAGCCTACTACCGGAAGGATGACGAAAATAAATTGGCCAACAGAATTATGATTGAGGTTTGGAAGAAAGAAAAACGAAAGGACGGCATATTCCTCAACTACTCAAATTCGGAACAATTTCTGCTTGATTATTTAGACAAAAACGAAACCATCAGCCAATCGGCATTTACCCGGAAGGCGCAAATTAGTTATCGCGAAGCCGAGCGAATCATTTCCGACTTCATTGTTTTGGGAATCCTTGAAATAAGAACTCCAGAGAAAAAGATCATCTATGCGATTTCTGAAAATTTCGATCGCGATGAGTGGAATATCGAAAAAATCCGGTAGCTTAAATAGTCATAAGTTCTTTTCAAATTCAACTGATTTTACAATCATTTAATTGCAAATAGCGAACCTTTCTCATAAAAAATGAGTTCTTTTAGATAGGGAATAATTCTCTGCAAAATGGTTCGTTTTTCAATACACTTTTCTATTTTACTCGCTATTCTAATAGCATTTGTTCGTTGCAATAACGGCGGAACAGATCCTGTTGACCTTACAATCCCGGAGGTTCCGGAGCAAAACATTAACGACAATGTTACTCCAAATGATTTTTTATCAGATATTAAATACGAACAACTTGTGATTGAGGCGATATACATCGATGGTCACCAACCCGATAGCCTATCAATTTATAAATTAGTCTCTTTTCTGGATGAGCGTATCCGCAAACCGAAGGGAATCCAGCTTTTTTACAAACCAATTCCCAAGACCGGAAAAACCAGCTATTCAATAGATGATTTAAAAACTATTGAAACGAGTTACCGGGAAAAATCGACCAATGATACCTTGCTAACCGCGTGGATTTTTTTTACGAATGGGGATTATGCCGGCAACAATACTGACGAAAAGAAACTGGGACTAGCCTATGGCGCAAGCTCATTTGCCTTGTTTAAAAAAACTATTCAGGAATATAGTGGAGGTGAAAATCAGCCCACAACACACAACATGGAGACCACGGTCTTAAAACACGAATTCGGTCATCTGTTTGGATTAGTAAACAATGGTACCCCGATGATCAATAATCACCTTGACAGCGTTCATAGCAGTAATCATTGCTCCAACCCAAGGTGCTTGATGTATTACGCTGCCGAAACCAATAATTTCTTTTCAACTTTTTCATCAAACAGCACCCCCTCACTAAGGTCCGACTGCATAGAGGATTTGAGAAACAACGGAGGCAAATAATTTATCTATTCGATTAATCGATAATTAATCAAGTTAAACCATTCATTTATATTTTTCTGATTATTTTTACTGTTCTAAAATAAAAAAGAGAAACATGAAGAAAATAGTAACTTTTATCTTGAGTATTATCATGACCTGCTCGGTATATGCTCAGGAAAATTACAAAACTCTCACAAAAGAAGACTCAGTAAAAGTTTTTAAAGGCACCTCCAATTATGAGGTAATAAAATATGAGGATTCATTCAACAATAAGAAGCCGAAAAATATCATATTAATGATTGGCGACGGAATGGGGACTGCTCAGGTTTTTGCGGGATTAACCGCCAACGGAGGTCATCTGTTTCTTGAAAATTTCAAACATGTTGGCTTTTCGAAAACACAATCGGCCAGCAACTACATTACCGACTCAGCAGCTGGAGGAACAGCTCTTTCAAGTGGTTATAAAACTTATAACGGTGCTATTGGTGTTGACGGCGATACCGTTTCACATCCTACAGTTCTAGAGTTGGCCGAAAAGGATGGCTTAGCAACCGGACTTGTTTCCTCGTCTGCTATTACCCATGCGACACCCGCTTCATTTATTGCACATCAGTCATCGCGTAATATGTATGAAGAAATTGCCGCCGACTTTCTGAAAACCGATATCGATGTTTTTGTTGGAGGTGGATATAAACATTTCACGGAGCGTAAAGACGGTCGAAATCTGGTTGAAGAACTGGAAGCCAAAGATTACACGGTATTGAGAAGCATTGATCAGATTGAAAATTTCACCGAAGGTAAATTAGTTGGGCTAACAGCACCCGAGCACAATGGCCGAGCTCCTGAACGGAAGGGATTGCTGCCCAAAGCGACTGAAAAAGTGATTGACCTACTCAGTCAAAACCACAAAGGATTCTTTCTGATGGTTGAAGGGTCTCAGATTGACTGGGGAGGCCATCAAAACAATACCATATACATTACCGAAGAGATGCTTGATTTTGATCAGAGTATTGGTAAAGCTCTTGAGTTTGCCGCCAGCAATAAAGAAACGTTGATCATAGTAACGGCGGATCATGAAACCGGCGGATTTGCTATAAATGGAGGCGACATAGAAAACAAAATTGTTAAAGGCGGATTTGCAACCGGACACCACAGTGCAGTTATGGTTCCTGTTTTTGCTTTTGGCCCGGGAGCTGAAAATTTCACGGGAATCCTTGAAAACACTGAAATTGCCAATCGAATGATGAAATTACTTGATTTAAAATAGATTCAACGCTCACACAGCTAAAAAACTATTGAAGAGACATGCTTTTTTTCAATAGTTTTTTACTTTTAAGGCTTGGTTTAACTAAGCTTTTCCCGATGAATTCATCAACAGACATAATTGACCATATGCAACTGAACTTTTCCTCTTCGGGCTTATTGTTCCTAAACATTTCATTGGCCGTTGTTATGTTCGGGGTAGCATTGGAAATAAAGCCAGCTGAATTCAACAATATCTTGCGAAAACCTAAGTCAGCAATTACGGGAATTATTTCCCAATTTCTTTTATTACCCCTCCTTACATTCTTGTTAGTTATTGCAATAAAACCAACTCATTCTATCGCACTGGGTATGATCCTTGTGGCGTCTTGTCCGGGAGGAAACATTTCCAACTTTATAAGTTCAATAGCAAAAGCCAATGCAGCATTATCAGTTAGTTTAACGGCATTTAGTACGCTTAGCGCCATATTTATGACTCCGCTAAACTTCGCAATATGGGGAAATCTATACGTTAAATTCTACAACAACCATGCTGCAGAATATTTGATCCGCCCGTTACAGATTGATCAACTTCAAATGTTTCAGACAGTCTTTATACTTCTTGGCATTCCAGTGATCCTTGGGATTTTATTTGCTTCGAGATTTCCAAAAATCACCCACAGAATTATAAGACCACTAAAAACAACCTCTTTAATTCTGTTTATTGTCATTGTTATTGGGTTGCTCTCAGCCAACTTTAAACATTTTGTACAGTTCATCCATATCGTATTCTTCATTGTTTTCCTTCACAATGCGCTTGCACTATCTACTGGGTTTATATTTAGCGCAGTTATGAACCGTCCGCTAATTGATCGACGAACCATCGCTATAGAAACCGGCATTCAAAACTCCGGGCTGGCGTTGACCCTAATCGTCAATCCCAAAATCTTTCCTCCGGAGCTAGAACTGGGAGGAATGGCTGTGGTTGCGGCCTGGTGGGGAATCTGGCATATTATCAGCGGTCTGGCTATAGCTGGAGCATGGTCGCCAAAAACAAAACTAGCCTAAAATGAAGAAGTGGTCGCTGGGGTACGAAATAGTAAGACAGCTTGTGCGACTTGCATTTTGGTTAAGTCACAAAAAAATAACTGTCATTGGGAAAAAACAAATCCCAAGTAACCAACCAATCATTTTTACCCCCAATCACCAAAATGCGTTGATGGATCCACTGGCAGTAATATGCACCAGCTCTACACAGCCCGTTTGGCTTGCGCGAGCCGATCTGTTTAAATTAAAATCGGTTAGGCCGATTCTCCATTTCTTCAAAATACTGCCAGTGTACCGCATTCGAGATGGGAAAAGTAAATTAGCTGAAAATGAAACTATTTTCAATAAAGCAATCGAACTATTAGAGCACAAAAAGCAACTGGCGCTTTTCCCCGAAGCTGCTCACTCAGGGAAAAGGCAAATGTTACCACACAGGAAGGCTGTTCCGCGGATTGCATTTCTTGCCGAAGAAAAAAACAACTTCAAACTCAACTTGCAAATTATTCCTGTCGGAATTTATTACTCCCACTATTGGAAGTTTAACCGTGAGGTACTCGTTAATTACGGAAACCCGATTACCATTGGTCATTACCAAGAGAAATATCTGAAAAGCCCAAATCAAAGCCTATTGGATTTGAAAGACGAAATAGAACAAAAAGTTGAAGACCTGACTATTAACGTCCGCAGTAAAAAACATTACGAGAACTACGAACTCATTCTGAAATTACGAGAATCGTCGTGTGTCTGGATTCAAGAGAGACTCTCTCACAAAGAGAACTTCTTCAAACGAAGAGAGCTTCTCCTCAAAATAGAAGAACGCGAGCGCATAAATCCAGATGTTTTCAAGATCTTTCATGATAAACTCGACCAGATTCGAAAGGTGACTGACAAACAAGGAATTAACATAGAGGCTATTGATCATCGGCAGTTAAAGACTGAAGTTTTATTCTTTAAAACACTGCTGGCGTTAGTATTAAGTCCACTAGTTGTTCTGGGCTTTATTTTGCACGGACTACCTTTTCTACTACCGCGGTACTTCATTCAACGCAAAGTAATAGACCCGACGTTTTACAGCACTTTTCAATTTGTTTCCGGATTAGTTATTTACACGTCGCTTGTTATAATCATTGGTGTATTGCTTTTTATTTTAACGGGGCAATGGTTTTGGCCATTCGTTTTTCTGCCAGCCTTTCTATTTACCGGAAAGCTTAGTTTTATGGCCTTTCAGTATTGGGAAAAACATTGGCAACAATTGAATTTTTATCAGTTCAGTAAAAAGCATCCGAAAATAGTAGAAAACCTAATTGTGGAAATTGAGTTTATAAAATCTGAATTAGATCGAATTATCCGTGGCTGAAAAACAAAAGGTGCTTTTTTTATTTAAATCCACAAAGGAGAACAAGAGACAAAATTTGTATATTCACACAGACAATATTACTGTATGCATCACGAAATTGGAACATACCTGATTACTTCCTTAACGATCATACTTCTCATGTCAGGAATCACAGGTATAGTCATTAGTATTTATTTGTATAAATACCGAAAAACACCGGGAATTTTGTATCTGTTGCTTTTACAAATTGCGATAGCAGCCTGGGCTTTTTTCTATGCTCTCGAATATTCTGCCACGGTAGTCGAATCAAAAATATTTTGGTCAAAACTTTCGTATCTGGGTATTGTTTTTGCTCCGGTATTTTTCTATTTATTCAGCCTTCATTTTGCCTATAAGCAGCACCGAATAAATGCGACTCTATTGGCCTCGTTATTTGGATTATCTACAATTTTCTTAATTTCTGTTACCACCAATGATTACCATTTCCTACATTGGAAATCTTATCATATCGATCCGATATTAAACACCACCATATACACGTATGGGGTATCGTTCTGGCTTGTTTTTGCTTTCAACTACATCTTGCTTACCTTAAGTATAGCCAACATCATTCCGTTAATCTTTAAGTACCCGGAAAACTACCAGCAGCAAATCATTTTCATCGTTATCGCCTGTGTGTTTCCCGTGGTTGGCAATGTGATGTACGTTTTCAATGTGGGACCGATACAGGGGTTCGACTGGACTCCAATCTTTTTTGCTTTTTCCGGAGTTATTCTAACATACATCAATCTGCGATTTGGCATATTCGACCTGATTCCAATTGCCCGAAATAAACTGTTAAGCATCTTGCCCGATGGAGTCATCATTGTTGATAAACACCGTCGGATTGCAGATGTGAATCCAGCCTTTCTGGAGCTCACACACCGCAGCAAAAATGATACAATTGGGAAATCGCTGGCAGATGTGTTCCCTAAACAGAAATCATTGATTGACCAACTCGCCCCAAAGGAACAAATTGAATCGATGGAGCTGGAAGCAGAACTAAGTGGCCAACTTACCTACTTTGACATTCGGGTTACTTCGCTGTTTGATCAAGCGAATCAGATGAATGGAAAACTAATTGTCTTGCGGAACATTACCGAAAAAACAATCAATCAGCAATCCATTCAAAAAAAGAATCAGCAATTAAAAAAAGAGATTGAAGAAAAGGAAAAACTGATCGCTGATTTGGATGCTTTTGATCACACGGTGGCTCACGATTTAAAAAACGTGATTGGTGCCATTCTGACGTCCAACGATTTACTGAAACTCGAAATTGAACAAAAAAACTATCAAAATCTGGAAGAAATAATTGAACTGATCCAGCTTTCGGCAAACAAATCTTTTCATGTCATTAAAGAGCTGTTGACAATGGCCAGTGTTCGCCAACAGGATATAAAAAGAGAGCAGGTGGACATGGCTGATATACTAAAAGAATGTGAGATTCGCTTGGACGACATGATTAAAACGTCAAAAGCCACAATCATCAAACCCAGAGAATGGCCCACAGCTCTTGGCTACTCCCCTTGGATTGAGGAGGTGTGGGTTAATTATATCAGCAACGCCATTAAGTATGGTGGAAAACCTCCGGTTCTCGAACTAGGGGCAAAACAATTCTATCGTGAGAAGAAAATTCGCTATTGGATAAAGGACAATGGCAATGGATTGCCACAACAAGACCAGACAAAGCTGTTCAAAAAATACGAACGATTCAACCAAACACCTATCGAAGGAACCGGACTCGGCCTGTCAATTGTCAAGCGAATTGTGGAGAAACTTGGTGGAGAAGTTGGTGTAATTAGTGCCGGAATTAAAGGTGAAGGCTGTATCTTTTATTTCACGTTACCTCAAGAATAAAATACATAACTAGCTTATCACTAAAAGAAGCATTGTCTGGCTGCCCACCACATCGCTCTCTAATTATCGACGCCTTCGTTTGTGCTTTTTACGTTGCTTTGCAAGATCTGGACCACCTTTTCGTTCGACAGGAGGCTTTCTCTTTTTTTCGTGGAAAGCTCCTTGAAAAGTAGGATCATTCATTTTCTTTTGCCGATCGATTTCCCGCGATTGCTCTTGCGCTTCAGCTTTCCCGGTCGGTTCGATCACCACTTCGTCAGGAATAGCTTTTTCCTGAACTTTCATTCGGATAACCTCTTCAATTTTTACTAAATGGTATTCCTCGGCAGGATCAATCAGCGCAATCGCCTCACCATGATTATTGGCTCGTGCAGTTCGTCCAATTCGGTGTACGTAATCTTCGTAACGCTGTGGCAAATCAAAGTTGATGACATGCGTTATCATTGAAACATCCAGTCCTCGAGCCGAGACGTCGGTAGAAATCAGGATTCGTAATTCTCCATCTTTAAAGGCCTGAATCGCATTCATCCGGGCATTTTGGCCTTTGTTTGAATGAAGTATCCGCTTCTCCCCTTCCGTCTTTCTTTTGATGACTTTAAAAACCTTTTCAGCATGTTCCTTGGTTCGCACAAAAATCAAAACCCGGCTAAACACCTCCTCATTTTCTAACCAGTACCGAATCAGATTTAACTTGGTTTTGAAATTCGGAACTTTATAGTAGGATTGCTTAACCAACTGGGCAGGAGTTGCCGAAGGAGAAACTTCCACACGCTCCGGAAAATCAAGAAACTCGTGAGTCATTACTTCCACCTTCTCATTAAATGTTGCAGAGAATAGCAGGTTTTGCCGCTTAACCGGAATAATCTCCAACAATTGACGAATTTGTGGCATAAAGCCCATATCCAACATTCGGTCGGCTTCGTCAATTACAAGTGTTTTTATTTTCTTCAGCGAAACAGCATTGGCATGATACAAATCACGGAGTCGCCCGGGGGTTGCCACCAAAATGTCAATGCCCGGCTCAATCAAAGCTGCGTGTTTGGTCCAGCCTATGCCACCAAAAACGGCGGCATGTCGAATGTTACTATAAGGAGTCAGCTCTTCAATATCCTCTCCAACTTGTATGGCTAGCTCCCGGGTCGGCACCAAAACGAGTACTCTTGGATCTTCGCCTTCGGCTTTCACCAGTTTGGAAAAAATTGGCAGCAGGTAAGCTGCGGTTTTGCCCGTTCCGGTTTGCGCCACTCCAACGACATCCACTCCCGACTTAATGATAGGAATTGCCTTTTCCTGAATAGGAGTTGGATGTTCAAAGCCAATCTCGTCCAACACCTTCAGAATCGACTTGTTTATTTTTAATTCACTGAAACTTGTCATAGGCCGCAAAGATACACTTTTAAATTTCCAGTTCGCCAAACGGATGTTCCGGTTTTTAACCGCGCATCAATAATCGTCGGTTAAAGATCAGCGTACCCTAAGTCAACTTGTACATTTTCCCGGGTAGGCTCGCCACCAAACCTTTAAATTCGAGTGCTAACAATACAGAAGAAACTTTACCCATTGGCATTTGCACGATGGAACAGAGTTGGTCAATGTACAAAGGTGCTTCGTTCAACGAATCAACAATTCGCTGCTCTTCATCATTCAATTCAACAAACAGTTGCTTCTGTATTTTGGTAGGTTTATCCACAGTTTGTTGCCACGACATGGCATACTCCAAATCATCCAACGTTTCAATCATTGCCGCTTTGTTTGATTTGATAAGTTGATTGCAACCTCTCGAAAACAGATCGATATGCCGACCGGGAAGCGCAAAAACATCGCGATTATACGAATCGGCTATATCTGCAGTCACCAGTGAACCACCCTTTTCAGCTGATTCAACAATTATTGTGGCGTCAGCTAAGCCAGCAATTATCCGGTTACGACGCAAGAAATTCTGCCGATCGATTTTCGTTTCACTAATAAAATCAGTGACCAAGCCACCCGAGTCAAGCATTCGTTCTGCCACCTGACGATGCTGCCTGGGATAAATCTGATCCAAGCCGTGAGCAAAAACACCAATCGTTGGCACTCCATTTTTCAAACAAGCTTTGTGAGCCGCCACATCTATTCCGTAGGCCAAGCCGCTAATCACGGTGTAACCGACTCGCTGCGCCATATCCCGAACTAACCCATCGCAAAAATCACGACCATAGTTCGTTGCATTACGGGTTCCTACAATTGCAACTGTTTTTTCTGTGTTAAATTGGATATTCCCTTTCCAAAAAAGCATGATCGGTGCATCCACACAGCGCTTTAATCGCTGAGGATAATGGTCATCCCAAAATGAAACATAGTGAATGTCATTTTTCAAAACAAACTCCAGTTCTTCTGAAGCACGCACCAAGGCGTCGCTCCTAATAATGGCGCGAGCTTTTATTTCACCAATGTACGGTATTCGTTTTAAGGTTTTTTCGTTGGCATCAAAAATAGGCTTAATTCCGCCTAAGGCTTGAACCAATCGTCTGGCATTGCCTAGGCCGATACCCGGAATTAATGACAATGCAATTTGATATTTTAAATTTTCGATTTCAGACATCCACGAGGTTTATGATAAATTTAGTTATTCCCTCCTGAATTTGCAAGTACTATTTTTCCTTTAGATATTGAGATAAATCGGCCTTAATCGCAGCAGTATCTTTCTTACTCATTGCCGCCAAACTGACAGATGGATATTCGGCAACTCCTCTTTTAGTCTTTACTTCCAGAAACAAATCGCTAAATAAAAACGTCTTCTTCACTTCAGCTTTATGCAAAAGCACTTTCCTGAACTCTATTGAATTGTATTCCTTCCCGAAAAAAGAAATGATAGGATAGTAACGCACTTTAATCATCTCATTGGTCGACTCATACTGCACGTAATCCAGTCCCACAATTTGAAAAACAATAATATAAATAATTAACAATCCGCCATTTATCAGTGCAAACAAGTCCATCTCCTGCCACACAAAAAGCAAAATAGGCAATAACAAAAGTACAACTCCCAGATTAAAACCTCTTTTTATTTTCTGTGATCGCTTTTGATTCGATATCTCCATAACTTTTTATTGAATTGTAAATAATAAGCCGTTTTTGCTATTGACTTTATAGCACTGCTAAAAATATCTTAACTTTGTGCTCCGCATTTTAAAACAGACAAATGGCGACATCAAAAATACATTCAAATATTTTCTTTTCCCAAAAGGTAGCTGACGAACTCGAGAAAATCGTTCAGCAATTTCCTGCCGGCAAAGTATTTTTATTGACTGAAGAAACACCCAAAGAGCTTTGCCTTCCTTCAATCAACAATGTTATAGAAGAGTATGGCATCAAAGCAATTAGCATTAAAGGAGGAGAGCCCAATAAGTCGGTTCGCTCAGTTGAGCAAGTTTGGGAATTCTTATCGAAGAATGGTGCTGACCGCAAATCGCTGCTAATCAATATTGGTGGCGGAATGCTCACCGATTTGGGTGGATTTGTAGCCTCAACTTTTAAACGTGGAATGTCATTCGTAAATATTCCAACAACTTTATTAGCACAGGTCGATGCTTCGCTAGGCGGAAAAACCGGCATCAACTTTAATGGCTTAAAAAATGAAATCGGGGTATTTAATGAGCCTGATGCAGTAATCATCAACACGAGCTTTTTAAAGACAATTGATGCGGACAATTTCCTTTCGGGTTATGCTGAAATGCTGAAACACGGCTTAATTAAAAATCCTGATCACTGGGAAGAATTGATGCAATACGATCTTAAAAAGGTCGACTACGATTCGTTGCAGGAAATTATTGCACACTCGGTAGCTGTCAAAGAATGGCATGTACAAAACGACCTTACTGAGAAAAACATTCGAAAGGCATTGAATTTCGGGCACACAGTTGGTCATGCTTTTGAAAGTTATGCACTATACGACAATCGGCCAATCCTGCATGGTTTTGCAGTAGTTTACGGAATGATTGTCGAGCTATACCTGTCAGCTAAAGTCTGTGGATTCGACCAGACAAAATTAAAAGAGATCAACCAGTGGATGATTAAAACCTATGGTAAGTTTGAAATTGAGCAATCAGCTTACGACGAGCTTTACGAGCTGATGACGCATGATAAAAAAAATGAAGGCAGTCGGATTAACTTCACCTTAATTTCAACAATTGGTCAGGTTGAAATAAACAAAGACTGCTCAAAAGAACTGATTATTGAAGCACTTGACTATTATCGTCAACTCTAATTTCGGAACAATAAATCATGAAATACCGCCTTTCCAAGTCAGATAAAAATGTTAAAGGAAGTATCGACCTTCCATCGTCGAAAAGTATTGCCAACCGCGCACTGATTATTCACGCGTTGAGTTACAGTCCTTACCATTTGAAAAACTTATCGGTTAGCGACGATATTGAGGTAATGCAACAAGTGCTAACCTCCAATACCAATAAATTTGATATTGGGCACGCAGGAACAGCCATGCGCTTTCTGACAGCTTTCATGTCGCAAATCGTTGGTGAATGGACTATTACCGGATCAGATCGGATGAAGCAACGCCCAATCCATATTTTGGTAGACGCGCTGACTGAACTTGGAGCAAAGATTGAATATGTAGAAAACGATGGCTATCCGCCACTTCGTATTTTTGGCTCGCACCTCAAAGGAAGAGTTTTGGAATTGGATGGAAGTATCAGCAGCCAATACATTTCTGCATTGCTCATGATTGCTCCTGTAATTGAAGGAGGCCTGACACTTCGGTTGAAAAACAAAATTACTTCGCGCCCCTATATTGAGTTGACGCTGAAATTAATGAAGCAATTTGGTGTTCGTTCCGTTTGGAAAGGCAATGAAATTCTTGTTGCTGAACAGCCTTACCAAGCCCGGGAGTTTACGGTTGAAGCAGATTGGACTGGTGCATCTTATTGGTATCAACTAGCAGCATTGTCTGATGAAGCTGAAATTAAGTTGAAAAATCTTCGCCTGATGAGCTTGCAAGGTGATTGCCAAATTGCAGCTTGGTTTAAGGATTTTGGAGTTGACAGCCAAGCCACTGCCGACGGCGTAGTTATAACAAAGTCGGCTGACACTCAACCCAAACATTTACAACTTAGCTTTATTGAAAATCCGGATGTGGCACAAACCATGGCTATGTTGTGCGTACTCAAAAAAGTCCCCTTTCATTTTACAGGCCTGGAGACTCTAAAAATTAAGGAAACCGACCGCATTGCGGCACTGCAAAATGAGCTGGCAAAATTTGGAACCGAAATTACCGAACCCAAACACGGTGAGCTAAAATGGGATGGCAGTTTTTCGTTACCTAAAGATGAAGTACCTTGCATTACGACTTACCACGACCACCGCATGGCACTGGCCTTTGCCCCTGCAGCCCTATTCCAAAAAATTGATATCGATGATCCGATGGTAATTTCTAAATCGTACCCGGAATATTACGAACACTTGAAACAGGTTGGCTTTGAAATTGCGGATTCTAAGTAGCAAACCCTAAATCAAAATAATTGCTATCGATACTCTAATTATAAAGATGAGCGCTGAAAGAAAATAAGGTCATATTAACCATTCAATCGTCATTTTTTGATAGTTGCTTGAGCAAAATGAATAGTGAAAAAGAATCAGCACATTGAGCTTAAAATACAAAAAGCTACCACCTCCCGGCAGCAGCTTTTCAATGTATAAAGTATCTTACTCAGGCAATATTGGTAAACACCTGTTGAACGTCGTCATCTTCCTCCAGCTTATCAATCAACTTTTCGATTTCCTCCAGCTGTTCTTCAGTAAACTCAACAGCCGAAGTCGGAATCCGTTCCAGGTTTGATTTTTTCACATCAATTTTTTTCTCCTCTAAAGCCGATGAAAGTGTTCCAAAAGCTGTATAGTCACCATAGGCATAAACAGTTTCTTCATTTTGCTCAATGTCATCTAGCCCCGCATCAATCAACTCCAGCTCCAGCTCTTCCAAATCCATACCTTCGTAGGCTTCGAACTGAAAAACCGCTTTTCGGTCAAACATAAATTCCAACGATCCGGTTGGCACCAAACTACCGCCAGCCTTATTAAAATAGGACTTAACGTTGGCTACCGTACGGGTTGAATTGTCTGTGGCACATTCAACAAAAATAAGTACCCCATGTGGGCCTTTTCCTTCGTAGTTAACTTCGGTGTATTCGCTGGCATCTTTCCCTGCTGCACGCTTGATCGCCGAATCAATATTGTCTTTGGGCATGTTTTGCGCTTTAGCATTCTGAATCGCTGTACGCAACTTAGCATTCATGTCCGGATCAGGGCCTCCTTCTTTGGCTGCCATTGTTATTGAACGCGATAACTTCGGAAAAATTCGAGACATGTGTCCCCAGCGTTTTTCCTTTGCTGCTCTCCGGTATTCAAATGCTCTTCCCACAATACAATTATTTTAGCGTGAATGAATTTTTTAATCGACTGCAAAAATAAAAATAATCATTCACAATTAATTTCTGAAAGGTTAAAAAATCATTTTTAGTATAATTATTCATTGATTGTAAAATAAAAAGTAGCTCCTTCTACATAAACCGATCCTACTCAAATACGGCTTTTCGTTTTATGAATAATTTTCAGACAAAGGAAAAGTCCAATTTCTGTTCCCCTGAAATCATGCTTTTGAGCATCTTCCACCTTAACGAAGCGACCAAAATATTATGCTGATTTTCAGCGAACATGCCTATTGCGAATCTCATCTCTCATAATTCATTCTAAATATAACCGAATCAACTATCTTTACGACCCAAAATGATTAATCTCGCAAAAAACGCATACGACCCAAAATGATAAAAAACTCATAATCAAAATGAAAAATATATACTGGGTATTCCTGATAATTGTAACGCTTGCTTCTTGCTCGAGCAATAGTCAATACATTTCTAATGAAGGGTTTATTTTTGGTACCATCTATCATGTCACTTATGAAAGCCCTGAAGGTAAAAACTTACAAAGTGAAATAGAAGCCGTGATGAATGAACTGAATCATTCCATGTCAACCTACGATTCAACATCAACCATTTCGAAAGTGAACAGGAATATTGATACTGAATTGGACGAGCAATTTACAACGATCTTTAACAAAGCTGAAGAAATTTCGGAAATAACCAATGGAGCTTTCGACATCACGGTTGCTCCAATGGTCAATGTTTGGGGATTTGGATTTAAAAACAAAGAACAGGTCACTTCAGAACTGATCGATTCGCTGAAAACAACTGTAGGCTATAAAAAAGTTAGAATAGAAAACGGGCAGCTTATAAAAGAACACCCCAGCACAATGCTCGATGGCAGTGCTATTGCAAAAGGGTTTGCCAGCGATATGGTAGCCAGCTACCTGCACGAGCAGGGTTGTAAGAACTACATGGTTGAAATTGGTGGTGAGGTGGTTGCCAGCGGGAAAAACGCCAAAGGTAATTACTGGTCAATTGGGATCAGCAATCCGGATGACAATGAGCTGTTCACGGAGCAAAAACTGAAAGCTATTGTAGAACTAAAAGACATGGCCTTGGCCACTTCGGGCAATTACCGCAATTTTTATATTCAAGACGGCGTAAAATACGCGCACACCATTGACCCCAATACAGGATATCCGGTTCAACACAGCCTCTTAAGCACAACCGTATTAGCCGACAAATGCATGACAGCTGACGCCTTTGCAACTGCTTTCATGGTCAGCGGGCTGGAAAAGTCTATTGAGATTACGGAAGCGGATCCAGAAATTGAAGTGTACTTTATTTATTCGGATGAAGCAGGCAACTACAAAACTTACATTAGCCCAGGATTTAAAAGTATGCTTAAGAAAGAGTTTTAAGAAAATTAGAGCTCGAAAACAGAGAGCACTTATCATCCTGAACTTGTTTCAAGATTTATCGAAACTCGATATGATTACGAAAAAGAGTATGAATAAATTCAGAATGACTTACTTTATCCTCGCAAAAAAAGGAAGCTTAGCAGCCTCCTTTTACATCATTCAATATCGATAGTTTTTTAAATGAAAGTTGTCGTTTGGCTTTGGCCTGCTCCATTTTGTCGAAAGTTTGAGCACAGGTAATTCCACGTGCCTTCATATGTTTGTTACTTCCAATATGCAAGTTTGGAAATTTCCCTTTCTTTTGAATCAACATCCGAACAGCCAACCCCAAAAAAGCAATAGCAACCAATGCTACTGCTAATCCAAATACTATTAAAAATTCCATTTTTTATCCTTTCTTTAACGCGACAAAAATACTTAAAATCAAGTAAACCGAAAAATTTAAGCTTCCTTTCATGATAAACATGATCACCAAACAAATGGTTGAGTCTTTAGTTTCGGATTTTAACAGAAAGAGAACAACTCCGTGTAAGTCATTCCCGAAAAAACTTACTGCTTAAAAATCATACATTATAAAATCTACTCCTTCGCTAAATTATCTTCTCATAAATACGAACTGGGAAAATAGTTCGCGAGTTCACGTGCATCGCGTTCAAAATAAATATGTATTTGAGCATCAGCACCCCATAGAAACATACAATATGGAATCATTTTAAATAAACGAATGCCCGTTTTATTTTCAAACCTTTTAAGCTTCCTTCATGTTAACAAAGACAGAAACAAACATAAAATCGTCTAACTTTTAAATTACAAAATTATGTCATTTGAATTACCAGCATTACCATACGCGAAAAGTGCTCTTGAGCCATACATTAGTGAAAAAACATTAGATTTTCACTATGGAAAACATCACCAGACCTATGTGAATAAGCTGAACGACCTTGTTTCAGGAACCAAATTTGAAAATGCTGATTTGGAAACGATCGTCAAAGAAGCTGAAGGTGGAATTTTCAACAATGGCGCTCAGGTATGGAACCATACCTTTTATTTTATGCAGTTTTCGCCTGATGGACGCAACGAACCAAAAGATAATCTGAAAGCTGCTATTGAAGCAGAGTGGAAAACCGTTGAAGGTTTTAAAGAAGCATTCTCGCAAGCAGCTGCTACATTGTTTGGTTCCGGTTGGGCTTGGCTGGTTAAAGATGATGCTGGCAAATTAAGCATCGTTCAGACCAGCAATGCAGCCAACCCAATGCGCGATGGACTAACTCCAATAATGACTTGCGATGTGTGGGAGCACGCTTATTATTTGGATAAGCAAAATGCCCGTCCAAAGTACGTAGAAGATTTCTGGAAAGTACTGGACTGGAAAGTTGTTTCAGAGCGATTTTAATAGATCGCATTGACACATTTTGGGAAAGTCAATCTGAATTTGTTGTCGAGTATCCTTTTATTGTAGCGACTAAAATAAGTTCAGCGTGACTGACTCATACTAATTAAATAACCCAAAAAGAGGGAATCGGTACGATTCCCTCTTTTTGGGTTATTTAATTACTTCAGAAACCGAATTGTCCAAGGATAGCGATAAAACTCGCCTTCGTTTGCTTTTATTGCGGCAATAATGGTCAATACCAAAGCTCCAATTCCGATAACTGCCAGCAGCAAAACACCAATACCAACGATAATTAACATGCCCGATACGAACATTAGGATGGTTACGGTAATTTGAAAATTCAAGGATTCCTTTCCCTGATCGTCTACAAAACCATATTCTTCCTTTTTCATTAAATAAACGACTAATGGGCCGATGACATTCCCGGCAACAGGAATCACCAAACCGGCAAAAGCAGCAATATGACAGAGCATGCCCCACATGCGTTCGTCTCGATCATCAACTATTCTTTCCATAATTCTATTTTTTCATGCAAGATAGAGAAGTCGACGGTTAATTCAAAAAGGATTATTTTAAATATTGTATCACTTTTCGATCCTGATCCGAGCATCGACAGCCAAAATCTGATCTCCGCTTCCCAATAGTGGATTAATATCCAGTTCTTTGATTTCGACGGCAAATCGTAGCATACTCGACAGGCGAACAATAACCTCGGCAAATCGCTGCTCATTAATACCGCCGTGCCCGCGATAGCCTTTGATTAGCGGATACGATTTTAGATTTTGAATCATGGAGACCGCTTCAGAAAAACCAAGAGGTGCCAAACCAGAAGTGACATCTTTAAGCAATTCAACCATAATTCCCCCCATTCCGCAAAGCACAACATGACCGAAACGTTCTTCGTACTTAGCTCCGAGAAACAATTCAGTTCCCGACGCCATCTCAGCCACCAAAACCGCTTCAGCATTCGGGATATTCATCAATCGCTCAAATTCGCTTGCCATCATTTCTTCCTCATGCACATTGAGCACAACGCCATCGACATCTGTTTTATGCAGCGGACCAATGACTTTCATTGCAACCGGACAGCCCAATGATCTGGCTGCTTTCAATGCTTCCTTCTTCGTTGAAACAACAATTTCTTGCACCCGAGGAATGCCGACGACATCAAACAAGCGATGAATAACTGTGGGAGGTTGATAACCGTCTTCGGCCTCATCAATAATCCGCCGAATTTCTGCAATGTCAATCCCATCCAGAAAAATATCATCTGTATGTGGTTTGGCTGTGCTGGCTACTTTAGTCAATGCACGCCCCAGCAAAACTTCATCGGAGAAATTTACATTTCCTTTGTCGACAAAATAAGCCAGCTCTTCTTTTACATTGATAATGGAGGGTAAGATCGGGAAAATGGGCTTTTTGCAGGTGTGCATTTTTTGATTGAGCAGCTCATAGACATCGCTAACCGGAAACAAACCAGGGCTTCCATAAATAACCGCCATCCCATCCACCTCCTGAAAATCATTATCGCAAGCATCAATAATAGCTCCGAGCTGTTCTGCATTTCCGGTAGCTAAAAAATCGATGGGATTTTCAACCGACGAACCGAGAAAAAGTTTTTCCGTTAAAGCCTGCTTCTGAGATGAATCCTGAATTTGTGGAATCTTTAATCCGCCGGCTTCCAATGCATCCGTTAGCATTACGGCCGGACCTCCTGCATGCGTAATGATAGCCATGCGTTTTCCTTTCATTTCTTTACACATGAACACGCAACCAATGGTTGTCAATTCTTCGCGGCCATAACAACGCACGATTCCGGCTTTACGGAAAAGTGCTTCCACCGCCGAATCAGAACTAGCCATTGCCCCGGTGTGTGAAGCAGCAGCCCGACTTCCGGCATCGCTGCTACCTGCTTTGATGGCCGCTATTTTACACCCCTTTCTGATCAACGACGAAGCATGTTTCAGTAATTTATCCGGGTTTTGGATTGTTTCGATATAAAGCAGTTTCACCCGCGTGCTGATAGCCGGATCAAACACCTCATCCATAAATTCAAGCACCTCTTCTACCCCAAGCTGTGCTGAATTGCCAACAGAAAAAACGCTGGCAAAGTGAAGTCCTTTGGGAATGCCGGACTCCATAATAAAGACCGCCGTTGCTCCAGAGCTGGAGATAAAATCGCAGCCCTTTTGATCGAGTGGCGGAACAGGAGTGGTGAACACGCTGGCATGTGCCGGAGTAATTATTCCAATGCAGTTTGGGCCAATCAGCGAAGCCTCGTATCGATTTACGATGCTGACTATATTCTGTTCAAGCTTTCGACCATCTTCGCTTATTTCGCTAAATCCTGCTGAAATAATAATGATACCACGAGTATTTTTATCTCTGCATAATTGCAAAACAACATCAGGACAAAGCGTGGCAGGAATAGCCAATACCGCAGTTTCAACCTTGGGTAGCTGTTCTACTTCGGGATAAGCTTTGATTCCCAGAACTTCCTCTGATCGGGGATTTACAACATACAACTGACCTTGATAATTATTATCGATCAGGTTTTTGAGTAGTTTTCCTCCTGGCTTTCTAATATCGTTCGATGCACCAATTACAACAATACTTTTGGGCCAGATCAGTTCTTGTGTCAACATAACGGCAGATTATTTTCCCAAATTACGAAATAACTATTCAATTGTATCTGATATTACTCAGGAAGAGGGAGAATTTGAAAGAAAGCTCGCGAGGAATGTGCATGACTGAAAATGCAACATCCTTCTTCCTGCCTCAAACTTCCAACTTTCTAATTTTTTAAATAGCTTTGGCAGCTTATGGCAAATGTTTCAGAACAGCGAATTATGGTACTTTGCGACTTTTCGGAGTCGATGAACGATGCCATCGTACATGGTGTGCGGATGTCCGGTATATTTCAAAAAGAGCTATGTCTGTTTCATCCGCTTCATCAAAAAGGGAAAAGCGATAAATTAGTCGTTCAGAAAGCACTTACGAAGATTATTCACAAGCTCAAAAACGATCTGCCTCATATCTCGATTTCCAGCCTAACGCTAAAAGGAAATCTTACTCAATGTATCGACCGGATTGCAAATAAGTACGATGGGATTATGTTGGTGCTAACGTCTGAAAAAGTAAAAAAGAAATTACCGGCTCTACAAATCAGCCAAATTCCGTTCCTGTTTGTTAACAGCAGCCAAGAGCATTCATTAAACTACAGAAATCCGATATTGCCCGTTGACTTCCGAAAGGTCATGAAAGACACCTCCCTGTGGGCCAGTTATTTTGGTCGTTTTAACCAGGCAAACACAACTGTGCTAGCCGCCACCGAGAAAAATAAAGACGATGCCAAAATGATCAGTAAGAATTTGAAGTTTATCGAGAAGCTTCTAATGAAATTCTCCCTCGATTTTCAAATACAGAAAACTCCAAAAGGTAGTTTTAAATTACCTTTTGAAGCCCTAAATCAGTGTCGTCAAAATCATTATGATTTACTTATTATTCCGTCCAGCAAACACATTAGCTTAATCGACCTGGTTATTGGGCTTCCGGAAGCAAAAATCATCAAAAAAGCGCAACAGCTCCCCGTGCTTTGCATCAATCCCAAACGCGACATGTACATTCTTTGCGATTGATTTAACACCATCTTATTACAATTCAAAATTTTATTATTCCTTTGTAAACGAATATAAATTTCAACTTATCCGATCATGCGTGTTTGTTTATTAATTCTTCTCCTTCTCACTGCAAATGGCGTTTTTGCTCAAAAATTTGAATACGACGTTACCTTTCACGGTCTTGGAGATAATCGTGAATTTCAAAGCCAGATTGCTAATTCTCAAACAATTTTAGGAGAAAGGACTGCCTTTTCTATTGGGACAACGCTGGATAGCACTCATCAACTACGAGTTGGACTTAGTCATTTATTTGAATTCGGCAGCAATATTGAAGAGCAGAAGCCCATTTTAACGGCTTATTACCATTACGCGAATGATGAGCAAAAAGAATTTTACTTCGGTTCGTTTCCGCGCATGGATTTGATTGATTTTCCGCTGGCGCTAATTACAGATACGCTTTTGTATTACCGCCCCAATATCCAAGGTTTTTTTGGTCAGTACAATTGGGACTGGGGGCACCAGAATGGCTTTGTTGACTGGACAAGCAGACAAACAGACACCCGGCGGGAAACCTTTATGGCTGGCTTTTCAGGCGAAATAAGGCACGCTAATTTTTTCTTCCAAAATTACATTACGCTGTTCCATTTTGCAGGTACGGCTATTCATGGTGCTGAAAGTCGTGTGAGTGATGACTTGGGCATGATCTTTTTTGTTGGCTCAGACTTGCATCAATTGCTACCCTTGCGAAAAACATACATCAGAGCCGGAATTTTTAGTTCCAAATATCGGGAACGAGGATTGACCAATGGCTATGTCGATTCCAATAGTTTTATGGCTCAACTATACGGCGAAGGCAAGCATTTTGCAGTTCGATCAACTATAAATGTAGGTGATGGACACAACATTATGAATGGCGATCGTTTTTACGATGTTGACAGTTATTGGCGAACAGATGTAATCTGGAAATTCATCAACAGCAGATATGTAGAAGGTCGCTTTAACCTTTCCTTTCACATGGTTGACGGAGCAACTTTGGATCAGTCGCAACAGCTGGCTATTATTTATAAGTTTGGCAACTAATCTGTGTTGTCTATGATTTCCATTTCATCCAGCAAATAACCAGCTCCGGCATATTTGTCGATAATGAGTAGCATGTAACGAACATCGAGCATGATGTTGCGGCACTGATCTGGATCGAACATGATGTCGCTCATGGTTCCTTCCCAGCATCGGTCAAAATTCAAGCCGACCAACTCACCATTTGCATTGATGGCCGGGCTTCCGGAATTTCCTCCGGTAGAATGAATTGAAGCAATATAAGCAACAGGCATTTCGCCATTTTCTGAAAAACCATCAAAATCCTTGCTTCTGTATATTGATTTCAATTTCTCCGGAATTTGATAATCTGGATTGCCGGTCGCTACCTTCTCCATAATTCCAGTTAAGGTTGTGTAATAATCGTATTCCACGCCATCGTGAGGTTCATAACCTTGTACTTTTCCATAGGCAATCCGCATTGTAAAATTAGCATCGGGATACAATCGTTCATCTTTTTGCATCGCCAAAATACCCTGCATATATGTTTTCTGAACGGTTTCAATTTTCTCATTCACTGCTCGATAAACCAGTTCAACATTTCGCACGTAATGAAACCGCAATGAATGGTAAAGCTCAACTAAAGGGTCTTTTTGAAGTTTTGCAATCCACTTTTCATTAAAATTCAAACTAATTTCCTTCATTTTTTGCGGATCAGCCAAAACCGACTTATCGTATATTTTCCGAATAATCTTTTCATCATCGTATCGATCAAACATTTTCTTAAAGTCAGCCGGCAAGAAACTGGGCTCCAAGTCCTGCCGCAACATTCGAAGAAGTTTAAGAAAAACCTCCTGATCCGTTTCTTTGTTATAATTTCGATAGAATTCGTCAACTTTCGTCGCTACTGCTTTCCGATAAAGGTCTCTTTTTGACTCTGACATGCGTTTCCATCCTCTGTCATTTTTAGGAAAATAGCTTGGAAGATCGAATATGTCAATTCCTTTAAAAACAACTTCCTGATAATAATTATATGCTCTGTCGAACGGCAGCAGATCAACATATAGTTTATCAAACTGAGGCAATACAGAACGATACTGTTCTTCCAACCGATCATCTTGTTGATACCAAGCTTCAAATTCAGCCTCAAATTCACGTTTTTTTTCAACCGCACTTAATCGGTTCAACCCTCTGATTTCACCTTCCCATCGCTTCCATGAATTACTCGATTTAGCAAATTTAGATGCATATTGAATCCGCGTCTCGGGATCAGCTCTCATATGTTTCGAAAAAATATTCAATCTGGCTGTGCGGATTGTTATCCGATCAGGATTGCTTTGATGAATAAGCATCTCAACCGCCTGGGAGGGCAAATATTCCTGTGTTGTTCCCGGATAGCCCATCAGCATCATAAAATCATTTGGTTTTACGCCATCAAGTGAAATTGGTAACCACTTTCGAGGCTGGTATGGAACATTACTTTCCGAATATGCTGCCGGTTCATTATTTTCATCGGCATATACCCGAAAAATCGCAAAATCAGCGTTGTGCCGCGGCCACATCCAATTATCGGTATCGCCGCCAAACTTCCCGATCGACTCGGGAGGTGCCCCCACCAAACGAACATCAGGAAATACTTTGTAGATATACAAAAAGTATTGATTTCCAAAAAACAAGGGTTTGATCACTGCTTCGCATTTTCCATCTTCAGACGCATTTTTCTGAAGGCGTTTGATATTTTCGTTCAGTTTCAGTTGAAGGTTCTCAGCTTGCAAACTATCGCAATCTAAATACACCGAATCTGTTACATCTACCATTCGCTCCAAAAATCGGGCAGTTAACCCGGGATTCGACAATTCCTCCTCTTTTGACATCGCCCAAAACCCATCCGACAAATAATCTTGTTCAACCGAACTATGCGACTGGATGGACGAGAAACCACAATGATGGTTAGTAAGCAACAGCCCCTGATCAGAAATCATTGCACCCGTGCAACCTTTACCAAATATGACGACGGCATCCTTTAGGCTATTTTGATTGATACTGTAAATGTCTTCTGCAGTCAGTTTAAAACCCATTTCCTGCATTTCGTCAATGGTATACTTATCAAGCAAGGTGGGAACCCAAATACCCTCTTTCCCATACACAGAAAGAGAATATCTAAATATAAGTAGTGCGAACAAAAAATTCTTCATTATTCAAAAACAAACTTTATCATTAACAAACAGGAAACACAAAAAAATGGTTTGAGGCGGAGTACAAAATCGGGAAACAACAAGAAAATAAGATTTAATAGATTTCTTCAGTTTGGTGGTAACCATCTGCAACTACCGTGGAAGAGATATTGTCGTTATTCACCAGAATTGGCTCAAGCAAATAAGCAGGAACAAGTCGCTTGCCATTACTTACTGTCGTGTAGTCTTTTTCAATAGTCTCCTCTTTTGCCAATTTGATAGCTACCTCAGCCGCTTTCTTAGACATGTCGCCCAAGGGTTTATAGATAGTGGCTGTATGATTTCCTTTGACAATTTCTTTGATTATCTCCAAATCAGCATCCTGGCTCACAATTTTAACTTTTCCCAATAATCCAGCTTCGTTTAATGCCCGATGAACTCCATACGCAATTTCATCTGAGCCTGCAATTATAACATCGATCGAACTATCGTTTTGAGCTAAAATTTCGTTGGTGCAGCGATAACCTTCTTCGGGAGTCCAGCTGGAAGTATATTCACTATAAACGATTTGAATATCTCCTGATTCAACCTTTTCCTGAAGTTCATTCATTTGTCCGATAAACAACAACAACGCGTTGTTGTCATTCTCGTTGCCAATAATTAAAGCATATTTACCTGTTGGCACAATTGAGGTCATGTATTCAGCCTGTAGCTCGCCCACCCGAACACTGTTTGTCGTGATATAAAAATCCAGGTCACAATTTCGAATTAATCGGTCGTAAGCAATTACCTTCACCTCTTCACGATGGGCAGCCTCAATAATTTCCGCAGCTTCATTTTGATTAGAAGAAACAACAATCAACACATCTACTCCCTGTTCGATCAGATCTTTTGCCTGCCTGTTTTGCTTCGCTTGATCATTGTCCGCGTCTCTAAAAATAACCTCGCCACCCAATTTTTCAATATTATCTGTAATCAAAGATTTATCTCGCTCCCATCGTTCGTGATCCAATGAGTGCATCAACAACCCCACTTTTACAGTTGACTTTTGACAACTTTGAAAAGCTACGATAGCCAATAACACACACGCTAGAAATACATTACGATTCTTCATTTCTTAAGTTTCAAGTAAAGAGGGTGCAAAAGTAATTAATTCACATTACTATGTGAGCGTTTCAATTCTGCTTCATAACAGGATTAAAGACAATAAATTAGAAGCGCTTTAAAAATTGATAAACCTTATGAACAGGAAGTCCCATGACATTGTAGAAAGAGCCTTCAATTTTTTGGATGCCAATAAACCCAATCCACTCCTGGATACCATATCCGCCAGCTTTATCATAGGGTTTAAATCGATCAACATAGTACACTATTTCTTCTTCTGTTAAATCATCAAACCACACTTCTGTTACGGCATGAAACGAATATTTTTTGGTGGCTGATTGAATATTCACACCCGTAATCACCTGATGTTGTGAACCAGAAAGGTGCTTCAACAACGCTACTGCTTCTTTTTTATCTTTTGGCTTTCCAATTACTTCTTCATCTTTCCAAACAATCGTGTCCGCAGCTATTACCAAGCTATTTTCAGGCGATTCCTCACGTACCTTAGTTGCCTTTAAATCGGCCAAATATTCTGGAATTGCCGTCATTCCAAATTCCGGTGGATAATATTCTTCGACATTTGACACCTGTACTTTGAAATCCAACCCAAGCTCTTTTAGCAGATGCTGACGTCTGGGTGATTTTGACGCTAATATGAGTTGATATTTATTTAGATTATCTATTACCATTAAGTTGACCTCCAATAATATGAGTGATCGTTAATCCACGTATTCTGTGCTTTCATGACTTGCTCAATGACATCCCGGGCACAGCCTTCTCCCCCCTTCTTGTCCGAAATATAAGAAGAAATTTCCTTAATTTCATTGACCGCATCAATCGGACAAACAGGTATTCCAACTGTTTTCATTACCTGATAATCCACGATGTCGTCACCCATAAAAAGGATTTCATCATCCTGAACTCCCGTTTTCGACTTAAAATCCTCCAGACTTTTCATTTTATCACGCACACCCATATAGATGTATTTAACGCCCAGTTTTTCGTAACGAAAGCGCACCCGCTCTATGTTTCCACCGGTAATAATTCCCACTTTATATCCCATATTAAGGGCATTTCGTAAGGCATAGCCGTCTTTTACATTAGCCGTTCGAACCGGAACACCCTCTTCGTCGAGAGCCATTGTATCCGTAGATAAAACTCCATCGACATCAAAAACTAAGGCCTTTACATTTTTTAATCTTTCTTTGAAAAACGCCATCTTCAATTCTTATTTTTTTGAGTTATAAATACTTCTCGAAACGAAACTATATATTTTGCGAAGTTCCGGTTTATAAGATAACAATTCCAGATGCTTATCGATGATCGTTTCATCGAAGCGAACAGCCGGCCCTGTTTGCGCTTCAATTGGTTTTAACGACATCACTTTCTGCGCTGTTTCCTGAATTAATGGTTTTAATAAACTAAAGTCCAGTCCTTTTTCACCAAGCAAACCGTCGCCAATATGGTAAAAATGGTTGACAAAGTTGCACGTAAAAACTGCGGCTAAATGCAGTGATTCCCGTTCTTCAGAATTAACCAGCGAGACATTCTGCGATAACTGATTAGCCAACTGTTGCAACTCCTGCAAGAACTCGCCAGAACTTGCTTCCAGGCAAATTGGGATGTTTAAAAAATCGACCTCTCGCTGTTTGGAAAAAGTTTGCAGAGGATAAAATACACCGTGATTCTTGAAATAGTCAGCAAGTATTTTCATAGGCACACTTCCGGCCGTATGGACAACTCGTGAGCTTTTATTAATTTGCTTTAAAACACGTTCAAGTGCATCATCTTTCACCGATACAATAACTAAATCAGCTTGTTTCAATTTCTTTAAGTCTACAGTAAAAGAACAGCCTAACAGATCAGCCAATGTTTTAGCAGAAGTTTCGGTCCGGCTATAAACCTGAACTATTTCAATTCTATTTTTCTTTAAAGATTTACCCAGTTGTGTCGCCAGATTTCCAGCTCCTACCAATGTAACGGTCTTTATCATTTTTGAAGATATTTGATGTTTCAAAATAACTAAAAACAAAACAATTTCCGGATTTTATATCCGCTTATTTTTTTCGACCCACAAACCCAATGTGGCGTATTAACTAGATTTTTCGCTCAATATAGCTGTAATTGATGCCGATCTACTATTTTTAAACTCAAATGATTTTAGATGAAACGAGCATTTTAAAGTTCTTACATCAAGGAGGGTAATCATAAGCAAGTTCTATATGATGCCTATTAAAACCAACAATTATAATCATATGAAACGAGCATGTAAAAATATTCACACACAGAAATATGATTACTTAAAGCGAGTTCCATGTGTTGCAAAAAATAAATAATTATAAACACATGAAAAACATTTGCTTTTTTAACTCCACTTTATTCTGGGGCGGTGGCGAAAAATCACATCTCGAGTATGCTATAAATTTTCAGCAGCATAAATACCAGGTGTACATTGTTGCTTCTTCCGGGTCGGTATTGGAGTCTAAATCAAGAGAATTCGGAATTCGGGTTGACACCTACAAAATTTCAAATTTGTCTTTCTTAAATCCATTCAAAATAAATGCACTGGCAGAATTTTTCCGATCAAAGAACATTGACACCCTGTTTTTAAATTCTTCTCCCGATTTGAAACTTGGCGGACTCGCTGCCCAAAAAGCTGGTGTAAAAAATATTGTTTATATGAGAGGATTGGCTGTTCCAATAAAAAGCAATGCCTTAAATCGTTATCTGCTAACAAAAGTTATTACACATCCTGTACCGAACTCGCTGGATACCCGCAAAGCATTTCTTACCCATTTTAAACCCCATTTAAATGAATCAAATGTGCCGGTTATTTACCGCGGAATTAATTTTGAAGAATGGGATTCACGTCCGGTGGGCACAAGCGATTTTAGCGGAAATGATAAAATTATTCTGGGAAATGTTGGACGACTGGTGGAACAGAAAGGACAAAAGCATTTGGTTGAGCTTGCAAATATTCTGCGTGAAAGAAAACTCAGTTTCAAACTCTATATTGTTGGTAGCGGCCCGCTGGAAAACAACTTGCAAAAACTAATTCAGGAAAATGGGCTGGAAAACCTGATAGAGCTGGTAGGTTTTAAATCGGATGTAAAAAGCTTTTTAAACAGCATTGACCTGTTTGTCTTTCCATCGCTTTGGGAGGGTTTTGGGAATGCTATGGTGGAGGCCATGGCAGAAAAAAAAGTACCAGTTGCTTTTAAACTGACCAGCAATCCGGAAATTGTTGAAAATGGGGAGAACGGCTTCTTAATTGATTATGCAGATATGAATGCATTTGCTGATAAAGTTGAATTTCTGGCAACCCAACCAGAAAAACGAAAAGAAATGGGTGAGAGAGCTAGGGAAGCTGTCATTCAAAAATTCTCCTTCGACAAAATTATGGGAGAGTGGCAGAAACTATTGGATTAACTTATCAGAACTTTTATCAATCCAGGGAAATAGAAAAAAGCAATAAAAGAAAATAAAGAAATTGGAGCCAACATGGGTTTCAAAGTTTGAATCGCCAAAGTTTGCTATAAACATACTAATCAGAAAAAGCAAAAATATCGAACTTCGATAAGCTTTTGACTTTACAACCGGATAAACGATAAAAAAAGTAATCAGTAGCAAACCTATAAATCCGAACTTCACCATGTAATTAAGATACTGGTTATGTGCATTTCCGTAACGAGCCGGATCCATTTTAGACTGATTCGTTTCGTAAGCCTCAGCATAAGCCTTTTTCCAATTTCCAGTTCCCACTCCTAACCAAAAATGATCTTGAATAATTGTTATAGCAGCACGAGTATATTCAATGCGTTGTGCTAACGAATGCTGATTCGCAGCCCTCGTTTTCAGGTAGGTATCAATCTCCCAAATACTCATGTATATTCGGGGATAAAGAGATATTCCTTTTTCAGCAAAAATATAATTGCTTATACCATGTTCTATGTTTTCTATATCCTGATCAGATAGTTTTCTGATTCCATCTGCATCTTTACGCAATCCTTTCGAAGTCACGTATCTGATCAGTGTTTGACTAACGGGATAACCAGTTTTGTCAACTCCATCATATTTAATATCCGCCCGTTTATTCCACTCCGATTCCAACTCTTTCTCACAAACAAAAAGCCAAACATAGTGTCCGTTTTCCAGCAACTTATTTTCAAAATTATGGCTGTAGTTATTTCCCAACTGTGTTGTTTCTGCTAATTCTTCAGTTGTAACTTTTTCAACTGTATAAAACCGTTTTACGGCATAAGCCAAATAAACCGAAGGGGCTATAACCAAGACAAGCAAAAGGCTGAAAATAATCCGTTTGAGCATTGGCTTTTTTATGTGAGAAGACAGGATAAGCAAAGCCAAAAACGCAGTTCCAATAAAAGTAAGCACGCCGGTGAGCGACTGATGCCAAATCAGGAAAATAATCAGAAAGATTGCACCGACAAGTGATATTAATTTGAGAGACTTTTTTTGATGATAAAAGTCGACCAGTAGAAAATGGGGAATCAGAATCAGCGATAAAACCAGCTGAAAGCTGAACCGGATGTGATGTATAAATCCATACTTCTGCGCTTCTAATAATGAGTTTTCATCTTGTAAATAAAAATAGACGAATGTGATTAATGCTGAGATAAAAACAGCGACAACAAAAACATACAAAACATTTTGCTGTAACTTTGCTGAAATAGATGGCGCAAAAATAAAAGCTGTAGGAATCAGCAAATACGAGAGATTTTTCTTTAAATCATATATGGCCCAATGCCAATCGTTAGTAAAAATCAACCAAAGTACATAAACCAAAAAAACTGCTACGGGATACAGTAACAGTTGATGATTTCGAAATCGAGATTTAATCTCGATTTTCTTTAACTGAAAAAGAGATGCTAAAAATAGTAACCCGATCGACGTCGATATTAATCCTTCAGAAAAAGGCAATGCAACCACAAAAACTAACATTGCCACATAAAAAAAGTTGATACGATCTAGCTTGGTCATTCTTTACCTTTAATAGCTTAAAACGTTTACGAAAATAATATAGTATATCCAATTTAAACTATTCCTTGACCTCTAAAATAAAGCAAGTAGAGTTATTTCATATTATCTGGCTCTTGAGTGTTTCGTTATTCCCGACGTTCTTTTTTATTTCTCCCTGAAAAAAGGTTGAAAATCCAACTGTTTTCAATGGTCTCAGCAGCATCAACAATATTATCGACGCTCTCGCCTACTTTATAAATCGTCGTGTCTACATTATCGGCCATAGTGGAATCATATACTAACCGATTTATAAGTCCATTTCCATTATTCATCGATTTTGAGAAAATCATTAACTCATTTGCAATCGTATCAGTGCGAGACATGATATTTCCAAATTGATTCATTGCTGTACTAAACTCGTGAGTGATCATCGTGTCATTCACCAGTTTTCCCAAATCACCTTCGCCTTGGTTAATTTTGCGAGTGATACCATCAATATTTTGCGAAACGGAAATCATTTCATCACCAAACAGGCTAAGCTTCGTTGTAATTTCGTCATCGTTCAGCAACTTAGCGATATCGCCGTCTCCGTTATTCAATTTATCAGTCATCTCTACCAGATTTTTTGTAACGATCTGTCCATCGTCAATCATTACTTTTGCTTCCTTAAGTATCTCTTCAATATCCAGTGAGTTTGTCGATTCTAATTCACCATCATCGGAAATACTTCCAGCGTTGGCTGAACCAGGATGAATCTTAACAATTTTACTACCCATTAGCCCATCACTCCCAATTTCAACTTTAGAATCCTTTCGTATAAACTCTCTTACTTTATCATTAATTGACATTCTAACAAGAATAGTAGAATCTGAAACAATATCTATTTTCGATACAGTACCTACATTGATTCCTGAGTATCGAACATTGTTACCTTGAACAAGGCCTTTTACATCTTTGAAATAGCTATTTGCTGTAAAGGTTGACGAAAACAAATCCTGCTTACTCCCTAAATAGTAAATACCAACAATGAATATAAATAAACCAAGTGTTACAAATATACCAAGCTTCAATGGCTGGTTTTTATTTTTCTTCATCTCATTATTATTTTAAATTTTCATAAGAGTTCATCTCATTCTATCGGTTGTTTTAAAGGTTCTCAATAGAATTCGCAAGCTCATTTCGAAAAGACTCACTCACCACAATTCTCAAAAGTATCGAAACTTTTACGAACTCGTTTTACAACTTTACCTTTAAGTGAAATACGAACTAACTTTCTTATCATCACTCTCACTTAGCTCTTTAAAAGTCCCTTCAACATAAAACCTCCCGTCCATCATTAACTTCAATTTTTCAGAAGAAGTAATGCGTGCGCACTTGATATCGTGAGTAATTATAATTGACGAGGTATTATATTTTTCCTGAACACTAAGAATAAGCTCACTAATCTCTCCTGAGGTAACCGGATCTAAACCGGTAGTTGGTTCGTCATACAATATTATTTCCGGCTTCAGAATAAGCGTTCTGGCTAAACCAATCCGTTTTTTCATCCCTCCGGATAGTTCCGCAGGCATTTTATTAATTGCGTCCTCCAACCCAACACTTTCAAGTGCGTCTTCTACCATTTCGGCAACCTCCTTCTTGTTTTTTGACTCCTGAGTTCGTCGAATAGGGAATTCGAGATTTTCCTTAACCGTCATAGAATCATAGAGAGCTCCCCCCTGAAAAAGGTAACCAACCTTCTTCCTCATTTCGTCAAGTTCATCATCTTCTACGCTCAGGATATCTTTTCCCAAAACGCAAATCTCACCAAAATCAGGCTCGATTAGTCTGACAATACATTTTGCCATAACAGACTTACCAGTACCCGACTCACCCAAAATAGCAATATTTTTACCTCTTGGTAAAACCATACTGACACCGTTCAACACATCCTTCTTTCCAAATGCTTTCTTAAGATTCTTTATTTCGATAACGTTTTCCATCCTATTTTTTAGAAGCCATAAATAATATCTGATAGCTGCACAGCAATTAAATCAATAACAAATATTACCAACGAAGCTGTTACAACAGCTGAATTTGCTGAAATTCCCACTGACTCTGTTCCTTTATCGGTATGATACCCTTTGTATGCTCCAATAAGCCCGATAAAAAATCCGAAAAACACGGATTTGATTGTTGCTGGAATAATATCTGAAAAGCTAAGTGAATTAAACGCCTGAGACATAAATAATCGAACTGACATACTTTCATGCATATTAACGGCGACAAAAGAGCCGAAAACCCCGATAGCATCAGCGAAGAAAACAAGTATTGGAACCAATAATGTAGTTGCCAGTACACGAGACGCCACCACAAAGTTTAACGGTTTAGTCCCAGATACCTCCATGGCATCCAACTGCTCTGTTACTTTCATTGCCCCCAATTCTGCACCAATTCCCGAACTTATTTTACCAGCACAAAGCAGTGCTGTAATAACTGGCCCAATTTCTCTGATAATTGATACTGCAATCATTCCAGGCAACAAAGACTGTGCGCCAAAATCAACTAAAACCGGACGCGATTGGAGGCTCAAAACCAGCCCCATAATAAACCCTGTGATTGCAATTAATGGTAAAGTTCTGTTTCCAATCTGGTAGCCTTGCTTGATTAACTCTTTGTGCTCAAAAGGACCACTAAAGAGCTGTTTGACCACATTAATTGTAAACAATAAAATATTTCCAACCTCAATAAAAAATGTATTCAACGAGCTGGTCATTTTATTTAGCATCATATTCATAGTGCAGTTATGGCTTTACTTTTAAATAGCAATAACTGTACATTACACAATACTTTTAGCTAATTACAAAGTTTGAATTCAAAAAAAAAACTTAACCCATTCATAATCTGAACATTTGACACAAATCACCATATTACTAAAATGTAGGAAGGATATTAGAGAGTAACGAGATGAGATCAATTTATGTAGACAATTGCAAACAGATATAGAAAAAAAGTCTACACTCTAAACCTGTAATTTTATCAAAAAGCAGGAGAAAAAGAAAGCTGGCTCGATCATATATAGAAACAAAAAGCCCGTTGCTCTGGAGAACAACGGGCTGGTAAAGAATGGCGACGACCTACTCTCCCACATTTCTGCAGTACCATCGGCGCTGGCGGGCTTAACTTCTCTGTTCGGAATGGGAAGAGGTGGAGCCCCACCGCAATAATCACCTAAAATCTTTGCTTTGCTTAGTTCCTGATTGATTCAGGAAGTACACAACACTTAAATATTTTTAACATACCGGGAAAAGAATCTAAATTGGCAAACAACCTTAAAATTTGCAAGGAAAATCTACGGGTAATTAGTACTGCTCGGCTACGCCCATCACTGAACTTCCACCTGCAGCCTATCAACGTGATAGTCTCTCACGACCCTTAAAGGAAATCTCATCTTGAGGCAGGCTTCGTGCTTAGATGCTTTCAGCACTTATCCCTTCCACACATAGCTACCCTGCAATGCAGCTGGCGCCACAACAGGTACACTAGAGGTATGTCCACCGCGGTCCTCTCGTACTAGCGGCAGGCCCTCTCAAATTTCCAACGCCCACAACAGATAGGGACCGAACTGTCTCACGACGTTCTGAACCCAGCTCGCGTGCCACTTTAATGGGCGAACAGCCCAACCCTTGGGACCTTCTCCAGCCCCAGGATGTGACGAGCCGACATCGAGGTGCCAAACCGCTCCGTCGATATGAGCTCTTGGGAGCGATCAGCCTGTTATCCCCGGAGTACCTTTTATCCTTTGAGCGATGGCCCTTCCATACGGAACCACCGGATCACTATGCTCTACTTTCGTACCTGGTCGACTTGTCAGTCTCACAGTCAAGCGCCCTTATACCATTATACTCTACTGGCGGTTACCAATCGCCATGAGGGCACCTTTAGAAGCCTCCGTTACTCTTTTGGAGGCGACCACCCCAGTCAAACTACCCACCACACACTGTCCCCCGCAAAGCGGGGTTAGGTTCCAAGTAAGCAAAGGGACGTATTTCAAGGATGACTCCACAAGTCCTGGCGAACCCGCTTCATAGTCTCCGTCCTATCCTACACATCACTTACCCAGAATCAATGTGAAGTTGCAGTAAAGGTTCACGGGGTCTTTCCGTCCCGTTGCGGGTACTCGGCATCTTCACCGAGACTACAATTTCACCGAGCTCATGGCCGAGACAGTGCGCACATCGTTACACCATTCGTGCAGGTCGGAACTTACCCGACAAGGAATTTCGCTACCTTAGGACCGTTATAGTTACGGCCGCCGTTTACCGGGGCTTCGATTCAATGCTTCTCCGAAGATAACATCCCCTCTTAACCTTCCGGCACCGGGCAGGTGTCAGGCCATATACATCATCTTTCAATTTAGCATAGCCATGTGTTTTTGATAAACAGTCGCATGCGCCTTTTCACTGCGGCTCTACCGGAGTAGAGCGCCCCTTCTCCCGAAGTTACGGGGCGATTTTGCCTAGTTCCTTAGCCATGAATCACTCGAGCGCCTCAGGATTCTCTCCTTGACTACCTGTGTCGGTTTGCGGTACGGGCTTTTGATACCTGAAGCTTAGAGGTTTTTCTTGGAAGCTCTTAGGATCACTATCCGTTTGCCCGAAGGCTCACGGTACTGTCAGATTTCAGCTCAAAGCACGGATTTGCCTATGCCTCTCATAACCTACATCCTTTAACGTACTATTCCGTCAGTACGCGGATCTTTCATTACTTCGTCACCCCATCGCAGTATCAAAAGGTATTGGAATATTAACCAATTGTCCATCGACTTCCCCCTTCGGGTACGCCTTAGGCCCCGACTAACCCTGATCCGATTAGCGTTGATCAGGAAACCTTAGTCTATCGGCGAGCAGGTTTCTCACCTGCTTTATCGTTACTTATGCCTACATTTGCTTTTCCAAACGCTCCAGCATACCTCACAGTACACCTTCAACGCAAGATTGGAATGCTCCCCTACCATAAATCCATAGCTTCGGTGGTATATTTAATGCCCGATTATTATCCACGCCCGATCGCTCGACTAGTGAGCTGTTACGCACTCTTTAAATGAATGGCTGCTTCCAAGCCAACATCCTAGCTGTCTATGCAATCAGACCTCGTTTGTTCAACTTAATATACACTTGGGGACCTTAGCTGATGGTCTGGGTTCTTTCCCTCTCGGACACGGACCTTAGCACCCATGCCCTCACTGCCGTGAAGCATCTTATAGCATTCGGAGTTTGTCTGGATTTGATAGGCGGTGAAGCCCTCGCATCCAATCAGTAGCTCTACCTCTATAAGACTCATACACGACGCTGCACCTAAATGCATTTCGGGGAGTACGAGCTATTTCCCAGTTTGATTGGCCTTTCACCCCTACCCACAGTTCATCCAAAAACTTTTCAACGTTTCCTGGTTCGGTCCTCCATCCCGTGTTACCGGGACTTCAACCTGACCATGGGTAGATCACCAAGGTTTCGCGTCTAGCGCTACTGACTTAAGCGCCCTATTCAGACTCGCTTTCGCTTCGGCTCCAGGACTTAATCCTTTAACCTTGCCAGTAACGACTAACTCGTAGGCTCATTATGCAAAAGGCACGCAGTCACCCTGATAAATCAGGGCTCCTACAGCTTGTAAGCGCACGGTTTCAGGTACTTTTTCACTCCCTTGTTCAGGGTGCTTTTCACCTTTCCCTCACGGTACTTGTTCACTATCGGTCTCTCAGTAGTATTTAGCCTTACCGGATGGTCCCGGCAGATTCAGACAGGATTTCTCGTGTCCCGCCCTACTCAGGATACCACTATCTTTAATACAATGTACGTGTACAGGATTGTCACCTTCTTTGATTGAACTTTCCAGTTCATTCCACTTAATGTACTATCGAATATTGTGGTCCTACAACCCTGACAATGCCGAAACATTGTCAGTTTAGGCTGTTCCGCGTTCGCTCGCCACTACTTACGGAATCACTTTTGTTTTCTCTTCCTCCAGGTACTTAGATGTTTCAGTTCCCTGGGTTAGCTTCCGGCATAACCGGATGGTCCGAAGACCAGGTTGTCCCATTCGGATATTTGCGGATCAATTCGTATTTGCCAATCCCCGCAACTTTTCGCAGCTTATCACGTCCTTCATCGCCTCTGAGAGCCTAGGCATCCCCCGTGCGCCCTTAATAATTTTCTCTTGATTCTTTTAAGGTTGAATGTAATTTACATTCTCTTATTTCCCAATATGTCAAAGAACTTTAAAGTAGATCTGAAAAAATAAAGTACATAAGTACTTTGCTCTCTTAAAGACCTCTTAATGTAGATAATTCCGGAATCGAACCGAAAACTTTCTTTTGTGCCACCTGGCCTATCTTTTGTTCCAATATGTGTTGAACGTGTTTGTCTTACGACCTTTTTTGTTTTATCTCGCTTTGATACCTGATACTTACGTACCTTCAGTACTCAATCTTCTGGTGGAGAATAAGGGAGTCGAACCCTTGACCTCTAGAATGCAAATCTAGCGCTCTAGCCAACTGAGCTAATCCCCCAATTAATACAGTTTCAAGTTCCGGATTACTAGTTTCAAGTTAATTCAATTGAATCCTAAACTTTAAACTTCGAACTTTAAACTACTTGCGTAGTCCCGCCCAGACTTGAACTGGGGACCTCTACATTATCAGTGTAGCGCTCTAACCAGCTGAGCTACGGGACTGTCTTATCTTTTAGCGTTTATAGCTTCTAGCTATAAGCCTTAAAGCTGACAGCTTTCCGCGTTTTGCTCTTATATTTTATAAAAAAGTAGTGATAAAGAAAAATGCTAGTCAAACAATTTATGTCTATCCCAAGCTCCAGAAAGGAGGTGTTCCAGCCACACCTTCCGGTACGGCTACCTTGTTACGACTTAACCCCAGTTACTAGTTTTACCCTAGGCCGCTCCTTGCGGTCACAGACTTCAGGTACCCCCAGCTTCCATGGTTTGACGGGCGGTGTGTACAAGGCCCGGGAACGTATTCACCGCGCCATGGCTGATGCGCGATTACTAGCGAATCCAGCTTCACGAAGTCGGGTTGCAGACTTCGATCCGAACTGAGACCAGCTTTAGAGATTAGCATCCAGTCGCCTGGTAGCTGCCCTTTGTACTGGCCATTGTAACACGTGTGTAGCCCTGGACATAAGGGCCGTGCTGATTTGACGTCATCCCCACCTTCCTCACACCTTACGGTGGCAGTCCCGCTAGAGTCCCCAGCATGACCTGATGGTAACTAACGGTAGGGGTTGCGCTCGTTATGGGACTTAACCCGACACCTCACGGCACGAGCTGACGACAACCATGCAGCACCTTGCAAGCCGTCCGAAGAAAAGCATCTTTCAACGCCTGTCGTCCTGCATTTAAGCCCAGGTAAGGTTCCTCGCGTATCATCGAATTAAACCACATGTTCCTCCGCTTGTGCGGGCCCCCGTCAATTCCTTTGAGTTTCACTGTTGCCAACGTACTCCCCAGGTGGCTCACTTAATACTTTCGCTTGGCCGCATACTGTGTATCGCATACAGCGAGTGAGCATCGTTTACGGCGTGGACTACCAGGGTATCTAATCCTGTTCGCTCCCCACGCTTTCGTACCTCAGTGTCAGTTACAGTTTAGTAAGCTGCCTTCGCAATCGGGGTTCTGTGTAATATCTAAGCATTTCACCGCTACACTACACATTCCGCCTACCTCAACTGTACTCAAGCCCAGCAGTATCAATGGCAGTTCTACCGTTAAGCGGCAGGATTTCACCACTGACTTACTGGGCCACCTACGTACCCTTTAAACCCAATGAATCCGGATAACGCTTGCATCCTCCGTATTACCGCGGCTGCTGGCACGGAGTTAGCCGATGCTTATTCCTGCACTACCGTCAAAACACTACTCGTAATGTCCATTCTTGGTGCAGAAAAGAAGTTTACAACCCATAGGGCAGTCTTCCTTCACGCGGGATGGCTGGTTCAGGCTTGCGCCCATTGACCAATATTCCTCACTGCTGCCTCCCGTAGGAGTCTGGTCCGTGTCTCAGTACCAGTGTGGGGGATCATCCTCTCAGAACCCCTAGACATCGTAGTCTTGGTGAGCCGTTACCTCACCAACTAACTAATGTCACGCATGCCCATCTTTTACCGATAAATCTTTAATTAAAAAACCATGCGGTCTCTTAATACCATGGAGTATTAATCCGGATTTCTCCGGGCTATTCTCCTGTAAAAGGCAGGTTGCATACGCGTTACTCACCCGTGCGCCGGTCGTCAGCGGAGCAAGCTCCCTGTTACCCCTCGACTTGCATGTGTTAGGCCTCCCGCTAGCGTTCATCCTGAGCCAGGATCAAACTCTTCGTTGTAAATAAAATTTATTAGAATCTTTTTACAGACTCAATCTTGTCTAGCTCGTGGAATAAACTCGTTTAATTCGCAATTCTTCCTTATCTTTCTACTTTTTCAATATTTTCAATGAACTATTTGTGGCAAAAAATAACCGCAACTCATCACCGCGGCTTCTCATACTTCTTGCTGATATGTCTATCTTGAACTCCCTCTCAACCTTCCCGGCGTAAACCGTTTCAATCGTTCGGGGCGGCAAAGTTAGAAAGCTTTTTTATTTCTGCAAAATATATAAGCACTTTTTCTATTCTTTTTTTTGTCGCCAAAAACCAGCTTTTCTATTACGAAAACAAACCTAAAAAGGTTATAACTGATCCTCTCAAAATGTCGTTGAACGTTGCCCTAAAAGCGAGTGCAAAGTAAAGCCTTATTTTTGAAACTTCCAAACGTTTTTCAAAAACTATTTTAAGCTCTGCAATACTGCTCAAACACCTCTAGAACGCTGCTTCCAGAAACATCCAAATAACCAGCATGTCTCTCAAAGCGGCTGCAAATATAGACACCTTTTCCGGTCTAACAATACCTTTTGTAATTTATTTTTACCCCTTTTTGAAGATAAAACCTCAGACGCTCTATCAAACAACCACTTACCAATGCTTAATATTTTTATACTACTCGACTTGATAAGATGCCCAAGTTTGTGTTTACTCATTTTCTCCCATATTTCACCAGTTGCATCATGGAAAATGATCAACCTTACACACTAAATTATATCACTTTCCAAAAGTTTTTTTGATCCACATTTCTGTCAAATCGTACACATTTCTAAATTCCACCTAACTGTGAAAGCAAATATTCTATCTTTATGAATCAGAAAAGTCCTTCTCTCGGAATGAAATAATCAAGAAACAGAAACCAAATTAATGAACAACGATATAATTCTGAACTGCCCAACTTTCTTCCTTTGCTCCCAGCAAAGACAAACAATTGCTATCTCTACGTTAATATATCCGACCAAAATTACTGCAAAAAGAATTGGAATGTGACATTCCAATTCTTTTTGCAGTAATTTGTATTCTTAAAGAACATCATAAATAGGATTACGATGAGTATTTGGATTTTGCTCCGATACTAAAAACGATGACTTTGCGTTTTGCTTTTATTCCATTTTGAAGTAACTTGAAATGCATTTAATGCCGATTATTAATCGCAGTAAACATGAAAAGAAATATACATCTAATAAAAAACACGAGATTCACTATGAGAAAAAATCTATCCAGATATTCACTTATTTTATCATTCACCCTATTTATTAATGCTGTTGAAGCACAAACACAATCGTTTAAATCAGCTTTTGATACGCTTGCTGTTAGCAATCAATTCGAACATCTATACAGCAAGTCGAATTCTTTCGAAGAATACAAGGTAATATCAAAGAGCGGTTATAATCTGCTTAAGAAAAACTCACTTGATAGTATTCAGATGTACAAACAAGAAGCCGATAGTCATTTACAAGAAATCAATGCGCTTAAGAGCAACTTAAACTCCACCAACTCTGAAATTGCAAACTTAAAAGGCGAACTAACCTCAACACAACAATTGAAAGATAGTATTAGCTTTTTAGGTGCTAATATTTCCAAAGGCTCGTATAATGCTATCGTTTGGGGATTAATTATTGCACTCGCCTTACTTTCCGTTGTTCTGTTCTCGATGTTTAAACGTGGACATCAGGTTGTAAAGTCGACAAAAGCCAGGTTAGCCGAGGTTCAGGAAGATTTGGAAAAACTTCGTAAAAATGCTCTTGTAAGGGAACAAAAGCTTGCCCGCGAATTAATGGACTACAAACTAAAGCATAAGCCCAATCGGTAATTTGATGAAAATCCGATAATCCGAATAGACTTATTTCAATAGCTAATAAAACAAAACGGTCAGCTTTAAAAAGCTGACCGTTTTGTTTTATTAGCAGTCTATCAACTATTGCATCTCGTATTTATAGGATCCTAAATCACTAAGATCGGAAGTTCGTATAAACTCCGCATTTGCCCGAACCTGTGCCTTGGCCATGCGAATATAATTTTTAGCCGACTTGGCAAACATTGCATCTCGGTTAGCGTCAAGAACAAGCAGGTAACTCATAATAATATGACCGCCCATTTCCACCAATCGCCGAGCATGAAAATCAATAAACTCGTTATCGTCGGTGCCCACCACTTTATTAACCGCTTGCTCATACTCATCAGTTAAAATGATCAAAGTACGGCGTAAGTGTTCAAGCTCAGGTGAAATTTTTTCTGCTTCGTATGCACGTATCTGCTTCAGATAAGCTCCGGTTGTTACTCCGCGAATTGCAGCAACGACTTGCAACTGCGTTGTACCTTCATAAATTGAAGTGATTCGTGCATCACGATAAATCCGCTCGACCGGATAATCTTTCATAAAGCCGGATCCTCCATGAATCTGAACCGCATCATAAGCTAGTTGGTTACTATATTCACTTGCCATTCCTTTTACAAGCGGTGTAAAAATATCAGCCAATCGTTGGTAGGTTTTCATTTCATCACGTTCTTCTTTTTCCAGCTTACGTTCTTCAGCAATATGCATGTAAGTTTTGTACATATCAACAAAACGAGCTGTTTCATATAAGAGAGTGCGCGATGCATCCAACTTGGCTTTCATATTCGACAGCATTTCGTAAACTGCCGGGAATCGCATGATTGCTTTTCCAAACTGAACACGTTCTTTCGCGTAAGCCAACGCCTCGCGGTAGGCGGCCTCGGAAACACCAACCGATTGAGCTGCAATTCCCAGGCGAGCGCCGTTCATCAACGCCATCACGTATTTAATTAGTCCCATTTTACGAGAACCAACGATTTCTGCTGGTGCATCTTTAAAAACCAACTCGCAGGTTGGCGAACCGATGATTCCCATTTTGTGTTCGATACGCCGAACGGTGACGCCACCGTCTCTTTTATCGTAAATAAACATGGACAATCCACGACCATCTTTGGTTCCCGGCTCCGAACGTGCAAGTACCAGTGAAATGTCGCCATCACCATTGGTAATAAAACGTTTTACTCCATTTAAAATCCACTTGCCCGACTTTTCATCATAAACAGCTTTCAATTGAACAGCTTGCAAATCTGATCCAGCGTCGGGTTCTGTTAAGTCCATTGCCATGGTGTCACCATTGCAAACACGAGTTAAATATTTCTCCTTTTGTTCTTCTGAGGCAAATTCATTGATGGTCTCTGCACAATCCTGCAATCCCCATATGTTGACAAAGCCTGCATCAGCTCGTGAAACAATATCTGCAGCCATAATGTAAGGGACAATCGGGAAATTCAAACCTCCATATTTACGAGGAAGCGACATCCCCATCAAACCAGCCTTATTCAAAGCTTCAATATTTTCAGAGGTACCACGTGCGTAAACAACGTGCCCATCGAGTACCTGAGGGCCTTCGGCATCAATCGACTCTGCATTTGGACCAACAATATTACCACAAATTTCACCAACAACTTCCAGTACTTTATCAAAGTTGTCCATCGCGTCTTCATGATCCATCGGAGCATAATCAAACGCATCTGTTTCTGAAAAATTCCTTTCCTTTAAACGGACAATTTTTTCCATCAAAGGATGATTCAAGTGGAATTTCAGTTCTTTATTATCATTATAATAATTAGTCATTTCTTTAAAGTTTAAGGTTCACCAGATTACTTGGTATTCTGTTTATAATACTTGATCATTTTCGGTAAGATTGTAGCGACATCGCCGGTAATCACATAATCGGCTACCGAATTAATCGGTGCTTCCGGATCAGTATTAATTGCAATAATCTGTGCAGATTCCTCCATCCCCGCGCGGTGTTGGATTTGCCCTGAAATTCCACAAGCGATATACAATTTGGGGCGGACTGTCACCCCGGTTTGTCCAATTTGACGTTCGTGATCAACATAGCCGGCATCAACTGCGGCACGCGAAGCACCAACTTCTCCGCCTAAAACTTCGGCTAAATCATACAGCAACTGAAAGTTTTCTTTAGAGCCCATTCCATAACCTCCGGCGATCACAATGGGAGCAGCCTTCATGTTCACCTTACTTTTTTCCATATGACGCTCAATGATTTCGACAGCGAAATCAGCATCACTCACATATTTAGCAACCTCAAGCTTTACAAGTTTTCCTTTATATTTCGGATCAAGTACTTCTTTTTTCATTACGCCCTCTCGAACCGTAGCCATCTGAGGACGACAATCGGGGTTGATAATTGTTGCAATAATATTCCCTCCAAAAGCCGGACGAATTTGATAAAGCAAGTTCTCGTAATTCTTATTTTGCTTTTTATCGAAATGATCGCCAATAATCAAACTAGTACAATCCGCAGTTAATCCACTGTGTAAAGCCGAAGAAACCCGTGGCCCCAAATCGCGACCAATCGACGAAGCGCCCATCAAAGCAATTTGCGGTTTTTGCTCCTGAAAAAGTTTCACAATTATAGAAGTATGCGGCAAAGTGTTGTATGGATATAAGCGCTTATCATCAGCAGTGAAAACGGTATCGACTCCATAAGGATAAATTTCTTTTTCGACGCCGTCTAATTCGCTTCCAATCACAATGGCATCTAAATCACAGCCTAATTCATTGGCCAACGAACGGCCTTTAGTCATCAGTTCCTGACTTACTTCTGCAACTTGTCCTTCTTCTATCTCGCAATATACAAATACGTTATTCATAATCGTTCAGTTAGGGTTTTAACCAATGGTGTGACTTTCAATTAACTCACGCATCAGTTCATCAATATCATTATCAGATGAGCTAATAATTTTTGCATCCTTTGCTTGAAGGACAACATTTTCTACTGTTTTCACCTTGGTTGGTGAGCCACTCAAGCCTAGCTCTGCTTGTTCTACCTCAATGTCATTTACCGTCCACTCCGGAATATTCAGGTAAGGACGATCATTGTACAAATGCAGGTAATCTTCATTTGAGTTTTGCAATTCGGTTACCGTTTTGGCGTGTTTGCATTTCATCAAAAGCTTTGAATTCCGAGCACGACAATCTGCAGCAGATCCATTCACGGTCATTACAAGCGGAACTGGGCAGGAAACAGTTTCCACGCCACGCTCCAGACGTCGTCTCATAAAAACCTTCCCTTTTTCTATTTTTTGAACTTCCTCAACATAGGTTACTTGTGGAATATCCAATTTTTCGGCTACTTGCGGACCTACTTGTGCCGTATCACCATCAATGGCCTGACGACCGGCAATGATGATATCATAGTCTGTTATTTTCTTTAGTGCTTGCGAAATGGCATAAGAAGTAGCCAAGGTATCAGAACCTGCAAAGGCACGGTCAGTCAACAAAATTCCACCGTCAGCACCTCGAAACATTCCTTCGCGGATAATTTCGGCTGCTCGCCCTGGACCCATCGTTAAAATTGTTACTGTTGATTCAGGAAATGAATCTTTAATTCGCAACGCCTGCTCCAATGCATTCAAATCTTCCGGATTAAAAATTGCAGGCAAAGCTGCCCGATTGATTGTTCCGTCAGCTTTCATGGCGTCTTTGCCAACATTGCGGGTATCAGGTACCTGCTTGGCAAGAACAATAATCTTATACGCCTTCATAGTATTTAAATTTGTTTGTTTTATTGAATTGGTTTTATATCCTTCCCTTCTCCAGTGCTCAAGATCAAATCAAACCGAACTGGCGATTTATCAAGAAAGGCAGGCAAATATAGCCAAACAGCCCAAAGAAATCAAGGATTCTGGCAGCGTGAAGAAATTCACCACAATGGCATTGATCATTTTTTCAATTGTGAAATTTTATTTTGAAGATAAACTCTTGCTAAAAAAACCTAATTTACGAGCTTTTAGCACAAAAAAGCTACATCTTTCTAAACATGACACTCCAAGAATCCGTCACGCTTATTTATAATCATTTTAAAGAACTAGAGTTTTTGCAAAAACAATGAAAATAATACTTTTGATATGCATACACTCTCAGAAAAAATTCTTCTTTCAAAATTCGAACTTTAATTTTCGTATTTCTATTTTTGTCCTGCACCATTCCGTTAGCATTTGAAGTGGATAGATATATTTATGATAAATTTCTTATACGACAATTGAACAAAGGCGATATTAATGCCTTTAATAAGCTTTTTGATTTATACAGTTCGAAATTGTATCATTTCTCTTTAGGTTATCTGAAATCGAGAGAGGATTCGGAAGAGGTGGTTCAGGATATTTTTTGTAAGCTTTGGGATAACAGAAAGCTGATCAAGGAGAATCATGATTTCAAAGCTTATCTTTTTACAATTGCATTCAACTATATCAAGAAACATTTTCGTTCAAAGGCTGTCATCAACAGATATATGGATTATACTTCCGGGACACAAAAGAGTTTTATGGAAGATGATGTCAACTACCCCTCGCTCAAAAGCCTTGTTGACGATCTTGTTGAAAAAATGCCTGAAAAACGGAGAGCCGTTTTTATCAAAAGTCGCTTTGAGGGAAAAAGCAATTCAGACATATCCGAAGAACTAAATATTAGTAAAAGCACAGTCGAGAACCACTTAAATCTGGCATTGAGATTTCTCCGAGACAACATTGAAAAAGAGAACCTTACAATGGCTCTTTTCTTTTCACTGTTTATCCAGTAGTATTTTTTTCGTATTTTGCTTAGGTGCAAATCACTCTTTAAGGATATTCCTTGTATACATTCTTTTAGACAACGCAATGTCCGACTCACTAAAAAAACGAATTAACGAATATGTCCGCACTTCAGATAGTCTGGATGAAGAATTCGTATTAGACTCTTATCTCGATTCAAAGAACGAGGATAATCTTAAAAACATCGCCAAAGAACACTGGGAGAAATCTTCATCTTCAAAGATCGATTTACGACACGTACTTAACAGTATCCATTTCTACATCAATTCCAAATCGAATCAAACTTCTACTAAAACGAAATTCCTACAGACGTATTATCGAGCTGCAGCAATGCTGTTAATTCCCTTGCTTATAGCCAGTCTCTACTTGGCTGTTCAAAGTTATACCCAATCACATACGTATGCCCAAATTGAAGCCCCAAGAGGTTCCAGAGTGCATTTTTCGCTTCCAGATGGAAGTGTCGGTTATTTAAATGGAGGTTCACAGATGAAATATTCCACCAACTTCACGAAGGAAAGGAACGTGATTCTTTCGGGCGAAGGGTATTTTGAAGTAGAAAAAGATAAAAACCATCCATTCACCGTTGAGACTGAGCATGCAAAAATTCAGGTACTCGGCACAAAGTTTGACGTTTGCGCTTACCCAAAAGACAACGAAGTAATAACTACGCTTGAAGAAGGCGAGGTTCAGATTACCAGCGCACAAGACAAACAAAAAGCAACTTTACAACCTGGAGAGCAAAATCGCTTAAATATACAAACCGGAGAGATGGTTAACAGTAATGTCGATACAAAGCTATATACATCCTGGAAAGAGCAAATTTTAAGATTTGACAACGCAACTTTTTACGAAGTTGTAAAAAAGATGGAGCGTTGGTACGGCGTGAATATCAAGCTTGATCGGGAACTATTCCATGGAGAAAACTATACTTTAACAATAAAGACAGAGAGTTTACGAGAGATGCTTCAACTACTCTCCATAACCGCTCCTATCGAGTACTCAATAAAAGAAGACCATGTAGAAATATCTCAAAAAGTGAATTAGGTATTATTTAATGACAAAAAATGTAATGTAAACGAACTAGAAAAAAGGCGAAAGTGCTGGCACACTCTCCCCTTTAGTCAAATTAAAAACCCGTAAAGGGCATGTTTAACTTAGTAAGACAAACTTATGAAAAAAAACTTGTTGTGTAACGACGGTGGGTTATTTTGTGGCCTATCCCGATTAATTCGCATTATGAAACTAACAACCTTTCTCTTACTTGTCGCGTTTATCGGGGCTCAAGCTAGAGGCCTATCGCAGACAGCCGATCTGAATTTAAAGGTTCAAGAGCAATCGGTAAAAGATGTACTTCGTCAAATTGAAGATCAAAGTGATTATTTCTTTATGTACAACGACACAAAAATTGACGTTCAGCGTAAAGTTAACCTTGATCTAGAAAACGAAAAAATCAGTGAAGTGTTAGATGCCCTATTTGAAGGTACAAATACGAAATATATAATTAAAAATCGCCAAATCGTTCTATATCCAAAAGGAGAGAATCAGTCTACAGATCCGAATCAATCATTGACGAACCAGCAAGTCAGCCAGGTTTCCGGAGTTGTAAGCGATTCGCAAGGCCCACTGCCAGGAGTTACAATTGTAGTAAAAGGGACTACTCAAGGTACAGTTACTGACCTCGATGGAAAGTATACGATCAGCAATCTACCCGACAATGCCGTTTTAGTTTTCTCTTTTGTTGGAATGAAACCCAAAGAAGTTCCAGCTAGAAAGTCAACTATTAACGTTACCATGGAAGAGTCATCAATTGGTCTTGATGAGGTCGTTGCTGTTGGATATGGAACTGTAAAAAGAGGAAATTTAACTGGTTCTGTGTCCTCAATACAAGGAGAAACACTAGAAAAAATACCTGTTACTAGCACAGCAGAAGCGATGAGCGGACGATTAGCTGGGGTTCAGATCACTACAGCAGACGGATCGCCTGATGCGGAGGTTATTGTTCGCGTTCGCGGAGGTGGATCAATTACTGGAGATAATTCGCCACTCTATATTGTAGACGGTTTTCCAGCCTCTAGCATCAGTGATGTTTCCCCTACGGACATTGAATCAATCAATGTATTAAAAGATGCTGCATCAACAGCGATCTATGGTTCACAAGGAGCAAATGGTGTTATCATTATAACAACCAAAAGTGCGAAAGGTGGCAAAACGCAAGTTAACTATAATGCGTTTGTACAAACCAAAAAGCTTAAAAATCAAATTGATGTATTGGGGCCTTATGAATATGTAATGCTCAACTATGAATTTGGTGCACTAGGAGGTGAAGATGGAATCAACAGCTTTGAAAAAAAGTTTGGCGTCTTTGATGATATCGATCTATACAAATTTCAAGAAGGTACCGATTGGCAAGAAAACATGTTTGGATCAAGTGTGCTTTCACAACAGCACAACATTTCAATACAAGGCGGGAATGAAGTTACCAAGTATTCACTAAGTGGCACCTATGATTACAACGGTGGTTTAATGAAGAACAATAATTATAAACGATACAATTTCAATTTTAAATTGAACCACAAATTAACAGATAACTTAACTCTGGATCTAAATGCAAGAGTTTCAGATGCAACTGTTAATGGTGCCGGAACATCGGGTGATACATATAAAGTGAGAACTTCCGATGCTTTAACTAAAGGACCAGTAAATGGATTGAGTGATTTTACTCAGGTAAATCCCGGATCTCTAGCTGATGACGAATACGAACAATGGATAAAAGACAATTTAACGCTTGAAGAACAAGCAGCCCAATACTGGAAAAGAAAATACCAGAAAGATTTTAAATTCACTGGAGCTATCAATTGGGAGATTGTAGAAGGTCTTATTTATCGACTCGAAGGAGGTTATTCCTATGGATTTGATGAAAGACAGAACTATTGGGGACAGTACACCAGCAATGCATCATTTGTAGGGGGACAACCTTTAGTAGACTGGGAAAAATCAAACAGCCGTAGTTTACGCCAAGCCCAAACTATAACATACAATTTTGAAATAGACCGACACAAGTTTGACATTATGTTAGGGCAAGAGTTAAACTCTGGACAAGGAGATGATAATTATATGTATGCCACAAACTATAGTGCCGATTTATCACCCGAAAAGATTTTTGCGAATATGGCCTTATCTGATGGCACCATAAAAATTGCAAGTCAATTCAATGATGACTACAATCGGTCTTCCTTTTTCGGTCGTCTAAATTATAACATGGACGATCGTTATTTATTCACTGCCACGCTTAGGGCTGACGGATCATCAAAATTCGCATCAGACAACAGATGGGGCTATTTCCCAGCTGCAGCGGTTGCATGGAGAATTAATCAAGAACCATTTATGGCAAACACCTCCAACTGGTTATCAAACCTAAAACTACGTTTAAGCTTAGGTGAAGCTGGAAACGATAAAATTAAAAATGCGCTTTGGAAGCAGAACTATGCTATTACAACTCGCAAGGCATATGGTATTGGTGATGTGCTCAGCGGGTATTACGCTCCTTCGAATTCAGAATTGCCAAATCCGAATCTAAAATGGGAAACTACGGTGACTCGGAACATTGGGCTAGATTTTGGATTTTTTGACGAACGCATTTCAGGTACAGTTGAAGCTTATAAAAACTCAGCAAACGATTTATTGATTGTCAGAACAATTGTTGCTCCAGGCTATGATAAGACGGTTGAGAATGTCGGAGCAACTTCAGTTAAAGGGTTCGAATTCTCTTTAAATTCATACGTCATTGATCGCCGAGACTTTACCCTTTCCGCGAACTTCAATATCGGTTTCAACAAATCAAACGTTGACCGTTTAGCTAAAGGAATCACAGAACAAGAGTATGCTTCTGCCTGGGCAGGAACTGACAATAAAGGATACTATGACTACAAAATAAGAGTTGGAGAGCCTGTTGGATTAATTTATGGATGGGTTAATGATGGCTACTACACCACTGATGATTTTGAAAGTTACGATGAGGCCTCTGATCAATATATTTTGAAAGATGGAATCCCTACAACCGGATTGCTAGGAGGACGAATCGGCATTAGACCAGGAACTATAAAATTGAAAGACCTAGACAACTCCGGAGTTGTGGATGACACCGACCGTAAAGTAATTGGTAATACAACCCCAGACTTCTACGGTGGTTTTCAGATCAATAGTACGTTTCACGGATTCGATGCTGCCATTCTTTTTAACTTTGTATATGGGAATGATATCTACAATGCCAACAAAATCGCATCTTCACAACAATATAGAACCAATAATCCAAATATGCTGTCGTTTATGAACGGCAATAACCGCTATACATACTTAGACCGCAATACTGGTGAGTTAGTAACTGACTTAGCGAAACTAAAAGCTATGAACGAAGGTGAAAACGCCAAGGAATATTGGTCTCCTTTCTCCTTTGGTAATGCCAATATTGTGCCAACAGCCTGGGCTATCGAAGATGGATCTTATCTTCGTCTGCAAAATTTAACATTGGGTTATACTCTGCCAAAAATAATTAGTCAAAAGGCTTCAATTCAAAAATTCAGAGTTTATGCAACTGTTACCAACCTATGGACGTTAACTAACTATACAGGATATGACCCCGAAGTTAGCTCTCCGGTTAGAAGCTCTTCAACTTCTGGGTTAACTCCAGGCGTCGACTATTCATCTTATCCAAAAAGTTTATCTTGGACGTTCGGTATAAATGTTACTTTCTAGTAAAAAGCTAAGTTGTGAAATCAAAAAATGAAATATAAAATGAAATATAAATTTATCACAATAGTTAGTCTTGCACTTTTGTTTCTGACATCTTGTAAAGACTATCTGGAGGTTGACTCACCGTCGGCTTTCACGAAAGACTATGTTTTTTCAAACACTAATGACGCAAAAAAAGCGCTGCTTGGCGTCTATTCTCTTTTTGGCGAAGATGCTTTTACTTCTCGTATGTCTTGTGTTTGGATGCAAAATACAGATGTGGAAGCTACACAGCCAAGTGCAAGTCCCGACGGATCACGTCGTGATGTATGGTCATTGGAAGCCGCAGGTCTTACCGGATTTGGCGATATCTATAAAGCATGGCAAAATAATTATCTTGCTGTTGACCGCGCGAACCAGTGTATTGAAGGAATAAGCGAAAGTGATATTGCTGATGATCCTGATATGAAACATATGCTCGGAGAAGCTTACTGTTTAAAGGCTTTCCGTTATTATCTACTTTGTAATTATTGGGGAGATGTACCTTATTTCGAAGATGCTGCCAAAGCTGGAATGGATTTGGATATTCCAAAAACAGATAAAAACTACATTTATACGTCTTGCATCCAGAATATGGTGAATACAGAAGAAGGCATGTATTTCGCGGACGAGTTTGCGGATGGTATTGAGCGCATGAATCGCGAGTACGCTCTGGGGATGATTGCCCGCCTTTCTCTTTTCCGCGCTGGATATGGAATGACACAAGACGGAACAATGAAAAAAGCTGATGAGTATTTGGATGTTGCCTCAGATGAGAACCTCGCTGTAACTTACACTTACAAAGGCACTCAAAAAACAGCTCGCACTTCTGCTGAATACTATCAATTAGCTTCTGATTACTGTCAGAAATTGATTGAACTAAAGGACCGATCTCTGAACCCCAATTTTGGAGAAATATTTTATAACGAATGTGTATTCAACACACCTGTAAATGACGATGTTCTATACGAAGTTGCCTTTTTGAAAGACAATGGAGGTGACGTTGGCTGGGATATTGGTACGACTGTTACAGGTGGATCGAAAGGAAAAACTACAATTCAGGTATACTTAACTCCGACCTACTATTTCTCTTTTGACGATCAAGATTTACGCCGTGACGTTACAATTTCACGTGTTAATTATGTCGACGACACAGAACAGGAAGTGGCCAATATCACCTCACTATCGTCCGGTAAATGGAATCGCCTTTGGTTGCCAACTGATCCAGGATCAGGCTCATCAAAAGGTACCGGCATTAACTGGCCACTGATGCGCTATTCTGACGTACTGCTGATGTTAGCTGAAGCTGAGAACCAACTGAATGGACCAAACAATATAGCAAAGAACGCGCTAAAACGAGTTCGCGAAAGAGCTTTTCCAGCATCTGCAAACACTGAAAAAGTCGATAATTACATTGCAAGCCTTGGCTCTACTGAAGATTTCTTTAATGCGATTGTTGATGAGCGCGCATGGGAATTCGGAGGTGAGACTCTGCGTAAATTCGATTTAGTTCGCTGGAATATCTACGGCCAAAAAATTATAGAAACTAAACATACGCTTAATAAAATTGGGAAAGCAGTATTTGACTTGGAGCTAGAAGATCCTGAAGTTGCTCAATATGCTAATTACGCATACAAATTGTATTACCAGATGAAAGACGGAATAGTTATCTTCCTAAACACAAAATACGAACCAGAAACTATTCCTGAAAATCTTGTACCAGTTGAAGAACTTGAACAAGAGGGCAATGAAGATGCATATGCGGCTGCAAACTGGGGACGCAGTCTATACTCCTACGAAGATAATCCGGAAACAGGAGAACGCACATATTCAAGTGCCGACTATACACAAAGATGTTGGAGAGGTTATAAAGATGAAACGGGGGTTTCGGCTGTACCCTATTTACTACCAATTTCAACAACGACAACAGGAGCTAGTGAATACCTGAATAATGATGGCTATGGCCTGAATTAATCAAAAAAATAGAGATTACAATTATACATTTAGTATGAAGCTAAATATGAAATTAAAATACAACCCAATGGAATATAACAAACTAAATACAAAATGGTTACTTCTGGCAGTAATAGTTTTGACACACGTTTTTACTGCTTGTGAGGACGATAACGACTTGGGCTCTGCTGATCGTTTGTTCCGACCAGTCGTAAACGAAACTAGTTTTGGTGGAAACTGGATCAACTATAAATGGGACAAGTATGATGGCGTAAACTACTATGAGTTGCAACTATCTGCAGATTCATTTGAGACTTTTATCTATGAAGTTGAAGTAGATACCAATTTCTACAAATTTGAGAATCTGGAGTACGATACCGATTATTATTTGCGTATAAAATCAGTCGGAGATAATCTGGAGTCCAAATACTTTGTGAACGATATTATCACGACTTCCGATTTTCCAACAAAATTAAATTCGGTTACTTCCAGCGATGTAATTGACACTCAAGCAAAAATTACATGGGCCGAGATGAACTACGATAGCCTACTTGTTTATCGTAACGATACACTTGAAAAATCAATTATTTTAACTGATGCTAATAATGCTGCAAAGCAAATAATTGTTAAAGCGTTGACCACGGGAAGTCCTTATGTTGTTAAAGCATACTTTAATGGTAAGTACCAAGGGAAAAAAGGCTTCATGACCGCAGATCCGCAGGTATTTGAAGGAGATGTATTGGATCTAAGGGACACTGCAGACAATGTAGCCTATAGCATGCTTGATCAAGTATTCTTTGATCAACTGGCGATTGATCATCCAAATGGGGTAACTGTTGTTCTTTCAGGAGGTACACATTATGAACTTGGAGGTACAATATTAAAAGCTCCGTTGAACCTTGTAACAGGATACAGTTTAAAAGGTAAAGCCATCATTGAAGTAAAAGGTAATTTTGATACTGAAGCCGATGGTCAAGTTGGAAACATCCACCTGGAAAAACTAGCCTTCACTGATCATCCGGAAAAACCAAGGACTGAAAGCAACTATGGAGGTACTTATATTATGAATGTCTCTGGTGCAGGGTCAGTGATTGATACTTTTTCTATTGAAGATTGTGACATTCGATACAAACGTGGTGTTCTGAGAATAAAAACAGGAGCAACTGTTAAAGCTATTTCTATCAACAATTGCGTTATTGACTCAATAGCTGGATATGGCGCAGTAAACCTCGATAATAGCGACATTATCACCAACTCAATTTCTGTCACAAACTCTACAATTACGAATGTTGAACTATTCGTACGAACGGATAAAATGGCTCAGGATTTGGAAAATCTTACTATTTCTAATCTAACAACCTACTATACTCCAAAATCACAATTCTTTCGAATGGGCAATATTTCCAACGTTGAAATTACAGACTGTCTGTTTGGAGCAGTTTGGGATCCAGAAGCGGGAGCAGAAGGATTGCGTTCAAGCGGCATTGGCACCTCAAAGATTCAAGGTAATTACAGAACTAGCGACTGCAATTGGCCAGTTTTGACCGATTCAGAAGGCAATATTACCGGAGAGAAAAATCCGATTGAATCAACTCAATTGAGCGAAACTTCACCTGAGATATTTGAAGATATCGACTCGAATGATTATACAATAACGGACTCAAGATTGGTTGATAGAGTTGGAGATCCTCGTTGGTGGTAAAGTTGACAGTGATAACCCTCGATGGAGAATTACACTTTAAGAAAAAGGTTCAATTTTCACAATCGAACGATTATACTTAAAGGTTAAACTATGAATTGAAGATTCGGTGTTCTTGACAGGACACCGATCTTCAGTTTTAAACGAAAATAAGATCGACAAATATTCAGCTTAATACACTAATAACAAAAGGAATAAAGCTATGACCCAAAATTCAATCGTAATAATTATCACGCTACTTATTTTTTCGCTGACCGGCTTTGCTCAACCAGGATCAATCGATGCCGATATCGTGGTTGCGCAAGATGGTAGTGGCGACTTTACAAGAATCCAGGATGCGATCAATGCCGTTGAATCAAATAGTGATCGGCAAACAATTATTTATATCAAAAGAGGACTCTATTCATCTGAAAAATTAATCGTTCCTGCTGATAAGCAGAATGTATATTTTATTGGCGAAAGTCGCGATGAGACTATTATCAGCTACCACATCTACGATTGTCCTGAAGGCAAATGTCCGACAGAAGATGCTGCATTGTGGACTGGCGAAAATATAAGAACATCGGCAACATTAACGATCATTGGAAATGGTTTCAGAGCCGAAAACTTAACGATTGAAAATACAGCGGGTCCTGTAGGACAAGCACAGGCTATTACCGTGAAAGCCGATAAAGTTGTTTTTATCAATTGTAACCTCACTGGCTATCAGGATACAATTTATTTCTGGTCTGACGGAAATAGATGCTACATGGAAAACTGTTTGGTCGTTGGTCGAACGGATTACATCTATGGCGGCGGAATTGCATTCTTCCAATCTTGCGAAATCCGCAGTTGGGGTGGCGGTTGGATTACTGCACCTTCCACCAATCGGGAATTCTATTACGGTTTTGTTTTTAATGAATGTCAACTTACCTATGCTGAAAATAGCCCGCGGGCAGGCGATGATGGTGCATTGGTTCGCTTCGGCCGGCCATGGCACGAGTATCCCAAAGTAGCATGGCTGTATTGCGAGATGACTGAAAAAATCCATCCTGAAGGTTGGGGCGACACCTGGAATATGGAATATGCTGCAACAAGCACCGATTTGCATCTGTATGAATATGGCAACTCCGGAGCAGGAGCAGATATGAGTGGTCGTGCAAACTGGGCCGGGCTGAGAGCTCTAACGGCTGAAGATGCATTAAATTATACTGTTCAGAATGTATTGGGCGGTAACGACAATTGGGATCCAACCAGTGAAGCGCCATTGATTACAACTTACGAATGGACCGGTGCCGGAACCTCTAACGGTTGGATGGATGCCGCAAACTGGGGTACAAAAACAGCCCCTACAACCGGTGAAGCTGCCGTAGTTGATGGTAATTATATTGTTGATGCTGACGGTGGTGATTTTTTAGCTGACTTAAACTTAAAAAACTCTGCAAAATTAAATATCACCGCAAATAGCTCGGCCAATTATTTGGCTACCTACGGAACAGAAATCCAAGCGGCTACCACTGCCAGTTTCGATGGAAAAATTACTACAAAAGATACGATTGTATTTAATATTACCGGCACACTAAGCTTGGATGCACAGTTAACCGGGGTTCACGAACTAATCAAAAAAGGATCCGGAAAGCTTATCTTAAATGAAGACAACACAAACTTTTCAGGAAATATCCGTGTTGATACCGGAGAGCTTGATGCCGCTGTCGCCAACTCGCTGGGAAAAGGGAAAGTATCGGTTCAAAGTGGTTCAACATTAACAATTAGCGATAATACTGCACTCCAGCCAACTTCTAAATTACTGGTAGAAACCGGAGCAACCTTAAACCTGAATACCGAGGTAACTACAAGTGAATTTTACATTGATGGAGTTATTCAGGAGGTGGGGAGCTACACCGCAGTTACTAACCCAGGACTAATAACCGGAACCGGGCAAATAATAATCGGCCGACCTTCTGAATTCACATTCATTGGTGGAGCAAATGGTAACTGGGACAATCCGGCACATTTTGTTCCTGCGCTAATGCCTGAAGCCGGAGAAACGGTGAACGTTTCCATTGAAATGGAAACAACATCTAGCGTTTTTGAAGCTGACATCCATTTGATGAGCCCAGGAAATATGCGCTTGCGTGGAGAACATTCCAGCACCGGAACAATTACGATGGAGGAGGGAACCTACTTTACCTATAGTACCGGAGGAACAGGATTTACGCTGACCGCTCCAATTACACTTGCCGGCGATGTAAAAATGACCATGGCTAGTGGAAATCCTAGTGGTAGTTCAATGGTTCTTGGAGGTCCAATCACTGGTGAACATACCGTTACAGTAATCAACAACGGAAGAGGAACGGTTAATTCTGGCACTGTTGTTCTTCAGGGCGAAAACAGTGGATTCAGCGGTGTCTGGGATTTGACCTCGCCAAGTGAAAAATACTCCGACGACAACAGTTATATTACAGCTATTGACGGGCAATCTGCCAATGCATTTGGCCAGGGATTAATCGCTGCAGGACTAAATAATAAAATCATTTTCAGTCATGTTGATGCTGTTGGAGAAGATATTAACGTGGAATTGACTGGTTCGGCCAGAGTTGTTCTAAATATTGATATGAACGTAAAAAGTCTTAAAATCAATGATCAGGATTTCGGACAAGGAACTTATTCCGCGACTACAAATCCTGAGTATTTTGAAGGAACAGGATCTATTACCGTGAGTTGGCCGGTAGGAACCAACGAAATTCAGCAAACCACCCGGATTGAATTACTCAAAAATTCGATTCTAATCCATGGAGATAAATCAGAAGTAACAGTCTATTCCGTTTTAGGATCACCTGTTATGAATATCAAAAATAAAAATACAATTAGTCTAAACGGTTTGAAAAAAGGCATTTATATTATCCGATATAGTATTGATGGAAACACAGGAACGATGAAACTTTCAAAATAATAAGACAAGACAAATGAAGAAGATCAAAATATTATTGCCTCTGTTTTTCATATGGATGATAACTTTATACTCATCTGCGCAAGACCCAATACCCGCTTTCCCGGGAGCGGAAGGACACGGTAAGTATGTAACTGGTGGACGCGGAGGACAAGTCTATTATGTAACCCACCTGAATGATGACAAAACCATGGGGTCACTTCGAAAAGGAGTTGAAATGTCAGGAGCTCGAATAATCATATTTAAGGTTTCCGGAACCATTCAACTAAAATCGGATTTGAAAATAGAAAATAATAACATCACAATTGCCGGACAAACTGCTCCGGGAGATGGAATCTGTTTACGCGATTATCCGGTGAAAGTGAATGCCGATAACGTTATTATTCGATTTATGCGCTTTCGGATGGGAGATGCTGCCCAGCAAGAAGACGATGCAATAGGTGGCCGCTTCCATAAAAATATCATTATTGACCACTGCTCAATGAGTTGGTCAACCGATGAGTGCGTGTCATTCTACCAGAACGAGAACTTTACCCTACAATGGAGTATGATTTCTGAAAGCCTCCGAAATTCAGTTCATGAAAAAGGAAATCATGGCTACGGAGGGATCTGGGGTGGCAAACATGCTTCTTTCCACCATAATTTATTAGCCAGTCACGATAGTCGTAACCCCAGACTTGGTGAATACAATGGCGACCCCTTTGCATTAACTGACAATGTTGATTTACGAAATAATGTCATTTATAACTGGGGAGGTAATAGCTGCTATGGAGGTGAAGCCATGAATGTAAACATTGTTAACTGTTACTACAAACCAGGACCTAACACCACAAAGAAGGAGCGTATCGTATCTATCGACTATGAAAAAGAATCGGACAAAGCAACCTATCAAATTTGGGGTAAGTTTTACATTAGTGGAAATGTACTAACTGAATCTACTCGAGCAACAAACGATAATTGGACTTATGGCGTATATAAACAGTTTCATGGGTCATATGGAACAGTTTCGGAGGAAGACAAAACTGGAATGCGTATTGATTCTCCTCATTCAACAGGAGAGGTTACAACCCATACCACTGAAATGGCGTATGAAAAAGTGATGGAATATGTTGGAGCTTCGTTAGTTCGTGATACTGTTGACAAACGCATCATACACGATGTAAGAACCGGAACTGCAACCTTCATGGATGGCGGTAATGGAAGTACCAATGGAATTATTGACACACAAACTGCCGTCGGTGGATGGCCGGAATTAAAATCGACAGAAGTACCCGCTGACACAGACGCTGATGGTATGCCCGATGAGTGGGAAAACTCAAACGGACTAAACAGCAACGATCCGGCCGACGCTCAATTAAAAACTGTTGATGAAACCTATCCAAACCTGGAGGTTTATTTGAATAGTTTGGTGGCTACAATTATCGAAAACCAGAACGAAGGAGGAATATCAACCGCTTCAATTGAAACCAAGAAAGATAATGACTCTTTAAAAGTTTACTATAATGCAATGAGTAGCGAATTACATATCGGGCACTCCAACATTATCAAACAAATCAAGATCTATTCTATTACCGGAAAACTGATTACAGGTAGCGACTTCAATCAAAAAGAAGTTGATTTAGGTCTGACCGGTATTCATAAAGGAATTTATGTAGTTTGCTTATCAGACAACGAAAATAAATTATATACTAAAAAGTTTTTTATACAATGAAATTTAAAAATCAAATTCTCAGTATTCTATTTGTCTTTGCCTTTTGTTTAATTTCAGTTGCTCAGACAGAAAACCTGCCTGCATTCCCTAGTGCCGAAGGTGGCGGGAAATATACAACCGGAGGACGTGGAGGACAAGTTTACTATGTGACAAGTTTGGAAGACAATGGAACAGCAGGAACACTTAGAGTTGGAGTTGAAAATTTATCAGGACCACGGATTATCATGTTTAAAGTGTCTGGAACGATTAAATTGAAATCGCAACTGAAAATTAGCCGTCCCAATATTACGATTGCCGGTCAAACGGCTCCTGGCGATGGAATCTGCATACGCGATTATTCTGTGGTTGTTGAAACTGACAATGTAATCATCCGTTATCTACGTTTTAGATTGGGCGACGAGACCAATCAACAGAATGATGCCATTTGGGGACGCGAAAATAAAAACATCATTCTTGACCACTGCTCCATGAGTTGGAGTACCGATGAATGTGCCTCATTTTACGACAATGAAAATTTCACCATGCAATGGTGCCTTCTCGCTGAAAGCTTGCGTATATCGGTTCACGACAAAGGGAAACACGGTTATGGTGGAATTTGGGGAGGAAAAAAAGCATCCTTCCATCATAATTTATTCGCCCATCATGACAGTCGCAATCCACGATTCAATGGTAGTAGGTACTCTAATCAACCGGAATTAGAAAAAGTGGATTATAGAAATAATGTCATCTACAATTGGGGAGGAAATAGTGCCTATGCCGGCGAAGGCGGTAGCTACAATATTATAAACAACTACTATAAAGCGGGCCCCGCAACCCCATCATCTAAAGCCGACCGGATCATGCAACCTTATCCGGATAATGGAGGGAACAATCAGCCTGCGGGCGTTTATGGAACCTTTTATGTTGATGGGAATTACATTACAGCGAATAGCCAAACAACAAATAACAACTGGCTCGGAATCGATCCTCACTCATCTTTTTCAGACTATGGTGTTAGCAAAGATGATTTAAAATCGGATACGGCGTACCAAATTGCACCATGTATTACCCAAGACGCCGAAAAAGCCTATGAAAAAGTATTACAGTACGTTGGAGCAAGTCTTGTAAGAGATACGGTTGACAGCCGGATTGTATATGACGTTGAAACAGGTACTGCAACAGTTATGGATGGAGGAAATGGTAGCTCCAACGGATTAATTGACACTCAATCTGCCGTTGGCGGATGGCCTGTTCTAAACTCCACAGAAGCTCCAACAGATACCGATAATGATGGAATGCCTAACACCTGGGAAGACTCGAACGGCTTAAATAAAACAGATGCTGGCGACGCAAAGTTAACAACGGTAGATGGCAAATATCCTAATTTGGAAGTTTATCTTAACAGCTTGGTAAGCAATATCTCCAACGATCAATATGAAGGAGGAGTTTTTTCAAAGCCAACAGCATCAATAGAAATAAACAGGTCAGACAGCAATCTGGAATTACTCTATGATCAATCAACAGGAACACTGCAAATTTCACATGAGAATAAGATCACAAAGGTTGAGATTTACTCAATAGCTGGTCAGTTGATTCTATCTTATCAACCTGAGGGAAAAGAGGTAAACATTCAGCTTCCAACAGTCAGGAATGATATTTATATTACTCGCATACAAGATGAGAAAAAACAGAATTACTCCGCGAAGTTTATTTCCACAAAATAATTAGTGATCAATTATCTGCTGAACTAAATCAGAAAGCCACGAACTTAGTTACGTTCGCGGCCTTCTTTTAAGTGCCTCTTTTTAGAGTTAGAATCATTCCGCTCTCAACTATAATTTTGTTGCGCCCCAAACTTGTGGAGCATTTCTAATATCTAGTCCTATCCACGAATTTCGACCCGCCTGATCTTCCCTGAAATTGTCTTTGGGAGCTCTTTCACGAAATCTACAATTCGAGGATATTTATACGGAGCAGTGGTATTTTTAACATGATTCTGAATTTCCTTAGCTAACTCCGGAGTTCCCGGATGATATTCGTCCGCCAATACGATGCTTGCTTTCACCACTTGTCCGCGCACCTCGTCAGGGGCAGCGGTAACTGCACATTCAACAACTGCCGGATGCTCCATCAAAGCGCTTTCAACCTCAAATGGTCCAATGCGATAACCGGAGCTTTTAATCACATCATCGGTGCGCCCAACGAACCAAAAATAACCATCCTCATCGCGCGAGGCCAGATCTCCGGTATGGTAAAACCCGTCGTGCCATACAAACTCGGTAAGTTCTTTGTCACGATAGTACTCGCTAAAAAGTCCTACAGGGATATTCTTATCAGTTCGAATCACAATCTCGCCAATTTCATTCACCTCGCACAGTCGTTTTTCAGCATGAAAAAGTTTAATATCGTAAGTGGGATTCGGAACTCCCATTGAGCCGGGTTTTGGTTCCATCCAAGGAAATGTAGCAATTGCCAAAACTGTTTCCGTTTGCCCATAACCTTCCATCAGCTTGATGCCGGTGAGTTTCAGGAACTGGTTATAAACCTCAGCATTCAATGGCTCACCAGCCACTGTGCAATACCGGAGTGATGACAGATCGTATTTAGAAAAATCTTCACGGATCATAAATCTATAAACCGTTGGAGGTGCACAAAACGTATTAATTTTATACTCACTAATCACCCTCAGCATATCTGCCGGACTAAACTTTTCGTGGTCGTAAACGAACACGGCTCCACCTGCCAGCCATTGTCCGTAGAGTTTCCCCCAAACAGCTTTTCCCCATCCGGTATCAGCCACGGTCAGATGCAAATCATTTTCTTCGATACAGTGCCAATACGATGCGGTAGTGATATGCCCCAAAGGATAGGTAAAATCATGTGCCACCATTTTCGGATTACCGGTTGTTCCCGATGTAAAATAGAGCAATGAAATATCCGTATTTTTTGAAGGGCATTCCTCTGGCTGAAATGGTGATGCCTGCTCAATCCCTGTTATGAAGTTCTCCCACCCCTCTCCGACTTGAGGGCCAACAGAAATTCGCGTTTCCACCGTTGGAGATTCGCTCATCGCCAGATCAACTTCTTTTATTATACTTTCATCGCCAACAGCCACAATCGCCTTAATCCCAGCTGAATTATTTCGATAAACAATGTCCTTCTTTTTTAACAAATGAGTAGCTGGGATACAAGTCGCGCCCAGCTTATGCAAAGCAATAATCGAAAACCAAAACTCAAATCGTCGTTTCAAAATCAGCATCACCTTGTCACCCCGCCCAATACCCTGCGATTGAAAATAAGAAGCTGTCTGGTCGCTATACTTTTTCAAATCGGCAAAAGTGAAATTTCGGTGTTCGCCTCGATCGTTTGTCCATACCAAAGCTAATTTGTTGGGCTCAATGCGGGCATATTCGTCAACAACATCATATCCAAAGTTAAAATTACCTGGAACTTGAATTTCCAGCTTATTATTAAAGTCAGAGAGCGTGTCGAAGTCTGTCTTTTTTAAAAATTTCTCACTCAATATCATACTAACGTTTTAAAAGGCACTACAATCAATTCCTCTACCCTTCCCTTTAAAAATTTTAAAATATCACACACCGGCGTGCATTCAATTTCAAGAAAAGCAACACATTAAGACACCCGCTAACTGCTCAATAACTGGCAATATCTTGATATCTTCAGTCCTTCAGGTTCTGTTAAAAGGAAAGTCAAGAAATTATTTACTTTAAGGTCGCCCAAAATTAACAATTATATCCTGAATTAAACCCCGAAATTATCTGCTGCAAAGAAACCCAATAAGAACAAAAGTGTTAATCATTTAAATTCAGTTCCTTAAAATAAACAGGATCCTTTTGAGACTAAAGAGAAGAGGCTGTCCAAAAACAAATGGACAGCCTCTTCTCTTAATTCAGTAATTTTTTCTATCCCAAAAACGAGATCAAAACTCCAGCAGCAACGGCCGAACCAATTACTCCTGAAATATTACTGGCCATACAATATTGTAGTACGTGATTCTTTGAATCATACTTCAGTGCAATTTCATTGGCCACACGAGATGCCATTGGAACAGCACTTAATCCGGTAGCTCCAATTAGCGGATTAATCTTTTTCTTTGCAATCAGGTTATAAACTTTGACAGCAAAAATTCCTCCTGCAATTGAGATTGCAAATGCAATAAAACCACCTACGATAATCATAATCGTCTGCGTATTCAAGAATACCTCAGCCGACATGGTCGCGCCCACAGTAAGCCCAAGGAAGATGGTTGCGGTGTTCATAATCGAACCTGTTGCAGCGTCTGACAAACGAGCAACAGTTACACCTACTTCTTTTATCAGGTTACCAAAAAGCAACATGCCCAGTAGTGGTACAGACGATGGCACAAATATGGAGATCACGATTCCCAACACGATAGGAAATGCAATTTTCACTGCTTTCAGGTTCTTTATCTTCCGCTTGGCAGGATACAATTTATCCATCTCCTTCATGTTAATTCGCAATTCCTTTTCGGAACACAAAGTTCGCGTAACCAGAGGAACAATTACAGGCACTAAAGCCATATACGAATACGCAGCAATCGCAATGGGCCCCAATAAGTGAGGCGCAAGCATAATAGTTGTATAGATTGCCGTCGGCCCATCAGCGCCACCAATAATACCCAACGAAGCTGCCTCAGCAGGAGTAAACCCAATAGCAATGGCGGTAATTAACACCGAAAAAATTCCTATTTGGGCTGCAGCTCCAAAGAAAGCCAGGCGCAGGTTTCTCAACATCGGTCCAAAGTCAGTTAAAGCACCAACTCCCATAAAAATAATAGGAGGTAAAAATCCCGTTTTAATTAGCGAATAATATAGGAAATTCATGATTCCGTGATCATGCGCAATCTCAAACAGATTCTTATAATGATGTTCATCAATTTGGATATTCTCTGCAGAAACGACTCCCATACCTCCTCCAGGAAGGTTTGCTAAAATTAATCCGAATGCTATTGGTATTAACAACAGAGGCTCATACTTTTTCTTTATACCTAAGTATAAAAGCAAAGCTCCGATTACTAACATCAAAATTGTTCCGGGTCCATTAACAATCTCCTGGATGGCAGTCATTTGATAGAGTTTCTCTATTATAGACATATTCAGGATTTTCTGTTATTGGATTTTTACTAAAACGTCGTCTTCTTCAACTTCTGAACCAGTGGCAAATGCAACTTCAACTACTTTACCTGACACGTCGGATTTTATCGCGTTGAAAGTCTTCATTGCTTCAACGTAACCAATTAAATCGCCGACTTTAATCTCATCGCCAACTTTAATAGCCTTTTCCGAACTTTCTTTCGTCAGGTAGAATTTCCCTTCAAGTGGTGCCAAAATCTCTTTTGCGCTTCCATTAACGGTAGGTGCTGGTGCCGAAGCAGGTGCTTTTTCAGATGACGCTGGGGCATCCGGTTCAACTGTTCCATTCTCCCCATAAGCGACTGACACTTTAAATTTCTCTCCGTCAACGTCCACAATCATTGATGATGGGTTGAAATTAGCCGGAGCTGCCGCAGTGGGAGTTTCTTCTTTTTTTGTTCCTTCCAACAAGCCTGCACCTTCTTCACGTTTTTTAGCTAAATCAGCTTCAAAAGCCTTTTTAGCTTCACCTGATTTATAAGCGCGATATTGCTCTGGATGCATAGCCAATTCGAATAACTCTTCATCGTCTTGACCGTAATCCCAACCCTTTTCGTCCATTTCCTTGCGAAATGTATCTAGTGCATCAGGATATAAGCTTTGTGGTTTATCCGCAAATTCTTCTTTGCCATTTTCTTTAGCCAGAGCTTTCAACTCAGGAGCAAGTTTTCCAGGTAATTTTCCTCCTCTCCCCATCAACATATCCCAAATATTATCAGCAATCATACTCCAGCGCTCTTTGCCTTTTTCCAACTGCATAACATTCATCATAGCCAGATTCTTCACATACTGGCTGTATGGAGTTACCAACGGTGGATATCCAACCATCGGCCAAATATGTTCAACCTCCTGAAACAATTTAATTAACAAGTCATCCTGAGTCAATGTAGGCTTATTATTTTTTGTTTTCCACTTGTTGATACTTGCCAGGTTGCTTTCCAAGTCGGCCATCAATGATCCCATCATTCCACCCGGTAAACCTGGACCAATGAGCAAGGAGTTCATGAAGCGGTTCTTGGGGTTGATATAGTATCCCAGAAAATCTTCGACAAAACTCTGAGTTAAACCTCTAACTTTCATATAGGCATCCATGTTAATTTTGGGAACATCAAACCCTGCATCTTCCAACATTGCGTGAACAGCCAACAAGTCAACGTGTCCAGTACCCCATGAAAGTGGTTCCATAGCAACATCAACATACTCAACACCAGCGCGACAAACTTCGAGAATAGAAGCCAGTGCGAAACCCGGACCTGAATGGGAGTGATATTGAAGTGGAGTATCTGGATGGAGTTTTTTAATTCCTGTAACAATTTTACCTAACCATGCAGGACGTCCTATACCTGCCATATCCTTCAAACAGATTTCATCAGCTCCACCTTTTATTAAGGTATCGGCAAGCTTCACGTAGTATTCAACTGTATGTACTTTGGAATAGGTTAAACTCAACGCTGCTTGCGCTATCATCCCGCCTTCTTTGGCATACTTAATCGAGTCTATAATATTTCGAGGATCATTTAAACCACAAAACGGACGGGTAATATCCGTACCCTGTGCTTTTTTCACCTTGTACATCATTTTTCGAACATCAGCTGGAACAGGGCTCATCCGAAGACCGTTCAACGAACGATCTAACATGTGAGTTTGAATACCGGCATCGTTGAAAGGTTGTGTCCATTTGCGGACAGCATTATTTGGGTTTTCACCAAAAAGCAGGTTGATTTGCTCAAAGCCA